>JAICBP010000001.1:0-3287 GCA_021766785.1 Sulfurimonas sp. endosymbiont of Alviniconcha boucheti
TTCGCCTACCTTACCTTCCTCCAACTCAGTCGCCATATTATGATCATACTCAAAATGGTTATGGTGTTGAAATCATAGAAAAATGTGTTTTAGATATATGTGACAATACCGAGGAGTTTTTGCTCCTTATGTGTGGGGACTTCAATGCACGAACGGGAATCCGAAATGGAACACGGGATGCTGAAGACCTCGATGACGTGTTTTGTAATAGGGACTGGGACAAGGAGCCCTTTCCCAGACGATCAAACGACACCCATGTGAACACATTTGGAAATCAGCTCATCGACCTGTGTGATATGTATGAGTGCATGATTTTGAATGGATTGACTGAGTGCGGATTTGATGACAGTTATACCTACATATCAAAGACAGGTTCAAGTGTCATTGACTACTTCATTATGTCATGTGATTTGTTTTACAGCGTGTGCGTAGATTCTCTTGATGTAGGTAGTTTGATAGAGTCGGATCACATGCCTGTTACATTAAAAATGAGAATTTCTGAGGTTGCAAATGTCAACATGAAGGTGTTAAGAAAGAACCCAAAAGTTATAAACAAAATTGTTTGGGATAAAACAAAAGAGCAGTCATTTCAATGCTGCATTGGGTCAGATGAAATTCAGGATCTTCTTCGCAAAGCCACAGATGAAATTATCCTTGATGCGGACAAGGCGTTAGGCTCGTTTGTTGGCTGCTTGAAAGCTGCCAGTGAGTGCATGTTGAAAAAATGTTCTGATGGTATTAGATCTAAATTAAAAAAAGCCGAATGGTTCGATGAAGATTGTAAAGAACACAAAAATGATGTAAAACGACTGCTAAAACAGTACAAGAAAAAAAGATCAGAGGAGAGTAGACAGTCCTATACAAATGCTAACAAGGTGTACAGGAACCTCATTACGCAGAAGAAGAATCAGTATTGCAAAAGAAAAGCAGCATCACTAGCTGCAAGTATAAAGAATTCATCTGATTTCTGGAAAGAAGTTAGGGCATGCTGTGGTGAAAGGAAACCAGAGTTAAGTGAAAAAATTGAAAGACAAGGATGGTTTGATCACTTCCAACAACTGTTTTCCCAAGCAGATGGAGGAAGCAGCAGGGAGTGTAGTGAGCTGGATGATGAGGTCAGTGAGATACTTGATTTGGATAGTGATGTCTTAAACCAGCCAATCTCTGAAGCCGAGGTTAGAGCTGCTGTAAGCAAGCTAAAAACGGGAAAGGCATGTGGTCTTGACAACATTCTGGCAGAAATGTTAAAACTTGGAGGAAGCAAAATAAGTATGTTTTTAGTGACATATTTTAATAACTTGTTTGACAAAGGTATTTATCCCCGGGATTGGGCCAAAGCCATCATTGTCCCAATCCACAAGAAAGGGAATGCAGATTTGCCGGATAATTATAGAGGTGTGTCTCTGTTAAGCATAATTAGCAAATGTTACACATCCATTCTGAACAAAAGACTGTATGCCTGGTTGGAGGACAACAACAAAATCGCCGAGGAGCAAGCAGGGTTTCGTAAAAATTATTCTACAGTAGACCATATTTTTGTTTTGAATGCCATTGTTCAAAAGCACCTTGAAAAGCGTGGAGCAAAAATGTACGTTGCTTTTGTGGACTTCCGCAAAGCATTCGACTCGGTAAGACACTGTAAACTGCTAGAAACATTACAAAAGGAAGGTGTGTCCGGCAAGTTTGCGGGGGCCATAAAGGCTATGTACAACTCTTTGTTATCCTGTGTTAGAGTGAAAAATGAGTATACAGACTTTTTTGAATGTCCAAATGGGGTAAGGCAAGGGTGTGTGCTAAGTCCTACCTTGTTTTGTCTGTTTATTAATCAACTGGCAGAACATATTCAAAGCGCTGGCAAACATGGAGTTCAGATGTTATCAGGTCTCATAGAATTATTCATTTTGTTGTTTGCGGATGATGTAACCCTCCTGGCTACAACACCAAGTGGACTGCAAAATCAGCTAAATTGTCTGCGAGACTGCTGTGTAAAGATGGGTATGGAAGTAAATGAAGCCAAAACAAAGGTTATGGTTTTCAGAAAGGGTGGACATCTTGGCAAACACGAGAAGTGGTATTATGCTGGTAAATCTATGAATGTGGTCAACAGTTATACATATTTGGGTTTTACTTTTACAACAAAGTTAAGTTACAGAGAAGGAACTTCCGCCTTTGTAGCAAAAGGCAAGAAGGCAGTTTTCCACTTATGTAAAGCCTTGACGAGGCTAAAGGATATGACAAGACAGACGTTTTTTAAGATTTTTGATATTAAGATTCAACCTATATTGATGTATGCATCCGAAATCTGGGGAACTGTGAGACTGGATGGCATAGAAAAGGTGCACATGATGGCTTGTAAGCGTTTTTTAGGAGTTCCTATGAGAACACCGAACAAGATGGTGTACGGTGAACTCGGTCGATACCCACTTTTTGTGAATAGTACACTACGGTGTCTGAAATATTGGTTGCGTGTTTTAAAGATGGACGACATCAGGATCCCTAAGCAAGCATATAAAATGATGATTTTAATGGATGAAAGCGAGAAGAAATGTTGGGTCACTCAGGTGAAGGATGTATTAAGCAAAAACGGCTTTTACTGTGTTTGGTTACAACAAGGGGTTGGAGACGAAAAGAAATTTTTATGTGAATTGAAACAGAGACTTACAGACAATTTTATTCAAGAATGGAATGCAACTATTCGAGATAAAGACAGATACTTTCCGTACCGCAATGTTAAGTCAATATTTGAACCAGAGCAATACCTTTCAGCCCTTGAAATATATTGCTTCAGAGTTGGATTGTGCCAACTGCGACTTGGTGTGCTGCCAATTAACAACAATCTTCATCGCTACAGTGCTTGTGCGATCCAGAGAAATTGTGTAGTTTGTGTAAATGCGATAGAGAACGAAGAGCACTTGTTGTTCGCTTGTCCCCTCTATAATGACATTCGGGAGAAACTTCTGAACGATACGTCTCAAAACACAGTCACGGCTTCACTGGAAAATGTTCTTTCCTGGAAAAGCAAAACAAATATGTTTCGATTGGCCAAGTTTGTTTTCAGCGCGATTAAGAGAAGAAAAGAGTTTACGGGGTCAAACTAGTTTTACGATATAGCATTGTACACAACAGACTGGTTTTACGGTGTCTTTTACTTGTTCATGTTTTTTGTATTTTATTTTAAGATTAATGTGTATATGTACTGATTTTAAACTTGATTTTAACTTGTATTGGGGCCTGTGGCCGATATGCAATTAAAAATTCAAATTTCAATTTCTCTCTCTCTCTCTCTC
>JAICBP010000001.1:4701-6068 GCA_021766785.1 Sulfurimonas sp. endosymbiont of Alviniconcha boucheti
GGTGACACTGCAGCATTGGGTCGTAATAACATTCTGTCTCTCTTCGATATTTGTAATTTACTCTCTCTTAATAATAATTCCCCAAATTACCTGGCACAACTCTTTATTAGTCACCAGTCCCACTACACCAACTCCAGGAATAACCTCTACGTGCCAAGGCCAAGGCTTGACTTATTTAAAACTAGCATATCCTTCGCTGGAGTTCCCTGCCTCAAAATATAAAATCATGTATTTCTCTTCCTTGTTTCAAACGTAATCTGCACAAATATATGTCTGAGAATAACCTTTCGTCAAATTTGGACGGATTTGTTTGAATCACACGTTTGCCTAAAAATTTGAGTGTTGTATACATGTATGCCCATGAAAGAAATTTAATTCTGATGTTTCTGCACATTTGTAGGAACTGTGAAACTGCATTAATCAATTGCTTAATCGTGCTTATATTATAATATTTGTTTGTGGTATTGTCGTGTTTATTTGTGTTTGTAGTATAGCAAGGACTGGCTGTTAGATAGGTCCAAATGGACCTAACGCTACTATCCTTAGTATTAAAGTTTTCGAGTTCGAGTTCGAGTTCCTCTCTCTCTCGACACCCACCACGCCACAGAACATTACATGGTGTCAGAAATGGGATCTAACCGTCTGACAGTTATTCAACAAGACCAGTGGGACTAACAAGTATGCAGCTGATGATGTAGTGTTGCTTAATGTCCTCAGATGTCGGTTGACATATTAGGGACAAGCTGGAGACAATGCCGAAGAACGTTCATTACATTTATCAATATCTTTAGTGAGATCGAAATTGATTATGGTCAGGAGGTATATTTTTCCGCACCAAACACACTCCTAAAGAAGCTGCAAAGCATCGATAGTAAAGCAATTAAATTAGCCATTGGTGTTCCGGTGCATACAAATACCAGCAAATCTTACGCAGAAGCAGGAATGATATCTCTCTCCGAACAACGTAAATTGGCGATTTCAAAATATGTTATCAGAAGTCTTGCAGTCATTAATTCGGTAACAGAAGAATTTTTTATAGATTCAAATAAAGACTATCCCAAAAGTGCTCAAAACATATCATCTATTCAGCCAATCAGAAATTATATAAACGATTTGATTAACGAATGTAACATAGATATTAAATCAATTCCAGTTCTCCCTACATCACCTCAAATGCCACAGTGGGAACACATAAATGCCAAATTTGATACTGATTATACTGATTTGAAGAAAAGTGAATCTACAAACATTTTAGCTATACAAGTAAGAGAACATCTAAATAATAAATATCAAAATCATATTAAGATTTTTACTGATGGTTCCGTTCTGGACTCATTAGACAGTGGAGCAGGATTCGTTATTCCTGA
>JAICBP010000001.1:6105-6832 GCA_021766785.1 Sulfurimonas sp. endosymbiont of Alviniconcha boucheti
TTAAAAGTGCAAAAATCTTTTTACTTAGGGAAGGGTTTTTCCATATTTACATCTGAGTTATATGCAATATTAATGGCATTAAACTACATATGCAATATTCAGTTAGCAATATATAATTTTGTGATCTGTGTTGACTCAAAATCAGTTCTCTGTGCATTGAAAAACTGGAACTGTAAAATGAGAGGGGATATATTTTATGAAGTAAAGTATTTAATACATTGTATCATGTACAAGGGTATTGGGATTGAGTTTTGTTGGGTACCGTCTCATTGTGGTCTTTATTGGAATGAAATATCAGACAAATTAGCTAAACAAGGTGCAATGAAAAACATGTCTGAGATATCATCCAATAACCTACTACTATCATCTCATGAGATTAATTCACTACTTAAGAAGACTGTATATAAACAAATTGAAAAAAGTAAATTTGCGATACCTTCTTGTTCTAGATATTTAGCAAGAGTAATATACAAGTTACGTTTAAATTCATGGAACACTAAATATTCACAGAATGTGACATGCGTTTGTAAAAATATCTTATCTGTTAAACACATACTGCTTGAATGTCCTATTACTACAGAGTTATTTCAGAAAAATGGATATGACTTAAATGCTTACAACAATGTAAGAGATATTTTGTATAATACTGATGTTATTACTAATATTGTCAAATCGATTGTTCATAGTCCTGTGGGAAAATTAGTATAAATAATAATTATATGTTTTT
>JAICBP010000001.1:16085-18348 GCA_021766785.1 Sulfurimonas sp. endosymbiont of Alviniconcha boucheti
CAAACATGGAACTCTTTAACTGCTGATGGATCAATGAGTAGCAGACTCAAAATACCTGGTCCAGGATGGCTTAATTCAAATGGTTATGGTATGTTTTACCCTGGAGGTGCACCACGTATATGGGATACAACTCCAGGAGTAGCATGGAGACCTCATGAGACTCACTCTCTCCAAAGAACAAATGGACTACCTCTACGCTGTATAAAACAAAACACAATGGGAGAAAATGATTCTCTTCCTACTAATATCACGATTGATAACGCAAGTTTAGAAGCAGATGTGGTGAGTACATCTAACCAGACACCAGATATTCAAGGTGTTGTAGATAGTGGTTCAAATACTCTAACGCTAAAAATCCCATACACTGTTTCAAATGAGGCAACAACATTGCCGGCATATAGTAAAACATATACTATAGCTACAGTAGATACAGAAGATGGCGTTGCAGATATAGTTGCAACATTTAGCTGGTCAGAGCAACTAAACCTTGCAGTGGGAAGTGGCACATTTAATGCAACTATTACTACAAATACTACATACAATGTTAAAAAGTTAGATACAGAAGATTATGCAACAGGTAGGGTTGTAGCCGCATTTAACTACCCGACAGATAGCACAGGATCTATCGGTACAGCTACGCTTAAAGTAGTGCCTGCAAAAATGGGAAGTATAGGTTTGGATATTCCTGATTCTATTTTTCCAAAAGAAGGAAATGGTGGCTACGATGTACAACATTATAATATAGAGGTAGACTGGAATAAAGAAAATAAAATAATTAATGCGACAACTACTATCAGAGCAAAAGCAACAAAAAATCTAAGTGGCTTTTATCTTGATTTTCGTGGTTTAACTATTGATACTATTACAGTCAATGGTACAAATGTTACTTATAAAAGAATCGATGATGATTTAAAAATAATCTTACCTCAAACTATGATTTTACACGAAAATGAAGAGTTTACTTGTATAGTTTATTATCATGGTCTTCCAAATAGACAAGGAGAAAGAAATCATTATGGAAAAGGCTGGACAGATACTGTTGAAGGTAATGTTGTTGTAGCCTCCGAACCAGGTGTAGCAAATTGGTTTCCTTGCAACAATCATCCTAGAGACAAGGCTACATATTCATTTAAAATTACGGTTTCTAAGCCTTATGTCGTAGCAGCAAGTGGGGTGAAAACCAAAGTAACTGAATCTACCAATACACGTACTTATTTCTTTGAAGAAAATCATCCTATGGCGACCTATCTAGTTACAGTGAATATTGCTGAATTTACATTATATGAAAGTATAGGTGAAACAACTAATTTACATATTCGTAATTATATTGATAAAGATTATATAGACAAAAATAATTCCAAATTAAATAGTCAAGATGATATTGTATATTTTGAAAGTGAAAAAGTTGGATCTTATCCTTTCGATGAAGTGGGAGGAATTGTTATCCCTGCTCCTTACTATTTTGCTCTTGAAACACAATCAAAAATTTTATATTTAAATCGTTACTTCCCAGTTGCACATGAAATTGCACATCAATGGTTTGGCAATAGTATATCTATAAATGACTGGAGAGATCTTTGGCTAAATGAAGGTTTTGCAACATATGTTGATGACATCTTATGGCATGAACACCTAAATGGTAAAAATACTAATCTACGAAATAGACCTAGACCTTCATCACCAGAAGTAGCCCCAGGAAACCCAGTAAGACAACATCTATTTAGCTATGTGTATGGAGGAGGAGCACGTGTACTAATAGAATTAGAAAATCAATTAGGTAAAGAGGTATTTATGAACATTCTAAGAACTTATGTATCACGCTATCAGTACAAAAATGCAAGGACTGAAGATTTTATAGCCCTTGCTGAAGAAGTAAGTGGTAGAGATTTAACAGAACTCTTTCGTATATGGCTTTATGGTGGTAAAAAGTTATAAGATTACTCCCAACCCTCTCTTATTGCTTAACTTTCGCACCTAAAGTTAAGCATTTTCTGAGCAATATCTTACAACACAGCGATGATACCTACCTAAGTTCTCCCCAATAATTTCTAAAGAGTATTAAAAATGAAGAGTGGCAAACTTTCTCAAAGAGAGAGAAGATAGCAGAGTTTATACATACAATGCAAGAGAGACCACACTTAAAGTCAATGATGCATTTATAAATCTGCACCAATGGAATCAAAAATATGTAAAGTATGATACTGTAGCCTAATTAGGTGTTTCTCGATTTAAAAAAAGATGGGCTTTTTATGAATTTGGAGGT
>JAICBP010000010.1 GCA_021766785.1 Sulfurimonas sp. endosymbiont of Alviniconcha boucheti
TGATAGAGACGGCGCATGGATTACACTAAAATGAAACAATCATACTGTGAACTCATACTTCCTACTCTTGTGCAAACCGTCACCTTTTCATCACCATTTCAAGGACACAGACAATGTGACAAACGGAATTTCTGGAGACAGTTTCTATGTGGATGTTATCTGGGACATCAGACTGTAAGTAGGGAGCATGTTCCATTTCTCTTGGCATGTTCTGTGGGCCTGCAAAACGTTGGTTTCGTCTGTTTGTCTTAAAAAAGGTATGTGTCACCTTTATTTGCACCTGTGTGTCACCCTCCTGGTGACAGTGACTCTGAAAGTGTGACCATTGCCTTCTGACTTCATTTACCTACACAGCGATATATAGGTTGCCATGGTTTTACTAAGAGCTTGCAGACACAGATGACTCAAACCCACATACCCTCTTTCATACATTTTTTCCTTATGAAAACCCAGGAATGAAAGGACTGTTATGTACATAGGAACATAGGAATAAGGGGAAGTAATGCCAAATACGAAACAGGGATGAAAGAGTTAA
>JAICBP010000011.1 GCA_021766785.1 Sulfurimonas sp. endosymbiont of Alviniconcha boucheti
GGCCCCCCACCATTCCAGTGGCACCACTCCGGCGGCCCGCCCATGCCTCCCTTCCCCTATCCCTTCCCCTGGCACTTCAACCCCTACAACCCATGGCCTCCGCATCATAGCTATGTCCAGCAGCCCCGATCCCAGTCTCAGTAAATGATGATCGTTGTAGCGTAGCGTCCTCCAGGCTTATTTGAAGCTCATTGTTCCCCTTCTCAAAAGGTATAAAAGTGTTACTGTTCCCGTTCTAACAACGTATACAAGCGTAACTGCGACGTCCAGCATTTATTACAATACTAGTTTACTGCGTAATAATAACGGATCTAGTCAGCTGGACCTTTTTATTTGTGTAAATTATCGTGGAAGTTCATTTTACGAACGTGTTTGTTCTTTTGTCTTTTTGCTGCCCCTTTGCGTGCTTTGTTTTCGTTAATTTTACGATTCTGTTGAATTTTGGTTTTGCGCTCTCTTTGTGTAAACGTACTTTTTTCGAGTGTTATTGTTTTCTTTTCTTTTTCCGGTTTGCTCTTTTTTCATAATTTCCATCGTTT
>JAICBP010000012.1 GCA_021766785.1 Sulfurimonas sp. endosymbiont of Alviniconcha boucheti
CCCGTCAAAAACGAAGTACATGATACTAACGACGCGTCAGAAGCGACAACTACTTCACTCACCATCTGCGCACCTTTCCGTTGGTAACCAACAAATAACTGAGGTCAGTGATCACAAAGTATTAGGTGTTACAATAGACAATAATCTGACCTGGGGCCCCCACATTCGTGACCTGTGCAAAACTACGGCAAAAAAAGTCTACCAATCAGCAAAAATTAAGCATTTTCTTAACTTTCATGCCAGAAAAACGTTTTTCCAAGCACACATTCAGTCAGGTATAGATTATGCTTCAACTCTTTGGGACTCAGCAAGTGACTCTTTGCAAAAACCCTTGAAGTCACTACACAGGCGAGCAATCAAAATTGTTCTTCTAAAACGAACTAGCCTTACCGATAAAGACTACAAAGCGGCTCAAATTCTCCCGCTATCTTCTAGGTTAATGAGTAACAAAGCGCGTTTTGTGCACAAAATTGTATCGGGTAGGGCACCGATTTATCTATCAACAAAATTATTGATTAATCAAAGTTCGAGGAATTCATCAAG
>JAICBP010000013.1 GCA_021766785.1 Sulfurimonas sp. endosymbiont of Alviniconcha boucheti
GATTTGCTTCAATAATGATACCTCTATCACAAAACTTTTGTATGAGTCTATCTTGTATAGCTTCTAAAAGTTCTAAATCTTCATCGGTAATACAATATTGATACAGTTTTCCTTCATTATTGTAGTACTCTATCTTTACAACTTCTTCACCTTTTTCATATACCTTTGTAGATTTATGATACTTTTCATATATCTTTTTAGCCACTTTGTAAATATCATCAGCTTTATTATAAGCTATTGAAGATAAATATTCATCAGCTTTATTACAAGCTATTGAAGATAAGTATTCATCAGCTTTAGAGAATCTACGAAAACTATCTTTAGGACAATACTCTCTTAGTTTCCATGCCTTATATAAATCATCTATACTATACGACTTACTATATATCTCTTTTGAAAGTTCTAATGCCACCTTTTCGTACTTAAACATAAGTCTTGTTGCTTGTGAAAAATATGGCTCAATTTCTATAGCTTGATGATAGAGCCATACTAGGTTATCGAGATGTTCTAGTTTTGTAACAAATATATCTCCGTCTCCGTTTAA
>JAICBP010000014.1 GCA_021766785.1 Sulfurimonas sp. endosymbiont of Alviniconcha boucheti
GATCTCCCCACGGGTGCAGCTATTTACGGAATGCGTATTACGTCATTACATTTTGTTGTTTTACACAAGTTTTTGTAGACTCGGCCTACAAACAATTGACAATGGCGTTGTCTCAGGCACGTAATCTGCTCAGGCGTAATAATTTGTCGGGCGACTTAACTGATGATTGTGTGAATAATTTTATGTCTTTCTTTGAATAAATCTCCTAATCGTGCTATGTGTACTTCACTATAGTGGATGAGACCTGTAGCTGCCGTTTACTAATAATGCTCGGCGATGGACCGAGGTGCAAAGTGTTGGGTGACAAATTCTTTCTCAGCGTATTGATCCGATGCTACTACAGGAAATATTTTAGACACCATTTTCTAATAATAATAATGAAAAGAAAAGAAAAACCTACCGGCCGGTGGCACGCCAGAAACACACACGTTACGCAAACAGGTAGTACTTAGTAGAATATTTAAACGTATGGTTCCGGTAGACTACTCCTATCAATCAAAAACACTTGTCCAGTAACAGCTTTGCCAGTTTCCTATCGCCTAACCTTGTGCA
>JAICBP010000015.1 GCA_021766785.1 Sulfurimonas sp. endosymbiont of Alviniconcha boucheti
GGATATTTGCACCCTTTTTTCTCATGGAAACTTGCCTCTGTAGGTAAAATTTAGCTTGCACTTCTTTAGACTTGTGAATTTGTATTGTCTAATTTATGCTGAATCAGTTGATACCAGAATTATGGTTGTACCTCTTTCCATTCCCATGTTATGTTTGATCTTGTCACGGTACCGTCAAAGATTGGTGATCGGACAATGTCAAAATTAGTGATTTTTCCATTTTTGGCACTCTGCATCTCCAATATTTGAGTAAGGATGACTACTGAAAAAATTGTGTTTAGTCTATGTAGTGCAGACACTGTGTAAAACAAGTTGGGTGGATGTGTGACCAATAGTTTTTATGCTAGAGCCATACAAAAATGGCATTTTGTAAAATGTGCGTAAAACGCCTAAAATGGTGACTATTTGAAGGGTGATATCTCAAAAAATATTATAGATAAATTAATGAAATTTGGCTTGTGTACTTGCCTTGTGACCCTCTTTAATATCACATATTAATGGATTGCATTGCTTGCTTTTCAAAATTTGGCTGGACCTACCTAATAAATGATTC
>JAICBP010000016.1 GCA_021766785.1 Sulfurimonas sp. endosymbiont of Alviniconcha boucheti
ATCTCAACTATTTTTGTCCTAGGCACCCGAGTCAACATGACCAAGAAACGCATGGATGACAGGTTGCGTGTGTGTTTTCCTGTGACACCCAAAAGCAGCAAAAGTTGCACTCACTCTTACTTGCTCCATTTTCTCTTACTTGTTTGTTAAATAATAAGTATTATTTATTTTGTTATGAAAAACAAAGTACCATGTTGTCTCATTAACATTATGTTATCCACTACAACAAAATTAATGCAGCAAAAACTGTTCACATGGAAATAGTTATGTCTTTATACTTTACAGTAATAAAAAGTTACTGATTTATCATTTTCATCAAGAAACAAACAGCATTGTACATCTTGTTGAAATAGTAATGTTCGACATTTTTCTTACATCATTTGCTGTTTATGTCAAGAAAGCTTAAATTTGAGGGGAAAAAAATCATCAAATCTTCCTTGTCACATATTGTTCTATTAAAGAATAACTGTTTATGTTTCAAAATGTGTTGCTTTTTATTCATTTAAAAATGTTCAAGATTGGCTGTATGTTGAACGTTATCTATTGCAACAAAC
>JAICBP010000017.1 GCA_021766785.1 Sulfurimonas sp. endosymbiont of Alviniconcha boucheti
TTTATATATATGAGAAATAACAAGGGGCCTAACACAGACCCCTGTGGAACTCCAGAAGGTACTGTTTTGTATTCAGACTTTTTACCTTTTATAACAACGGCTTGTTTGCGATTTTGTAAATAGTTTTGAAACCATAATGCCAAATTGCCTCTTATACCAACTGCTTCTATTTTTTTCAATAATCCCTTGTGCCACACTCGATCGAAGGCTTTGGAAATGTCGAAAAAAATGGATTGTGTAGTTATTCCTTGATCGAATGATGTACATAGGTCATGATATATTGATGTGAGTTGGTTAACTGTTGAGTCTCCTGGCATAAATCCTGACTGGGATGGAGTAATAATATTATTAACCTTTAAATAATTCAACACACGGCTGTGAACACATC
The DNA here is from genome assembly GCA_021766785.1 of Sulfurimonas sp. endosymbiont of Alviniconcha boucheti. Classification (GTDB taxonomy): domain Bacteria; phylum Campylobacterota; class Campylobacteria; order Campylobacterales; family Sulfurimonadaceae; genus Sulfurimonas. The sequence goes on from JAICBP010000017.1 coordinate 389, forward strand.
GTTCTAAGACCTTGCCTACACAACTTAACAGCGAAATAGGACGATAATTATTACACAGATTTTCGGGTCCTTTTTTATGTAGTGGTGTTACATGAGCAATCTTCCAAATGTTTGGAAAGATACCTTCATTCAAACAGCGGTTAAATAGGATGGTTAATTAAGGGTTAA
>JAICBP010000018.1 GCA_021766785.1 Sulfurimonas sp. endosymbiont of Alviniconcha boucheti
CAGCACCTGCAGCGGTTTTGTGGAAGTAGTTTATTGAGGTTTGAACATATGTGCATTTTTGTAAAAGGTTGCTTAACTTTTGAACTTGAGTATATTCTATTCCGTGACGTCATCCATTAATGCAGGTGTTAATCAAACATTCTCTGTGACTCTCTCAGTCGCCATGATACATTTGGTGGCAAATGAAGCACTTTTGTTCAATATTTTTACACGAGCATTGTACAAAATTATGCAACGTGACATTTTTTCTTTTTCAATCTTCATTAATCCCACACGCGTAATTCAGGCCACCATACCTGGGTAAGACAACAGCAGCCGCAAGAGCAGTGCTACCCATTGATACCAGCATGTGCAGTATTTCTGTGTGTCCAAAGAATGGTATAGCTGCCTGTTGTTTGGGATTTGTAAGGGACACGCCCATTTTAATACATGCGATTAAGCTGCTATGTACCATCTCAGATAATCCCTAAAAGCAGAGTAGTTCATCTTGCAGACAAGCAGATATTGAAAAGACACATACTGAGCTATCCAAAAATCATTGTCTCCAAAAATCCCCGGGGGGGGG
>JAICBP010000019.1 GCA_021766785.1 Sulfurimonas sp. endosymbiont of Alviniconcha boucheti
ATATATATGACTTAGTGCCAAAAGGTGTGCATGAAAACAGGACAAAGGGGGTAGAAAATAAAGTTGATGATACATTGAAACTAGTTGTGTTTTTAGAATGTGCACAATGCTAGGAAAGATTTCTTAAAAGCAAAAGATAAAAACTTGTGCACTTTTGGAGATATTTGCTGACAAAGGTCATAAAAGGCCGCATGTTGTACATCAGATATTACAACATGCATAGTTCATTGTGTCTTCAGTTTTGCACAAGTATGCACAAAATCAAGTCACACTATTAGTGCACATCTCCCCTACTATGTTTGTGCCAAATTTTGTACACTCATATAATTTAACACATGATTGTGACATGTTGATTGTTGTAATATCTGATGGGCGACATAAACCCATAACTCAACATTTTTTTTATATAACAAGTAACACACCCTTTCATGCAATATACTATAATCAGCCATACAAGTGCATGCAAAAACACAGTGAGAAGATTTTTTCTCAGTTTGCATTTAATAACAAGTCATAAAAATTAAATGAAACAAAATTCTGTATTACATCAGTATTACAACAAAATAACATTTCCCCAATTTTTAGC
>JAICBP010000002.1 GCA_021766785.1 Sulfurimonas sp. endosymbiont of Alviniconcha boucheti
AACTTTTCTTCGCGAACCTAGTTGGAAGTATTCGTCGAACTGCGACGAAGCTATATTCGGGGTCCAAAAAGCTTCGCTCAACATGTTCTGGGAACATTCGCCCTATTCGACGATCATTGCCTCTGATTGGCTGAGAGCAGAGCTCTCCTGTGGATGAAGAAAAAAAAAATAAAAATGGATGACGGTGTCGCTAGGTTCTTCACTCGCTTCGGAGGGAATTTGTTTATTTGTTGACTTGTGGGAGGCGCAGCCTTGTCTCGGAGACCCAGAATGAGATAGTAGTTAGTTGAATTACCCTGTGAGGGATGATTAAAGTATATTGACTTGACTTTAGCCTACATTTTCGATCATGCTGTCTGCTGCGCGTCTGCCGCAAGTTCGGGCCGAAGCTTGCATCTCATTACAAGCCAGTTGAGAACGAAGTAAAGTTCGTCGAACTGTCCGAACCATGTTCGGCGAACTAAAAGTTCAATTAAGAAACGAATCATAGTTCGTCGAACTGTCCGAAGTATGTTCGGCGAACAAACATTCGCCCAGTTAAGAACGGGCTTTATGAGCTTAGTTATTTCCTGTGCCCCCGCAAAGGGGTTACAGATTAAACACCATTGGATACTTGTGGTTTTATTGTATCTTTAACCCCCCC
>JAICBP010000020.1 GCA_021766785.1 Sulfurimonas sp. endosymbiont of Alviniconcha boucheti
ACCAGCACCAATAATTATTAAATCATAATGGTTTGTTTTCATTCTAAAATTATATAGAAAAAGAGATAAATTACAGATGTATTAATATTTTTCTTTTATTTTCCAATAGTTTATTAGATAGTATGTAAATAAATCATTTGTTTACTAGAAGTTGACAGATATCAACTTCTAATACAAATGCAATTTTTGTTAGATATTCGATATTAAAGTGTTGATTTTATAACAAATTTCAGCTCTTGATATTATGGTTACTGACTTATGTCCAATTGCTTGAGATAATTGCAGTTGAGTCATATTGGCATTTTCTCTTGCTTTTTTTACATTTAGACCAATTTGCATATGTAATTTTTGTATAAAATCATCAGGAAATTCTTCAATATCTCATTAATACAACCTTGTCTTAAATAATCAAGGCAGAGTAATAGAAGATATGATAATATTTAACTTGCTATAACACATTATTGGTAGGTTGAAATCATGAATTTTGCAGAGGTATATAAAAAACACATTAAGAAAAAAGGAATTAGCGGTGCTCTTCCGCATAATTTAACTCCGCGGTTGACAGTATAGAACAGAGTTTGAAACTTG
>JAICBP010000021.1 GCA_021766785.1 Sulfurimonas sp. endosymbiont of Alviniconcha boucheti
ACTTTGTGCACACTGTAACCATAGGGAAGAGGCATAGCGCAGGATGTACATGTCATACAAAGACGTGGGAATGTGTGAGTGAGAAGAATACTGTAACGATGGATGAATTATATATATTTAAAAAATGGGGTTTTTTTTGTTTGTTTGTTTTTTAGAAAGACGTTGAGTTATCCGAAAAAGAAAAGATAAAGAAAAAACAAACAAAACAAAAACAGTGGTGAAACATCGATAAAACAGTGGTAACACAGCAGGAAAACCGTGGTAAAACAGTGGTAAAGCAGTGGTAAAGCAGTGGTAAAAGTGACAAAACAGCATAACTACAGGGGAATCAAAACTAAACGAATAAATCATGTTATATTAATAGCGAAAATGTGTATAAGTATGTACAAAAAAACTAACGCCTTCCTTCCATTGTCCATGATATTTGAAAATCAGCTCAAGCTTCGAAATGTTTAATTGTGAAAAGCTTAAAAACGAAAATTGTGCACACTGTAACCAAGGTGAAGAGCCATAGTGCAGGATGTACATGTGAGGGGAAAAAATCATACAAAGACGTGTGAATGCGTGAGTGAGAGGAATACTGTAACGATGGATGAATGTTTCTGAATAAACGCCCCACAATGATGTGCTTGGCAAAA
>JAICBP010000022.1 GCA_021766785.1 Sulfurimonas sp. endosymbiont of Alviniconcha boucheti
ACGATAAGCCTGTAAACGGAGTGGCGCAACGGGCGGGTGGTTGGCGGACAGGCACTCCACTCTTCCGGTCAGCGCGTAACCGTAGCTTTCTGTAGCTAATGTTGGTGGGGAGGGCTGAGATTGTTTCGATTTTAAAGTGCCTTTTACGCTTTTACCTACCACAATGCCCGTTCAATTTTGAAGGTATCTGCTATATAATATCTTCAGATTATTCTGAGCTTTTTTTGTTTTGTTTTTTTGTTTTTTGTTTGTTTAATAGTAGCTTACGCAGCATTGACTCCTGTTCAGTTCTTGTTCAGTAGATACACCAGATTTATCTCATGGTTTGAAAAATAAGTGAGAGGAAGACAGGATATTTTGTCTTTAGGGTTCTCTTTTTCATTCCAGCATTGTTGTTTTATATTATAATATATCTATTTATTTATTTATTTACTTTTAATGCGGACAAATCAACGATAAAAACTGAGCGACATCAGTTACCGATCTCCCGTCAGAAACTCTCTACCTGGTTTGTTTGTTTGTTTGTTTTTTCGCGCATCAACGTCCACCCATTATAATAATGATTATATAGCTATCATAACCGAATGTAAAAGTTTTTTGTTAAAAAAAAAAGTTTGTCTGTATGCGGGTTTAACTCTCATTATGCC
>JAICBP010000023.1 GCA_021766785.1 Sulfurimonas sp. endosymbiont of Alviniconcha boucheti
CATCTCCTGCTCAAAGTCTGTATATAGAAGCACACGAACCGTCATTAACTACTCGCCGATTAAAATTGTCTTTAAACTATATCCTTAAACTCAAATCCCTGCCGGAAAACCCAGCCTATAGTTGCGTTTTTGAACCCGAAAACACCAAATTATTTGAAGAATCGGAGTCGAAGGTTCCACCTCTTGGCATCCGCATTCTCCCCCACTTGGAGAAATCCAAACTTAACCTAAATTTGGTAGACGATGCTCCCTCGTTGGACATCGTCCCTTGGAAACTTTCAGTTCCTGCAGTCCGATTTGACCTAGCCAGTTTCAAAAAAGATACAACAAACCCAGAAATATATAAACAGCTCTATTTACAACTTATCTCTGAATATCCTTTATCAGAAAAAATCTTCACCGACGGTTCTAAAACAGAGGAAGGAGTTGCTGCGGCGGCTGTATCCACTAAACGAATGAAAAAAACTTTTACATGTCGGCTTCCAGACGACAGTTCAATATATACAGCAGAGTTGAGGGCTATTCTTTTAGCTCTCAAACATGTTCATTATTCCAAAGAAAAATCATTCTTGATATTATCTGATTCCCTTTCATCATTACAGTCGATTTTAAACCTAAAATATGATCATCCAGTCTTAGTTCAGATTTTAGAATTATATACAAAAATGACGAGAGGGGAGAGAGATTGTT
>JAICBP010000024.1 GCA_021766785.1 Sulfurimonas sp. endosymbiont of Alviniconcha boucheti
AGTGTGTTGGAGTGTTGGTGCTTGTTGTTAAACTAATTGAGTACGTATTGGATCATTTGATCCAATAAAGTAATATACCGTTAAATACGTATTAGTTCATATTATCCACAGATAAATCAGTATTTTAGCATAATAGCCGTAAATTGTGCAATTCAGTGCTGTTTGTGTCATAAGACTGTTTATTCATTGTGTAACACCTTAAACACACAGCAACCGATCCAAGGGATCGGGACGCATGCGCACTGGAGTGGGCGGGGCTTAGCTAACTAAAAATAAAGCGCTACATGTGGTTATGAAGAGGAAAAACAAAACAACAACAAAACACAACTTGCAAACGTTCAACAGAATTAATTTCCATCACCTATGACTATGTCAGTCCAAGCTATACTGTCATAATGTATGCTGGAAATATTTTGCCGAATGAAGTTCATTATGCTGTTGACATGCTCCATTAACGTGCCGTATACTTGTAATTACATTTGTTGTAATAAAAATTATGATTGCGGATTAAAAACATTCTTACACCGTCCCCTCTAGGGAACTGGGCTTTCCCACCATTTGTTTATAGAACTTTTGCCCTCTTCACGACCCAGTAGGAAGGTTCGTTTATGTTGCTAGGGGTTTTGTAACTTCAGAAACGTCCACCTAAACATCACTGCAGAGTGGTGGCGCCAAAATATACCAGCTTCCCCCC
>JAICBP010000025.1 GCA_021766785.1 Sulfurimonas sp. endosymbiont of Alviniconcha boucheti
TGATTTTTTAAATATTTAATTTTTTGCCCCAATTTGCCCACAAAATGCAAATTAGAGAAATCCTGAGATTTAAGGTCCCACCTGGAAGCTATTTTGCATATAACCTGTCTAATATTTAGGAATCTCATTCTCCACAGTACAAATAATAGGCCCAATTTTTTGTAGACCTTCATTTTGATTATTCTTCCAGATATTTCACATCAAACTTGCTAAATTCATAAAAAATGCCATCCGTCAATCTTAAAAATGGTAAAAAAATCATAACTCCTCTTCTACTTGTCCTATCACCTTACTTTTTGTACCAAAATAACCACAGTTAAGAACTCTACATGATGCCATACTTTTCTGATTGATCACAGAGAAAATTTAAAAGTCCATTTTTTTTCAGGGTGACCTTGCATCACCTTACAGGCCCCGTTTCAAGGGCATATATGCGGAAGCGATGTCCCCAAAATCCTCTGTCTCCAACATCCTGGAATTGTTGCTAACTGGATTGACTTCAAACCCCCATTTCAAAACAAAGTGCACAGCAGTCTCGGCTATGTCTTCTTTTTGCAGCCATTTACCTAATATATACGAAACGAATAAACCCAAAATTTGCAACAGAAAGTGAGTGTAATCATATATATGTGTCCTTCAGTATGCGTATGCTCCTTTCAGACATTTGATCTAGATCTAATTTCTGAGTAACCGTCGTGCACGCTT
>JAICBP010000026.1 GCA_021766785.1 Sulfurimonas sp. endosymbiont of Alviniconcha boucheti
AATGCCCATGACAAGGTTCCCAAAGCAAACGTTGACCATGCTGGAAAACGACTTAGACATACATGCCGCCAACAGCACCGGAAACTGGGCAGGAAATATCAAACACTGTTTAGAATCATATGGTTTTCAGGATGCTTGGACAGATGGAGTAGCAAACGAAACTTCATTTCTTTCTGCATTCAAAAGAAAAATGGTCGAACGCTTCCAAGAAGAATGGCACACGAAAATATCAAATAGTGAGAGATTTTCCACCTATCGTAGTTTCAAGTCAATCCACGCAGCAGAAAAATACCTGAACGATATAACAATTAAATTTTTTAGGGATACTCTGATAAGACTGCGTTTTGGAATCAATGAACTGAAAGTAAACAAACGTTATGGATCTGATAATGTTACAAACAAGAACTGCAGCTTCTGTCCAGGCCTCTTGGAAGATGAAAGTCATTTCCTGTTTCACTGTCCAGTTTATTCAGCCATCAGACAAAAATATATTGCTGAGTTTACAGAAATGCCACGTACTTTCAACCAATTGCTCGAAACCCCATCTACTTTTGTTTCTAGAAAAGTAGCAATGTATACATTTTATGCCTTGAAGTTCAGAGAAAAACTGCTCGCGTGAATGTATGGTTCATTGAGTACACCTGCTTTTTGCCTTCAACTATGATGTTATGCGACTGCAAACACAGAAACGCTATTGTATAACCCCCCC
>JAICBP010000027.1 GCA_021766785.1 Sulfurimonas sp. endosymbiont of Alviniconcha boucheti
TCTGTAGTTCATCTAGTGTAGCAGGAGAGCTAAAGTGAGTATCAGCATTTTCTATATAATTTTGATACCACTTTTCGTTACCATCTTGTATATTATTAAGTAAAGAGATAGCTTTTAGTTGTGCAACTGTTATATCTGAGCTACCACTGCTGTGTTGTGTTCCTATGCGTGCAAGAGTTGCCACTGAAGTATCATTCATTGAGGTATTGACAAAATTTATCATACTCTGTACATCATCTCTTGTAACAGAAANGATAGCTATTTTCCTTGTTATCATCTATATTACTAAGTGCTGGAGTAATGGCTTTTAGTTGTGCAACTGTTATAACTGAGTTATGTTTATTGTGCTCATTTTCTATCTCTAAGAGGATACTATCTGATCTCTCTGCTGGCGTTTGATCTTTTATACAGCGGACACTTAAGCCGGATTCTCTTTCACTATAATCATTGTACTTCAATTCCTCACCAAAGTACATGTTAAATGCCTTGTGTGTAAAATATGAACCAGTCCAGTATTCACCTAATTCCGTCACACGCTTCATCTGACCATCATAAAAATAGCGGTGACCAGCTGAAGAGAGTTTTAGATCACTTGACATAGAGCCGTTAGCATCTGGAGCTTCCCAGGTGCTCATCTCTACAAACCACTCATTTTCACCATCACTCACTCCATTTGGATTGAGTGGTAGTCTGTATCCTACTGGACAGACATTGGACATTGTTTG
>JAICBP010000028.1 GCA_021766785.1 Sulfurimonas sp. endosymbiont of Alviniconcha boucheti
TAGCTATCAATAAAAAAGCAGTAGTGCACTCACCATCTTTAGATATTATGAAAAAGTCACCAACACAGATGCAACCACACGATAAAGACAAAAACATCACAGCTCAAGACAAAAACATCACAGCTCAAGACAAAAACATCTCAACTCAAGACATAAATATCTCAACTCAAGACATAAACATCTCAACTCAAGACATAAACATCTCAACTCAAGACATAAACATCACAGCTCAAGACATAAACATCTCAACTCAAGACAAAAACATCTCAACTCAAGACATAAACATCTCAACTCAAGACATAAATATCTCAACTCAAGACATAAATATCACTATTCAAGATAAAAAAAATGTAAAAGATACAATACAAAGAGAACAGACAAACACTCTCACACCAGTAGAAACACCTCTTCAAAAAGAAGAACCTCATCATATAAGTATTATAAAAAAAGATACTCACAATGATATTGTAGAAATTATACAGCGCTTTAACAAAAACAACAACCCTGCCCTCAGTCTTTTTATTGCAGAAAAATATTATGCATTAGGTAATTATAGACAATCCCGTCATTATGCTCTCATCACTAATAACCTTAATAAAGATATAGAATTGAGTTGGATTATATTTACTAAATCCTTAGTAAAACTTGGTGAAAGAAAAAAAGCCATACAAACATTGCAAAAATATCTTGAGTATAATCATTCAAATAGAGTCCAAACACTTTTAAATAATTAAATAAAAT
>JAICBP010000029.1 GCA_021766785.1 Sulfurimonas sp. endosymbiont of Alviniconcha boucheti
AAAAAACAGTGAATGGCAAGAACCGGCAACTAGCCCAACCCCAAACCCTAACCCAGGGAGGCCACGAAATCGCTAGTCTATTGAACTAGAACGAACAAACCTTTTTCATCGTTACATTATGATGAAACAAACAAGGCTAAACTGGGAAAATAAAATAAAACACCCAATAAAAGGCAGGCTCCCTAGGTCTAGCCTGTAGTGAAAGCTAGAGTAAACACAACGAAAAAGACCGAAACGCCACGCACCTAACAAGGCTCGAGAAAGATGAAATAACAAGGGGGAATAAACAAAGGCCCAACTACTGAAAAGGAGTTTCATCCCTATATGTTGTTTTGAAATCCTCTTTATATTATTTGAACTGGACATTTTTCCAAGTCGGTTGCCCTGTGGACACTCACACAGACCCGACTTCCACGTTTGGTTGCTTGTCTGTTTGTGACGTCACTGCCCGACCGTTGACCTTTAGCTTAAAATAGCTCTCGCGGAATCTCGCATTCAAAATGGCGCTGGTTTTGAAACGTTCAGTTGACCGTATTTTCCGACCTTTTTGCCAAAATAAACGCATTACAACCTAGTCGAGGCCTGAAAAAGTTTTAAACAAGTGAATGTTTCTTCTCTTCGAACGTTAGTACGGACCTATATGTTGTTTTGAAACGATTTGGAGTGATTTTGTGGCCCGAAACTGCCTTTACAGGCCCTTTAAACATTTAATGTCGTCGAGCGATTCTGTGGCCACACAACTGAGAGC
>JAICBP010000003.1 GCA_021766785.1 Sulfurimonas sp. endosymbiont of Alviniconcha boucheti
ACAGACAGAGAGAGACAGAGCAGAGAGACAGAGAGAGACAGACAGAGAGACAGAAGGAGAGAGACAGAGAGAAGAGAGAGAGAGAGCACAGACAAGAGAGACAGACAGAGAGACACAGACAGACAGACAGAGAGACAGACAGAGAGAGAGACAGACAGACAGAGACAGAGACAGAGAGACAGAGACAGAGAGGGCTCGAACTCGAAAACTTTATTTTACAAGGATTGTAGTTTAGGTTCAGTCAAAAACCTGTCTAACAACTAGTCCTTGCTAAGCTACTGATGAGTAAATATAAAATTACAGGCATCATTTATATACATATAGGCATGAATGAGTGAGTGAAACGTTATACATGAGAATTTCAATTCAAAACATAGCGTGTTCACAGCGCCAGATGCACACATACATTACTCTGTTCCACATTATATGAGCATACAACCAGCAAATAAGGCAGTAGAACATACGATCCGTTCATATAACTAGTATTGGAAAAGAAAACAGAAGCAGAGCAGTCAATG
>JAICBP010000031.1 GCA_021766785.1 Sulfurimonas sp. endosymbiont of Alviniconcha boucheti
AGTACTGTAAGAATTATGTTCTTCGATTTTTCCAGTGCCTTTAACACAATACAGCCACATTTACTTGTTCAAAAACTTTTAAACATGAAACTACCGTCATCCGTTATTTCATGGATCTTTGACTATCTTACAAGTAGACTTCAGTATGTAAGGCTAAATGGATTACTGTCATCTGCTATTAGAACAAACACTGGTGCACCTCAAGGTACAGTTTTAGCACCCTTTTTGTTTGCGCTGTATACAGCTGACTGTAGAAGCACTGATGAGTCATGTCCTGTAGTAAAATTTGCAGATGATACAGAACTGGTTGGAAAAATTAGTAATGATGAAGATGCAATATACCACAAGCAGATTGAAAACTTTGTGAATTGGTGTGATAAAAATTACTTGTATTTGAATGTTTCCAAAACGAAAGAGATGTGCATTGATTTTAGGAAGAATCAAAGATGCCCCAAACCAGTCTACATTAAAGGAGAAGCAGTGGAGAGAGTAGATACATATAAGTACTTAGGTGTGGTTTTTGATAGTAAATTGAACTGGAAAGAGAACATCAACTCTGTGCTGAAAAAAGTGAACTCGAGAATGTATTGCATGAGAAAGCTGAGATCATTTGGAGTAAATTCAGATATGCTAGTAACTTTTTATAATGCTGTAATATGTAGTATTATTATGTTTGGTTCTGTCTGTTGGGGTGGGAATATTTCAAAATTAGATAGAGGGAGGTTGGAAAAGATTGTAAAAAAAGCAGGTCATGTTGTGGGAAAGCCACTGGACAGTTTTAAGACTTTACACGAAAAGAGACTGTACAGAAAACTAATGCAAATATTAAACGACCCTACACCCTACACA
>JAICBP010000032.1 GCA_021766785.1 Sulfurimonas sp. endosymbiont of Alviniconcha boucheti
AAAGCACTTTTACTATCTTGATATTTTGGTTGTTCATAAAAATCTTTTAGTGTCTTTTTTGATATTATTCTCATGGGAGTATTATAATATAGTTCCCATTAATAGAACTTTAACTTTAGTAAGTAGATATTTGAATGAATATTACGTTTTGTGACTTATATAATGTCCTCCTTTGTCAAGACCACTTAACCAAATATTCTTATTTCACTCATTATGCTACTAATCGTAACTCTTGATTTTGAAACTCTAAACTATGAACAGCATTATAATAAACCTCATTAGGAGTTTTGTTTCCAATAGTGTCAATCACGGAGTTAAAATAGGCAGTATGAAAGATGCTTAACAAACAGTTTTTACAACCCAAAGCTTAAAGAAACAGATTAATTCTGTTAAAGTCTTTTTTGAATAATTTCAAAGGAGGCTTACAAAGAATATTTTGTACTGTGAGTCTAACGACTGAAGATAGCCGATAAGTTGCCGCTAGGTAGCTTATTGGCTACTCTGAGACTGTGAAAGAACCCAATCCCAAACATATAGAAAATATTCTACCATAATTCTCCTAAAATTAACCATACTAAAACAACAGAAACAGTATAATGACTTCTATATAAAGGGCATTATATGGGTATATACAAACAAGGTCTTAACCGTAAACAGCAACTAATGTTTCCACTAGGGATAGCTCTGTTTAAAAAACTCTGTATCGCCATAAAAGGAAATGATTTACCCCAAATAAGAGAGGAGATAGCAGCGTATATCTTGCGATTTAGAGCTTATTTGATCCATTTTTTAGAGAGATTTTTATTTTTACCAAATATCTCTAAAAAGATGAGATATTTGTAAAAGTTGA
>JAICBP010000033.1 GCA_021766785.1 Sulfurimonas sp. endosymbiont of Alviniconcha boucheti
TGTTTACTTACTTATATCCCCGCACCACTCGCCCTCACAGAAATTTAAGGACCGTGTGCCCTCTTTTGCAGTCACTTTGCCAAGTCTCCAGGTCAGTCTCCAAGTTCGTCTCCAAGTCAGTCAGTCTCTAAGTCTCCAAGTTTTTCATTCGTGCAACTAGAGTTTTGATTTAGACCCAACTTAATCCACATTCAACAGGTTGGTTTGTCTATCTTTTACCTTCCTAGTTTTTGGACTAATGTTTTATTGTTGTAATTTGTTTTTTGTTTTTGTTGTTTGTTTGTTTTTGGTTTGATCTTGCCGTAAGATCTGGCGTCGCTGATGTTTCATTATTTTTCACGTTCGCTTAAATGATTAAGTACAGGGGCCAGCTTCGTGGTAGCCACGAGTTGTTTCAAATATATGGGTTATAACACTTTTTTTTCATTTCATGATTGATGTGTTGAATCTTAAACTGTGTTTCGCTACAGATGTTCTGACTGAGAGGTCAGGTTCGTTATCCGAGCCTGGCTCCATTTTTTTCCATTCTGATCTAAACCTCCTAATGGAGTTCCTTTATTTTACTGGTTAGAAAAGGCCTGTTCCGCGTATCCGCGATTAACAGGTTCGACTTTTCTATTTAATATTATGTGAAAAGGCCAGCTCCGCGATAGTCCGCGATTAGCTTTGGTTTGACTTTTCCATAAATAATTCTCTTGTGTATTCCATCTTCCACTATCCACAGACTTGGAAGATACCTTAAAGTTTTCTTCCATAAATTCAGTGTAAGACCCTACTGAGAAATTATAAAGTGAGGCGATGTTTTTGATGATACACCGGTTGTGAACTGTCTTTTCACAGGTTTGTAGCTCAGACTTTCGTAATAACCCGCACG
>JAICBP010000034.1 GCA_021766785.1 Sulfurimonas sp. endosymbiont of Alviniconcha boucheti
CTTAACACTAGTATTAGAACTCCAAACGTAATGGTTTACGGTGAGACTGGAAGATACCCGCTTTTCATGAGTACGTATGTGAAATGCGTAAAGTTTTGGTTGCGTATTTTAAAGATGTCTCCTCATCGGCTGCCATACAAAGCGTACAAGATGCTGCTGTATCTACACGAACGAAACCGGAGGACATGGGCATCTTCTGTTTGCTACGTGCTGTATAGACACGGTTTTGATGAAGTCTGGGAAAATCAGGGAGTCGGAGATGAAAAAATGTTTTTGAAAGAATTTAAAGACAGACTACTAACTTTATACAAAGAAGAATGGGCGACCAACCTGAGAATCAATGATCGCTTCTCCTTCTACAGCACATTCAAATCGAATTTGTCCTTGTCACCCTACTTGAACGACCTGAAACACGTTAAGGCCAGAAATTTTCTTATAAGAATAAGACTGGGCGTTTCGCCACTGAAGATACACAAACTACGGTTTGCAACTAGTACCACGCAAGCAGATTTAGCATGTCCGTTTTGCAGAAATGACACTGAAACAGAAATGCATTTTATCCTAATCTGTCCAAGATACAAAGAAATCCGAGAGCTGTACATTCCAAAAAAATACTATAACTGTCCATCAAGCTTCAGACTGACTCTTCTCCTGGCTACAAGTAATAAATCTCTTTTACTTCGTCTGGCAACATATATATTCAAAGCCTTTCAAATTAGAAATTAGTACTAGTGTTAATAGTTCCTTATATATTTATGGTTACTGCATGGAACCACTATGCATCGCAAGCGACTTCGTGTATACCTAAAGTGTATCGTGTATGTAAACGGTCGTGCAACCTCCATTGATATGGGCCTGTGGCCTAATCAATAAAATTTCAGACTTC
>JAICBP010000035.1 GCA_021766785.1 Sulfurimonas sp. endosymbiont of Alviniconcha boucheti
GTTATCATTTCAAATCCTTAAGAAATTTATTGTACATCAACAACCTAAACCCTCTAGTTTACTTCTTAATACTGAGCACTCTATAAAAATATTTTTTCTATCTCTTGATAACCAACTACTCATTACTCTATCTATAGGTTTTCCACTTTTACAATAGAGATAAAAGATAAGCATATTTTTTGCTTTTGCACTATTGAAATTAGAATTTGTACATAAAATTTGTGTTGTATTACTAACTTTTTTTCCAGAAGTCATTAATAAGGAGGCTAAATTTTCAGCTAATATTCTCTTTTTTACATCTTCACTTAATGTATGGATACGGGTAATTACTTCATCTATCCTAAGGTAAGTTATCTCTTCTTCCATATATTTGTAATTTTCTAAATCTTCACCTAGCTCATTACAACATTTATCAAAAAAAGAAAACAGTAAACTTTTTTCCTCGACAAGGATATAACGCTTAGCACATTCAATAATTTTATCACATGTTGAACCTTTACTATCTAGCGCATCTCCATCGTGAATTATAAAACTATTTAATGCAGTATCGCAACATCCCTCTTTGATGTCACTTATAGGTATTGCCACATTATATCCTCTAGTGGTCCAAGTAACTCATTTTGTAACTCTTCCCACCTGTCATCATCTAATATTGTATTTGAGACAACTCCACTTTTTTCACTTAACAAATTAAATGCTACTCTATCACGGTAGCCACCTTTTGTAGCTTTTGCATTCAAATAATCTGCCATATATGGACTATGAGTAGAAAATACAACTTTAATCCCAGCATTCATAAGTTCTATAAATAAATCAACCATCTTCAGTTGCCATGTAGGGTGTAAATGAACTTCAGGTTCTTCCCAATAAAGTGTTGAGCCTTTCTTTAGTGCCTTATTAGTCACTAAGTATTGCAATAATCCTATACTTTTAAT
>JAICBP010000036.1 GCA_021766785.1 Sulfurimonas sp. endosymbiont of Alviniconcha boucheti
GCTATTAAAAAAGTAACTATTATTAGTATGAACAAAGAGACAATACTCTCACACCCCCTCTCTCATGTAGAGATCATTCCCTTTGATATTTGGGCACTTGGTGATTAAGAGAGTCTTCTATCTTAAGTAATATTTTAATTAAAGTTTGTATAATTTTTAATACTAAGATAAAAAAATCTATATTTACATTTAGGAGGTTTAGAAAGTATGAGTGAAATAATGAATTTTTTTCAAACAAGTCAGATTTGGGCGACTTGTGATGCTTTGATTACACTGTTTACAGTAGTGATTACACTGTGTACAGTAGTGGGTGTTGGGCTTAATTTTAGAAACAATAAAAAGCAACTTGAAAAAGTGCCTATATTTTTTAATCATAGAAAATTAAATCTTGACATTATAAGAAAAAATATATCAAGAGCAGAATTACAAGGAATTTTAGGAATTTTTAGAAAAGATATGAACAAAAATTATGATATAGAATATCTCTCTACTATAGAGTTTCTTGATTCTATCTATAGAGTTCAAAAGTCCAAAGAGGATAAATTAATTATAAAATTGCAAGAAGATGAACTAAATCAGTTTAAAGATGAGATATTTGAATAGAAACGGTGCAAAATCTCTAACAGATCAATACATCAATGGTAAATAAAATTTAAGTTTTATCTTAAGTGATGTTAGATAAACTGCAACAAGTACTAAAAACAGTTATAGCATAAAATAAGGTCTAAATGTGCAGTTTACTAAGGTATCTATTTTAATAAATCCAAGAGTAAGAGTACCATACTTTATTGGTAGTCAATTACGTGGTGCATTTGGATATGCTCTCGCCCATTCAACCAATAAATGCAATTTCCACCTAACCAAGAAGACTAGCTGTTATTGCATTTGTCCTTGGTGTTTCATTAATATGTATTGCAGTTATGATGTATTTTTATCCGACTGAACTGACTGAGATA
>JAICBP010000037.1 GCA_021766785.1 Sulfurimonas sp. endosymbiont of Alviniconcha boucheti
CAGAGAGATCAAATAGTATCCTTTCAGAGATAGGCAAGGAACATCGTAGTCATAACTCAATTGTAACAGTTGCACAACTAAAAGCTATCACTCCAATGCTTGCAAATGTAATTGATAACTATGAAAGTAGCTATCGAAACTATATAGCAAATGCAAATACTAACTTTAGCTCACCTGCTACAAGAGATGAAGTACAGAGAATGGTAGCTATTGTCAATACTTCAGAGGCTACTCTTGCACGCATAGCGCAAGATCATAGTAATGCTAGTTCGACTATTACAGTAAACAACCTAAGGACTATTGTTCCAGCACTTAAGAATATAAATAATAATTATGAAAATAGCTATAAAAACTATATAGCAAGTGCAGATAGTAACTTAAATACACCAGTTACAAGAGATGATGTACAGAGTATAATAGATAGAGTTAATACTTCAGAGGCTACTCTTGCACTTATAGCGACTCAACACAATAATGGTAACTCTGATATTACAATAACACAACTAAGAACTATTATTCCAGCACTTACAAATCTAGACCAAGATTTTGAAAAGAGTTATCAGACCTATATAGCAAGAGCAAGTAGTAACATTAGCTTCCACACTACAAGAGATGAAGTACAAAGAATAATAGATGCTGCTAAACCTGCAAATGCTGTACTAGATAGAAACTTTTACAAAAAAACAAATGGAAAATTTGAACATAGATTTGTCTATCTACCAGTAACGAACCCTACAACAGGAAAAACATGGCTAAACAACAACTTAGGTGCTGAGTATGCAAATATAACTAGTGATGTTTACAACCTAGCGCAACAAGCGACTGCAAGTAACGATCATTTAGCTTACGGTTCACTCTTCGAGTGGGGAAGAAAAGCAGATGGACATGAACTTATGAACTGGAATAGTGGTAATAGCGGATACGGAAGATATGGAACAACAGCTACTAAGGCTAATAA
>JAICBP010000038.1 GCA_021766785.1 Sulfurimonas sp. endosymbiont of Alviniconcha boucheti
CCCCCCACCCCCCCACACACACACTCACACGGCACACACTCATATGCATGCACACAAGTAAATTGTCATGGGCAATACTGCACACAATTATTATTCGTCAACTCAGAATTAAAACGGTATACTAATATATCATAAACCTGAAGTATACTGGGTTATTTTGCCAGTGAATTAAAAAAGTAACTTAAACATCCATCTGATCAACACTATCACAGGGTGAGTAAAGCTGAGCCTTGAAACCCACAGGGCGAACATATTAAGTAGCCCGAGAATTTAAAACAGAAATAGCACTTGGGATAAAAGATTTTTTGTACACATTCTTCCTGGCAATCGGCACTTTGTATCGTCGGCCCGACCGGAGTTTCTGAAACTGAGAAAAGAGGGGGTGCTTTGCGTCGTCTAAGATCCGTGCAGTTTTCCGTTCAACTGCTGTAAGGTAGAGATCGCTTAGGGAGTCTTGTTTTGCACCAACTATCTTTCCTGCCATCCCAACAATACGTGCCAGTTTTGCCTTCCCCTTCACACCCAGGTTCCCATACCAGACAACAATGTTAAAAGTTAAAACGCTCTCCACTAGACTTTTGTACACAATTTGTAACAGCTCACGACTAACATCAAAAGATCTCAGCTTTCGCAAGAGGTACAAACGTTGCTGCGATTTTTTATAGATAAGATCTGAGTTGTCACTGAAACTTAGCTTATTATCTATCAAAGTACCTAAATACTTAAAATTTGACACCACCTCAACTGGTTCATTGTTTACCTTGACAGGAACAAATACATTTTTTGTTTTCCTTGCATCTAGCACTAATTCTTTTGTCTTACCAACATTTATTTCCAAAAAGCTTTCTTCGCACCATTCATTCAAGAGTGAAACATGTGAAAAATATGTTGCCAGGGAGTCTTCGTTTAACAGCAATCCAACAAGTGCCATGTCATCAGCAAACTTAAAGAGGCAGGTTACAGCAGTTTGCAAGTTCATA
>JAICBP010000039.1 GCA_021766785.1 Sulfurimonas sp. endosymbiont of Alviniconcha boucheti
ACGATCCTCGCAAAGACCGCCTCTGTTTTGGGTCGCGGGTCAAGTAAACCCTAACGCAGCCAATCAGAAATTATATCAGCGGTAGAGGAAGTCGAGATTAACCAATCAAAGGTGTTTTCAAAAATTTCCGTTCATATGACGTTTGGCAACATCCGTTTGAAAATCGGCAAGATGTGTCGTCTGTTCCGGGAAGGATTTCACCGCATAATAAGCTAAGGTAAGTCTTGAAACGTACACCAGAAGATAGCTTAGGGATTAATCTAATTATTTAGACTTTGTTTAAATCATTTCATGAATTTTTTGTAGACCCGCGGGTGAAAACCCTAGTTCAACCCGATCGAAGTTTGAAGTTGACAAACCGATCAGGCAGGCACGAGCGAGTGCGTCTACAGAAATAATATTGACCTATGCACGCTGAAATTAAGCAAATCAAGACCATGAATGGACTGAATATGTAGGTTTATTGTATTAATGAAAAGATATATTCATACTGATAAGGTCATAGTTTAGTAATTACGGGTAACGACAAATTAGCCGACAAATTGCAACCCTTTTCTTCGCCCAGCAACTTTTGAACTCGCCCGATTTTGTTTACGGTAAAGAGCAATGGAGTTTTATGGACGAGTCCAACTTTGACTGGGAGGGTAAAGGCACGTAGGAGAGATACCCTCGGTACATAACAAGATCGTTTTCTTCTTGTTCTTTTTCGGTTGTTGTTTTTAACTTGTATTTTTGTTGAGTGAATTAACAGGAGTTCTCCGTCTGTCAGCCCCAACTCTATGATTTAAAAAATAAATAAAATAATTGAGGGTACAATAACAATTATGCCCAACCAACAATTACATGCATGCAACAACTTTGTTGTAGATCTGATTTTGTTGTTGTTGTTTTAACTTGTATTGTTGTTGACAGATCCAACTAGAATGAATTAACAGTCAGTCTTGCCTCTATGATTATGATATGATAAATGATTAAAAATTTTTTAGGGTACACTAAATAACAATTAT
>JAICBP010000004.1 GCA_021766785.1 Sulfurimonas sp. endosymbiont of Alviniconcha boucheti
TTAAGTGCAAGCAAAAAATGTAAAGAGTACGATCAGAATATACTGTTTATAACCAATCTGCTGTCGCACATTACGATTTCAACACGCACCCATGTTGTAAGAAACTCGGTGAAAACAAATTTTCGAAAGCATCTGAACAAACTTTAGATCGACAGCAACAAAAACTCACTCTGTATGCTAACATTCCGATACTTTTAAAAGATTCGGCATATACCAATATAAATATCATCGTATAACCGGAAGATTTGACTAAATCTCTGATGAACGTTTAAATAAAGTTGAACGTTACGGTCTTCAAAAATATTACCACACACCTTTCGCATATCAGAACGTCTCTTCCATGCGGCCATGTGCTAAAAGCAAATGACCCGGATGT
>JAICBP010000040.1 GCA_021766785.1 Sulfurimonas sp. endosymbiont of Alviniconcha boucheti
CTGGTGTATTACTCTTTGCTACTGTAGTGTTTGTATCTAAACTGTTTGTGTTATCATTACACCCTGTCATTCCTGTTGTAAGAACCAAAACTGCTGCTAATAATATATGCCTTAAATTTAACATATTTACCCTTTTTTTATGTTAGTGTATAAAAGTTCCTATCTTGGCTATCTGCTTTGATAGGAGTCTTTTATCTGTTATCGCCTTGGATTTTATAAAGCTACTCTATTATACTGAAAAGTTAAGAAATCCACAACCATTTTGCCAATATTTTAGTAAATCATAGCTAATAAAGTGCTAAACCCAAATATAATCTTCTCCTAAAATTATGATAGAATTATAGCTATTTTATAAGCTACTATACTATTTGAAATTTGATTTATTTGAAATAGACTAAGGATATACTCATGCGACTAAGATATTTTTCAATCATCATTAAGATAATATTTTTATTTTTACTCACCAATCAACTAGCTTTAGCAGGGCAACCTTTACCAAAAGGTTTTCCAAAGAACTTAACAAGACAGGACTTGGGGGGATTTGTAGGCGCTGGTGCATTTAAAATAGTTTCTAAAGTTAAAGGATTTGAGGGGTATGTTGTCGCTTATTTTTCAGATGCATCGAAACCTAATCAAGAGCAACTACTCCAAGAAGAAGTTAGTTTTTTAGATGAGTTACAGGCAAAAGGTATAAGAACTGTAGAGAATTATGGCATGGTTCAAGTGAAAGGTCACCCTGCTTATGTTATGAGATATATCCCTGATGCTTTATTGGTAAGACCCTCCTCCTCCTCATTATCAAGAGATATCTTAAACCGTCTTAATCAAAATTCATTTGATGATATAAATCTATTATATAAAGCTCTGCAAAAATATCAAAATCTTTCAATAATAGATTTGCAATTTTTATTAGCTAGAGATGGTCATCTTTATTTAAATGATCCTGTAAGTTTCAACTATGGGAAGAAACTTAATTTTTTGGGAGTAGCAAACATATGTTCTCATATTTTTGAAAAATTATATGGTATTAGATTGCCTTTTCCTACAGATA
>JAICBP010000041.1 GCA_021766785.1 Sulfurimonas sp. endosymbiont of Alviniconcha boucheti
TAATAATAATAATAATTTATTTTATATAGCGCCTCAACAACAATTATATGAGCTCTTAGCGCTGTACAGATCAACAAATGCAATAGAACACACATCAATATGTTACTTAAATTAGCCTAAAACAAAATTTAAAAAGATAAATTCTCTATTTATACATATTTCAATTCACGCATATTCAAGATTCATTTTAAAACATAGCATTTAGAATAAAAATGCGAATTTAAACATTAAAACAATCTGCAAGTAATGCATTTCACACACACACACACACACACACACACACACACAATTCCAAACTAATATTCAAGCAATTAAACGGCCCAGCAAACAGATCAACGACGATCCTAACAAAAAAGTACTTACATAGTATGTGCATGCAAACAATGTATAAGTGTCTGAATGCGTGTATGTATGTTGTACATCGTGTCACTTAACATTTACTATCTATGACATAGTCTATACGTCAATCAGCTGCTGGTAAGGACACCATTCAAGTACAATCTTATCATATGACATATTCAGTTTTGCATTATATTTGTACACCTCAAAGTTAGTTTTTAAATAACGTTTGAACAAATGCAATTGTGGTATAGTCTTGTTAATTTTACATTTATAAATAAAGAACTTTGCTTGCAAAATAATTAAATCAAAGGTGTTATCTGATTTAAAATGGATGTCGTGACCAAACAGTACAATATTTTCATTAAGTGTAACTGATGTCGCATTTGAACAGCCAGCATTAACTACAATCTGGAATTGTTCCCAAAATGACCTCACGTATGTACATGACCAAAATATATGGTTAATTGAGTCTCGGTCTTGTCGACAAAAAGAGCAAGTAATGTCATTTTCAATTCCCATGTGCATTAAAACAACATTAGTAGCAATTATTCTATGTACTAGTCTTATTTGAAACCATTTCAGTTTTATTTCTTGAATCTGTTGCATTTTCTTAAAGGTGATACACCAATTAATATCTTTATTTAGCTTAGCTTCCCACTTGTCACAACAGTTAGGTCTGGTTATATTCTGCGTAAGTACCTCATAATAAAGGCGTG
>JAICBP010000042.1 GCA_021766785.1 Sulfurimonas sp. endosymbiont of Alviniconcha boucheti
AGAAGAGAAATGGACACATATACCAAGATGGTGGTTTTCTAAACTGGCAAACGGCTTTGGGGTGTTTAACTTCAATTGTCGCTCTAAAGATGTAAAGGGATTAGACAAAATCAGAAACGGCTTTTGGAAAGCTGTTCTCTGTACATATTTAGATACTGGTAAACTTACAACCGAAAACGAAATTAATTCTGAAAACGTTTATTTTCAACAACTTTGGAATAACTCCCTGATACAGTATAAGCATAATCTATTATTTTACCCCGAATGGAAAAGACAAGGCATTGAATACATTAAAGACATCACAAAAGACAACGAAAAACGATTACTTACCCTAGAAGAAATTAAACAGATAATAGTGAATAATAGAGGAAGTATTGTTTTAGATTACAACGCAATTATTAACGCTATTCCAAAACATTGGTTAGATTGGATCTCAGCTAATAAACAAACAACTGAACTTGAAATAGACCAGGTTACTATTAAAAAACTTGACCAATATTTGAAGAAGCCGACTGATCTTTTAAAACTGATTGTCAACAAAGATAACATTATACCCTGCTCTGTTGGATTTTGGCAGCATAAGTTACAGATACACATTACAGACTGCAACTGGAATCTAGCCAAAAAATGCACGAAAGAGATTCGATTGTTAGTGCTTCACTGGAAAATTCTCCATAACATATATCCAACAAACATACTACTACATAGAATGGGAATATCTGAAAATAGAAACTGTAAATTCTGCACAGATGAAATTGATTACATTGAACATTTCTTTTGGTCTTGTGGTAAAATTAATTTAATTTGGAAAAAAGTCGAGGAATATGCATATTTGAAATTTGACAAATTAATAAAATTAAAATTAAAGGACGTATTATTTGGATATAATGAAACGGAGAACGGCAGTGACGTTCTAGCCATCAATCATGTTATTCTAATAGCAAAAATGTGTATTAGTAAATACAGATATGGTAAATATTTTGATCTATTCTTTTTATTCGAAAGAGAATTAAGTTTGAGAAATGCATAATAATCAGTATAAACTGTGTCCATATGCAGCCTCTTAAAAAA
>JAICBP010000043.1:0-249 GCA_021766785.1 Sulfurimonas sp. endosymbiont of Alviniconcha boucheti
GGGGCCTTAACTATGAATCGGGCCTAAAGCGGTAGGCCGGCCTAAATCTCAAGGCTATTGACAATGGCCCCAAAATGGTAACCATGGACCGGGACTACACCAAAGTCCGGGCCGAACCTCGGGCCTAAACAGCCGATATTTAGGCTAGCGATTTCGCTGGACTAAAGGTCGTAGGCCCGGGACTATGACTGCTTTTAGCCTTGTTATGCTTGGAAAGTTGGTTTTTCTTGTTGTTTTTGTTAGTTTTTT
>JAICBP010000043.1:351-1094 GCA_021766785.1 Sulfurimonas sp. endosymbiont of Alviniconcha boucheti
TTTTTTTTTTTTTTTTTTTTTTTTTCTTTCGTTTACTTCGTCAAATGAGTACTAGATGTTCGTCGGCCAAAGCTCTTTCATTTTGGAGGGAAGAAAGGTCGCACTCGCCGAGCGACGCAGGCATAATGACTGATTAATGTGATCGTACGATTTAATGTTTGCAAATTATTATGAGAGCAAGTTTGCTTGACGTCTTACATTATCACTTGATTTATTTTCTTGTTATTTAAATTCATCTGCACAGCGTAGGCTACCTGATTTCACAGCGTCCACTCGCCTTTCTGACAAGTTCAAAATGGCCGACGCAGCAGACGATGCTACGGTTACTCGATTCAGTAAATGCCAAGAAGAATACTCCATCGAAGATGTCGATAGATTAGCGTTTTTACGAATAATGACCTCGTCGAGATCGCTTGGGTGTTGCAGAAGTAAAACATGGCGAATCACATCCAGAATCGGGGCCTGCCAGGCATGCCTTCACCTAATGTTTATGTTTACCGATGTTTGCGCGTGCGAAATACGTCGCAGGGAAGTGAACGAAGCGTGTCGGTGCGCATGCCCAGATGGGATTGCCCCGTCTAAAGTTAGCACAAGCGATGACGCGTGTGATGACCACTTTCTTATCAGCGCGAAGTCAGAGACTCTGTTGTCTCGACCATTGTCCGCGTCCATGTATACGAACTTTGCCTAACTCAAAGTCTCGGACTCTAAAGTCAGGGACTTTGGTTTAGGCCTGGCCTACC
>JAICBP010000044.1 GCA_021766785.1 Sulfurimonas sp. endosymbiont of Alviniconcha boucheti
CAACCCATAATGTTGTACCGTATTTACTCCATATCTTTGTGCCTCATCTAATAGATCCAAAACACTCTGTAATGATTGTATCTTTACTGTAGAATCTTTTGGGATCACTACAACATAATTTGGATAACTATGTAGTTCATGAACAGTTCTTTCAGTAAATGTACCCAAAGGAGTAGTTTTATAATCCGTCGTTTTTAAAAATCTTGGTTCATCTATAAGAAAAGGCAATGTAATACCATATAACTTTTCAAAAATACTAGAACCTATAGTTGCTACTCCAGAAAAAGTAAGTTTCCTACCAAAGTTGAAACTTACAGGATCATTTAAATAAAGATGACCATCTCTAGCTAATAAAAATTGCAAATCTACTATTGAAAGATTTTGATATTTTTGTAGAGCTTTATATAATAGATTTATATCATCAAATGAATTTTGATTAAGACGGTTTAAGATATTTCTTGATAATAAACAGCATGGTTTTACCAATAAAGAATCAGGGATATGTCTCATAACATAAGCAGGGCGACCTTCTACTTGAACTATGCCATAATTCTCTACAGTTCTTATACCTTTTGCCTGTAACTCATCTAAAAAGCTAACTTCTTTTTGGAGTAGGTGCTCTTGATCAGATTTTAATGCATTTGTAAAATAAGCAACAACATATCCTTCAAATCCTTTAACTTTAGAAACTGTTTTATACAGACCAGTCCCTACAACTTCCCCCAAGTCCTGTCTTGTTAAGTTCGTCGGAAAACCTTGTGGTAAAGGTTGCCCTGCTAAAGCTAGTTGATTGGTGAGTAAAAATAAAAATATTATCTTAATGATGATTGAAAAATATCTTAGTCGCATGAGTATATCCTTAGTTTATTTCAAATAAATCAAATTTCAAATAGTATAGTAGCTTATAAAATAGCTATAATTCTATCATAATTTTAGGAGAAGATTATAGGTAGCCTGACTTTACTATAATGTCCTCCTTTATATGGAAACTCTGAGTGTATCTCATTGAGTGCATTGAGAAACTGTATATCTCTATCTCCTCTTTATACTCTTTGATAACTCTGCTCTTATCAAATGCTAGGGACATTATAAAATAAATTATAATAAT
>JAICBP010000045.1 GCA_021766785.1 Sulfurimonas sp. endosymbiont of Alviniconcha boucheti
ACCTGCCGACATTTGACAGTGTTTGTGTCCATCCATCTCATGACCTGCACTTTTGACAATGTGTCCATCCCTCATGACTTACACATTTGACAGTGTTTGTGTTGAACCATCTCATAACAGTACTGTTACTTATTACTATTGACTGTGTTTGTCCAGCCATCTCATGACCTGCAGACACTTTTGACAGTTTGTCTTCATCCATCTCATGACCTGCAGACACTTTTGACAATGCTTGTGTCCATCCATCTCATGACCTGCAGACACTTTTGACAATGTGTCCATCCATTTCATGACCTGCAGACACATTTGACAAGTGTGTTCATCCATCTCATGACCTGCAGACACTTTTGACAGTGTTTGTGTTTATCTCATGACCTGCAGACACTTTTGACAGTGTTTGTGTTCATCCATCTCATGACCTGCAGACACTTTTGACAGTATTTGTGTTCATCCATCTCATGACCTGCAGACACATTTGACAAGGGTGTTCATCCATCTCATGACCTGCACACTTGTGACAGTTTGTGTTCATCCATCTCATGACCTGCAGACACTTTTGACAGTGTCTGTGTCCATCCAGCTTATGACCTGCAGACACTTTTGACAATGTTTGTGTCCATCCATCTCATGACCTGCAGACACTTTTGACAATTTTTGTGTCCATCCATCTTATGACCTGCAGACATTTTTGAGTGTTTTTACGTCCATCCATCTCATGACATGCAGACACTTTTTAAGGTGGGCCTTGCTGTCACTTGATAATACAACATTCTCTTTTCTACAAATTGTTTCCAGGGTACAATTTGATACTGACACCATTATTTTGTATTTCAGGCACCATGACAAAGACACGCTCTCCACTTGTGGTACCTAAATTTGGCGATGCAAGAGAGAGCAGCAGAGCACTCGTGGACGACAAAGAGTCCAAGAAAGCTGCAGACCAAAGAGCAAGAAATAAACTGACTTCCTAAGGTGACCCTGTGTGGTTGACAGGACATTAAAATCCAATTACTTAACTAACTAAACGTCATAATTTTGTTCTTGCTCAGTTTAAGGTGGAAAAGGCATGTACATATTGTAATATAAAATGACTGTACATGTAACAGTGATC
>JAICBP010000046.1 GCA_021766785.1 Sulfurimonas sp. endosymbiont of Alviniconcha boucheti
CCCAGCTGCATTTGACACCGGTCTGTAGTGGCTTAGTTTTGTAAGCTGATCAGCAGGCACCCAAGGGATGTCATCAGTTGCAGGGAACGAGAAGCTGCTCTGATTTTCACACAGGAACTTTATCTGCACTTCTCCGGATGAAGCCTTGTAGTCTAGAACCTAGATTTAACAGAGCCAACAAGTGAAATCACAGCACAAGTTGCAGTCCACAACACATCACATTCAAAGACAGCAATCAAAGTTGGAGGAAATGGAAAAACAAGATGTAGTAAACTAGTACATATATGCTGCCTCAGACCCCTGTCTTTTTCATGAATGCTAATGCACCCCCCCACCCCAGGAACCAAACAAAAACAAAACAAAAAACATGAATAAGAAAAAACAAAAAACAAGTATAGTTCTACTCAGTATATTGATATTATTAATATTATGTTGAATTCTTTCCAGCTTAAATTAGTAACGTTTACTAAAAAATGAACAAAACAAAAACAAAAAACCTCTGCAAGCACACCATGTCACTACTAAAACAGGACAGAAGAAACAACAATAAAAATTCCAAACAAAAACTCTGCAAGCACACCATCGTTCTATCGTTTCTAGTCCGATAGAAGACGGCAAATTCTCAAAGTTACATCATCATTAATACTATAGCACAATCTCAGTTTCACACAGAAATCAAAACAAAGCAGGGAAGATTTCTTTAACGCATGTTCTGCAACACAATGATAATGTTTACATGTACAACGCACGTTTTGTGTGACAGAATCAACTTCCGTCCGGTTCCATGTCACCGGAAACGAACGTTATGTTTTGACCAATTCCCCTCTCCTTGTTCATGGATTGAGAAATAATTTGAAATGACTGCAACCATTACTAAACATGTTTGTTTTTGATCCCATGTATGCCTACTTTTTGGTAATTGTGGTTCCTAACCATGAAATAATGATTCGGCAAGAAACGTATGTTTCATGTGACGAAACGGAGATGAGCCTGCAAGAGGGTGCATCGAACACATTGAACGCTGTATTTATAAATAAAGAGTGCTACTGTATAAAATACTAGTCTGAAATGATCAAGTAACTATAACTGCTTGGAATTTCACCTACCACCTACCTGC
>JAICBP010000047.1 GCA_021766785.1 Sulfurimonas sp. endosymbiont of Alviniconcha boucheti
AAGGAAGATGTAAATAAATGATTAGAAATTCATGATTTATCATTAAATTGGTAAATTTAACTTTAATACCGTTAACTACGATCCTTAAAAGGTGTTTTTTACTCAAAAAGTCACCTTAAAATTTTTAACAAGGTGTAAATTCAAATAAATTTTGCCAAACTAATCTTACACAAAGCGCTAACACTAATCCCAAGTTCTTTAGCATAAGCTTCTATCTTAGCTTTCTCTCCAGGTGTGACATTTATAAATATTTGTTCACTAGCTCTTTCACTAGCTTCTTTTTTAGGTCTACCGCCTTTATTCTTTTTCCCTTTACTCATATCAGCGGCAGCTATAAACTTATTTGTCTTCTCTGATGTATCAAGATCATCTAAATCTTTAATCTTTGCCATTTATATAATCCTTATTTATTACTAGTATTATACTTAATAAAAACTAATTATTTACTAGTTTTAATATCTCTTTAGTTAATTGCTTAATCTCTTGAGCAGCAGTACCTTTTTTATTGAGTTCTTTAACTGTTAATCCATCCCCATAACTATTTTTGTAATCTGCCCTTGTATGGATTACACTATCTAGTAAATTAAAATATTTATTATTCTCTTTAATGTACTCACGTAGGTCTCTCAATTTATTTTTAGATCGACTATCTACATTGTTTAGAAGCACATTTGTTTTAATTTTCACATCAAGAGCTTCACTTGCTTCTTTTAATATTTTTCTGAACTTCTGTAAACCAAAGATCTCTATTTGAGAGATACCTACTGGAGTAATTATAATATCTGCTTTTATAAGTGCTGCTCTATTAACATCACTATCATAGCCACCGCTATCTATGATAAGTAAATTTTCTTTATTGCCGGAGTACTCATTAATGAAGTTACTAAAATCTATGTCACTCTCTTTTACACATTTAATAGTTGGTAAGTTTTCACTCATGCGTAGTTGATTAAAAAGTATTGCAGAATTTTGAGAGTCAAGGTCGAGTAAAACTAAATCTTTATACTTCTTTTGAAGTTGGTAAGCTACATTGATCGAGACTGTACTTTTACCCACTCCTCCCTTTTGATGTCCAAATAAAACTATCATATTAAAACTCCTTTTAAATAAGTATTATACTAGTAATTAACTTATTTATTATAAG
>JAICBP010000048.1 GCA_021766785.1 Sulfurimonas sp. endosymbiont of Alviniconcha boucheti
TAGTTGTACCTCCTGTTTTTCCTTTCTTTTCTCCGTGTTTACCATGTCCATTTGTTTTTTGTTTGTTTTCTTTCTCTCCCTTCTTCTTCTTCTTCTTCTGCATTTATTACGAGTTCATTCTTGCTGAGGATTTGTGTGTTCATTTGCCTCTTTTGTTGATTTCCCTTTCTTTTTCTGGAGGGTTTCTTGTGAAAAAGGTTTTTCCCCTTTTTAAATTTTAATCTTTGCACTGGGTGCCAAGGTGTCAAAATGTATTTCTGAGTCCTTTGGTCGGTCTGGATATATTCCTTGTAGAATTGGCAAGGACGGAGGTTTCATCCGAAGAGACCGTTCCTTCCATCTACCAAGGATCAACCTAGCGAAAGCCGGGCGATGCGTGACCGATACCCTTTAGTAAAAAAATTCATGTCTGTGTGGGTGTCCACAGGGTAACCGACTTGGAACAATTTCCAGTTCGAATCTCCAAGGATGAAGCTTCCTTCGACTGCTATCTTTCGGGAAGGTGTGAAAGGAAAACAACGACCCTTTGGTCTGCAGCTCTGCGCATCCCACGGCCGCACATTCGCGTGGCATTTTCGTTGTGGACCGATTGATGGTGAAAACGCGCCTCATTCGCCATTCGCCTCAGTGGTCTGTTTGTGACGTCAGAGACCTACGTCACGGATCTCGCGCGTATTTCGAGATTAAAACAAGCAGACGAAATTCGGCCTGATCGGCATGCATTTCTTCCTTCGTAAACATACTTACTTTCATGGCATTGACATTTTATTAGATTTAAAGGTCATGTTATGCACTAGACTTTCATAATTGGGTCGATTTTCAACGTTCTGTTGCAAACAAAAACTGCCTTTACAAGCCCTTTAAAAATATCAAA
This sequence comes from Sulfurimonas sp. endosymbiont of Alviniconcha boucheti, assembly GCA_021766785.1. Taxonomy (GTDB): domain Bacteria; phylum Campylobacterota; class Campylobacteria; order Campylobacterales; family Sulfurimonadaceae; genus Sulfurimonas. Next base: position 875 of record JAICBP010000048.1, read on the forward strand.
TTTTGATCTCTTCACGCACTAGAGACGTTACACACACCTGCACACTCCGAGCATCGCTTTCCGGCACCTTCCTCCAAACTCTGCCAGATTTAGTTACGCCACTGAAAGGGCACTCTTTAAAATACCATTGCACCTCGCAGTGTTGTATGTTTTATATATTTTGTGTGTGTACCGTGCAGTTTGATGTTGTGTGTGATTTTGCACAGCTGTCCACCGACGCGGTCAGCGCCCTCCGAAAGGTTTCGGTACTGATAAGACTGTGGAAGCAACCAAGCGCCGAATCATTAAAAT
>JAICBP010000049.1 GCA_021766785.1 Sulfurimonas sp. endosymbiont of Alviniconcha boucheti
ATATGACTAAGTGCCAAAAGGTGCGCAAATCGTGGGTGAAAATTTTAACGGTCAATAAAATCTGATCCAATTAAGTTGTGTTGGTGTTACGTTTAGAGAGTGTTCAGAAATGGCCCCAAAAACAGTGGACACAATATAAACATTTATGCTGAAGCGCATATGGAGATATTTGCATTAGAAGGCGATTTAAGCTCTGAAATCGGGCTCATGAAAACGGACAACGTAACAGTGACTGACTTCTTCGACGATTACGTACATGTGCACAATACACAAACAAGTTTAATTTCACGAAGGATTACGAAAGAAGCATCCCTTTACATAATTCAGTAAACATTAAAAGATAAATATTTAATTTGTGTTCATGATCATTTCTGAAAGATCGTGATGACGGACGTCGGCCGTAGTGTAATATTTCGATCAAAAGTGTCCGTCGCTAGAAATCGTCTGCAAAGCTTCGAACGGGCCGGATGTTGACGCCATTCGCTTGACCTGAGTGTTGCACTGCGGAAACAGTGTTGATTTTTACCACCGAAAATGCACTCGACTTTTTACAAAGGAATTTGTGCCACGTTCCGATTTGCGGTAATAAACGACGTTCGTCATAATACCGAATAAAATCACTTTGGAAAAAAGAAAAATCATTTTCGCTTTTACTTTACATCCGGGCTATTATACGTCACTTCCTCCTCGCTGCGTTTCCATGTGGAGCCGACGCTGCGGCTTTTATGCAGAAAACAGGTACGTGGTAATATTTTTTTTATGCCGACGTTCGTCATCAAACAATGTTTGGCATCATTTTCACCCAGTTTTGTTGATCTAGTCTTTGATTCATATATTCCTTTGCAAGCAATATACGTTGATGCATTAGCTGCAGTTTCGTTCATGTCTCGGGGTAGGAAGTTTCTTCTTCTTCTTCTTCTTTCATTTAAATTGCATTTCATTAAGTTCGTTCTGTTGGTGTGATAAGAATGTGCAAGGCTCTCGTTACTACATGCCAGTACTGTGGAATCATGATTACAGAATACCATAATTTAAAAGCTGTTGTGCATGAACTGGTCGATTTTACTCAGGAAAAGTTTGGACGATGACTGACTTCGCTCTTATCTCGATGCGCACTAGTTACAAGTGCGATACGCCGACGGGAACCAATCTTATCATCGTGTTAGCTTGTTATTTGTGATCTCTTATAAATGATTGCATCACTGGTTAATTTGCCTTTATGTGGCTTCTTTTGAATTAGGATGCCAGTTAGTAGCGTTTATGGG
>JAICBP010000005.1 GCA_021766785.1 Sulfurimonas sp. endosymbiont of Alviniconcha boucheti
ATCACACGGGTAGTTGTGTTGTATACTAGTCTGCGATTTGTCGAAGGTGTCTACAAACCACAATGAGCATGTGTTGGTTGAGCCAGTGTGACAGAATCGTGTCTCGAAGCGTGCATGGGAATCAAACGTACCTGTTTGGATGAATTTCCCCCAGGCCACCCTAAAATGTTCGAAAGAACGCTAGACATCATTTCATTGTTCGTCTTGGCAATTTCAAACACTATCAATTTATTTCCGANNNNTAAAAAATAAACATTGACAAAAATAATTTATACATGACATGTACACAAAACTGAGAAGTTCCGGTATCCTATCAATGATGTCATACTGAAACGCGGGAAAGAGCTCGTGAAAACAGTGTTAGTAACACTGTCTGGGAAAGTCCTCTTCTAAAATCGTTATAAAATCAACGGCACGTTCAATCACAAAACTTTTAACGCTGATCATGTTCGTTTAACCTCCTCTAAGCACACGAGAAGTTTAGCC
>JAICBP010000050.1 GCA_021766785.1 Sulfurimonas sp. endosymbiont of Alviniconcha boucheti
ATTATATCTACTTTTGTTGGTATCTCTACAAATGCAGCAATTACTAAAAATGATACAACAACAACACAGTTTAATGCAGTAGAACTTGAATACAATACGATATCAAAGGTAAATGTAGATGAAGAGCTTACAAATCTTATAAAATATCAGACATCATATGGTGCCTCTGCAAAAGTTATTACAGCAATAGATAAGATGATGCAGACACTTTTAGGGATTAATTAATCATTTCAGATGCCTCTGTTTAGCATATTTATACTTCTCTTTATCTTTATATTTTCTTTCTTTGGCAATATAATGTTTGAACTTGATGCATATACTCTACATAGTGATACTATACTAATGGCTCCTTCGCACAGATTTTTTTTAGGAACAGATAGACTTGGTCGTGACCTCTTGGCTCGACTTATGGAAGGTGGAAAAGTTTCTCTTCTCATTGGTGTAGGATCTGCATTAATTGCTTCCCTTATAGGGCTACTCTTTGGCTCTTTAGCTGGGTATTTTAGAGGAAATGTAGATAAGCTTTTTATCATTATAGTAGATCTATTCCTTACATTTCCAACCTTTTTTTTACTCCTTGCACTTGTGAGTTATGTCAATGCTTCTCTATGGGTGCTTATCTTCATCATCTCCATAACAGGATGGATGACTACGGCAAGGCTTATAAGAAGTGAAAGTTTTAAAATCACCTCACAGCCTTATATTAAGATATTAACTATTGCAAAAGTAAATCGACTTAAAATTCTACTCAAGTACTATACTCCGATATTAGCACCTATTTACTTTGTTAGTTTTACATTTGGTGTTGGTGGTGCTATTTTAGCAGAATCAGGATTAAGCTTTTTAGGTCTTGGTATAGTAGCACCACAAATGAGCTGGGGTACCATTCTTAGTGGAGGCAAAGATGTAGTAGAGATTGCATGGTGGATAAGTTTTTTTCCTGGGCTACTCATATTTCTTGTAACATTTTCACTCATAAATATATCAAACTATCTCCAAATACTTACAAATACTAAAAAAATACAAAATTANGTGACATAGTATTAAGTGGTTTGTTTTTTTGGGATATTATAATAATTACTTAGGAAGAGTTCTATTAAAAGAAAAATTTCAAAAAAATATTATTAACAATTGAGTTTCACTTAAGTTTTGCTATATGTCAACCGCGGAGTTAAAATAGGCAGTATAAAAGCTGCTTAACAAACAGTTTTTACAAATGGCTTTATCAAAAAAAGTCAGAAAGTACCATCAAAAGAGATACAAAAAGCTATAAAAA
>JAICBP010000051.1 GCA_021766785.1 Sulfurimonas sp. endosymbiont of Alviniconcha boucheti
ATGACGTCGGCGTAATCTAACTGCGGTAATATAAAAGACCTATACATGGTTTCAAGAGCTTTTCTGCTAAGACGATATTTAAACGATCTTAGGCAAGCGACTTGACATCTACATTTTGCAATTAACATTTTAATATGACTCTCCCATTTACAGTTGTTTTGAAAAATGATTCCTAAATGTTTATGGCTATGAGTGTCTTCTAAAATAGTCCTTCCAAAATTCAGTGATTGAAATTGGTGGTTTTTGTTCCTGGTTATGTTCATCAGTTCTGTCTTCCTTTCGTTAAACTCAATTTTCCATTTATTTGCCCATTGCATTATTTTTTCAAGATCATTGTTTAGAATTTCAGCTCGGATGTGTGGATTTTCTAAGCACAAATACATACTAGTGTCATCTGCGAAAAGCTTAATAACTGATTCGATGTCTTCAACAATGTCATTTATGTAGATAAGGAACAGAAGAGGTCCTAGGACTGAGCCCTGTGGGACACCTGCAGGTACAGTTAAGTAATCAGATCTGCTACCGTGGAGTACCACAGCCTGTTTACGTTCGGCCAAATAGTTTTCGAACCAATGAAGTAAAGTACCTCTAATTCCAATAGCTTGCAATTTCCGTAGTAAGCCACGGTGCCATACTTTATCGAACGCTTTAGATATGTCAAAGAAAATTGCTTGAGTAGTTATTTCACTGTCAAATGACTTACAAAAGTCATCGTATATACTTAGTAACTGGTACACGGTTGAATCTTTTGGAGTGAATCCTGATTGTGATGGTGTTATTATTTGGTTTGCGTTTAAGTAATTAGACACATGGCGATGAACACATTTTTCTAGAGTTTTTCCTACGCAACTTAGCAAAGATATAGGACGGTAGTTAGTACACTGTTCTTTGTTACCCTTTTTATAAATTGGTGTAACGTGTGCTGTTTTCCAGACTGTGGGAAAAATTCCTTCATTAAGTGATCGATTGAAGAGAAAAGTTAATGGTTCAGATATGATTCCAGCGCTATTTTTAAAAATTATATTATGTATTTGATCAGGGCCTGTCGCCTTTGCTGTGCTTAATTTTGTAAGAGTATTATTTACTTCTTCTACACTCAAATGTATTTGATTTATACTCGTTAATAGTTCTGGTACATCTGGAACATCATCGTTGTCTTCAATAGTTGATTGGTTGATGAAGAATTGGTTAAGTATAGTCGCCTTCTCTTTGTTAGTATAATAAGTAACTCCATCTTTTTCTAATGGTGGTATTACGTCTGGATCAGATCCCTTGTTGCTCA
>JAICBP010000052.1 GCA_021766785.1 Sulfurimonas sp. endosymbiont of Alviniconcha boucheti
AAAGACTACCTCTCTGCCATCGAACATTCCCATTGCAGACCTGCCACAGCGTTTTTGTGACTTTTTCGTGACCAAGATTAAGCAGATCCGTGAAGACCTTGACTCTTGTCCCCATGACCCACCGTCCTTTTTTAAGTTCGACGGGCCTCAGTTGTCCATGTTTGAACCTGTGACAGAAGAGCTAATCTGTAGACTCATTTCTCAGTCACCAACGAAAAGTTGCACCCTTGACCCCATCCCCACTACTCTGACTAAGCAGTGTCTGCATGACCTAGCCCCCCTTGTCACGAGGATTGTCAATGTTTCTTTGTCCACCGGCACTGTCCCATCTGGGTTAAAGCAGGCTCTTGTGACACCCATACTGAAGAAACAGGGTCTTGATGCCAATGATTTAAGAAATTTCAGACCAGTCTCAAATCTCCCATTCGTTTCGAAGATACTAGAGAGGGTAGTTCTTCTTCAACTGCAGTCTCATCTGTGCGCAAACAGCTTACTCGAAATTCGACAGTCTGCGTACAGAAAATATCACAGTACCGAAACTGCTGTTTTGAGTGTACTAGAAGGCCTCCTTACAAAGTCTGATCAGAAACTTGTGTCAATACTTGCACTGTTGGATCTGAGTGCTGCTTTTGACACCCTTGACCATGCCATCCTATTAAGACGACTTGAGAGCACTTTTGGAATCTCGGGATTAGCGCTGTCTTGGTTCGAGTCATACCTAAGTGATAGGACGCAGTCTGTTGTGGTTGACGGTTTGATGTCCACACCAATACCCCTTGTCTTTGGTGTTCCTCAGGGATCGGTCCTCGGACCTGTACTATTCACCCTGTATTCACAACCCCTGTCTGATGTCATAGCATGTCACAGCTGTGACTATCACAAGTACGCTGATGACACAGAAATCTCTGACAGTGCACCACCTAGCGATTTCACTTCTGCTCAGTCCAACATTCAATCCTGTATAAGCGATACTTTGTCATGGATGCAAAGCAACAAACTGAAGCTTAACACAGAAAAAACTGAGATGATGCTTGTAGGTTCATCAGTGCGTATCAGTTCGGTCGGCTGCGAGTCTGCAGATATAGATGGAAGTTGCATTCCTTTCCAGACCACCGTTACGTACCTTGGAGTGCATCTTGACCAGACACTGTCAATGAAACAACACATAAGTAGCCTCTGCCGCACTACGTTTCTCGCACTCAGGAGAATCGCCTCTATCCGTCCGTTCCTCTCTAACAGTTCCATAGAAAAGCTCGTTGCGTCTATGATCACGTCAAGATTGGACTACTGCAAACTGCAATGCT
>JAICBP010000053.1 GCA_021766785.1 Sulfurimonas sp. endosymbiont of Alviniconcha boucheti
TTACAACCAGTTATTCTTGTTCCAAAAACAAAAAGTGTGACTAAAGATATGTATATTAAATCTATCATGTTTACCTCTTTTCTTATGTTTAGTATATAAAAGTTTCTATCTTTGCTATCTACCTTTGATAGAAGTTTATATCTATTGCTAAATATTTGATACTAATAATCAGACATACTATAAAAACGACCCCGCTACTGCGGGAATCAAAAGATTAGTAACACAAGTGTTAGTCTTTGATACAACGAACAGATTGCCCAATAGCCATAGGGGAAGTATCTTTATTCCAATACTGCTCATGAAGATTAGAAGGAATATTTGCAAAGGAATAAGCTTTCCCATTTCGATCCACTGAACCACTCCAATAGTTACCATATTCTACATATTGTATATTATTATTTGAATCGCGCCATCCTGAGACAGTCAATTTAAGTTTACTAGCATAAGCACCCTCATAATCTTCACTCTTCCATGTAACTCCCTCTTCTAGCCACTCATTATTAGCACCTGTTGGTTGAGTTTGATCATTTGTTGGTAATCTATAACCAATAGGACAAGGATTATTTGGAGCATCTACACCTTTCCAGAGATTATTATCTGGATGTACTCTCCAATTATATCGAGTATCAGATTTATCAAAATTTGGAATAATAAAGAGTGAATTTGTTGGATCGTCATTTTGTGTATTTGTTGCACGTTCCTGTGGGCTTCCATGAGTAGCATCGCTCCATACCATAAGCTCATGTCCATCTGCTTTTCTGCCCCATTGAAATTTTGAACCGTATGCATAATGATCTGTTCGTGATTTAGCTTGTTGTGCTGGGTTGTATTTATCATTTAGATTATGCCTATCTGCATACTCAGCACCAAGGTTGTTATTTAGCCATGTTCTTCCTGTATTAGGGTTTGTCACTGACAAATAAACAAATTTATGTTTAAATCCCCCATGTGTCATTGCGAAAAAATTTCTATCTAGTATAGCATATCCAGGTAGCTTTAAAGCATTCATATCATCTATCATACCCTGTACTCGATCTCTTCTAGCAGGTGAGGTAAAATAATTTTCTACACTTAACATATAAGTTTGGTAGATAGTTTCATAAGTATCATTTATACCTATAAGTGCTGGAGTGATAGCTTTTAGATCTTCAATTGTTATAAATGATTTATGACTACGATATTCATTACCTATCCCTGGATAGAGGTAATCATTAGGATTTTCACGACCTATCTCTAAGAGGACACTTCGTGATCTCTCTGCTGGCGTTTGCTCTTTTATACAGCGTAGAGGTAGTCCATTTGTCCTCTCAAGAGAGTGAGTCTCATGAGGTCTCCATGCTACTCCTGG
>JAICBP010000054.1 GCA_021766785.1 Sulfurimonas sp. endosymbiont of Alviniconcha boucheti
TATGCTTATTTGAGTGTTACCTATAGATAAAATGATAATCACACAGACATTTACGATGGCAAGATGGCAAATTGTTGTCAAAACGTCAGAGGCAACAAAACCAACAAAGACCAAAATGAAACAAAAAACAAAACAACAACAACAAAACGGGAGGAGGGGGTGGGGGTTAAAAAAGCAAATAACTAACCGAATGGTCTAGTGATGTTGTCATAATTATTGATCTGAGAGAGACAGAGAGAGGGAGAGGATTAAAACGTGTACTTCTTCGCTTGTATCATAAACAAATTTTGGCAGACTTTTACNTGGACTATAGCAAATATTTTCTTATTAGTTTCTAAATGTAGCTGGTCGTTTCCAAACAGAAGTGTATTGATATTTCTTTCGTTCTCATCTAGTTTATTAATGGTTTTATTTCTAATACTATTATAAAGGGGACAATGTAGTAGGAAATGCTCTGATGTTTCTGCTGTATATCCGCATGAACATATAGGGTCTTCTAACAGGTGGCGTCTGAATAAGTCATAATTTAAATCGCTAATAGCAAGTCGAAGTCTACAATGCTTAACTTGTTCCTTTCTAGAACCAAAATAATAATATATAGGAACCACAGTGTCATTCGTTGACAAATATTTTTTCAGCAGGCTAATTGAAGGATTTGTTTGTATAGTTTGAGGTAATGTGTTCCACAGTTGGGTAGTTGACGGTATGAATGAATTTGCATATAGTTCTGTTTTGTGAGCGGGAATGACTCTTTCATGTGGTCGTCTGCGATGATACGGGTTTGTTGTTGAAACTAGAGGTGGTACTAAGTTCGATAGGTATCCGGGGCACTGGTAATTAATCATTTTGTGAAACATTAATAGCTTGTGACGTTTTCGTCTTTCTTTTAGTGTGCAAAATCCAGATTCTTTATACAACTTTTCGTGGCTTGTTCCTCTAACAGCTCCTAAAATAATTCTTATAGCTTCCAAATGCAGGTTTTCGAGCATGTTTGAAAGTGTTCCAGAACAATTATCCCAAACAATGTCGGCGTAGTCAAACTGTGGCAATATAAAGGATTTGTACATAGTATCCAAGGCTTTTCTGCATAACTTGTACTTAAAGGAACGTAAACATGAAATAAGAAGGGTTACTTTTCTAATAATACTGTTTATATGTTTTTCCCATTTGCAGTTACTTTGAAAAATCAGACCTAAGTGTTTGTGACATTCCTTGTCTTCGAGAACAATATTTCCAAATGACAGTGGGTAAACTGGATGGTTGTCTTTCTTAAATGTTAACAATTCAGTTTTTTCTTCATTAAAACTAACTTTCCATCGTTTCGCCCAGCTGTTAATTTTTTCCAAGTCAGAATTTAAAATT
>JAICBP010000055.1 GCA_021766785.1 Sulfurimonas sp. endosymbiont of Alviniconcha boucheti
TGATCTCTACAAAAGAGTTGGTACAAAAAGTAAGAGATAATAATGGACTTAATATTGATAATCTTATCAATAATATTCTACACGATCTAAAAATTGTACCGCGTTACGCAAAAAAAATAGATATAAAAGCACTTAAGCTACTCACACAACTCACTTATGATGAAGATACAGTCTCTTATCAAAACAATATTTTAGAGTTTTTACAGACAACTAAAGATGAAATCTTAGATAAAAAATAAGTCGATAAAAATCAAAGATTAGTACAAAGTATTGAAAATTGCAAACTTTATTGTATGCCACCAACTATCACTAAACCATTACGTCCATCAGTCACATAAGCCTTCGAGCTATCACTTGATAAAGTAACACGCAATGAATACCCAGCTGTATGATATGAGCCAAATTTAGTTGGATGAGATGGATCACTTATATCAACTATAACTAAACCATTCGAACCATCAGCTAGATAAGCTTTTGAACCATCATTTGATAGAGTAACATCTGTTGAGATCCCAGCTGTATTATATGAGCCAAGCTTAGTTGGATGAGCTGAATCACTTATATCAACTATAACTAAACCATTTTTACAATCAGCTACATAAGCCTTTGTATTATCACTAGATAGAGTAACACTCATTGCATCCCCAACGGTATCGTATGATCCAAGCTTGGTTGGATGAGCTGGATCGCTTATATCAATTATGACTAAACCATTCGAACCATCTGTGACTAGACCATACGAACCATCAACTACATAAGCCTTTGTGCCATCACTTGATAGAGTAACACCCGTTGCATCCACAACGGTATCATATGATCCAAGTTTAGTTGGATGAGTTGGATCGCTTATATCAACTATAACTAAACCTTGATTCAAATCAGCTACATAAGCCTTTGAGTTATCATTAGATAGAGTAATATGTCTTGCAATCCCAGCTGTATCATATGATCCAAGTTTAGTTGGATGATATGGGTCGCTTATATCAACTATAACTAAACTATTATCTCGATCAGCTACATAAGCCTTTGTGCCATCACTTGATAAGGTAACATCTTGTGAACCCCACGCTGTATCGTATGAGCCAAGTTTAGTTAAATGAGCTGGATTACTTATATCAATAATAAGTAGATTATTATTCCAATCAGCTACATAAGCCTTTGTATCATCACTTGATAAAGTAAGACCTTCTGCATACCCTGCTGTATCGTATGAACCAACTTTATATACTGGATTTTGATTAACAATATCTATCATTCTCTGCAGTTCATCTCTTGTAGCAGGTGAGCTAAAATGAGTATTAGCACTTGCTATATGGTGTCGATAGCTACTTTCATAATTATCATTGATATTTTCAAGTACTGGAGTGATAGCTTTTA
>JAICBP010000056.1:0-200 GCA_021766785.1 Sulfurimonas sp. endosymbiont of Alviniconcha boucheti
GAACTCGAAAACTTTAATACTCAAGGATAGTAGCGTTAGGTCCATTTGGACCTATCTAACAGCCAGTCCTTGCTATACTACAAACACAAATAAACACGACAATACCACAAACAAATATTATAAGCACGATTAAGCAATTGATTAATGCAGTTTCACAGTTCCTACAAATGTGCAGAAACATCAGAATTAAATTTCTTTCA
>JAICBP010000056.1:843-1457 GCA_021766785.1 Sulfurimonas sp. endosymbiont of Alviniconcha boucheti
ACTCGAACTCGAAAACTTTATTTTACAAGGATTGTAGTTTAGGTTCAGTCAAAAACCTAACAACTAGTCCTTGCTAAGCTACTGATGAATAGATATCAAATTACAGGCATTATTTATATACATATAGGCATGAATGAGTGAGTGAAACGTTATACATGAGAATTTCCACACAAACATAGCGTGCTCACAGCGCCAGATGAACACATGCACATCATTCAGTTACATATTATGAGCATACAACCAGCAAATAAAGCAGCAGAACATCTGATCAGTTCATAATTATGACTAGTATCGGAAAAGAAAACAGAAGCAGTCAATGCTTATCTTATAAAGAACAGTAAGGGAGAGGGAGAAAGAAAGAAAAAGAAAAAGAAAGAAAAGGGGATGGGAGGAGAGAGACAGAGAACTGAACTCGAGCTCTAAAACTTTATTTTACAAGGATTGTAGTTTAGGTTCAGTCAAAAACCCGTCTAACAACTAGTCCTTGCGTAGCTACTGATGAGTAAATATAAAATTACAAGCATAATTTATATACATACAGGCATGAGTGAGTGAGTGAGATTTGATACATCAGATTTTCCAAACAAAACATAGCGTGTTCACAGCACCAGATG
>JAICBP010000057.1 GCA_021766785.1 Sulfurimonas sp. endosymbiont of Alviniconcha boucheti
ACAATGATTATATAGGCTCGGGCAGGGCATTTTGTCCTAAAGGTGGCATTTTCAGACTAAGGTAACTTTTTGGTTGTGAGTGTTACAGCTATGATCTTTTACAGAAGAAACACTATGTATATAATGTAGGTGTATACAAAATTGTATGTTATGTGGATAAGTGGTTGTTGAGAAATGCCAGTTTGAAAAATGCTTTTTTATGAGAAAATGCTCAAAACAATTTACCAGGAGACAAAGCACTTTTTTCAAAGATGATCCAATAAAAATAAAAATGTGGACAAATGATAAAAACAACACAGAAAGAACAAATCAGGAACATAAAAACCTTTTTTAAAACATAATTCATGTTTTATTGACATCTAAAACTGTACATAATTAAGTGGTCAAGGGAAGTAAGCAAGGAGAGAAAAATATAAAGGGAAATGACCCAGCACTTAACACTTTCAAAGATGAGTAACCAGTTAGCTACTGGCAGGCAACACAAGTCACAAGTATTAAACAGTCATTTTTGTTGTATATGTAACTGATGTAGCACAAAACATAACGAAAAATATAACATCATTCTCATTCTTAAAATCTGAAATCGTCAGGCTCACGCTAGCACTTGCATCTCATCTCAGTCACTCCAGTCACTCTTATCTTATGAAGAAAAGCTATGATGATTATGTTAATGTCCATTTATTATACAACATTCAACCATACATGTGTCAATGAAATAGAATCTGGAAGAAGTTTGATTTAAATGTAAATTCCCAACCTTGGGACCACAAAGGACAACCAAACTCTGTAAGTGCATAATTACTTCAAAACTTTGCATAATTTATTAATTATGTACACTCTGTTCAGATTAACAAAATTATTTTTGTTGTGTGTGCAACTGATGTAATAAAATACACAAAGCATACCCAAAAAAATTAACTTTTTTCTTAATCTTAAAACATTCTCATTCTTAAAATCTGAAATCTTCAGGCCTGCACTAACACTTGCACTAACAGTAACACTACAGTCAATTTTATGGAGAAAAAAAACTATGATGAATATAATGCCCGGGGAAGTTCATCCATGGCTGGAACCTGGTTTCGGGCATTGCAGCCTTTTCAGAATATTTTCTGTGACTCTGCCATCATAAACTTGTCAGCTGAAGTAGGCAATTTCTACTGAAAGCAGAAAAAAACAAAAACAAAAATTAATACAATAACAGACAATACCATCAGTAGTGACAGTTTATTGCAAAAACTTACTTTAAGTTACTTTAACAACACCACTAGTACTATAGTACTGGCTCCACTAAACTGGCCTAGTCTGAGACCTGAAGAGAACTAAGAAGATGAGGTGGTACAGGTAAAAAGCAAACAACCAAAAATCAAAACAAGCCAAAAGTTAAATCACAGAGGTGAGACTGACAGAGAGCTCCTGTTAATTCACTTAAGTTGGATTTGTCAACAAAAATACAAGTTGACCCCCTCCCCCCCCATCAGATCCATTCCTTGTTAACGTAAACTTGTTGCATGTAGTTGTTATTGTACCCCAATTTTTTTTTATTTTTAAAAAAACAAAACACAGAGGTAGGATTGACTGATAG
>JAICBP010000058.1:0-943 GCA_021766785.1 Sulfurimonas sp. endosymbiont of Alviniconcha boucheti
GGGATGAACACATTAGGTCTGTTATAAACAAAACAAGCATGTTAATTTCCTGTCTTCGGTCTTATAAGTACAAAATAAGCAGAAAAGCGTTAGAAACTATGTACAAATCGTTCATCCTCCCACTTTTTGATTATGCTGATATTGTCTGGGATAACTGCACCGACACTCAATCAAAAATGCTAGAAAACCTGCACTTAGAAGCCATAAGAATCATTATAGGAGGTATACGCGGAACTAGCCACCAGAAACTTTACAAAGAATCCGGATTCTGCACATTAAAGGAAAGAAGGAATCGGCATAAACTCTTGATGTTCCACAAAATGATACTAGGTCTCTGTCCCCAATATATAAGTGACCTCTTGCCCCCTTTAGTCGCCCACATTAATCCGTACCACAGACGCAGACCATTAGAAAGAGACGTGACTACATGCAAAACTGAACTCTATCGAAACTCCTTCATTCCATCTACCACAGCAGAGTGGAATTCTCTCCCCATTAGCGTTCAACAAAGTACATCTTTAAGTGTTTTTAAACGATCATTGTCCTTGTCCGACAGTAAAGTTCCAGCCTATTACTACTTTGGAGAAAGAAATGCACAAGTCATTCACTGTCGCCTTCGCCTAGAAATGAGTAACCTTAACAATGACCTAGTCAACCGCCATTTAAGCACCGACCCAAAATGTTCTTGTGGTTATTCTAGAGAAACGGCCGAGCATTACCTCCTCCATTGTCCTAACTACCTTAACATCCGTGCAAGAACAATACTTACCCTCCCTAGCAACCAAACCAATATTAGAACACTACTGTACGGTAACTTAGACCTGCGACTTCCAGAAAACAAACACATATTCCTAACTGTCCATGAATTCATTAAGCTATCTAAACGACTTTAAAATCAGAACTGTAAGCTAGCAGGTAGCTGACCTGTAATATTATTATTATT
>JAICBP010000058.1:973-1632 GCA_021766785.1 Sulfurimonas sp. endosymbiont of Alviniconcha boucheti
GTATGTTTTTCACCGTATATACTGACTTTTTGTGTACATGTGATTTGTCCTGTTAACATAGTACAGTAAAGGGACGTTAAAAATCCAAGTATTAACTCCTTCTGTATATGTGATTATATGTTTTAATTATACAAATGACCGACTGCCTGCTCATACCTCTGAACTTTGTCAAAAATTAATAATTATGCTACTGTAGAAAAATGACTTCAAACCATCTTTCCCTTTCCGTCTCCCCACCCCCCTCTGTCTCCATACTCCATTTCTCTCTCGCTAGTATTTATTTAGGCCACCAGCCAATCTATCTGTCTACCTAACATTGTTTTGTTCTTTTCAACTACAATTTGTTTTGACTGTTTTCTAGTGACTGTTCGTATTTTTGTGTTTTGTTATTGTTGTTTGTTTGTTTCTTTTTTGTTTCCTTTTGCTTTTTGTTTTATTGTTGTTATTTTCTTTGTTATGTCTCATTTATTGATAGCGAAGTGAAATTGTTCGTCCGCCGTACATCGTATGTTTTTTTCCAACTGTATGAGCTCATCGCCTATAAGCTATAGCTTGTTGATGAGCACATAATGATTTTTTGTATCTTTATTTCGTCTCGAATAAATTTTTGTTTAAACCAAAAAAGTGATATGTGGATCTGCCAACGTACTGCATACTTC
>JAICBP010000059.1 GCA_021766785.1 Sulfurimonas sp. endosymbiont of Alviniconcha boucheti
CCCTTCATTGTATTATTGACTTCTTTTTGGCAAAGAAAAAGCGTCTGTATTGCCTGTTTATTGATTATGAAAAAGCATTTGATCGTGTTGAAAGAGCGTTTTTGTGGCAAAAACTTCTGGACTCTGGTGTTGACGGCCGTATACTGACCGTTATAAAGGATATGTACCGAAAGGCAAAATCTTGTGTGAAAAGAGGAAATGTTTGTTCAGATTATTTTTATTGTTATTCAGGCGTTCGCCAGGGAGAAAATTTGTCACCTGTACTTTTTGCCATCTATCTAAATGACCTGCAAGAGTATATGGCCGAGAGATCAGAAGGATTACCTAGTTTAGGGCGTGAGGCCAGGGGATTAGGCTGGGAAAGGGAAGATGAATCGCTGATGCTAAAAATGTTTATGCTGTTGTATGCAGATGATACTACTATATGCTCTGAATCTGCAGAAGGATTACAGCAGGCTTTGGATGCTTTATCTGGTTATTGCGATAAGTGGAGTTTGCGGGTTAATGTTGATAAAACCAAAGTAGTCGTCTTTTCAAGAGGAAAGATTCGAAAAATGCCTACAATTAAGTACAAGGGACGAAGTTTGGAGGTAGTCTTTGAGTTTCAGTATTTAGGAGTATGTTTTAATTATAATAACAAATTTAACGTAGCTCAAAAATCTTTGTATGATAAAGCATCCAGGGCTATGTTTGGTCTTCTTAAAAAATGTAGAAAGTTGATGTTGCCTTTGGATATCCAAATTGAGTTGTTTGATAGATTGATAGTCCCCATTTTGTTGTACGGTTGTGAGGTATGGTGTCCTATGATGACAAACCTTGCATCAAAACTACAGCTACGCTTTTATAAGATAATCTTGAAATTGAGCAAATCTACCCCAAGTTGTATGGTTTATGGTGAACTTGGACAGTTTCCGCTTGAGGTCCAGGGAAAGTGTAGGATGCTAAATTTTTGGTTTAAATTGGTAAATATAAATTACAAGTTTAAGTTTTCAAATATTATGTACAAATTCCTTTATGAAATGTACAGGGAGGGAAAATATAAATCGCCATTTTTGTCCACCGTTGAGACGGTCCTTAACGGGATTGGCCTAAGTGGTATGTGGACACATCAGTTTGACTTGAATTACTCTAACCAGTGGTTTAAGTCTAAAGTTACACGAGTTTTACGAGATCAGTATATCCAACAGTGGTCCTCAGAAATTGAATCAAAAGAAATATATTACAATTATCGAATGTTTAAAAACGTGTTTGCACCTGAAAATTATTTGCAAATCTTACCGCTTAACTTAGCATACACATTTGTACATTTTAGAACACTAAACCATAGACTCCCAATTCAAAGGGGACGAGTAATGAACTTGCCTTACGAAGACAGATTATGTACTAAGTGTTCATCTGCTGACATTGGTGACGAATTCCATTATGTTTTTAGTTGTCCTTTTTTTGCTGAATCCAGAAAAAAATATCTTTCACCATTTTATTGTAAAAATGCAAATGTTAATATATTTTACAGTCTTTTTTGCAGTAAAAAGAAACAATTATTGGTAAATTTAACACACTTTTTGAAATTTATTATGAGTGAATTCTGATGTCAAGAGTACGTAGAGCGATAACAGCCTTTTTTTTTCTTTTTTTTCTTTCCCCCCCTCC
>JAICBP010000006.1 GCA_021766785.1 Sulfurimonas sp. endosymbiont of Alviniconcha boucheti
AGCAGATGGCCATGGCTTGCATACTGTGAATGGAAAAGTGGGAGGTATACTGGACAGACTGTTTCTTCATGCCGCAAGACCTGGTTGAAATCCAGGTGGAGCAGCCCCAAAAGGAAGATGACTATCAAGAATACACAGCGCTTGAGAATCTTGATGGCTTCAGGTTTGAGGCTGACATATATGTCTAAGCTGGACATGCATTCAGTGTCACTCAAAGTAAGGGACATTCAGGTTTGGCAACCTTCTATGGCACCGGCTTTGGTATCTTTGGCTGGGAAAAATACACCCAAGCTATAATGATAAGCAGTAAGAAATAAAGAGTAATGCATTTAAAAAATGTTATATATCAAAGTCAGATAACAATTTCAGAAAGTCAATAATGATTTGTCAAATCATTGACAGTGTGGACAATCACTTTGGTGAATATCTTTGACATTTCCTAGCTGTTCGTCTGTATTCTTGGCATAATAGCAAAGAGCCTGCTGACTGCTGACTG
>JAICBP010000060.1 GCA_021766785.1 Sulfurimonas sp. endosymbiont of Alviniconcha boucheti
ACAAATGGACTACCTCTACGCTGTATAAAAGAGCAAACGCCAGCAGAGAGATCAGCTAGTGTCCTCTTAGAGATAGGAAATGAACACAACAGGCATAAATCAATTATAACCATTGAAGAGCTAAAAGCTATCACTCCAGCACTTGAGAATATAAATGATGATTATGAAAATATCTATCAAAGATATATAGCAAGTGCTGATAATAACTTAAGCTCACCTGCTACAAGAGATGAAGTGCAGAGTATGATAGATGAAATAAATAGTTTCAACCTACCTACAAATGCTATACTAGATAGAAGTTTTTTCAAAAAGACAAATGGAGCGTTTGAGCATAGATTTGTCTATCTACCAGTAGAGAACACTACAACAGGAAGAACATGGCTAAATAACAACCTTGGTGCTGATTATGCAAATGTTGATAGTAGTAATTACAATGCATCACAACAAGCAACCGCAAGTAATGACTACTTAGCTTACGGTTCACTCTTTCAGTGGGGAAGAAAAGCAGATGGGCATGAGCTAATTAACTGGACTGATACTGATAAAATGATAGGAAAATATGGTATAACATCTACAAAGGCTAATGATCCATCTGACCCACTCTTTATTACATCAGGTGGTGATTGGAGAGTCACTCCAGATGATACCCTTTGGGCAAGTGAATCAAGTGCAAACAATGTCTGTCCAGTAGGATATAGACTACCACTCAATCGAAATGGAGCTAGTGATAGTGAAAATGAGTGGTATGCAGAGATGAGTACTTGGAACTCTCAAGATAATGCAGGTTCCATGTCAAGTAATCTAAAACTCTCTAATGCTGGTTCTCGTTGGTTCAACAATGCTAATTTGTTTGATGTAGTGAGACACGCTATCTACTGGACAGGTTCAGTCACTAGCAATAAGGCACTTGACATGTACTTTGGTGTTTCATTGCAATACAATGATATTAGCCCAAGAGCATATGCCATTCCAGTCCGCTGTATAAAAGATCAAACGCCAGCAGAGAGATCAGCTAGTATCCTCAAAGAGATAGGTAATGAACACAACAATAATAAATCAACTGTAACAGTTGCACAACTAAAAGCTATCACTCCAGCACTTGAGAATATAAATGATGATAATCAAGATCGTTATCGTAGCTATATAGCAAGTGCAAATAATGATTTTAGTTCACCTGCTACAAGAGATGAAGTGCAGAGTATGATAAATGAGGTGAATAGATTAGTACTTGTCTCAGATGCTACTCTTGCAGATATAGCAACACAACACAGTAGTCATAAATCAACACTAACAGTTGCACAACTAAAAGCTATCACTCCAGCACTTGAGGATATAAATGATGATTATCAAGATATCTATCGTAGCTATATAGCAAATACAGATAATAGTTTTAGTTCCCCTGCTACAAGAGATGAAGTAGAGAGTATGATAGATGATATTAATCGTTTTGTAAACGCACATTTTGGAGATGCTACTCTTACAGATATTGCAACGCAACACAGCAATGGTAGCTCAACTATTACAGCTGAAGCATTAAATCAAATTAGTATACTTGGGAATGCACTACCTAGTAATGAAAAGTGGTACCAAAGCTATATAGAAGGTACTGATACTCACTTTAGCTCTCCTGCTACACTGTTAGAGGTGCAGCATATGATAGATGAAGTAAATAGTTTTAATCTACCTGATAATGCTATACTAGATAAAAACTTTTACAAAAAGACACATAA
>JAICBP010000061.1:0-1018 GCA_021766785.1 Sulfurimonas sp. endosymbiont of Alviniconcha boucheti
CCAGAAACACACACTTACGCAAACAGGTAGTACTTAGTAGAATATTTAAACGTATGGTTCCGGTAGACTACTCCTATCAATCAAAAAAGAAGTATCAGGAACCTTTTCTTTTACTTGTCCAGTAACAGCTTTGCCAGTTTCCTATCGCAGACGTCTAACCTTGTGCACCGCTCTCTCCACCTCTCCACCTGGTCACCCAGGTTTACCAGCCACGACCTGTATCTACGTTGTCGGTCTCTTGCCAGTCGAGCTAAACGTTCTTTTTATTTTGGTCCTCCGAAGATAAATGGTAGTAACTCCAAATTATCTCTGCTTTGATTGCATAATCTTGAAAAAATGGAAAAGAACTATGAAGATATAAACACCACTGTTTCATTCTCAGTTCTTCGTTGCTTTCGTTCAACGGGCTATTTGCTCCTTATAATAGCACATGAAAGAATGTATTTATTATCTATTAACACAAAAGAAGGCGGCACACAAAACAAAACACATGTCCCGTCCCGTGTTCTCTTGTTGTGTACATATTCCTAGTCATTCTTTTCAGTTTTGTCATTCTTGCCATCAGTAACTACTTCTAGAGCCATTGTTTCCTTCGACTCTTCCTTCTCCTTTCTATAATCTTGCGTCAAATTATTGATATCGTAATGACGTCAAAATGATTTTGCCATCATTTCATTGAGCCAAACACATAGGGTGGCATGGGGGAAATTCGTCCACTCGCTCGGTTGGGGGAACTTCGGCCACCCAAACACCTTGTGAACTGCACTCAATACTACGCATCAACCCTACAATTGAACTTTTCCAAACTGTAACATCAGCTTCATAATGGATCAGTCACAACAAACGAGTGATTGTTACAAGTAGCGTATGGGAAAACCTGTTCTACTTTGGGAGCCTTGCTATTCGCTTGGCAAAAAAACCATAGTGTGGGTTGTACGAAAAGCAAGGACCGACATACTGTTGGCAGATCTTGTTTGTTTTGAAGTTCAGTGTTTGCCACGATCTGCCCACTTAAAAA
>JAICBP010000061.1:1086-1798 GCA_021766785.1 Sulfurimonas sp. endosymbiont of Alviniconcha boucheti
TTCTTAACAAAAACATTTTTTACATCAGCTTCTTCTTGTCTGTCTTCTTCTTTGCTTCCTTCTTCTTTTATTATTATCTATTTTTCTTGCACCTGACGAAGACAGATTTTCTGTCGAAAGCGCTTGTGTTTCATTGTTTCCTTGTGTTTCGTCGTATAGGTGAATACATTTCCCTAGTTCTGTTCTATCAGTTTTGTCAACCTCACCAGTAGTTGTTCACTCATTCCTCAGAAAAAGAATGTTTTCTTTCATATTCATGAAATCACACGGGTAGTTGTGTTGTATACTAGTCTGCGATTTGTCGAAGGTGTCTACAAACCACAACGAGCTTGTGTTGGTTGAGCCAGTGTGACAGAATCGTGTCTCGAAGCGTGCATGGGAATCAAACGTACCTGTTTGGATGAATTTCCCCCAGGCCACCCTAAAATGTTCGAAAGAACGCTAGACATCATTTCATTGTTCGTCTTGGCAATTTCAAACACTATCAATTTATTTCCGAGTTTTTTTGTGTGCTGTTCCCTATGAAAACGTTAGGAAAATGAAACTATTTCACACAGACTGTCCAGATTTAAAAAATAAACATTGACAAAAATAATTTGGGAGCCTTGCTATTCACTTGGCAAATAAAACCCATAGTATGGGTTGTACGAAAAGTAAGGACCAACATACTGTTGGCAAATCTTATTTGTTTTGATGTTCAGTGTTTGCCATG
>JAICBP010000062.1 GCA_021766785.1 Sulfurimonas sp. endosymbiont of Alviniconcha boucheti
AAAACTTAAGAGATAAAATTTTTACAATAAGCTAAGGAAAATAAATTATGAATGAACAAATGTTATTATTTCATATGGCAGGAGTTATATTTGGTGCAGGATCTGGTTTTGCCATTTTTGTTATTGGCTTTATTTCAAAATCATTCAAAAAAGAATATAAGGCAGAAGTTTTGTATAAACTTTTTCCTTTAAGATACATATCATATATTGGCTTAATAATATTGATTAGTTCTGGGCTAGTTTTGAGTATTCCATATAAGGATAGTATTTTGTATATGCCTTACTTTATCGCGAAACTTATATTTGTTTTCATATTAGTTTTGGCTAGTTTGTATGGCTTCTATCAAATGAGAATATCAAAAAAGAAATCGCCAAATATAGTATTATCTAACCTTGCAATGGCGGGTAAAATTAGTTTTGTTTTAAGTTTATTAATCGTTAGTACAGCAGTTTTTGCATTTCACTAAAGGGAGAATTACACATGCAAGTACAATTTGCTACTTTAGAAGATATTGATAATGTATTATTATTACAGTCAAAATACCATATTGATACAATTGAAGAAAAAGATAAAAAAGATGGTTTTATTACAACTTTATTCACTAAAGATGATTTATCTGAACTAATTAAAGAAAAAGGGCTTTTTATTGTAAAAAAAGATGGTAAAATTATTGCTTATGCAATGGCTGCATCTTGGCGATATTGGTCAAAATGGGCTATGTTTAAATACATGATTAATGGATTAAATGTAACTTTATATAAAAATGAAAGTGTTACAATTAATAACTCTTATCAATATGGTCCAATTTGCATTGATAAATATATGAGGAATACAAATGTTATTAAAAATCTATTTACTTTTTTGACAAATCAAATGTCAAAAAAATACCCTATATTGATTACATTTATAAATAAAACTAATAAACGATCATATGAAGCACATACAAAAAAATTAGGATTAAAAGTTATTGATGAATTTGAATATAATAATCAGGAGTACTATAAATTAGCTTTTTAAGTGAGAAAAGATACAACAAATCCTAGGAGAGAACAAGGCTATACAGCGATTATTTTAGCTTTTATTTGATAATATAGTTTTATTTTATGTAAAGCTTTTAAGTATTAAATCGCCTTGTCTCTCAAGTCAGCCGTTACACCAAAACCCACTTCTTTAATTTACTTTTAAGGGGGGGGGAGATAGTATACTATTTGTTTCGTTTTAGGTGCCAATAAATTTGGTTAATTTTTTTTACAACAAGGAGATGAAATGAAGAGATTACTTCTTATGGTAGTAGCGTTCTTTACAGCTACAAGTGTTGCTGTTGCAAATCCAACTTCAAAAATGGATATGCTAAGTATGAGTAAAGCTGATAGTAGCTTTTTGTTTAATGGTAAAGCAAATGTGATTGCTTTAAATACAACAGAAATGAAGCAAACTGAAGGTGAAGGTTTTTGGGTTGGTATGGGTTTCTTTATAAGTTATGGTGCATATGGTTTATATACTGGAAGATATAATCCATATACACATTGGAGGCTTACACATTGGGGATTTACTTCTAATCCATGGTAGAATTGATTTATAAATTTTATTTAAAAGTAAAAATATGGCTTTTAACAAAAATAAAATATCTACCAAGTGATGGTAGTTTTTTTTAATTTTATAGAGATACTCTTAACAGAGTATCTCTATAAAAATTAGTAGAGATTTTTCATAGTAAAAACTTATTATTTTGATAATTATAATAATTAAGAAATCTTTTGAATTATGAGAATAAATATATTAATAATATTTTTATTGTATTTATTTTGCGCTATTAATAAAAAAGGAACAACATGGAAACAAAATTAAAACCACTAATAATATTAATATTAGCATTAAATCTTTGGGCAAACAATTTAACAACACAACAACAAAATAAATTAAATACT
>JAICBP010000063.1 GCA_021766785.1 Sulfurimonas sp. endosymbiont of Alviniconcha boucheti
AAATATTCATCTTATGAAATTTACATTTATGTGATTTTGTCGGTAAATATGGTTTGTAAACCCGAGTTGATATTTGATTATTTTGCATTATCAAATATTTAAGACAGATATAAAAGTAATATCAAAGCAGATAGCTCAGAGAAAAGCTTTTATTTAAGATCAAAAAAAAGGGAACACAATGAACGTAAGACAGAAAACTTTAACAGCACTTCTTGTGCTAGGGATAGGAGTGAGTGGTTGTAATATTAATGATAACAACCTTATCCCTCAAATAGTGAATAAAAAAACTGATGATCGGAATAAGACAATTGATAATAATAAAACAGTTGATCAGAACAATACTGAGGAGAATAGAACAGCTATTATCCTCTCAGAAATAGGCAATCAACATAGTGATCATAACTCAACTATAACAGTTGCACAACTAAAAGCTATTACTCCAGCACTTGAGAATATAAATGCCGATTATGAAAACATCTATCAAACATATATAGCAAGTAGAGATAGTAACTTTAGTTCACCTGCTACAAGAGATGAAGTGCAGAGTATGATAGATGAAGTAAATAGATTAGTGTCTGCTTCAGAGGCTACTCGTACACTCATAGCAACACAACACAGTAATGGTAGCTCAAATATTACAGTTGCACAACTAAAAGCTATTGATTTACTTAATAATATACAAGATAATAATGAAAAGTGGTATCAAGGTTATATAGAAGCTACAGATACTCACTTTAGCTCCCCTGCTACAATAGAAGAGNGTACATAAGGTTTTGGTACCCTATCCTATTTTTTGCATATAGACAGATATGAAAACGCTGTTTTGTGCTTCTATCATTTAGCTCTTCACCATTATGGATATACCCTTCTATCCCTATAATTGGTTTAATCTTAGCAGCTGTCATCTGTTTATAAAAGTCGATAGCACCGAACATATTTCCATGATCAGTCATGGCAACACTAGTCATGCCAAGCTCTTTTACCTGAGTTACAAGATTTGTCAGTTTATTCGCACCATCTAGGAGTGAATACTCAGTATGAAGATGAAGATGTGTAAAGGGTTGTACGCTCACAATAGTCTCCTAGTATATAGAATAATTATAAAAAGATTATAGTGAGTTTCTCTTAATATTGGTTAATATATAATATCAAATAAAAAATAATAGTACTCTTTTTATCACTCATTTTTTATGATACTTGAGCAAAATCTGCTACTTTCTTAATTCTGATTTAATTTTTTTTTTAAACCGCCAATTTTTGTAAAATGTAAAATTTTAATAGTACAATACTTAAATATTCATCTTATGAAATTTACATTTATGTGATTTTGTCGGTAAATATGGTTTGTAAACCCGAGTTGATATTTGATTATTTTGCATTATCAAATATTTAAGACAGATATAAAAGTAATATCAAAGCAGATAGCTCAGAGAAAAGCTTTTATTTAAGATCAAAAAAAAGGGAACACAATGAACGTAAGACAGAAAACTTTAGCGGCACTTCTTGTGCTAGGAATAGGAATGAGTGGTTGTAATATTAATGATAACAACCTTATCCCTCAAATAGTGAATAAAAAAACTGATGATCGGAATAAGACAATTGATAATAATAAAACAGTTGATCAGAACAATACTGAGGAGAATAGAACAGCTATTATCCTCTCAGAAATAGGCAATCAACATAGTGATCATAACTCAACTATAACAGTTGCACAACTAAAAGCTATTACTCCAGCACTTGAGAATATAAATGCCGATTATGAAAACATCTATCAAACATATATAGCAAGTAGAGATAGTAACTTTAGTTCACCTGCTACAAGAGATGAAGTGCAGAGTATGATAGATGAAGTAAATAGATTAGTGTCTGCTTCAGAGGCTACTCGTACACTCATAGCAACACAACACAGTAATGGTAGCTCAAATATTACAGTTGCACAACTAAAAGCTATTGATTTACTTAATAATATACAAGATAATAATGAAAAGTGGTATCAAGGTTATATAGAAGCTACAGATACTCACTTTAGCTCCCCTGCTACAATAGAGGAGCTNCAGACAATTGATAATAATAAAACAGTTGATCAGAACAATACTGAGGAGAATAGAACAGCTATTATCCTCTCAGAAATAGGCAATCAACATAGTGATCATAACTCAACTGTAACAGTTGCACAACTAAAAGCTATTACTCCAGCACTTGAGAATATAAATGATGATTATCAAGATAGTTATCGTAGCTATATAGCAAGTGCAGATAGTAACTTTAGTTTACCTGCTACAAGAGATGAAGTGCAGAGTATGATAGATGAAGTAAATAGATTAGTACCTGTTTCAAATGCGACTCTTGCAGATATAGCAACACAACACAGTAATGGTAGTTCAGATATTACAGTTGTAAAACTAAAAGCTATTCTTCCAGCACTTAGTAATATAGATGATCGTTATCT
>JAICBP010000064.1 GCA_021766785.1 Sulfurimonas sp. endosymbiont of Alviniconcha boucheti
AATTGTAGTATCTTTAAAATAATAAAAATTTGCATACAATGCTTCATAGATAGAGCTTTTACCTGTTCCGTTTTCTCCATAAATTAAACAATTTTTTGTTTTTATATTAAACTCTAAATTATGGTGAAATTTAAAATTTTTAATAGCAATTTTATTGATTTTCATTTGCTTCCCTAAAGAAGTTTTCTAATCGTTTTTTTAATTCAATTTTTCTTTTTTTATGTAATTCATCATTCCAAGTATTAATATTTTCTTTTAAATAATTCACATCATGAAAATTAGATTTAACACTACTATCATATAACTCTTTTTTTGTAATATCCATTGGAATGTTATTACCAATTAAACTAAAATCTGAATAATCATCATGTCGATAATCTAATATATCTTTTAGTCTTTTAATAGTATATTGAGATACTGATTTTTGTTCAGGGTGAAGATATGCAAGAAGTAAAGCGAAACCTTTATAAAGTCGTCCAAAGTAATTATTACCCCTTTCATATTCTGGGTAAAATTCTTTCCAGGTATTATCCATAATATTAATTGTTAGATCATATATATAATATTTAATAGTTGTGGTAGCACCTTNTACTATTGTTCAATAGAGATAAATAAACTATTAGTAAATCTTTTGGATAGTTATTAGTATAAATATCTATTAATTGAAACCATTTTGGCAATTCATTATAATGAGATATTTTTTTTGTATCATTAAAGAACTCAATAGCATTTACTATATCATCTAAATCATCCATTATTTCATTGTAAGATTTATTATTAAAGGGAGAAATATTATTTTTTGTATCAAAAAAATCTCTTAAACCAATTTCTGAGCTTTTAACTCCATTTTCTCCTCTGATTTTGTATGAGTATATTTTAAAAACCCTATCCAATGAGTATTTTATGTCATCACATTTTTTATCTAAACTTTTCCATCTTTTTATAAAATCATCGTCTTTTAAGTTATTTAATGCCATTGAGTACAATTCAGCTTTAAATATATCAGCGTTAGAAAGTTCTAGCCCTCTATTGTTGATAGTTTCAAATATTTTTAATGCTTTTTTTCGTGCTTCTTTATAATGATCATCTTCGCTTTGAATAGGTAATAAAGAAACATAGTTTAGTAAAAAATCGGAAAACTTATTGATATTATTTATTTCTTGAAATTTTTTCAGTTCCTCATAAAAATACTTGATATTTATTTTAAAGTTGTTGTCTTTTTTTAGAACAGTTAAGCTTTCTGTAGAGGTGTCTATAACTTCTTTTAAGTATGTTGCATCTTTATCTTCAAAAACTCTTGTTTTTAATCGTATTTTTAATGGTTCCCCTTCACTATCATTGATCCAAATAATATTTTTCAAATCAACGTTTTTTGGTAAGAAGCTAGACATTACTTGAATTAAAAGGGTTATTGTTATTAATCTTTGTTGACCATCTATAACTTCTACAGTATCTCTTTTTTCACTACTTTTTGCTAATACGATATTTCCTAAGAAATATCCTTGATCACTATTTTCTAAAAAAGCATTTTTTAAATCTTCAAATAATACTTCGCATTGTTCTTTACCCCAAGAGTATGCTCGTTGATATGGTGGGATAATATATTCTAATTTTCCACTAAAAATATCTCTTATATATTTTTGTTCTGCATTTAGTCTAAGTGCCATAATTTTCCATGTTTATCAATTGCAATACTCTATCTAAATATGCCTTTATTCTAACTTTAGTAAATTGTAAATGTATAATGCCCCTAAAAATCAAGACAACTTTCGAAAAGATTTAATTTCATACAACCTGTTATCTTATGCTATATTTTTAGATATTTAAGATACACATTCATCTGTTTTTGATAGTTTATACTTGAATGAAATCTCTTAAAATTGTACTTGTGCATATATGCCTTAACTCCTTCTTTCAAATCTTTGAGTAGTTTGGTATGTTCATAACTCGTCTATTGGCTCCACTGATCAGAGTTGAATATTTTGGGTTGAGGATACTTGTTCCAAGTGATTGAGAAGTTACTTGAATTGCTGTCTTAGCTTTTAGGGACATTATAATATTAAGGTATCGTTAAAATGAAAGTATTGACCCCCTCTTTGGATTGCACTT
>JAICBP010000065.1 GCA_021766785.1 Sulfurimonas sp. endosymbiont of Alviniconcha boucheti
AAAAGTTTATAGAAAAAAGATATATAAAGAGTTCAGAAATTAAAAAATAGATCCAAACTTCACCATATAGTATAGGTAAATAGACCACAAAAGCACTCCCATACACTACACTCTTCATCAAAAATGTCTTCTGTGTTACCTTACTCCAAGCGAGTGAATAGTCCTTGAGTATGATAAATGATGCAAGAACACGAACAAAAAGAACCACTAAGATAGCATGGAGGTCAAAAGGAAGATGGAAGATAAAGTATGTCCACCAAAAAGTACTGAATGTTAAAAATATGATTACAAGTATGTTTAGTAGGCGTTTGTCTAAAATCATATACTTTATCACTTCTCTAAATTTGCTTTAATAACATCACAAATCATCTTGACATTATCTTTGATCATTACTGTACTACTAGCAACACAAAGACCTTTATTATATAGCTCTTCACTTGTTCCGTCAACATATGACTTACTATCTTTAAAGAGTGGTTGCATATGCATAGGTTTCCATAGAGGTCTGCTTTCTACATTTATCTCTTTTAGTGCTTTCATTATTTTATTGAAGTCTGTTTTAGCAAATATCATAGCAGTAAGCCATCTATTACCCCTACTATTTTCTAGTTCAGGCATAAACTCTATCTCATCTATATCACTAAGAAACTCTTGGTACCATCCAAAAATCTCTCTTTTTTTGAGCACTCTATCTTCTACAACTTCCATTTGAGCAACACCAATAGCAGCTAGTACATTACTCATACGGTAGTTATATCCATACTCTTCATGCTCATAGTATATATGGTCTTCTTTTGCCTGAGTACTATAAAAGAGTGCTTTTTTGATGTACTCTTCATTCTCACTTACAAGCACTCCCCCACCTGAAGTAGTAAGTATCTTATTTCCATTAAAACTATAGACTCCAAACTCTCCAAAAGTTCCAGTATGTTTGCCATTGAAGGTTGCTCCTAGAGATTCGGCGGCATCTTCTATGAGATATACCCCATGTAGTTTACAAATTTCAACTATTTTTTCTATGTCTGCACTCATGCCATAGAGATGTGTTACTATTAAAGCTTTTGGCTTCTTCTCACACTCTATAAGATACTTATTTAACAGTTTTGGCGAAAGATTCCAAGACTCTTTATCACTATCTATAAAGACAGGATTAGCACCTTGATAGATGATGGCATTTACAGATCCTATAAATGTAAAAGTAGATGCTAGCACATCATCGCCTTTACCAATGCCAAGTATTCTAAGTGCAAGATGCAGAGCTGACGTACCATTACTTACTGCAAGAGCATTTGGATTTTGTGTATAGTTTCTAATGCTCTCTTCAAACTTATTTACATACTCGCCAAGTGGAGCTATATAGTTACTTTCAAACACTTTTTCTATATACTTTAACTCATTCCCACTCATATGTGGTGCACTTAAAAAAAATCTTTCTTTCATGTCTTTATCCTGTGAATGTCTTTACTATATATTGTATATCTTTTAATAATGACCAATTTTTAATATACTCAATATTTATTTTTACTTTATCTGGCCAAATAACATTGTCATTATATTCTTTTGGATTAGCTTGTTTACTTAAAATCTCTTCTTCATTTTTATACTTTAAACTAGCAGGTCCTGTTATCCCCGGCCTAATACTCAAGACTATTCTATCATCACCCTCAAGCTTATCTGCATATCCCTCAACATCAGGTCGAGGACCTACAAAGCTCATATCTCCTATGAACACATTCCAAAGTTGCGGTAATTCATCTATTTTAGTATCTCTAAAAAATTTTCCACTTTTTGTGATACGAATATCATTTGAAGAAGTAATTGTTGTTTTTATTCCTTCAACTTTTTTCATCGTTTTAATTTTATAAACATTAAAAAGTTTTCCATTTTTTCCAACTCTTTTTTGGACAAAAAGTCCATTACTCTTGGTTTCAAGAGTTGCTACTATCCAAGCTAGCCCTATAATCCACCAAGTAAACTGATTATAATATCATTACACCCTGTCATTCCTGTTGTAAGAACAAAAACTGCTGCTAATGATATATGCCTTAAATCTAACATATTTACCCCTTTTTTTTTATGTTACTATATAAAAGCTCCTATCTTGGCTATCTGCTTTGATAGGAGTCTTGTATCTGTTACTAAATATTTTACAATAGTAATCAAATATAACTTTAGATTTTATAAAGCTACTCAATTATACTGAAAATTGTAAATTTTATTTTATACCGCCAATAATGACTAAACCATTCTTACCATCAGCTATATAAGCCTTTGTGCCATCACTTGAAAGAGTAACATCATATGCATACCCAGCTGTATCGTAAGAGTTAAGTTTTATTGGATGAGCTGGATCACTTATATCAACTATTACTAAACCATTCTCCCAATCAGCTATATAAGCCTTTGTACCATCACTTGATAGAGCAACATCTTCTGTATGACCAGCTGTATCGTATAAGCCAAGCTTAGTTGGATGAGCTGGATTGCTTATATCAACTATTTCTAAAGCATTCGCATCATCAGATAGATAAGCCTTTGTGCCATCACTTGATAGAGTAACACTCTGTAAATATCCAGATGTATGGTATGAGCCAAGCTTTGTTGGATAATATGGATAGCTTATATCAAGTATGACTAAACTATTCTCCCAATCAGCTATATAAGCCTTTGTGCCATCACTTGATAAAGCAATATTTAGTGCGGTTCCAGTATCATATGAACCAATTTTTATTGGATGAGCTGGATTGCTTATATCGACTATGACTAAACCATGATCCCAATCAACTAGATAAGCCTTCGATCCATCACTTGATAGAGTGACACTTTTTGCTGCCCCAGATGTATTGACTGAGCCAAGCTTAGTTGGGTGAGCTGGATTAGTTATATCAACTATTACTAAACCATTCTCATAATCAGCTACATAAGCCTTGGTGCCATCATTTGATAGAGTAACACCCCATGTAACTCCAGTTGTGTCATATGATCCAAGTTTTGTTGGATGGGCTGGATTACGTATATCGACTATAACTAAACCATTCGTATAATCAGCTA
>JAICBP010000066.1 GCA_021766785.1 Sulfurimonas sp. endosymbiont of Alviniconcha boucheti
TGCCCCTACAGCCTTAACGAAACATGCCCCTACAGCCTTAATCAAACTGCCCCTACAGCCTTAACGAAACTGCCCCTACAGCCTTAACGAAACATGCCCCTACAGCCTTAACGAAACATGCCCCTACAGCCTTAATGAAACTGCCCCTACAGCCTTAATCAAACTGCCCCTACAGCCTTAACGAAACATGCCCCTACAGCCTTAATCAAACTGCCCCTACAGCCTTAACGAAACTGCCCCTACAGCCTTAACGAAACATGCCCCTACAGCCTTAACGAAACATGCCCCTACAGCCTTAATCAAACTGCCCCTACAGCCTTAACGAAACTGCCCCTACAGCCTTAACGCGTTAAGGCTGTAGGGGCAGGTTTCGTTAAGGCTGTAGGGGCAAATTTCGTTAAGGCTGTAGGGGCAGTTTCGTTAAGGCTGTAGGGGCAGTTTCATTAAGGCTGTAGGGGCAGTTTGATTAAGGCTGTAGGGGCATGTTTCGTTAAGGCTGTAGGGGCAAATTTCGTTAAGGCTGTAGGGGCATGTTTCGTTAAGGCTGTAGGGGCAGTTTCGTTAAGGCTGTAGGGGCAGTTTCATTAAGGCTGTAGGGGCAGTTTGATTAAGGCTGTAGGGGCATGTTTCGTTAAGGCTGTAGGGGCAGTTTCGTTAAGGCTGTAGGGGCAGTTTGATTAAGGCTGTAGGGGCATGTTTCGTTAAGGCTGTAGGGGCAGTTTCGTTAAGGCTGTAGGGGCAGTTTCGTTAAGGCTGTAGGGGCATGTTTCGTTAAGGCTGTAGGGGCAGTTTCCTTAAGGCTGTAGGGGCATGTTTCGTTAAGGCTGTAGGGGCAGTTTCGTTAAGGCTGTAGGGGCAGTTTCGTTAAGGCTGTAGGGGCAGTTTCGTTAAGGCTGTAGGGGCAGTTTGATTAAGGCTGTAGGGGCATGTTTCGTTAAGGCTGTAGGGGCAGTTTGATTAAGGCTGTAGGGGCATGTTTCATTAAGGCTGTAGGGGCATGTTTCGTTAAGGCTGACGAGGGGAACAGAAACTTGCGTGTAGGCTGCAGGGAATTAAGAAGAACAAAACAAAAAAGGCGTTAAGGCCGTAGGGGGGAAACTTCTCAAAGTTTCCCCCTTCAGCGTTAATTTTTCTAATTCCTAGGGTTAGGGTTAGGAGTTAGGGATTTAAAAAAAAAAAAATCCTAGGGTTAGAGGGTTAGGGTTAGAGGGTTAGGGTTAGGGTTAGGGGGTTAGGGTTAGGGGGTTAGGGTTAGGGGGTTAGGGTTAGAGGGTTAGGGGGTTAGGGTTAGAGGGTTAGGGTTAGAGGGAGGCGGTTAGAGGGTTAGGGGGTTAGGGTTAGAGGGTTAGGGTTAGAGGGTTAGGGGGTTAGAGGGTTAGAGGGTTAGGGTTAGGGGGTTAGGGTTAGTGGGTTAGGGTTAGGGTTAGAGGGTTAGGAGGTTAGAGGGTTAGGGTTAGGAGGTTAGCGTTAGGGGGTTAGGGTTAGGGGGTTAGGGTTAGGGGGTTAAGAAGAAAGAAAAAAGAAAGAAAAAAGAAAAAAATCAAAGTTCCCCCCTTCAGCCTTAATTTTTTTTCCTTTCAGTTTCGCCCTTAAAAATAAAAGTCATGGCCATCGCAATGCTTTTTTTTTTTTTATTCCTTAAGAGAGTCCCAGTTACTCCCGCCGCGCACTCGCGCTGCTCTTTTTTCTCAAAGTTTCCCCCTTCAACCTTAAAAAAAAATAATCAAAAAAATAATAATCAAAGTTTCCCCCTTCAGCCTTAATTTTTTTTATTTCTTTTTTATTTTATTTTATTTTATTTTATTCCTACCTTAAGAGAGTCCCAGTTACTCCCGCCGCGCACCCGCGCTGCTCTTTTTTCTCAGTTTCGCCCTTAAGCCTTAAAAAAAAAAAGTGATGGCCATCGCAATGCTTTTTTTCATTCCTTAAGAGAGTCCCGTTTATTCCCGCCGCGCACCCGCGCACCCGCGCTGCTCTTTTTTTTCTCAAAGTTTGCCCCTTCAGCCTTAAAAAAATCATCATCAAAGTTTGCCCCTTCAGCCTTAAAAAATCATCATCAAAGTTTCCCCCTTCAGCCTTAACAAAATCATCATCAAAGTTTGCCCCTTCAGCCTTAAAAAAATCATCATCAAAGTTTGCCCCTTCAGCCTTAAAAAATCATCATCAAAGTTTCCCCCTTCAGCCTTAACAAAATCATCATCAAAGTTTGCCCCTTCAGCCTTAAAAAATCATCATCAAAGTTTGCCCCTTCAGCCTTAACAAAATCATCATCAAAGTTTCCCCCTTCAGCCTTAACAAAATCATCATCAAAGTTTCCCCCTTCAGCCTTAACAAAATCATCATCAAAGTTTCCCCCTTCAGCCTTAACAAAATCATCATCAAAGTTTCCCCCTTCAGCCTTAATTTTTTTTTTTTTTTTTTTTTTCCTAAGAGAGTCCCAGTTACTCCCGCCGCGCACTCGCGCTGCTCTTTTTTCTCAAAGTTTCCCCCTTCAACCTTAAAAAAATAATCAAAAAAAATAATAATCAAAGTTTCCCCCTTCAGCCTTAATTTTTATTTTATTTTTTATTTTTTTATTTTATTTTATTCCTACCTTAAGAGAGTCCCAGTTACTCCCGCCACGCACCCGCGCTGCTCTTTTTTTCTCAAATTTTACCCCTTCAGCCTTAAAAAAATAATGAAAAAATAACAAAGTTCAGCCTTAATTATTATTATTTATTTTTATTTTTTATTTTTTTTTAATTCCTAGAGAGTCCCAGTTACTCCCGCCGCGCACCCGCGCTCCTCTTTTTTCTCAGTTTCGCCCTTAAGCCTTAAAAAAAAAAAAGTGATGGCCATCGCAATGCTTTCTTTCATTCCTTAAGAGAGTCCCGTTTATTCCCGCCGCGCACCCGCGCACCCGCGCTGCTCTTTTTTTCTCAAAGTTTGCCCCTTCAGCCTTAAAAAAATCATCATCAAAGTTTGCCCCTTCAGCCTTAAAAAAATCATCATCAAAGTTTCCCCCTTCAGCCTTAATTGAACAGTCCCTAAAGAAAAAGTTTGCCCCTTCAGCCTTAACAGGCTAAGAAGAAGAAGAAAAAGGAATCCCTTCCTCCCTCCCTCTTGCGCGCGCGCGCGAGGGAGGGAGAGAGAGAGAGAGAGGGGGGGGGGGGGA
>JAICBP010000067.1 GCA_021766785.1 Sulfurimonas sp. endosymbiont of Alviniconcha boucheti
TCTGATTATTAGTATCAAATATTTAGCAATAGATATAAAACTTCTATCAAAGGTAGATAGCTAAGATAGAAACTTTTATACTAACATAAAAAAAAAGGAAATGTGATGAATATAAGACAGAAAACTTTAGCGGCACTTCTTGTGCTAGGAATCGGAATGAGTGGTTGTAATACTAATGATAACAACTCTACCCCTCAAATAGAGGATAAAAAAGCTGTTGATGGAAATAAAACAGTTGATGAGGATAACGAGACTGATGAGAATAGAACAGCTACTATTCTAGGATATATAGGTTCTCAACATAGTGATCATAACTCAACTATAACAGTTGCACAACTACAAGCTATCACTCCAGCACTTAGTAATATAGATGATCGTTATCTAAATATCTATCAAAGATATATAGCAAGTGCAGATAGTAACATTAGCTCCCCTGCTACAGTAGATGAAGTGCAGAGTATGATATATGAAGTAAATGATCTTAACCTACCTGAACATGCTATACTAGATAGAAGTTTTTTCAAAAAGACAAATGGAATCTTTGAGCATAGATTTGTCTATCTTCCAGTAAAGAACAATACAACAGGAAGAACATGGCTAAACAACAACCTTGGTGCTGATTATGCAAATGTAGATAGTAGTGCTTACAACCCCTCACAACAAGCAACAGCAAGTAATGACCACTTAGCTTACGGTTCACTCTTTCAATGGGGAAGAAAAGCAGATGGGCATGAGCTAATGGATTGGACAGGTGCTACTACAGGAACTGGAAGATACGGCACAACAACTACAAAAGCTGATAATCCATCTGATTCACTCTTTATCATAATGATAACTTATGAGGTTGAGTGGAGAGTAAACAAAGATGACACTCTATGGGCAAGCGAATCAAGTGCAAACAATGTCTGTCCAGCAGGATATAGACTGCCACTAAATCCAAATGAAGCAGATGATGGTGAACATGAGCTTGCTGTAGAAGTACATAGTTGGGATTTAGAAAATGCCGACGGTGCTATGTCAAGTGATCTAAAAATGCCTTTGGCTAGTGGCGGCATTTCTGGCATAGGTGGTGATCTTGATAAACCAGGGACGCTCGGTTCCTATTGGGGCGGTTCAGTTATGCTTTATCAAACTAGCGACGGTATTGATAGTTACCCGCATTACATATACTTCCATAAAGATCGTATGGATCTATCTACCGTTGGCCGCAAATCGGATGGAATGTCTGTCCGTTGTATAAAAGACTAACACACTCGTGTTACTAATCCTTTGATTTCCGCTCTCGCGGGAGTCAACTCTTTTATAATTTTCATTCTCTATTAACTCTATTTACAGATAGAAGCAAACCATGTATTTCAGACATTTTAGTTAACAAAGCTACAAGAAAATAACAACAATAGATAAAAACACAACAGATAGAAACTCCACAGAGACAAAGTAATCATCTGCTAAATCTTTTACAATTTGCACTGCTATTTACCATATCTTCTCACTCCAATAGTTGAAAAATGTAAAATTTTATAGTAAAATATGGTTTGTAAACCCGAATTGATATTTGATTATTTTACATTATCAAATATTTAGTATAGATGTAAAAGTAATATCAAAGCAGATAGCTCAAAAAAAAGGAAACGTGATGAACGTAAAACAGAAGACTTTAGCAGCACTTCTTGTGCTAGGAATCGGAATGAGTGGTTGTAATACTAATGATAACAACCTTATCCCTCAAATAGAGGATAAAAAAGCTGTTGATGGAAATAAAACAGTTGATGGGAATAAAACAGTTGATGAGGATAACGAGACTGATGAGAATAGAACAGCTACTATTCTAGGATATATAGATTCTCAACATAGTGATCATAACTCAACTATAACAGTTGCACAATTAAAAGCTATCACTCCAGCACTTAACGGTATAAATGATGATTATCAAGATATCTATCGTAGCTATATAGCAAGTACTGATATTAACATTAGCTCACCTGCTACAGT
The DNA here is from genome assembly GCA_021766785.1 of Sulfurimonas sp. endosymbiont of Alviniconcha boucheti. Taxonomy (GTDB): domain Bacteria; phylum Campylobacterota; class Campylobacteria; order Campylobacterales; family Sulfurimonadaceae; genus Sulfurimonas. The sequence goes on from JAICBP010000067.1 coordinate 1,993, forward strand.
AGATGAAGTGCAGAGTATGATAAATGAAGTAAATGATCTTAACCTACCTGAACATGCTATACTAGATAGAAGTTTTTTCAAAAAGACAAATGGAATCTTTGAGCATAGATTTGTCTATCTACCAGTAAAGAACAATACAACAGGAAGAACATGGCTAAACAACAACCTTGGTGCTGATTATGCAAATGTAGATAGTAGTGCTTACGACCCCTCACAACAAGCAAAAACAAGTACTGACTCCTTAGCTTACGGTTCACTCTTTGAGTGGGGAAGAAAAGCAGATGGACATGAGCTAATGAATCGTGCTACTACAGGAACTAAAAAATACGGTATGACATCTACAAAAGCTGATGAACCATCTGATTCACTCTTTATTAAAGTAATCAGTGATGATAGTGATTGGAGAGTAAACCCAGATGATACCCTCTGGGCAAGTGAATCAAGTGCAAACAATGTCTGTCCAGCAGGATATAGACTGCCACTAAATCCAAATGGAGCAGATGATGCTGAACATGAGTTTGCTATAGAAGTACATAGTTGGGATTCAGAAAATGCCGACGGTGCTATATCAAGTGATCTAAAACTGTCTGCAAATGGCTACGATCATTATGACACTGCAGATAGTGTGCCTGATGACGCAGGCAGTTTCGGTAACTATTGGAGCGGTTCAGTCGTCCCTAGTGACGGTAATAATAGTACTGTAAGTTACGTGCATGACTTATTCTTCTATTTTAGCTCTGCGGTTCTATCTGACACTAGCCATAGAGCGGATTCAATGGGTGTCCGTTGTATAAAAGACTAACACACTCGTGTTACTAATCCTTTGATTCCCGCTCTCGCGGGAGTCAACTCTTTTATAATTTTCATTCTCTATTAACTCTATTTACAGATAGAAGCAAACCATGTATTTCAAACACTTTAGTTGACAAAGCTAAAAGAGAATAACAATAATAGATAAAAACACAACAGATAGAAACTCCACAGAGACAAAGTAATCATCTGCTAAATCTTTTAAAATTTGCACTGCTATTTACCATATCTTCTCACCACAATAGTTGAAAAAAGTAAAATTTCATAGTAAAATATGGTTTGTAAACCCGAATTGATATTTGATTATTTTACATTATCAAATATTTAGTATAGATGTAAAAGTAATATCAAAGCAGATAGCTCAAAAAAAAGGAAACGTGATGAATATAAGACAGAAAACTTTAGCGGCACTTCTTGTGCTAGGAATAGGAGTGAGTGGTTGTAATACTAATGATAACAACCCTACCCCTCAAATAGTGAATAAAAACACTGATGAGAATAAAACTGACCCTAATCCTCCTGGAGAGGATAACAATACTGATGAGAATAGAACAGCTACTATTTTAGAATATATAGGTTCTCAACACAGTAATCATAAATCAACACTAACAGTTACACAACTAAAAGCTATTACTCCAGCACTTGAGAATATAAATGATGATTATGAAAATATCTATCAAAGATATATAGCAAGT
>JAICBP010000068.1 GCA_021766785.1 Sulfurimonas sp. endosymbiont of Alviniconcha boucheti
TGGTTCAGTTAGAAGCGATGGAAAGGCACTGAACATGGGATCTAACTGGGGTGTTCTCGTTGCAAGTGATTATGAAGTGAAGATAGCGGCTTTCCCTGTCCGTTGTATAAAAGACTAACACACTCGTGTTACTACTCTTTTGATTCCCGCTCTCGCGGGAGTCAACTTTTTTATAATTTTCATTCTCTATTAACTCTATTTACAGATAGAAGCAAACCATGTATTTCAAACACTCTAGTTGACAAAGCTAAAAGAGAATAACAATAATAGATAAAAACACAACAGATAGAAACNAATTTGCACTGCTATTTACCATATCTTCTCACTCCAATAGTTGAAAAATGTAAAATTTTATAGTAAAATATGGTTTGTAAACCCGAATTGATATTTGATTATTTTACATTATCAAATATTTAGTATAGATGTAAAAGTAATATCAAAGCAGATAGCTCAGAGAAAAACTTTTATTTAAGATCAAAAAAAAGGAAACGTGATGAATATAAGACAGAAAACTTTAGCGGCACTTCTTGTGCTAGGAATAGGAGTGAGTGGTTGTAATACTAATGATAACAACCTTATCCCTCAAATAGTGAATAAAAAAACTGATGAGAATAAAACAGAGAGGAATATAACTATTATCCCTACTGAGAATAACAATACTGAGGAGAATAGAACAGCTACTATTCTAGGATATATAGGTTCTCAACATAGTGATCATAACTCAACTATAACAGTCGCACAACTAAAAGCTATCACTCCAGCACTTGAGAATATAAATGATGATTATCAAGATAGTTATCGTAGCTATATAGCAAGTGCAAATAATAACTTTAGTTCACCTGCTACAAGAGATGAAGTGCAGAGTATGATAGATGAAGTGAATAGATTAGTACCTGCTTCAGAGGCTACTCGTACACTCATAGCAACACAACACAGTAATGGTAGCTCAAATATTACAGTTGCACAACTAAAAGCTATTGATTTACTTAAAAATATACAAGAAGCTAATGAAAAGTTCTATCAAAGTTATATAGAAGGTGCTGATACTCACTTTAGCTCCCCTGCTACAATAGAAGAGCTACAGAGTATGATAGATGAAGTAAATAGTTTTAATCTACCTGAACATGCTATACTAGATAGAAGTTTTTTCAAAAAAACAAATGGAGCATTTGAACATAGATTTGTCTATCTACCAGTAACAAACCCTAATACAGGAAGAACATGGCTAAACAACAACCTTGGTGCTGAGTATGCAAATGTAGATAGTAGTGCTTACAATGCATCATATCAAGCAACTACAAGTAATGACCACTTAGCTTACGGTTCACTCTTTCAATGGGGAAGAGGAGCAGATGGACATGAGCTAATTAATTGGATAAGTAATACCGATGGAGAAGGAAAGTACACTACAACGACTATAAAGTTTGACACTCCATCTGACTCACTCTATATCACAGCGGATGATTGGAGAGTAAACCGAGATGATACCTTATGGGCAAGTAAATCAAGCGCAAACAATGTCTGTCCGACAGGATACAGACTACCACTAAATCCACATGGAGCAGAAGATTCTGCTAATGATTTTTATGTAGAGTCAAAAACTTGGAGCTCACAAGATAATGCAGGTGCCCTATCAAGTGAACTAAAACTGACTGCTGCTGGCCTCCGTTGGGTAAGAGGTGGCATGGGCTATATAGGGAAAGAAGGCATGTACTGGACTGGTTCAATAGAAAATGCACAATATGCGCGTGACCTATGGTTCGGTTCAAATTTTGTGAAAGCAAATGATTTTATAAACAGCTACCGTGGGCGTGGGTTCTCTGTCCGTTGTATAAAAGATCAAACGCCAGCAGAGAGATCAGAGAGTATCCTTTTAGTAATAGGTAATCAACATAATAGTGGTAAATCAACTATAACCATCGCACAATTAAAAGCTATTACACCAGCACTTAAAAATATAAATGACAAATACGAAAGTAGTTACCGACACTATATAGAAGGAGATACTCACTTTAGCTCACCTGCTACAAGAGATGAAGTGCAGAGCATGATAGATGCTTTTCGTCTAAGTAAACTTGGCTCATACGATACAGCTGGGTTCTCCATTGGTGTTGTTCTATCAAGTGATGGCACAAAGGCTTATATAGCTGATTATGATAATGGTTTAGTAATAGTTGATATAAGCGATTCATCTCACCCAATTAAGTTAGGAACATACAATACAGATGGGTTCTCCATTGGTGTTGTTCTATCAAGTGATGGCACAAAGGCTTATATAGCTGATGGTAGAAATGGTTTAGTTATAGTTGATATAAGCGATTCATCTCACCCAATTAAGTTAGGAACATACAATAAAGCTGGTCATGCATATAATGTTACTCTATCAAGTGATGGCACAAAGGCGTATATAGCTGATTGGGAGAATGGTTTAGTAATAGTTGATATAAGCGATCCATCTCACCCAATTAAGTTAGGAACATACGATACAGCTGGGTATGCATATAATGTCACTTTATCAAATGATGAGACAAAGGCTTATGTAGCTGATTGTGAGAATGGTTTAGTTATAGTTGATATAAGTGATCCAGCTCATCCAACTAAGCTTGGCTTATATGATACAGCTGGATATGCAAATGGTGTTACTTTATCAAGTGATGGCACAAAGGCTTATATAGCTGATAATAATGGTTTAGTTATAGTTGATATAAGCGATCCAGCTCATCCAACTAAGCTTGGCTCATACGATATAGATGGGGTTCATGTGTATGCATATAATGTCACTCTATCAAGTGATGGTACAAAAGCATATGTAGCTGCTGATGAGGGTGGTTTAGTAATAGTTGATATAAGTGATCCAGCTCATACAATAAAACTTAACTCATACGATACAGCTGGGTATGCATTGGGTGTTACTCTATCACGTGATGGCACAAAGGCTTATATAGCTGATGGGGAGAATGGTTTAGTTATTATTGGCGGTATAAAATAAAATTTTCAATTTTCAATTGAGTAGCTTTATAAAATCTAAAGTTATATTTGATTACTATTGTAAAATATATAGATAAAAGACTCCTATGCAAAGCAGATAGCCAAAATAGGAACTTTTATATAGTAACATAAAAAAAAGGGGTAAATATGTTAGATTTAAGGCACATATCATTAGCAGCAGTTTTTGTTCTTACAACAGGAATGACAGGGTGTAATGATAATACAAACAGTTTAGATACAAACACTACAGTAGCAAAGAGTAATGCACCAGGAGAAGCAAATCTTCCAACAGAAACAGTAGATAGAGCAGTGGCAGCAATCAAAGCTTATGTATTTGATAGTACAAGGATAGCACTCACGGTTGAAGATTATACAAATGCAGGGATAACAGGTGTCAATGCGACTAACTTAGCAGCAGTAAATGATGCTCTTAAAACATTAGCACTTCAATCCTATCCAAAAGCAAGAGCGAAGATTCAAGAAATAGTAACACCAGATGATACAACACCAGGAGATACAGAACTTGGA
>JAICBP010000069.1 GCA_021766785.1 Sulfurimonas sp. endosymbiont of Alviniconcha boucheti
AACTCTTTTTTTGAAACTTTTGCCACTTCTATCTGTCCTTACTAAACGGTAAGTAAAACTATATGATAGTACAACTTTAATTCTACTGAATATCACTACAGACTAAAAAAGTAAAAAAATAATCAAATATACTAAAAAATCGACCCTGCTACTGCAGGAATCAAAAAATTAGTACGAAGGAGTAAAATTGTGAGCTTTATTTTATACCATCAATTATCACTAAGCCATCACCTCCATGATCTACCACATATGCCTTTGTGCCATCACTTGATAGAGTAACATCCCATACATCCCCAGCTGTATCGTATGAATTAAGCTTAATTGGATGTGCTGAATCACTTATATCAACTATAATTAAACCATTCTCATTATCAGATAGATAAGCCTTTGTACCATCACTTGATAGAGTAACGCCATATGCTATACCAGCTGTATCGTATGAACCAAGTTTTGTTGGATGAGCTGGATCACTTATATCAACTATGACTAAACCTTCAAAACCATCAGTTACATAAGCTTTTGTGTCATCACTTGATAGAGCGACAGCAAAAGAGAAATCAGTTGTATGGTATGAGCTAAGTTTAGTTGGATTATATGGATCGCTTATATCAATTATTACTAAACCATTATCATAATCACCTACATAAGCTTTTGTTTCATCACTTGATAGTGTAACACCACATGACAATCCAGCTGTATCGTATGAGCCAAGTTTAGTTGGATGAGCTGGATCGGTTATATTAATTATTACTAAACCATTCCTATCATCGGCTACATAAGCCTTTGTGCCATCACTTGATATTGTAACACCCCACGACTTCCCAGCTGTATCGTATGAGCCAAGTTTAGTTGGATGGGTTGGATCAGTTATATCAACTATTACTAAACCATTCTTACTAGCAGCTAAATAAGCCTTTGTGCCATCACTTGATATTGTAACATCATTTGTCTTCCCAGCTATAGGAGTTGAGCCTAGTTTAGTTGGATGAGCTGGATCATTTATATCAACTATAACTAAACCATCATTCCAATCGGCTACATAAGCTTTTGTGCCATCACTTGATAGAGTAACACCAAATGCCCCAGCTGTATTGTATGAACCAATCTTACTCAGTATCTGTATTTTTCCTTCTTCAATACTATTATTACTTGTATTACTTGTATTACTTGTATTACTTGTATTATTTGGAGTACTATTACAACCCGTCATTCCTGTTGTGAGCACAAAAAGTGCTGCTAATGATATGTGCTTTAAATTTAACATGATTATCCTTTTTTTATGTTAGTATATAAAAGTTCCTATCTAAGCTATCTGCTTTGACAGTTACTTTGCTAAATATTTGATACTAATAATCAAATATCAAAATGAACCCTAAATCTTAATACTACCCCAATAAGTCAAGACAACTTTTTCAAATTCCTTATTTACCTTTAACCTGTAACTTTATGAAACAGCCACTACACTCTCTGAGTAGTTCTCATAAGATGTGGCATAATCCAAGCACTTTCTAGGTCTTGAATTTAGCCTATGTATAACCTCTTTTCTATTTACATCAATAAACTGCATTCCTTTGGGTTATTCCTTTTCTAATAATATCATCAAATTTTGTTTTAATATTATCATCTAGTATTTTTACATTTAAATCATTTAATATTCATTATTTTGAATATTTTCAGCTTTAAAATATTTTAGTTTGTGAAACGTATTGAATGGTAAAGGAGAGAATTCCTTTTCTATAAGTTTTTCTATAACTAAACCACTTGCATCTGCTAAGGAAATATCTCTTTTGCCTTTTATTTATATCTAAAGCCATATTTAAAACTTATATCTAATCTACTTGTTGTACCAAATATACTTGAAGTGTAATTAGAATCAACATAAAAAAATTTAAATGTTTCTATAGGAGAAATCCTCTCCCCCCCTCCTCAAGAAAAGATTTCTTTTAATACCCAATAAGATAAGTTTACTCTGTAGTTTGATTATTGTCTTTTTTATTTGAATCATTACTAGCAAATTGCATACCATCAATTATCACTAAGCCATCACCTCTATAATCTGCCACATATGCCTTTGTGCCATCACTTGATAGAGTAACATCCCATACACTCCCAGCTGTATCGTGTGAATTAAGCTTAGTTGGATGCGCTGGATCACTTATATCAACTATGACTAAACCATCTTTATAACCGTCAGATATATAAGCCTTTGTGCCATCACTTGATAAAGTAACTGCATTTGCATTCCCAGCTGTATCGTATGAGCCAAGTTTTGTTGGATGAGCTGGGTCACTTATATCAACTATTACTAAACCATTCAAACCATCAGCTACATATGCCTTTGTGTCATCACTTGATAGAGCAACACTAGTTGACAACCCATCTGTATCGTATGAACCAAGCTTAGTCGGATGAGTTGGATCAGTTATATCAATTATAACTAAACCATTTGTAGAATCACCTACACAAGCTTTTGTTTCATCACTTGATATTGTAACACCCCATGACTTCCCAGCTGTATCGTATGAACCAAGTTTAGTTGGATGGGTTGAATTAGTTATATCAACTATTACTAAACCATCCTTACCATCAGCTATATAAGCCTTTGTGCTATCACTTGATAAGACAAGAAGCTGTGCATCCGCAGTTGCATCGTATGAGCCAAGTTTAGTTGGATGGGTTGGATCAGTTATATCAACTATGATTAAACCATCATTTCCATCAACTAAATAAGCCTTTGTGCCATCACTTGATATTGTAACATCATTTGTCTTCCCAGCTATAGGAGTTGATCCTAGTTTAGTTGGATGAGCTGGATCATTTATATCAACTATAATTAAACCATCATTCCAATCGGCTACATAAGCTTTTGTGCCATCACTTGATAGAGTAACACCATATGCCCCAGCTGTATTGTATGAACCAATCTTACTCAGTATCTGTGTTTTTCCTTCTTCAATACTATTATTACTTGTATTATTTGGAGTACTATTACAACCCGTTATTCCTGTTGTAAGCACAAAAAGCGCTGCTAATGATATGTGCTTTAAATTTAACATAATTATCCTTTTTTTATGTTAGTATATAAAAGTTCCTATCTAAGCTATCTGCTTTGACAGTTACTTTGCTAAACGGTAAATAAATTATATGATAGTATAACTTTAATTCTACTAAATATCACATTTTGCAACTATTGGCGTTTGCCTATACTGTAAATAGATATCAAGATCACCAAGCAAATAATTTTTTTAAGTCGGATTATTTACTAGTAAATTCTACCTAATTTAAAAGCTATTTTTGGTTACATTTAACCTATACTTCGGAGATCTATTGCTTCTTTCATAATCTTCATTTTGGGTTGGTACAAGTAAATGAACTTAGGAAAAAGTGTCTGATATGTATAATAATCCATCTTTTTACATTAGATAAAATTAAACTTATTTTTAAAATTGTCGATTTACCAGATGTTAGAACCACAAAACAAATAAGTTTATCAGTATGTTCGGTTATTAGACTATATAGAGGTAGCACATGAAAAACATAATAATTGGTATATCTTTACTTTTATTAAGTGGTTGTGCTATAAAGCCGAAATACATTGTAAGTGTGGACTCTATTGGAAAAATTCATAAGAAAACAAAGTATTTTTTACTATCTGGTTTAAAAGATATACCTACTTCTAATCTTGAATTTCAAGAATATTCTAAATATATAGATAAAGCTTTAAAAAATAGAGGTTTTGTAAAAAGCGATTTTGAAAATGCAGATGTAGCGATATTCCTAAGATATGG
>JAICBP010000007.1 GCA_021766785.1 Sulfurimonas sp. endosymbiont of Alviniconcha boucheti
CGATGCTTTGTCATCGGTAGTCCTGATTAGCGATTTGCTTTATCAGTCTGCAGCCTTTATTTTTCTAGATGGAAGCCGGGTTAGTGAGGGGTTAGTTAGAGTTAGTTAAGATTCATGTTAGTTATGGTTAATTTGGCTTTCCATCTGTTTGTCGGCAGTTATTTTTGCTCTGTGCTCTTATGGCTGCAACAAATGTAGTCAATGTAGTCGTCCACTCATTTGTTGCAGACAGTAGTCTATTAGACTGTTGTGATTTGGTGGTGTGTTTTTTTCTCCACCTTATGTTTGCAGGTAGGCCACCGTTTGCGTTTTTGAGGTGGTTTCAGCTGTTTTGTTTGTTTCATTTGGTGTCAGCTGTTTGCTTGCCTGATTAGGGCAGCCATTTTTCGTTTGCCATCAACATTTGTGGTTTGGTCTTTCTTTCTTTGCCATAGGCATTTGTGGTCTGTTCTTTCTTCTTTTTTCTTTCTTTTTTTGTCACAGGCATTTGTTTCTTACTTTCTTTCTTTACAC
>JAICBP010000070.1:0-1396 GCA_021766785.1 Sulfurimonas sp. endosymbiont of Alviniconcha boucheti
CAAAAGGTTAAAAAACAGATGAAGATAGCAGTAGCTGGAACGGGATATGTAGGTATATCAAATGGCGTTTTACTCGCGCAATATAATGAAGTAGTAGCATTAGACATCATCCCTGAAAAAGTAGAGATGTTAAACAATAAAATCTCCCCTATAGAAGATAGAGAGATAAGTGAGTACCTTGCAACAAAAGAGCTTAACTTTAGAGCTACACTAGATAAGGAAGAAGCATATAAAGATGCTGAGTATGTCATCATCTCAACACCAACCGATTATGATCCTGAGACAAATTACTTCAACACTAAACTAGTTGAGATAGTCATAAAAGATGTACTCACTATTAATCCAAACGCCACTATGGTTATAAAGTCAACCGTACCAGTAGGCTATACAAAGTCTATAAATGAGAAGTTTAATACTACAAACATCATCTTTTCTCCAGAGTTTCTAAGAGAGGGTTCTGCACTTTATGATAATCTCTACCCAAGTAGAATTATAGTAGGTGAAAAAAGTGAGAGAGCAGAAAAGTTTGCTAATTTACTTGCAAGGGGTGCTATCAAAGAGAACATAGATATTTTACTCACAGACTCAACAGAAGCAGAGGCAGTAAAACTCTTCTCTAATACTTACCTTGCTATGCGTGTGGCATACTTCAATGAGCTTGATAGTTATGCTCAATCTCATGGCTTAGATACGAAACAGATTATAGAAGGTGTAGGACTAGACCCTCGTATAGGTACTCACTACAATAACCCTAGCTTTGGATATGGAGGGTATTGTTTACCAAAAGATACCAAACAGCTAAGAGCAAACTATCAAGATGTACCTAGTAACATTATAGGGGCAATAGTAGATTCAAACGCCACAAGAAAAGACTTCATAGCAGACTCTATAATAGCTAAACTAGAATCTCTGGCACTAAATACCGATACCCCTGTCGCTAAAGCGAAAGTGGGGTGCAAAGTAGTAGGAATCTATAGACTAGTAATGAAGTCAGGTAGTGATAACTTCAGAGCAAGTGCCATCCAAGGTATCATGAAACGTATAAAAGCAAAAGGGATAGAAGTAGTCATCTATGAGCCAGTTATGAAAGAAGATGAGTTCTTTAACTCTAAGATCATCAAAGATTTAGAAGAGTTTAAAACTATGAGTGATGTCATAATTGCAAATAGATTTGAAAATATACTTGAAGATGTGAAAGATAAGGTTTATACTCGTGATATCTTTAATAGTGATAGTTAGGGGAGCAATAAATGGAGATAGTTAAATTTGAAACATTAGAAGATAAAATTTTAGATATCAGAAGTAAAAAAGTATTGATAGATAAAGATTTGGCAGAACTATATGGTGTAGAAACAAGAGATATAAATAGGGCTGTAAAAAATAATCCAGATAAATT
>JAICBP010000070.1:8847-18498 GCA_021766785.1 Sulfurimonas sp. endosymbiont of Alviniconcha boucheti
AAAGCAATAATTAAAGAGAAATGATATATACTATTAAATATATATCACATGGCGAAAGGAGTTTATCATGACAATGTTAGCAAAAGTATTTCAAAATGGTAGAAGTCAAGCAGTACGAATACCAAAAGAGTATAGAGTAGATACAGATGAAGTCTATATAGAACATATTGGTCATTCTATCATTTTAACTCCAAAAGAAAAAAGTAAATGGGATGTTATGCGAAACGCCTTAGAAGATATGGAAGACTTCTTACTAGATAGAGACCAACCTGAAGTTCAAGAAAGAGAGCTGTTTTGATTTATATGTTGGATACAAATATTATATCGTATATCATAAAAAATCGTAATTACTCTATGATTGATAAATTTGAAGAAATTTCAAAAGAGCATACTGTAAGTGTATCTTCTATAACTGTAGCCGAGTTGTTTTATGGTGTAAAAAAAAAAGGAAGTGAAAAGTTAGAAGTTGCTGTAAGTGAGTTTTTATCACCTTTAGAAAAATTATCATTTGATTCAAACGCCGCATTTGCATACGGTGAAATAAGAGTAGCACTAGAATCAAAGGGAACTATAATAGGCTCTCATGATATGTTTATAGCAGCTCATGCTAAAAGTATAGAAGCCGTTCTAGTAACTAACAATACAAGAGAATTTCAAAGAGTAGAAAATCTTAAACTAGAAGATTGGAGCTTAGAGTAATTATGAATATATTTTTAGGTGTATATGCATGTGAGCCAAACAATGGAAGTGAACCTGAAGTTGGTTGGCAGATGGTTAATGAGATTGCAAAAGCAATGCCAAACGATACTATCTATGCCATAACAAAAAGTAATAACAAAGATATTATTGAGATAGAAGGCTACCCTTCAAATGTAGAGTTTTTTTATTATGCTCCTCCAAAGTGGCTAACTTTTTGGAAAAAAAGAAGTAGAGGAATAAGAATTTATTATTATTTATGGCTCATAGGTGCAGCTTTATATATGAAAAAACAAAATATAAAATTTGATATAGTACATCATGTGACATTTGTAAATGACTGGTTACCTAGCTTTTTTCATCTACTTAAAACAAAAGAAAACAGGTTTATATGGGGACCGATAGGAAGTCATGACCCAATAGAAAATAAGTTTTTAGGTGGGAATAAAAGAAAAAATATTGAACGAGTACGTATATTTTTACAGCTTTTTTTTAGAAATATTGATGTCTCTTTTCATGTATGTAAAGCAAAAGCTGATTGTATTATAGGCATTAATAAAAATGTACGAAAAAAACTAAATCTACATGAAGATAAACTTTTTATAGCTGAACCAGCTATAGGGATAAAAAAAAGTGTCTTAACTGAGACAAAAAATATTGAAAAAGATAGGAATTCGTTTATTATTATTTCAGTAGGTAGGCTACTTTATATTAAAAATTTTAAATTAACTATTACTTCTTTTTCTAAGTTTTTAAAAGCTAATCCAACTATCACAAATGCAAAACTACAGATTATTGGAGAAGGTGGGGATAGGCATAGTTTGGAAAACCTTTGTGTAGATTTAGGCATAGAAAGATATGTAGAGTTTACTGGAAATATACCACTTCATAAAGTCCAAGAACAATTTTTAAAAGCAAATCTATTTTTATTTCCTACTTTAGAAAATGCAGGATTTGTTACACTTGAAGCTATGAGTAACTCTCTTCCAGTAGTAGCTATGAAGTATGGTGGACCAGAACAGTTTGTTAAAAATTATGTAGAGAAACAATTAGTATCTTCAAAACAAAGCTATGATGATATAGCATCAGATATAGCAAAAAGACTAGAACTGTTTTATAAAGATAAAACTTTAGCTCAAAAAGTTGGAAAACAAAACAGACAAGATATACTAGATAACTTTACATGGGAAGCTAAGGCACAGAAAATGAAGAAGATTTATATGGAACTTTTAGATGAAAAAGCCTAAACTGTTATGCATACTTCACCGTTCTCCACCTGCTCATGGAGCTGCGAAAGTTGGTGACTTTATAAGTAAGAGTAAAAAGCTAAATGAAGAGTATGATTGTAGATTTATCACTATAAAATCTTCTGACACTATTGGAGATATAGGAAAGATAAACCTTAAGAAGTTTTATCTTGTGGCAGAACTATATCTTAAAGTACTATGGGCATTGTTAATCTTTAGACCAGATAAACTTTACTTTACTGCATCAGTTCGTGGTGTTGCCCTGTATAGAGATATTTTAGTTTCAACTCTTTGGAAAGCATATCGATTTTTTACTCTTTTAGATATTTACTATCATTATCATACTAAGGGGATTGATGAAGTCGTGTCAGACTCATCACGAAATCTAAAACTCACTAATTTTTTTGTAAGAGATGTTAATATGGTGTTATTAAGTCCTTTACTTAAAAAAGATATAGAAAAATTAGATACTTATAAAAGTATCATTTTACTACCAAACGGAGTAGAAGATACTATGCTCTCTCAAGATTTTGATACTTATTTAGGTGCTAAGTATAATAAAACATCATCTAGACAAGTCTTATATCTTGCACATATGATGAAAGAGAAAGGATATTGGGAAGCATTAGAATTAGCTTGTGCAAACAAAAATAAAAATATACATTTTAATTTTGCAGGTAGTTGGAAAGATGAAGGTAGTGAAAAAGAGTTTTTTGAGTATATAAAAAAGCATAAACTAGAAGAAAGTATTACTTATCATGGTTTTGTAAGTGGAGAACAAAAGCTAGAACTGTTTAAAAAGGTACATATTCTTTTGTATCCTTCAAAAAATGATGCATTTCCATTGACACTTTTAGAGTCATTTTCTTATGGTGTCCCAGTGTTGGCTACAAATGAGGGTTCTATATCTTATATACTTGATGATAAAAGTGGAATTATTGTAGATGACTTAAGTAAGTTAGAAAAATCATTTGATGAATTAACAGAAAAGTTTATAAACATAGAAACTGCACGATATTGCAGACAAAGATATTTAAATAATTTTAGCTTAGAACAGTTTGAAGAAAATTTAGTAAAGGTGTTTAGATGAAAGTTATGAATTATGAAGTATTTATAGATGATTTGGAAACTATTGATTTAGAGACTAAAAAAATTATAAATACGATTAACCCTCACTCTTATATAACAGCAAAAAGTGATAAGATCTTTGAAAAAGCTTTACGAAGTTCTGATTTACTTATACCTGATGGAAGTGGCATAGTATTGGCTGCTAAACAGATCAATAAAAAGAGTATCAAAAAAATAGCAGGGGCTGATTTGCATAAGTTTTTACTTAGCAAGATGAATGAGAGACGTGGCAAAGTTTTTTATATGGGTGCATCTCAAAATACATTAGATAAGATTGAAGAATGCATTAAAAAAGAGTATTCAAATATTCAAGTACAAAGCTATTCACCACCGTTTAAGTTAGAATTTTCTCAAGAAGATAATGATATAATAGTATCAAAAATAAATAAATTTCAACCTGATGTGCTTTTTATAGGTATGACCGCTCCAAAACAAGAAAAGTGGCTATATGAACATAAAGAGAAGTTACATTTTAAGGTTGCTAGTTCTATAGGTGCAGTGTTTGATTTTTATGCAAAAACAGTGGAGCGACCTAGTCAGTTTTGGATAGATATTCATTTAGAATGGTTACCTAGACTTTTGAAAGAGCCAAAGCGTTTATGGAAACGAAATTTTGTAAGTACACCTCTATTTTTATGGGATATTTTACTTTATAAATTAAATTTAACCAAGGAAAAATAAAATGACAGAAAAAAAAGTAGCCCTAATAACAGGAATAACAGGTCAAGATGGTTCATACCTAGCAGAGTTTTTACTCAAAAAAGGGTATATTGTTCATGGTGTCAAACGCCGTAGTTCCCTTTTTAATACTGATCGTATAGACCACCTTTACCAAGACCCACATGTAGAAAATCGTAATTTTATTCTTCACTATGGAGATATGACCGACTCTATGAACTTAACTCGCATTATTCAAGAGACACAACCAGATGAGATTTACAATCTTGCAGCTATGAGCCATGTAGCAGTAAGCTTTGAAACGCCAGAGTATGTAGCAAATGCAGATGCTACAGGTACTCTTAGAATTTTAGAGGCTGTTAAACTTTTAGGACTTTGTAAAAAAACTAGAGTGTATCAAGCATCTACAAGTGAACTTTTTGGAAAAGTGCAAGAGACTCCTCAAAAAGAGACTACACCTTTTTATCCTCGCTCACCTTACGCAGTAGCAAAGATGTATGCTTACTGGATAACAGTAAACTATAGAGAAGCTTATGGTATGTTTGCATGTAATGGTATCCTTTTCAACCATGAGTCACCAGTTCGTGGAGAGACATTTGTAACAAGAAAGATAACTCGTGCAACTTCTAAGATAGCATTAGGCTTACAAGATAAACTCTATCTTGGAAATCTTGATGCTAAACGCGACTGGGGTCATGCTAAAGACTATGTACAGATGATGTGGTTAATTTTACAAGCTGATGAACCAGAAGACTGGGTTATCGCTACTGGTGAGACTACAACAGTAAGAGACTTTGTGAAGATGGCGTTTAAGTATGTTGGGATAGAGCTAGAGTTCAAAGGTGAAGGTGTAGAAGAAAAAGCTTATGTAGTAAGCTGTTCTAATCCTGAGTACCAAGTAGAAGTAGGAACAAATGTAGTAGCAGTAGATCCTAAGTACTTTAGACCTACAGAGGTTGATCTTCTTTTAGGTGATCCTACTAAGGCAGAGACTAAACTAGGATGGAAAAGAGAGTATAAACTTGAAGAGTTAGTAAATGATATGATGGAATCTGACCTTAAACTTATGACAAAAGATATGTATTTGCAAGATGGTGGGTACAAGACTTTGAGTTATTTTGAGTAATGGCTAAAATTGATTAATTTATTGGAGGATTTATGATGAATGCGTTTGAAATAGGCTTAATAATTGGAATGACAGCATTGGTATATATGACATACGAACTGATAAAATATGAGCCACTTAATGAAAAAAAATAGTAAAATATATATAGCAGGACATAGAGGTCTTGTAGGTTCAGCCATAGTGAAAAACCTTGAGTCTAAGGGTTATACAAACTTAATTTACAGAACTCATAAAGAGTTGGAACTTTTAAACTCTAGTGCAGTAGCAGAGTTTTTTGAGAGTGAAAAACCAGAGTATGTTATATTAGCTGCTGCTAAGGTTGGTGGTATTGTTGCAAATAACACTTACAGAGCAGATTTCATTTATGAAAATCTTCAAATTCAAAACAATATTATTCATCAATCATACTTAAATAGTGTAAAAAAACTACTCTTTTTAGGAAGTACATGTATCTACCCAAAAAATGCTCCACAACCAATGCGCGAGGATAGTTTACTCACAAGTGAGTTAGAGTACACAAACGAGCCTTATGCTATCGCTAAAATAGCAGGTATTAAGATGTGTGAATCTTATAACCTACAGTATGGAACAAACTTTCTATCTGTAATGCCTACAAATCTCTATGGTCCAAATGATAACTTTGACCTAGAGACTTCTCATGTACTCCCAGCACTTCTTAGAAAGATGCACGAAGCAAAACTAAATAATGAACCAAAAGTAGAGATATGGGGAAGCGGTAAGCCACGACGAGAGTTTTTGTATAGCGATGATATGGCTGATGCTTGTGTCTTTATTTTAGAGAACAGAGATTTTCTAGAACTAAATTCCGATACCCCAGTCGCTAAAGTGAAAGAGATAAGAAACACTCATATAAATATTGGTACAGGTGTAGATATAAGCATTAAAGAATTAGCACAAACTATAAAAGATATAGTTGGCTACAAAGGTGAACTTTACTTCAATGATACAAAACCAGATGGAACTATGATTAAGCTTACTGACCCTTCCAAACTTCATGCTCTTGGATGGAAACATAAAGTGGAATTAAAAGAGGGAATAACTACTATGTATAAATGGTATCTAAAGAGTCTAAATGACTAATATAATATTATGCGGTGGAAGTGGTACAAGACTTTGGCCAATAAGTAGAACACTTATGCCAAAACAGTTTGTAAAGCTATTTGATGATAAATCTCTTTTTCAGCTAACAGTAGAGAGAAACTCAAAAGTATGTGATAGTCAATTTATAGTTTCAAATACGGAACAGTATTTTTTAGCACTTGATCAGCTTGAAGAGTTAGAAAAAGGTAATAATACATATCTTTTAGAACCTATAGGAAGAAATACAGCTCCTGCTATTGCACTTGCTTGTATGGCTTTGGATAAAGAGGAGATAGTTTTAGTTACTCCATCAGATCATCTTATAAAAGATGAAAATGAATACTCCAAAGTTTTAGCAAGAGCAAAAGAACTAGCACAAGAGAACTACCTTGTAACATTTGGAATAACACCAGACTTTGCAGAAACAGGATTTGGGTATATAGAAGCTAATGGCGAAGATGTCAAAGCATTTCATGAAAAACCAAATAAACAAATAGCACAATCTTATGTAGATGCAGGCAATTATTACTGGAATAGTGGAATGTTTATGTTTAAAGCAGGAGCTTTTTTAGAGGAGCTTCAAAAATACTCTCCTGCAATATTTGAGGGTTCTAAAAATGCTTTAGAGAATGCCTCAACTGATAAAATAACTCGTATCAAACATAATGATATGCTCAATATTCCAGAAGATAGTATTGATTATGCTGTGATGGAAAAATCTCAAAAGGTTAAAGTAGTCGCTTCCGATATTGATTGGTCTGATGTTGGAAGTTTTGATGCACTCTATGAAGAACTTCCAAAAGATGAAAATGGCAATAGTTTAAATGATAAATATATACCTATAGACTCTAAAAACAATCTTATCCATAGTAAGAACAAATATATAGCAACGATAGATGTAGAAGAGTTAGTAATAGTGGATACTGGTGATGCTTTACTAGTAAGTAAAAAAGGTTCTTCTCAAAAAGTAAAACAAGTTGTGGCAGAACTCAAAAAAACTACAGACTTGCATACTATTCATCTAACAGGATACCGACCATGGGGAACTTACACAATCCTTGAAGATACAATAGGCTATAAGATAAAACGCATAGAAGTAAAACCAGGTAAACGCCTAAGCTTACAAAAACATTTTCATAGAAATGAACACTGGATAGTAGTAAGTGGAACAGCAACTGTGACCGTAGGGAATACAACTAAACTTATAAGACCTAATGAATCAACTTATATAAAAATGGGTGAAATACATCGCTTAGAAAATAAGGGAAAAATATCTGTAGTAATGATAGAAGTGCAAGTAGGTGAATACACTGGCGAAGATGATATAGTTAGGCTTGAAGATGATTTCAAAAGAGATTAAAGGTTTAACTGTATGATAATCTTAGGCGAAAAATACACTTTCACAGAACTTGAACTTCAAAGACTATATAAAAAGTTTTCTACTATTGAAAAGATAGTCTATAAAGATGAAGAGCCAAAAGATGTCATAGCTAAGATAGAGAAAAGTATAGAGGATAAGACATTCATCATAGTTCTTAACACAAAAGCAAAAGTGGATGATGAGATTATCAAATACTTAACAAATTTAAAATTTAATATTCAGTATGCAACATTGAAAATCATCTCTATTGAGCATTTTTTAGAAAAGTATCTCTTCAAGTGTTATATACCTGAAGATAATAGTGACCTACACTATCTTGGTGATATAAAAGGCTTAAACTCTTTTCAGAAATTTCAAAAGAGGATAGTTGATATAGTCTCTATTGTAGGACTTTTTCTCCTGTTTTTAATAGTAAAACCTTTTGTAAAAATGAAAGTAAAAGAGCAAAGCCCTGGAGGTTTATACTTTAAACAGTTGCGTGTTGGGTTAGGAAATAAAGAGTTTGAGTGTATAAAGTTTAGAAGTATGTATAAACATGATTCTGATAGTCATGTGAAAACAGCTATCAAAAATGATAATAGAATATTCCCTTTTGGAGAAACTATGCGGCAAACAAGGATAGATGAAATACCTCAAGTTTTTAATATGATCAAAGGGGAAATTAGTCTGATTGGTCCTCGTGCAGAATGGAATAAACTGGTCTGTGAATATGAGAATGAAATACCATTTTACAACCAAAGACATATAGTAAAACCAGGCATTACAGGATGGGCTCAAGTTATGTTTGTGCAGGGAAGAAGCAAAGAAGATACTAGACAAAAACTTATGTATGATCTCTACTACATAAAACACTGGAGCTTATGGTTAGATATAATAGTGATAT
This sequence comes from Sulfurimonas sp. endosymbiont of Alviniconcha boucheti, assembly GCA_021766785.1. GTDB lineage: Bacteria > Campylobacterota > Campylobacteria > Campylobacterales > Sulfurimonadaceae > Sulfurimonas. The sequence goes on from JAICBP010000070.1 coordinate 17,088, forward strand.
ATAAAACTATTTTAGTGGTGTTGGGCAGAAAAGGCATTTAGGTAGTTAAAATAAAGTAATTTTAGGTACAATTGACTTACTGAAATTTTAAGGATTTGACTGTTGAACTTAACCATGTATAATAAATATGAAGAGTTAAAGATGCTAACTTGCTTTGGAGATTTACATCTATGAAAGCTCTTATAACAGGTGGTGCTGGATATATCGGCTCACATACACTTATAGCATTAAGTGATGCTGGTTACGACTTTGTAGTTTATGATAATCTCTGTAACTCTTCAAAAGAGTCACTTGCAAGAGTCTCTAAAATTATTAACAGAGATATAGATTTTGTAGAGGGTGATATAAGAGACAAAAAAAGACTTCAAGAACTGTTTACAACATACAAGATAGACGCAGTTATTCATTTCGCAGGACTCAAAGCAGTAGGCGAATCAGTAGAACAACCTATAAGGTACTATGATAATAATGTAAATGGTACTTTGGTATTACTAGATATTATGCAAGAGTTCAAATGCAAAAAAATAGTCTTTAGCTCCTCAGCAACAGTCTATGGAGACCCCGTATCTACTCCTATAGAAGAGAGCTTTCGAGTGGGAGGAACTACTAACCCCTATGGAACTAGTAAGTATATGATAGAACGAATACTTGAAGACCTTGTTATAAGTGATAGCTCATTTCAAGCAGTAATATTAAGATACTTCAACCCAGTAGGTGCGCATGAATCAGGAACTATAGGAGAGGATCCAAATGGCATACCAAATAACCTTATGCCTTTTATCTCTCAAGTAGCGGTAGGTAAAAGAGAATATCTAAGTGTATTTGGTGGGGATTATGATACCAAAGATGGGACAGGAGTAAGAGACTACATCCATGTAGTAGATTTGGCAGATGCCCATGTCAAAGCGCTAAACTACATAAACTCTAAGCAATTTAACACTAAAAATTTAACATTTAACATTGGAATGGGTGTAGGCTATTCTGTTTTAGATATGGTAAAAGCTTTTGAGAGAGTATCAAAGAGAGAAGTACCATACAAGATAGTGCAAAGAAGAGCAGGAGATATAGCTAAATGTTTTGCAAACTCTTTACTAGCAAAAGAAGTCTTAGGTTGGAGTGCTTTGAAAACGATAGAGGATATGTGTATCGATAGTTGGAGATGGCAGAGTAATAACCCTAATGGGTATAGTGATAAATAGAAAATTGAGTATCAGAAAAAAGTATTGGAAGATATTATGAGTAAATCTACAGATTTTTTTTATAATGGTTCAACTCCTCTCAAAGAGCAAGATGTTCGTCTCAATGAGATGGGGAGTGAGATAGTTGAGGGCTATATCTGTAAACCTAAAGATTATGATCCTAATCGCCCTATCATGCACTATAAAACACTACTGCTACTTTGTGATGATGA
>JAICBP010000071.1:0-28836 GCA_021766785.1 Sulfurimonas sp. endosymbiont of Alviniconcha boucheti
TTAGGGCTAACTTTAGATATACTACAAGTTCCAAGGAGAGAGACTCTAAATTTAATCACTGCCTATGATCTGTATTTAAGCTATGTATTACCATTAGTTGTAGATTTTTTCAATACAAAAGATTTAAAAAATCAGAAAAAACATATGAAGGTCTTACATGAGTTTATAATGAAAGGAATGTATGAAATAGCCACAATATATGAAGAAAAAATTGAGAAGTTTTTGGTAGAGACTCATACAGAGAGCTAACTCTCTGCATAATTTTTTTAATACTACTACTGAAGTAGTCTCATGACATTTTGTTGTACAGCGTTAGCTTGACTCATAGCATAAGAACCAGATTGAGCTAAGATATTTCTTTTTGTAAGGTTTGCAGATTCTGCAGCAAAATCAAGATCACGTATATTTGATTCAGCAGCTGAAACATTTACTTGTGTTGTAGAGATATTTCGTATTGTTGACTCAAGTTTATTTTGTGCTGCACCAAGTGTTGCTCTTCTTCCATTTAGCTTATCTAAAGCAGTGTCCATAGCACCAATTGTGACTTCTGCAGCTGTTCTTGAAGTTACTAAAATAGAAGCAATACTTTTTCCTACAATATTTGTAATTAGGTTTGTTCCTAGATTGACTATCTGTGTTTCATTTTGGTAAGCACCTATATGAAAAGTAAAATCACCATTTGAATTTGCTGTACCATCAAGAAGAGTTACACCATTAAACTTGGTTGTATTTGCAATATCGTTAGCCTCGTCTAAAAGAGCATTTACCTCTTCTTGGATATGTCCACGAGATGTAGCATCTTGTGTATCATTGGCAGCTTGTGTTGCAAGAACACGAACTCTTTTAAGGATATTTGTGTACTCATCTAAAGCACCATCCGCAGTTTGAATAAGACCAATACCATCAGTAGCATTTCTGATAGATTGTTCGAGACCTTGAGACTGAGCTGAAAGTTTATCAGCGATAGCAAGACCAGCTGAATCATCAGCAGCTCTGTTAATTCTTAAACCTGAAGAGAGTGAGTTTAAACTTTTATCAAGTTGAAGATTGTTCATTGTGGCATTACGCCAAGCAGCTTGTGCACCGATGTTTGTGTTAATTCTAAATCCCATTATAAATCCTTTTAGGGTAGAGCATTATGCTCAATAATTTGTATCTTAGCTTCCTTGCCTCGATAGTTACTAACATCGGTAGTGAGAAAAATAACTTTAGTAAATATATAAAAAAATGTATATAACTTGACATTTTCTCTTGTAAAGGGTTATAATGAATAAAATAGACAAGGTGTTAGATTTTTTATTTAATCTTTTTTCGCTACACTTTCGCCATTAAAATAACTATACTATACATATATATAGGATTGCTATGTGAATTTAATTATTGTTGAGTCACCAGCCAAGGCTAAGACTATAAAGAACTTTTTAGGAAAGGGTTATGAGGTTATCGCCTCTAAAGGACACATTCGTGACTTACCTAAATCTCGTTTTGGAATTAAACTTGATGAAGAGAGTGGACATCTTGTACCTACCTATTCAGTGGCTAAGGAAAATGCTGCAACAGTCAAAGAGATAAAAGCCCTTGCTAAAAAAGCAGACACTATCTATATCGCAACGGATGAGGATCGTGAGGGTGAGGCGATAGGCTGGCATATTGCTCATGCTATGAAAAAAGATCCAGAGGAGTTGCCTCGTATTGTCTTTCATGAGATTACAAAAATAGCTATTAAACATGCCCTAGAGTCTGCTCGTAAGATAGATATGGATATGGTAAATGCACAGCAAGCTCGTCGTATGCTTGACCGTGTTGTGGGGTACAAGCTCTCTCCACTTTTGGCATCTAAAATTCAAAAAGGACTTTCAGGTGGTCGTGTTCAATCTTCAACTCTTAAGCTTGTAGTAGATCGTGAACGTGAGATACAAGCTTTTGTACCCGTTGAGTATTGGTCTATAGATACTATTTTTAAGTCAAATATCGATGCAAATCTTATCATCCATAAAGGTGTTAAACTCAACAAGATGAGTATAGAGAACAATGATCAGGCAGAAGCAATTGAGAAGAGTGTTAAAGCTGATACTTTTGTTATCTCTAAACTTGAGAAGAGACAGAGAAAGTCAGCAACGCCACCACCATTTATGACCTCAACACTTCAGCAGATTGCTTCATCAAAACTAGGGTTTACTCCTAAACGTACTATGATGATTGCTCAAACACTTTATGAGGGTGTAAAAACGCCAGATGGCACTTCTGGTGTTATTACTTATATGAGAACAGATTCTCTTAACTTAGCGAAGGAGGCGGTGGGTGCTGTTCGTGGTATTATAGAAAATCGTTTTGGGAAAAAGTATCTTCCAAAAGAACCAAAACTGTATATGAAAAAATCTAAGGGAGCACAAGAGGCACATGAGGCTATTCGTCCTACAATGTTGCAGTTTACACCTGAAGTAGCACAGAGTTTTTTAAAAGCTGATGAGATTAAACTCTATCGTCTCATATATGAGCGCTTTATGGCTTGTCAGATGGAAGATGCCCAGTTCGAGCAACAAAGTATCATCTTTAAAGGGAATGAGAATCAGTATAAAGCATCTGGTAGAAAGCTAATATTTGACGGTTTTTATGCAGTAACTGGGACAGAAGACAAAGATAAACTTCTTCCAACACTTAAAGAGGGCGATATAGCTGAGATACAGAGCATAAAACCTACACAACATTTTACAGAGCCACCAGCTCGTTACAGTGAAGCAAGTCTTATCAAAAAACTAGAGACAGAAGGAGTTGGTCGTCCATCTACTTATGCACCAACAGTAGCAACACTCTCTCAAAGAACTTATGTAAATATAGAGAAAAAGCAGATAGTACCTACTGAGATGGCGTTTACAGTGACTAAGATACTTGAAGAGCACTTTGCAAACATAGTAGATATATCTTTTACGGCAAATATGGAAGAGAAACTTGATGAAGTAAGTGAAGGTAAGGTTGATTGGCAGAAACTTCTTGCAGACTTTTATGTGCCATTTATGCAACAGATTGAGAAAGGAAAAGAGAAGATTATAAGTCTGAAACTTGCAAAGCCACTTGGACGTTCCTGCCCAAAATGTGGTGAGCATGAACTTCTTTTGCGTTCAGGTAGATTTGGTAACTTTATAGCATGTAGCGGTTTTCCTAAGTGTAAATATACTGAACAGTGTGATGAAGAGGGCAATGCAGTAGAGAAAAAAGAGACAAAAGTAGAAGAAAAATGTGATAAGTGTAGTAGTGACATGGTTGTCAAAAATGGACGTAATGGTGAGTTTTTAGCATGTAGCAACTACCCTGAGTGTAAAAATACAAAAAGTATAAATGTAGAAGAGAAAAACTCTCAAACGCCATGTCCAGACTGTGGAGGGACTATTAGTCTTAAAAACTCTCGTCGTGGAGCTTTTTGGGGGTGTAACAACTATCCAGAGTGCAAGTTTATCTCTAAATTTGAACCAACAACTATTAAGTGCAAAGAGAAAGGCTGTACAGGTGTTCTAGCCCCTCGAACATACAGGAATAAAGAGGTTTATGAGTGTGTTAAGTGTAAAGATAGAACTCCTCGTGATGAGATAGATACAAAGTAATCCCTTGAAAATAGGCATACTCTCAGATACCCACACTAAAGTAAAAAAAGCAAAAGAGGCTCTTGAGCTACTTATAGGTGATGGGGCTGAGTTTATTGTACATGCTGGGGATATTTGTGAGCTTGAAACTCTTGACCTACTCAAAAATTGTGGGTATCGATATGTTTGTGTTTATGGGAATAATGATGCTCATTTACTCCCTTATCATAATGATTATACGCTAGTAAAAGAGCCTTACTACTTTAAACTTGCAGAGACAAAGTTCAAGCTTATGCATCGCCCTTTTTATATGTCTCCTGATACAGAGATAGTTCTTTTTGGGCATACGCATGAGTTTCAGTCAGAATTTATTAATGGAACACTTTTTCTCAACCCAGGAGAGACTTGTGCCAGAAATAAACCTATATCTGAGTGTGCTATGCTTGAAGTAAAGCCTAAAAAGTTAGAAGTAACTTACTATGCAAAAGATAGTGATGACAAAGAGTTTCAAAAAGAAAAATTTACCTATAGAAGGGAAATCTTATGAGAGAAAAGATATTTCTTTGCTCTATCTGCAATATCAACAGCGGTACCTGTTTGCAAGATTGTAAATTCTGCTCACAGAGTGTACAGTACAAAGCAGATATACAACGCTATAAGCAAAAAGATATAGCACTTATTAAGGAAGAAGCTATAAACGCCAGAGATAATGGTGCCTTAGGTTTTTGTTTGGTAACTGCAGATAAGGGTTTAAATGATAAAATAGTCGCATTTGTATGCCAAGTAGCAAAAGAGATACAAGATGTTGCTCCAGAGTTACGTCTCATCGCTTGCAATGGAACAGCTACACTAGAGCAACTTTTAGTACTAAAAGAGGCGGGTATAAAAGCTTACAATCATAATTTAGAGACAAGTGAAGCTTTTTACAAGGAGATATGTACAACTCATTTATGGTCTGAACGTTATGAGACTTGTCAAAATGTGAACAAAGCAGGATTAGTACTTATTGCTGGTGGTATTTTTGGACTTGGTGAGACACAGGAGGATAGAGTAAGTATGCTTAATTCTCTTGCTTCATTAAATCCTACAAGCGTTCCTATAAACTTCTACCACCACAATAGAGCACTAAAGCTCTCTCCAAACACTTTAGAAATTGATGAAGCATTAGCACTTATTCAACTTACACGAGATAAACTTCCAAATGCTGAACGGATTATGGTAGCAGGTGGGCGTGAGCTTATGTTTGGTAATCGACAATCTGAAATATTTGAAGCAGGGGCAAACTCTATAGTGATAGGTAATTATCTCACAACTTCTGGAAGAGAGATAAAGAGAGACTTAGAGATGCTAAAAAGTCTCTCTTTAGATGTCGCTACAAAAGTTAGATAGAGTAGTAAAATGAGTGATAATGTAACTTTAATCATAACAATTTCACTTATTATTATGTTCTCTCCTTTTGTGGCAAAATTTTTAAAGCTTCCTACTACACCGATAGAGATTATAGTAGGGTCTATTTTTGGGTACATTGGCTTTTTACATGATGAACATCTTTTTGAAATTGTTGCTGAATTTGGTTTCTTATATCTTATGTTTATTGCTGGAACAGAGATTAACCTTAAAAATGTACTTAACACACCAATAGAAATTATTAAAAAAGTTTTTCTCTATTTACTTTTTCTCTATGCTTTTTCTATTCTTTTTGCTATAGAGTTCTCTCTTGGTAAAACATTTATGGTACTTCTCCCTCTTATCTCAGTTGGGCTTGTTGCAACACTTTCAAAAGAGTATGGTAAAACACAATGGCTCAGTATGTCTATGACTGTTGGCGGCATAGGTGAGGTAGCGAGTATAGTTATTCTTACCATTACCTCTGCTACTTTGGAGTCTGGCATTGGGCTTGGACTCTTTCAGACTATTATGGCACTTCTAGCCTTTTTGCTTTTTATGTTTATCATTTTTCGTATTATGCAACTTACATTTTGGTGGTTTCCTAGGATGTCCCTTGCTCTGATGCCACATGATGACAATAAAGAACAAGATATTCGCCTAAGTATAGGCATCTTTTTTCTTCTTGTTGGTGCTATGCTTTACTTACATCTTGAACTTGCATTTGGAGCATTCTTGGCAGGTATATTTATTCCTACATTTTTTGAACACAAACATGAGCTTCCTGAAAAACTTGCTTCTTATGGTTTTGGTTTTTTGATACCTGTATTTTTCATTCATATTGGAACATCTTTTAACCTTGAGGCACTTTTTATGGAAGGACTTATTCTCAAAGCACTCATTATTACGGGAGTGATGGTTCTTATGAGACTTTTTGCTTCTTTGGTTTTTATTAAAAAACTAGGTTTTATAGATACTATACTAATGGGGCTCTCCCACTCTATGCCTCTGACTCTTCTTATAGCGATGGCTACACTTGCTTACTCAGCATCTTCTATAGATAAACTCCATTATTACGCATTTGTTTTGGCGGCACTCTTTCAGGTTATAATTGTTATGATAGTTATTAAACTTATAAATATATATAAGGTGAGAGTTTTACAAAAGGAGAAATTATAGGTCATTCTGTTTTATTACAACTTGCTCGTGACTCTATAGAAGAGGTGTTTCAAGCACAAAGAACTATAGATAGGAAACAACTACTGCAAGAATATCCACTTTTAAATGAGACTATTGCTATCTCAGTAACTCTTTGGAATTTTAAAATCAAGATGGCATAAAAATTGCTTTATCTGCATTTATATTTCTTTACGAGCTTGATTCTGATATAATTACAAACAATTAATAAAGAGAGACAAATATGATTCATTATAAAAAAAAAGCTTTCTTTGTACTTCTTTTACTCTCTTCACTTTTTATTTTTCTTTTTAATCAAAAGAACAATACCAAAGAGGAAGATTTAGATAAAAAGATTATAGTAAGTGTAAGCTCCTTTGCACTTTATGATATTACTAGGAGTATTGCTAAGGATTCACTTCATGTGTTTAGTATCTTACCCTTTGGAGTTGATCCTCACTCCTATGAGCCAACACCAAGAACTATGGCAAATATAGAAAAGAGTGCCTTGGTTATCTATAGTGGTTCAGGACTAGAGCCGTGGACACACAATTATACTTTTAAGAAAAAAGTACTTGATATTTCCAAGTTTGTACATCTACGAAAGCTTACTAAAGAGGAGGAGCATGAACACCACCATATAGGAGAACATGAATCAGGAATAGATCCTCACTATTGGTTAAGTATAGAAAATATGAAAATAGCAACAAACGCCATAACGAAAGAGCTTAAAACTCTTAAGCCAGAGAATGAACTACTATATGCTAAACGCCAAAAACACTACCTAAAAGATTTGGACTCCTTAGAAGAACAATACCGCCACTCTCTTAGAGACTGTAAACGCCAGAGTATTGTAGTAAGTCATAATGCTTATGGTTATCTCTCAGAGGAGTTCGGTTTTAAAGTAATATCGTTGAATGGGCTCTCTCCTGAAGCTCAGACAGATGCTAAAAATATACAAAAAATTATAGAGACTATAAAAAAACAAAATATTTCACTTCTTTTTAGTGAGAGTTTTGCAAATACAAAAACAATGCATACTATAGCAAATGAAGAGAGCCTCAAAGTAGATACTCTTGATGCACTTGGAAATATTACAGCAGATGAGATGAAACGACATCTTAGCTATAAAGATATTATGCAGATAAACTTACATAAGATTACAAAGGCACTAGAGTGCAATTGAACTTTAAAATACCTATCTTTGATGTAAAAAATCTCTCTTTTGCTTTGAGAGAGAACACAATCCTCTCTAATATCTCGTTAGAGATATTTCATGGAGAGTATATAGCAATTATTGGACCTAATGGTGGTGGAAAAACGACACTTATTCGTATGCTTTTAGGCTTAGAAAAACCAACTTCTGGGGAGTTGAAGCTCTTTGGAAAGAGAATAAGTAAATTTAAGGAGTGGCATAAAATTGGTTTTGTTCCTCAACGTGCTTCTTTAGTAGATGAAAACTTTCCAGCAACTGTACAAGATATTGTTAAAATGGGTCGTATTGCTAAATATGGTATCTTTGCAGGATTTTCTAAAAAAGATACACAAGTTGTAGAAGATGCTATGAGAAAAATGGATATTTTACATCTCAAAGGGAAGATGGTTGGTACACTTTCAGGAGGACAACGCCAACGTACAATGATAGCTCGTGCTCTCGCTTCTTCTCCTGAAGTACTTATACTTGATGAACCAAACACTGGAGTAGATATGATCTCTCAGCGGCGTTTTTACAAGTTGTTGAGTAAACTCAACAAAGAGGAGAAAATAACTATAATCTTTATAACACACGATATTGGTGTTATTGCAGATGATATTACTAGGCTCTTTACTATCAACCAAAAAGCGACTATTTGCAATAACCCAAAAGAGACACTCTCCTGTGAAGATATGTCTATACTTTATGGTATAGATGCACATCTTATCTCTAACCACAAGCATAACTGCTCAGGAGAAAATGGATGTTAGAGATACTGGAGTATGACTTTATGCAAAGAGCCTTTGTAGCAGGCTTTCTTATTGCAACTCTTGCTTCTATCAGTGGAACTTTTATAGTACTCAAACGCTACTCTCTTTTGAGCGAAACATTAGCACACTCAGCACTTGTAGGCGTAGCTGTAGGTCTTGTAGCTGGTTATAACCCTCTTTGGGTTGCAGTGATTGTTGCACTCTTTTTCTCATGGCTCATAGAGTACCTAAGAAGCAGTTTTTCACTCTACTCAGATGCTATACTCTCGATTATACTGTCAGGTTCACTTGCTCTTGCAGTCATTGTAGTCTCGCTTGGAGGGGCATTTAACAACTCACTTTTCTCTTATCTTTTTGGTTCTATTCTCTCTGTAAGTAGTGAAGATCTTGTAACAATAACGGCGTTTGGTTCTCTGGCTTTAGGAGTTTTACTCATCTTTAGCAAAGAGCTTTTTTTTATATGTTATGATGAAGAGGTAGCAAAAGTAAGTGGTATAAAAGTGAAGTTTTTAAACTTTCTTCTTGTAACGGTTGTTGCCATTATCATAGCACTCTCTATCCGTATAGTAGGAAGTTTACTAATTGGTGCTCTTATGGTCATTCCTACGGTTGCAGCACTACAGTTTCGAGTAGGTTTTAAAAATACTATGTTTATCTCTCTTCTTTTTGCACTCTTTAGCGTACTCTTTGGTATGATTACATCATACTACTATTCACTTCCTTCTGGTGCAACTATAGTATTAAGTGTTATAACTCTCTTTATTTTTTCACTTATAATCAATAAAAAATGAAGATAAGTCAAGAGTTCTCAAAACATGCTAAAGAGTATGGCACCTATAATCTTATTCAAAAAAAAGTTATTCAAAAACTTTTAGCAGATACACAAATAAAACCAAAATATATACTAGATTTGGGTTGTGGTAATGGAGAACTATGTAGAACTATAGATTGGAAGTTCAAACACTTTGTAGGGGTGGATTTTGCTCCTAAGATGCTAGAACTTCACCCAAAAAGTAAAAAAATAGAGGCTATCTATGGAGACTTCAATAGTGAGACTCTCTTTGAGTATCTGAGTACTTATAAGTTTGAGTATCTCTTTTCAGCCTCAGCACTTCAATGGGCAGAAGATTTAGACAAAGTATTCGCTAATATTGTTAAGCTTAATCTCCCTTTCTCTTTAGCAATTTTTACCTCAGGAACTTTTATTACTTTAAACAAAACAGCAAATCTTGCACCACTTCTATGCTCCTCTTCTAAGATACAATCTCTACAAAAGAAGTACTTCGATGCAGAGTTTGAAGTTGTAAACTATACATTAGAGTTTGAGAGTACAAGAGAGATGTTTCGATATATTAAACGTAGTGGTGTGAGTGGATCGAGAAATATCTTGGGTTATAAAGAGACAAAACAACTCATGAAAGAGTACCCACTTAACTACTTAGAGTTTGAAGTGGCGTTTATTCGTTCTTGTTAATCTCACTTAGAAGTATCTTCTTTTCGAGGTTATAAAGCTCATAGCGAATATACTTAAAGTTTTCACTATATTTTATGTTTTCAAGTTTATAGAGTTCTTCAAGAACACGTGAAGACTCTTCTCCTCGTTTAAAGTTCGCTGTGAGTATGCTTATTGTGTCGTTTCGGTTTAGTTCACTTTTGGATGAGGTACGGAGCACATCATCTATACTATTGCGATACTTTAAAAGTTCAAGAGTCTCATCGACATAAGCAAGATGGCGAAGTTCTTTAAGTTTTTTAGAGAGAGCTTTGTTGTTGTTTCTGTAGCGCATGATATCCTCTATAACACGGATACCCTCTTTGAGACGGTTAAGATTAGCATCTACCACCCGATAGAGATCGGGAGATAGAGTAGGTTTAGTCATCGTTTCCGAAAATACCAAAAAGTTGTAAAAGTGCTGTAAAGATATTTAGAAAGTCTAAGTATAGAGCGATAGCTCCATCAATAGGTGTCTCATAAGCACCACGCATGATATTTTGGGTGTCAAATATAACTAAAACACTAAAGAGCATAACAACAGCTCCAGCAATGATAATCTGAAATATAGGATTACCTAAAAACATATTAATAATAGAGAATGCGAAGATTACAATAAGTGCAATCATCAATGGTTTTGTATAGGTAGTAAAGTCATGTTTTGTTTTAATAGCAAAAAAACTCATACTAGCAAAAACAATAGATGTCATAGCAAAAGCATTACCAATAACGACACCACCACCACTCATGCCAAGTGTATATGCTAAAAGAGGAGCAAGTGTAATACCTGTCATAAAGACAAAAGCAAACATTACAACCAGATTAATGCCTGGTTTGTTTTTGACAAATTGTAATCCTATGAGTAAACCAATCTCTAAAAAGAAGAGAGGCCACATCATAGTAGCAATTGTTCCAGCTAAAGGAACACCTACATAAGCACCAACGGCACCAGCCATCATAGATGCAGCAAATAGTTTGTATGTCTCTTTAACAAACGCCACAATTTGTGTATCAGCACGGCTAGTAGTTCCAAAAGAAGCACTATTGCCTCTTGCATAGTCACGATCATATAGTCCCATATTTATTCCTTGTTAAAATATCTTATACGGATATTATTTTTATGTGTAGTGTATTTTATAAGCCTAGGGTTAATAAAAAGCAACATTATAAACATTTACTAAATTATTTATAAGTTACAATTTGTTAATTTCACTTAAACTCCACTAAAATATTAAGTAAANTATAAGCCACATTTCTCTATAATTCCCCTCCACAAACAGAGGCAGTTTAAAGTTTAAGCTGTATGAGAAGTTTGAGATCATTGAAAACTAAGCAAGTAAGAAGAACAAGTTTGAGAGGATGAGTTCTAAAGACTTAGAAATAACTAATAAACAACAACCGTCTATTCTATGAAAGAGAGTTCTAAAAGTTTACATTTTAGAGGTCTAAAGATTAGCAATAGATAAAAGAAGAGTCGAAGAATAGACAATAAAGAGTCTAAGAAGATTCAGAACAAAAGCCAATGATAAGAGATCTTGGGCAAAAGGTCAGTAATAAAAATTATTTATCTTTTCATAATAAATTATGGAGAGTTTGATCCTGGCTCAGAATGAACGCTGGCGGCGTGCTTAACACATGCAAGTCGAACGATGATACCTTAGCTTGCTAAGGTGGATTAGTGGCGCACGGGTGAGTAATATATAGATAACGTGCCTCCGAGACTGGGATAGCCATTGGAAACGATGATTAATACTAGATACTCCTTCTAACTATAAAGTTAGTCGGGAAAGTTTTTCGCTCGGAGATCGGTCTATATCCCATCAGTTAGTTGGTAGTGTAAGAGACTACCAAGACAATGACGGGTAGCGGGTTTGAGAGGATGATCCGCCACACTGGTACTGAGACACGGACCAGACTCCTACGGGAGGCAGCAGTGAGGAATATTGCACAATGGGGGGAACCCTGATGCAGCAACGCCGCGTGGAGGATGACGCATTTCGGTGTGTAAACTCCTTTTATATGTCAAGAAGATGACGGTAGCATATGAATAAGCACCGGCTAACTCCGTGCCAGCAGCCGCGGTAATACGGAGGGTGCAAGCGTTATTCGGAATCACTGGGCGTAAAGGACACGTAGGCGGGAGGCCAAGTCTGATGTGAAATCCTATGGCTTAACCATAGAACAGCATTGGAAACTGGTTACCTAGAGTATGGGAGGGGGAGATGGAATTAGTGGTGTAGGGGTAAAATCCGTAGATATCACTAGGAATACCTAAAGCGAAGGCGATCTCCTGGAACAATACTGACGCTAAGGTGTGAAAGCGTGGGGAGCGAACGGGATTAGATACCCCGGTAGTCCACGCCCTAAACGATGTTCACTAGTCGTCGGGATGCTAGACATTTCGGTGATGCACTTAACAGATTAAGTGAACCGCCTGGGGAGTACGGTCGCAAGATTAAAACTCAAAGGAATAGACGGGGACCCGCACAAGTGGTGGAGCATGTGGTTTAATTCGAAGATACGCGAAGAACCTTACCTAGCCTTGACATTGAAAAGACACACTAGAGATAGAGTGGTGCCCTTAGGGGAATTTGAAAACAGGTGCTGCACGGCTGTCGTCAGCTCGTGTCGTGAGATGTTGGGTTAAGTCCCGCAACGAGCGCAACCCTCGTCCTTAGTTGCCAGCAGGTTAAGCTGGGCACTTTAAGGAGACTGCCTTCGTAAGGAGGAGGAAGGTGAGGACGACGTCAAGTCATCATGGCCCTTATGGCTAGGGCTACACACGTGCTACAATGGGGCGTACAGAGAGTTGCGATACCGCGAGGTGGAGCCAATCTCATAAAGCGTCTCTCAGTTCGGATAGCAGTCTGCAACTCGACTGCTTGAAGCTGGAATCACTAGTAATCGTAGATCAGCAATGCTACGGTGAATACGTTCCCGGGTCTTGTACTCACCGCCCGTCACACCATGGGAGTTGATTTCACCCGAAATTGGGAAGCTAACCTTTTGGAGGCTACCACTTACGGTGGAATTAGCGACTGGGGTGAAGTCGTAACAAGGTAACCGTAGGAGAACCTGCGGTTGGATCACCTCCTTTCTAGAGTAAAGAGCGATCATTCATTTGATTGGCTCAACACGAGAAAATCTCACATTAGTTATTTCAAAAGACTTGCTTGCTTAGTTTTCAGTGATCTATGTTATTTTAATATATGATTACATAAAAGTGGGGGATTAGCTCAGCTGGGAGAGCGTCTGCCTTGCACGTAGAAGGTCAACAGTTCGATCCTGTTATTCTCCACCATTTTAAAATCTAATGTAAGTTCTTGAAGAAGAGTTTATATTAGACTTTTATTTATAATTGTCTAGTTCATTAAATTACAATTGTTAAAGTCAACAACTTAATAATAGAGATATTATTAAAACTAAATAACTACAATAAAGAGAACATTAGCTTATTTAAAGTAGAGAGTACATTAAATAAGGTAGTGAACGCGTATTAGAGGAGCTAGATGAATAATCATAAGATTATAAAAGAATTTATAGTTAAGTGATGAGACAACTAGCAGAGAGAAAAACGGTTTAATAGTTTTTTTCAAACTAATAATAGAATAAAAAGATATTAAGGGCCATAGGTGGATGCCTTGGCTAGTAGAGGCGATGAAGGACGTAATAGGCTGCGAAAAGCCTCGGGGAGCTGCCAATAAGCTTTGATCCGGGGATTTCCGAATGGGACAACCCAGCATGGAGCGATTCATGTTATCACAGTAATGTGAGGCGAACTCAGGGAAGTGAAACATCTCAGTACCTGAAGGAAGAGAAATCAAACGAGATTCCCAAAGTAGCGGCGAGCGAAATGGGAGAAGGGCACATACATATAGGATATTTGTTAGCAGAAGAGTTTGGAAAGACTCGGCATAGAGGGTGATACTCCCGTAAGCGAAAACATATATTTGGAACTAAGGTATGGAATGAGTAGGTCGGGACACGTGATATCTTGACTGAATATGGGGGGACCACCCTCCAACCCTAAATACTACTACTAGACCGATAGCGAACAAGTACCGTGAGGGAAAGGTGAAAAGGACCGCGGTGAGCGGAGTGAAATAGAACCTGAAACCTATGGCTTACAATCATTCGGAGCACTATTTAAATGTGTGACGGACTGCCTTTTGCATAATGAGCCTGCGAGTTGTGTTCAGTAGCGAGGTTAATCAAACGAGGAGCCGTAGCGAAAGCGAGTCTTAAAAGGGCGATAAAGTTACTGGATGCAGACCCGAAACTGAGTGATCTATCCATGTGCAGGTTGAAGCTGGTGTAAGAGCCAGTGGAGGACCGAACCCGTAGAGGTTGAAAACTCTTGGGATGACGTGTGGATAGGGGTGAAAGGCCAATCAAACTCAGTGATAGCTGGTTCTCTCCGAAATATATTTAGGTATAGCCTCGAGCATTAGCATGAAGGGGTAGAGCACTGACAGGGCTAGGGCTGCTTACCGCGGTACCAAACCCTATCAAACTCCGAATACTTCATGTGTAACCTCGGGAGTCAGGCGTAGGGTGATAAAATCCTATGTCGAGAGGGGAACAACCCAGACTAACAGCTAAGGTCCCAAAGTTTTGTCTAAGTGGAAAAGGATGTGGAGTTGCTGTGACAACCAGGAGGTTGGCTTAGAAGCAGCCATCCTTTAAAGAAAGCGTAACAGCTCACTGGTCTAGCGATTCTGCGCCGAAAATATAACGGGGCTAAGACAGACACCGAAGCTTTAGATTTATGATTTATCATAAGTGGTAGGAGAGCGTTCCATTCAGCGTAGAAGGTATACCGGTAAGGAGTACTGGAGCGGATGGAAGTGAGCATGCAGGCATGAGTAGCGAGAAAAGAAGTGAGAATCTTCTTCGCCGTAAACCCAAGGTTTCCTACGCGATGCTCGTCATCGTAGGGTTAGTCGGGACCTAAGTCGAGTCCGAAAGGGGTAGACGATGGCAAATCGGTTAATATTCCGATACCGACATATCATCATTTGAGTGATGGGGGGACGCATAGAGTTAAACGAGGTCACTGATGGAAATTGTGGCTCGAAGGAAGTAGGTTGAGAAGTAGGCAAATCCGCTTTTCAAGAAACCGAGATCTTACAGGCAAAGCAATCTTTTCGGAGAGCGCTTTGAATCGTTGATACTGTCGTGCCGAGAAAAGCCTCTAAACGAGATGATATGTTGCCCGTACCGTAAACCAACACAGGTGGGTGAGATGAGTATTCTAAGGCGCGTGGATGAACCATTGTTAAGGAACTCTGCAAAATAGCACCGTATCTTCGGTATAAGGTGTGCCCTTTGTGTAACGAGATTTACTCTCTAAAGCACTCTAGGGTCGCAGCAAAGTGTCCCTCCCGACTGTTTACCAAAAACACAGCACTCTGCTAACTCGTAAGAGGATGTATAGGGTGTGACGCCTGCCCGGTGCTCGAAGGTTAAAAGGATTGGTTAGCTCAGCGAAGCCATGAATTGAAGCCCGAGTAAACGGCGGCCGTAACTATAACGGTCCTAAGGTAGCGAAATTCCTTGTCGGTTAAATACCGACCTGCATGAATGGCGTAACGAGATGGGAGCTGTCTCAACAATGGATCCAGTGAAATTGTAGTGGAGGTGAAAATTCCTCCTACCCGCGGAAAGACGGAAAGACCCCGTGCACCTTTACTATAGCTTGACACTGCTATTGGGATATTCATGTGCAGGATAGGTGGGAGCCATTGATTCATAGTCGCTAGATTATGATGAGGCATCCTTGAGATACCACCCTTGAATATTCTGATAGCTAACTCCGTACAATAATCTTGTGCGAGGACAATGTCTGGTGGGTAGTTTGACTGGGGCGGTCGCCTCCTAAAAAGTAACGGAGGCTTACAAAGTTCGGCTCAGGTGGGTTGGAAATCCACCGTAGAGTATAATGGCATAAGCCGGACTGACTGTGAGACAGACAAGTCGAGCAGAGTCGAAAGACGGTCATAGTGATCCGGTGGTTCTGTGTGGAAGGGCCATCGCTCAAAGGATAAAAGGTACGCCGGGGATAACAGGCTGATCTCCCCCAAGAGCTCACATCGACGGGGAGGTTTGGCACCTCGATGTCGGCTCATCGCATCCTGGGGCTGGAGCAGGTCCCAAGGGTATGGCTGTTCGCCATTTAAAGCGGTACGCGAGCTGGGTTCAGAACGTCGTGAGACAGTTCGGTCCCTATCTTCCGTGGGCGTAGGATTGTTGAGGAGAGTTGCCCCTAGTACGAGAGGACCGGGGTGAACGTGCCACTGGTGCACCAGTTGTTCTGCCAAGAGCATCGCTGGGTAGCTACGCACGGATGAGATAACCGCTGAAAGCATCTAAGCGGGAAGCCAACTCCAAGATGAACAATCCCTGAAGTACGCTTGAAGACTACAAGCTTGATAGGCTGGATGTGTACGCAGAGTAATCTGTTTAGCTGACCAGTACTAATAGTACGTTTGTCTTTTTACAAACTCTTAAAAGAGTACAATTCGTTCACTACCTTATTTAGTGTATTATATACATAGATAAGTGATATGATCTTAATAGTTATTTAGTAACATTGACTTTAATAATTACAATTTACCCTTAAACAACTGATACAGGTTGTCTGTGAGTATATCGTTATGAGACTTAGTTTTTACCTCTTAGTGATGATATATTGACAGACAACTTGTCTAGGTGACTATAGAGAGGGGGAAACGCCTGGTCCCATCCCGAACCCAGAAGCTAAGCCCCTCTTCGCTGATAATACTTATCCTTTCAGGATTGGAAATGTAGGTCGTTGCCTAGTTAAAGTTGTCTCTTCTCTTCTCAATTTATTTCGCTAATTTTAAAATTAAATATAACTTTTGAGTAAAAATTTCATCAGATTTACCTATTGCAAAAAGATGATTTGAACTGACTATTAATTACTTAGTTGGTAGTTAAGAAATTGTAAAATTTCACTCTGATTACCTTTAAAGAGAGTAGGTATTTTACTTTTTGCTATTTGGTAGTCATACATAGGATCATAGTAAGAGATTAGAAGTATCTCTATAAGTTCTTTATATCCTTGTAGATTTCCATTTTCAACCTGTACTTTGAGAGAAGTTGCGAGGATATTTTGCAACTTTTTATATAGCTCACTTCCAATGCGTTTTTGTATTTTATTAATATTATTCTCTATTGTATTAGCCCAAATTTTCACTCCTTTTTGAGAATATTTTTCTACATAACTAGTAAGTGAATTTTTTATATACTCTTCAAATATTATCTCTACTCTTTTTTGCATAGAAGTCTCTAATAGTATGAGTTTTCCATTCATAAGGTTTGTGTAGATAGGTTTTGGGATAAAAGCTTTTCCTATATTATGACTCTCATGTTCTATGATAAGTGGACTATTGGGGTATTTGTCTTCAAACTGTATGAACTTATAAGCTAGGTTGTTTTCAAAGTCTATCTGTGCTGGTTGTTTTTCTATAAAACCACCAAAAGAAGATCCTCTATGGTATGCTAAATCTTCTAAGTCTATAGAGTTTGGTATTTTTTTTAGTAGTATAGTCTTTCCAGAACCTGTTCTTCCACCAATGATAAGTTTCTCAACTTGTGTACTTATTCGAAGAGACTCTTGCATCAGGTAGTTACGAAAAGCTTTATATCCACCTTTGAGTCGTGTTATATCTACTCCTACCTCTTTAAGCCAAATTTGGGAAATAGTAGAACGTTGTCCACCACGAAAACAGTAAAGAGAGGCTTGAGGATTGGCGTTTATATACTCTTTCCATTTTGTTACTCTCTGCTGTTTTCCCTCTTGCTTAATGAGCTCTTCTGCAAGTGCTACAGCAGCTTTATTTCCTTGCTCTTTATACATTGTTCCAACAAGTTCTCGCTCTCTATCTGTTAGAATAGGAATGTTTGTACTTGTAGCAAATGCACCTTTTTTAAACTCTATTGCCGCTCGGACATCAAGGAGAGGTGTGTTGTTAAGAACAAGTGAACGAAAATCTTCAGTGAGTTGCAAATTAGTTTACTTGGATGAGATATTGACCGCGTTTGATAGTAGTTCCAATAGGATTTAAATCAAGCCCTGTTTTGGAAGTAATCTCTAAAAATTTTTTGACACTCTCTTTACGGACAACACAAAGAAGACCACCAGAAGTTTGTGCATCACAAAGAATATCTTGCTGTTGAGGCGTAATTGGTGCTATATGATGCCCATAACTAGTAAAGTTTCTATGCGTACCACCTGGCACACACCCCATCTCTAAGTACTTCTTGACATTTTGAAGAGTTGGTACTTTTTCGTAGTTTATTACTGCAGAGATGTTACTCCCCTCACATATTTCACAGAGGTGTCCGAGTAATCCAAATCCTGTTACATCTGTGATGGCAGTAACACCTTCAAGTTGTGCTATCTCTTGTCCAACCTTGTTGAGGGTACACATAGCATTAATAGCTACATCAATGTCACCCTTAGCAATCTTACCCTCTTTTTGTGCAGTTGTGAGTATTCCAATACCGAGTGGTTTGGTAAGGAAAATCTCACAATCTTCTTCAGCCGTATTATTGCATTTAATATTTTTGTTCTCAGCTAAACCAGTGACTGCAAGACCAAAAATAGGTTCAGGTGAATCAATACTATGTCCACCAGCAAGAGGAATCCCAGCTTCTTCACAAACACTTCGACCACCATCAATGACAGCACTTGCAGTAGCCGCATCTAACTTCTCAATAGGCCAACCAAAAATAGCAATGGCCATAAGTGGTTTCCCACCCATCGCATAGATGTCACTGATGGCGTTTGTAGCTGCTATGCGACCAAAGGTAAAAGGATCATCAACAATAGGCATAAAGAAGTCAGTTGTACTTAGTATAGAAGTACCATTACCAAGATCAAATGCGGCAGCATCATCTTTAGTGTCATTGCCTACTAAAAGCTGAGGAAAAGAGATTTGCTCCCTTGAGGTCTTTAAGATAGTATCGAGGAGTTTTGGCGAGATTTTACAGCCACAACCCGCTCCGTGAGAGTATTGTGTTAGTTTAACATCATTCATAAAGTATCATCTCCTTTTATTGATTGGCTACTTTGAGACTACGAAAGAATCCAATCGAAAACACTAAAAAGATTTTACCAGAATCTCTATAAATTTAACTATTAGTCTTAATGAAAATTTTTTCTTTACTTGATTTTGATTTACTTTGAATTTTAGATAATTATCCCTAATGTAGTATAATCTAAATATGAAAAAAGAGACAATGCATATGAACAGAAATGAAATAAAAATAAATAACTACAAAAAACTCTCTATAAAACATATACTTTTAGACTATAACGGTACATTAGCCAAAGATGGGATACTAAAAGAGGGAGTAAAAAAACTTCTTAGAGAGCTTAGTAAACTTTATACTCTACATATCATAACGGCAGATACTTTTGGGAATGTTCACGCTCAGGTCTCTACATTTGATGTGAGAGTAAAAGTTCTTGAGAGTCAAGATCATACAGGAGAGAAGGAAGAGTATGTGAAGAGTTTAGGTGCTTCTTCTTGTGTAGCTGTAGGTAATGGAAATAATGATATAGAGATGCTCAAAACTGCTTCTTTAGGGATAGCCATTATAGGTGATGAGGGGTGCGCCACCCAAACACTACTAGTTAGTGATGCAACTTGTAAGAGTATAGAAGATGCATTAGAACTTTTTTTGTCTCCAAAGCGACTTATAGCAACACTAAGAAAGTAGTAGAGATGCATGATAATCTTGTCGCTACATTAGCGCAAAAGATAGGGCTCAAACAAGAGCATATTAGAAATATTCTCCGACTTTTAGAAGAGGGTGCTACTATTCCTTTTATCGCTCGTTATCGCAAGGAGCTTGCTGGTGGGGCTAGTGATGAGGTGCTTCGTGAATTTGATCTTCTCTATCAATTGACAGAAGCACTTTTGCAGAGAAAAGAGGAGGTAAGTCGGCTTATTGCCCAGAGGGCTACTCTAAGTGAGAGTCTTAAAAAGTCTANAGACTCTCTTCGTGTTTTAGAAGATATATATCGACCATTTAAAGAGAAGAAATCTACTCGTGCAAGTACGGCTATAAAGCTAGGACTTAGACCTTTAGCAAATACTCTTAAATGTGCAAAGCTTTCAAAAGAAGCTTTTAAAAATGAGGCAAAAAAATTTGTTAAAGGTGGTTTAGGTTCAGTAGATGAAGCTTTGTAAGGGGCTCAAGATATTTTAGCAGAATGCTATGCTGATAATCCTCGTGAGCGAAAGGTTATACGAAACTTAATGCTAAGATTTGGAGTGCTTGAGACAAAAAAGACAAAGAGCTTCAAAAAAGATGGCGTTTATAAAAATCTAGCAAAGGTATCACAAAGGGTAGCTAATATCCCTTCACATAAATATTTAGCTATTATGAGAGCGGTCAAAGAAAAAGAGCTCACAGTAAAGATAAGAGAGGATAAAGAGAGAATAGAAAAGAGTATCAAACACTATAAAATTCCTCATGATAGTGCAAGTTCAAAAGAGCTTCTTTATAAAGCTTATTGTGATGGACTTAAACGCCTACTTCTTCCGTCGATAGAGAGAGAAGTACATAGTGAGCTTAAAGAGAAAGCCAATATGATGGCTATAAATATTTTTGGAAAACTATGCTCAAAGAGGGAAGTTCTGTCTCTGGGGTGGTAAGAAATATTACTGATTTTGGGCATTTGTAGATATTGGGCTCAAAAATGATGGAATGATTCATATCTCTAAGATGAGTAACAAAAGAGTTTCACATCCATTAGAAGTACTTTCTATTAATCAGTTTTTACCTCAAATGGAGGTACTTAATATCAATAGAGAACAAGAAAAGATTGAGTTGGGACTGGTTTAATAAACTTTAAANTTTAAAGGAGTTCTCTTTTTATGCTTTGTGCTGCAAGAAAGCCACTTGCCCATGCCCATGCAAAGTTATAGCCTCCTCGTTTACCTACTACATCAAGGACTTCACCTGTGAAGTAGAGATTTTGTACCTTTTTGCTCATCATAGTTTTTTCATCTATCTCGGTAGTATCTATGCCACCACCACTTACCTCTGCATGGCGAAATCCATGGGTATCACTTATTTTAAAACGCCAGTTACACATTTGATTGGCTATCTTTTTTGTAAGTTTCGTATGTATATCTGAGCCTTTTATTAGGGGTGAGATCTCAAGGCTCTCTAAAACTCCTGAAACAATTTTACCCGGGAGAATACCAACTAAAATATTTAAGATAGTAAATGTAGGTATTTGTTGTGCCATTTTAGCGATATACTGGGCAAGTTTTTGTGTAGTAAAATTTGGAAGTAAGTTAATACTTATTTCTACTGTTTGAGAGTTTAGTAGTGCTGAACTTGCCATTTGTGAGAGATCAAGAATTGCAAAGCCTGAAACGCCATAAGTACTAAAGAGTAGATCTCCTCTTTGAATCTGCTCTTTTTGTGCATTGATTAGAAGGGTTACTTCTGTATATATCTTTGTTCCGCTCATTTTATGAGCTATTTTTGAGCTTAGCTCTAGTTGTACTAATGAGGGGTATGCTGGGATGATGTTGTGTCCATATGCAAGTGCAAACTCTTCTCCATCACTGTTTCCTCCAAGATGTGAAGCTGCACGAGAACCAGTCGCTACTATAACTGCATCATATTTTTCTTTAAACATCTTTATATCAGTAATCTTCTTTTCGTTGTGAAAAATTACCCCATGATTTCGGGCATACTCTTCAAATATTTTAGCTACACTTTTGGCTTCATTGCTTAGAGGATAAGCACGACCATCTTCAAGAGTGGTAAGCAGCAGCCCTAACTTTTGAGTAAATTTTTCAAACTCCTTAAAACCAAAACTCTCTAAGGCATATTGAACAAAGTTAGGATCTTCTGAAAAATAATCTTCTACAGAGAGATTGGCGTTTGAGATATTACAACGCCCATTGCCAGAGGCTAATATTTTCTTCGCAGGTTTGGTATTTTGCTCATAGATTTCTACTTTTAGTCCAGCTTTTGCACAGAGTATTGAAGAGAGAAGACCACTAGCCCCAGCCCCGATAATCCCAACACTTTTAGTCACCTAAAGACTCACTATCTTAGCACCATAACCACCTAAATGTGGAGGTGCGTCAATAAAGTTTTTGACTCTTGGATGAGCTTTAAGGAAGTTTTTGACTGCATAAGATAGTTTGCCTGTTCCTATACCATGATAGATTATCACCTCATCCCAGCCATTTATAAGAGCATCGTTTAAAAATTTATCTAATGCATCACAAGCCTCATCAGCTCGCATACCGTGAAGATCACACTTTAGACCTGCTCTCTTTTCTACACTTAGCTTGATATCTGTTTGTGGCTTGACTTTGATAGCTTGGGTATGGCGAAGATATTTTGTCTTTACTCTTACTTTCATTCCATCCATCTCTATAGTCGCCTCTCTCTCACCTTTTATAGCGATGATAGTGCCGTGGTTTGAGTGGTATTTAACAGTATCCCCCACTTTAAACGCCACATCTCTTTTTAGCTCTTTTTCTTTTGGTGGGAGTTTCTTATTTGCTTTGTTCATTGCTCTATGGATAGATTTACTATCATTTTCTTTTGCGGCAGCTTTTGCTTCAGAAATAGCAACTTCATAACTGCGCTTAAGTGCTGCTTTTTGCTCCTCTAGCTCTTTGAGTTGTTCTTCACGTTTTTCTTTGAGTTGAGACTCTTTTTTCTTAAGGGTCTCTAGTTTCTCATCAACAAGTTTATGTTTCCATTTGAGTTCACGTTCTAGTTGTGAGCCTCGTTCTATAAGCAGAGAGAGCTTTTCAGAGTTGTCACCATAGACTTTTTTTGCCTCTTGGATAAGATTAGTATGGATACCATATCTTGCAGCTGTCTCAAATGCATAGGAGTTTCCAATGATACCCTGCATAAACTCATAAGTTGGTTTTCTCTGCTCTTCATCGTAAATAGCTGCCATAAGCTCTACATCATCACGATCAGCCATAAGTGCGGCTAGGCGTTTATGGTGAGTAGTGACAACAACTTTTTGTCTGCGTTTTATAAGGTCATCAAGAATGACTTTAAAGAGTGCTGCTGCCTCATCTGAGTCAGTTCCTAGTTCTATCTCATCAACACCAACAAGAGCAGAAGTCTCTTGAAATATCTTAGAGAACTGCTGCATACGTCCAGCAAAAGTTGAGATGTCATTTTTGACATTTTGAGGGTCATCTATGATACTGAGTACTGTTTTAAAGGAACCGATATGTGATCTGTTCTCATCTATTTTCATAGGAATAATGTATTTCGCCATAAATACAGAGGCGAGGATGCTTTTGAGTAGCATAGTCTTCCCTCCTGCATTTACACCAGTAATCATTAAGATGTTTTTTGAGAAGTTAATATCTATAGGCTTGGCATTGTGTAGAGCAGGATGTATAAATTTAGAGAGGAGTATTTTGGAATCTTTTTTATTTTTGATGAGCTGGAGATTTTTGCTCTTAGCAAAAAGTACTCTTGCTTGGTAGTTGTCAAACTTCGTAAACTCTTTGTCTATAAATGCTATGAAGCTTTGGATCTCTGAAAGTTTGGTAGAGAACTCCTCTGCATAACGGTAAAATATAGCCTCTCTCTCTTGATTTATGAAGCGGATTTTCTCTTTAGACTTGAGAATACTATCAGGGGCTACAAAGAAAAAGCCATTAGAACTGCGACCAACTACAGCACCTTGAAGTACATGATTAAAACCACCACGAACAAGAAGACAATCTTCATTGTTGATAAAATGTACCTGAGTATCTACGAGATAACTAGTGAGTTTAGAGCTTCTCATCATCTGTTTAAGTGCACCACTCATTGCATCTCTATACTCTTTTATTCGAGCAGAGAGACTAAAGAGTGTCTCATCAAGGTTCTCTTCAAACTTACCATCATGGGTAAAGTACTTCTCCACTTCTGTAAATTTTTCAGGAATCTCAAACTTACTCATCCACTCTCCGATAATCCCATCAATATTGCGATTTTTAAAGTAGCGAAAGTAACGGACAATTTTAACTATCTCAAAAATTTGTTCGAAGTTGAGGACTCCACGCTTTTTGAGATGCTGTTTTATGTTTGTGAACTCTATAACTTTTGGAGGAGCTTTAAACTCTAGTCTATCAAGTGCTTTGATGTAGCGAAAGTGAAGTTCTTGATCACCCTCTATGTAGAGTGAATGTGTGCGAGAGAAGAAACTAGAAAACTGCTCAATATGTTCGGAGAGGTCAAGTTGTTGTAGTAAAAGAGATGTTTGTGATTGCTTGTTTTGTTTCATATACTCTAGTTACAGTCTGATACACTAATCATCTGTGCATAGTTTGGAGTGCCTTTTTTACCTATAAAAGTATAAGTTCCTATACTAAGAGTATGAGTTGTTGAGTTTACCTCTGTATTATTGCAATGAATAGTTCTGTTTTGTTTGTATTTTAGCACTACTGCTAGCATCTTCTCTCTTTGAGCGTTTTGATGTGTATTATAAAAAATAGCACTTACAATAACTCCTAAAACAGTAACACTTACTGCAATTTTTTGCATTTTTGTGAGTTCTGTAAAGAAATGCAAAATTAAGAAAAAGAGCCCAGAAATTATAAGCCCAGCGATATATGCCATCAAGCAATACCTCTTATTTGGTATGTAATGTCACCAGCACCAAAACCAATGATAAGTCCACTGTCAATCATCTGCATGTTTTGGGCATCTTTGATTACTGTGATGTGGTTATTTGCTCTTTGGATACTATCTGCCATCGTTAGGTTATAGCGTTTAAACTTCTCAACAAAGTTTATATCTCGAGGTGCTTCACTTGCTGCCCATACAGGAAGAATAATTAGCTCATCAACTCCATCAAAACAGGTAATAAAATCATCAAGATTATCAATTGTACGAGAGTATTTATGCGGTTGCCAAATAGCAGTGATCTTATCAAATCCTTTAAGCTTTGCATACTCTTTTACTGATTCAAAAGTTGCTTTTATCTCTGTAGGGTGATGCCCATAGTCATCGATGATAACAGAATCATTTTCAGCACCTACAATATCAAAACGTTTTTTGATACCCTTAAAGTTCAAAATATTGGTACGTATCTCTTCTATATCCATTGACTCAAGTGCGGCAAGGATAGCTAGTGCTGCATCAAGAGCGATATGCTTACCAAAACCCCAAACATGAAAATAGCCGAAGTTACGAAACTCAAAACGTGTGTGAGGTTCATTATTTATAAGTACATACTCTATGTTTTTTATATCTTTAGATGGGTAGAGCCAGCGAACATTTTGTGTGTCAACTAAGCTTGAGAGAAAAGGATCCTCTGCATTTAAAACTTTATACTTTGCAGAGTTTATAAAAGTTTTATAAGAGTCATAAAAATGCCCATAGTTGTAGTCGTAGTACTCCATGTGCTCTGGTTCTGCATTGATAACTATAGCACAGTAAGGATTAGAGTTTAAAAAACTTCCATCACTCTCATCTGCTTCAAAAAGCATAATGTCTGTGGAGTCATCGTAGCGAACATTTGAGCCAAAGGCTTTAGACTCTGCACCGATGATAGCTGAACCATTCATAATGGCTGTAAGTATTGCAGTTGTTGTACTCTTACCATGTGCTCCAGCAACCGAGAATACCTTTCTATCCTCAAGGATCTTTAGAAGTGCTTCACGGCGAGCAAGTACTTCAATGCCTCTCTCCTTTGCTGCTTTTACTTCTGGGTTGTCTGGGCGAATGATAGCAGAGTGTACCACGAGTTCCTGATCACTTATAGCATCACTACTATGGGGAATAGTTATTTTTATCCCCATCTTTATGAGTTTTTTGATGAGTGGTGTCTCCTTGATGTCAGAACCACTAACTTCATGACCCTTAAAATGCATATATTGTGCAAGTCCAGATATTCCAATACCGCCTATGCCAATAAAGTGAATTTTCATATTATACCCCTTGTTGAGCATTATCTAGCAATATCTGTGCCTCTTTTGAAAATCCTGAAATGTAAAAGGTTCCTTTTGTTTGTGTCATCTTCATATCAGCAAGTTTCTCCATAAACTCTTCAAGAGATATACCCTCTGTAGCTGCAAGATAGTGAAGTTTGAGTGCCCACGAGAAGTTGTCATCATTTGTCATACCTGAGAGTACTTCAAGTAGTGCTGCTGCATCTTTTAATTGTCCAGCAGAGTAGTGTTCCATCGCATATTCATAGAGTGCTCGTGTTGTGGCGAAGTCCTGAAGATTACTCATATCTAGTTTACGATGGGATTCAAGAGTATTTGTGAGTTTTTCTAGTGCAAGGTCTAAAATATTTGCATAAAAACCACTAATAGTCTCTTCATCAAATAGCTCATGAACTTCTGCTTCTAAAACATAAAGAGCTGCTATATCACTCTCTTGTTGTGCTTTTAATATCTCTGTTTTTAACTCTTCTATTTTATCCATCTAAGCACTCCTTGATTCTCTGTAACGCATCTCTTGTTCTCTTTTCATTTTCTACTAAAGCTATACGGATGTAGTCAACTCCAGGGTTCTCTCCTTTTATATCTTCTCTCGCTAAAAACTCTCCAGGGAGGACTTTTACATTGAACTCTTTGTAGAGTTTTTTTGTAAACGCCAATGCATTTGGTACTTTTATCCAGAGATAAAAAGTAGCCTCTGGGATGCTTATGCCAAGTATCTCTTGTGCTATTTTGAAGTTAGCTTTGTAGATTGCACGGGAGGTACTTACATGAGTCTCATCACTCCAAGCGTCTGTTGCTGCACTTTGTAGTGGAAGAGGGCTTGCACACCCGACATATGTACGGTACTTCATATATTCTGAGAGTATCTTCTCATCTCCAGCAATAAAACCTGAGCGCAACCCTGGTGCAGATGAGCGTTTTGAGATAGAGTTTATCACTAAAATATTTTTAAATGCTCTATTTCCTACATGTGTAGATGCTTCGAGTAGTGATGGCGTTGGTTTATCGGTATAGATTTCGCTATAACACTCATCATTGAGAAGAACAAAGTCATATTTAAGGGCGAGATCTACCCACTCCCCAAGCTCATTAAGTGAGAGTGAAGCTGTGGTGGGATTATTTGGAAAGTTAAGGATTACAAGGTCACAAGTTGCTAACTCCTCTTCATTTATCACAGGTTTGAAGTTATTGCCCTCATTAAGGTTGAGGTGTATCACCTTAGAGTGAGTAGCAATAGCAGCCCCTTCATAAATCTGATAAAAAGGATTTGTATATGCCATTACTGGATTCTCTTTCTCAAAAAGTAAAAATTGAGGAAAGTTAAAGAGTACTTCACGTGTCCCAAAGGTAGGAATTATTTGAGCATCCGTGAGTTTAGTATGAAAACGTCTTTTAACAAATTCTCTCATAGCTTCTCTGAGGTTCTTCTCTCCAGTAGTTTTTGGATACTTGTTAAGAAGATGGGCATTTGTTGCTAAAGAGTTCTGAATGAATTTTGGCGTTTGAAACTGTGGCTCACCAATAGTGAGTACAGAAGCACTAAGCTCTTTATTGGCTACTATATCTTGGAGTAAGTTATTTAGTTTTTCAAATGGATAGGATTCAAATAGCATTGTTTTTTCACTTTGTTAGTATAGTGCAATTATAGCTAAAAACTCTTTATTAAGGATTAGGAGTAGTACTTTTTCATATTAAATCAGAATTCAGCAAGGAGTGGATCTTGCTTGAGGTGCTATTTACTTTAAAAAATACTTAGTCTTGATTTATAGTGAAAAAAATTGGCATAATTGTTGTAATACTTTTAAATTTTTTGTATAATAGTGGTTTTGTAAAGAGTAACCTAAAGATTGCACCTATCTTAGAATTTTTGTAAAGTATAGATTTTAGGTTTAAATAAAGGTGATATCTGATTATTTTATATTATCAAATATTTAGCAATAGATATAAACTTCTATCAAAGATAGAAACTTTTATATACTAACATAAGAAAAGAGGTAAACATGATAGATTTAATATACATATCTTTAGTCACACTTTTTGTTTTTGGAACAAGAATAACTGGTTGTAACACTACAGACACAGCAGTGGAATCAACTAAAAAACTGACGGCACATAAAAAAATTGTAGATTATGCAGTAAATAATTCAAAAACAGCACCAACTGTTAAAGATTATACAGATGCAGGTATAAAAGGGGTAAATGCAACTAACTTAACAAAAATAAATACTAAGCTAAACACCCTTAAATCTTTAGCTATTAGTAATGTAGTAACCAAAGTTCAAGCAGTAGTACATAGCATTAATGGAGATACTATTGAGATTCTCAAACAAATAGCTAACGAACACAAAAATCATAACTCAATTGTAACTATTGCACAACTACAAGCTATCACTCCACCACTTGAGAATATAAATGATGATTATGAAAATATCTATCGAACATACATAGCAAGTGCAGATAGTAATATTAGTTCCCCTGCTACAGTAGATGAACTACAGAGTATGATAGATGATGTAAATGCTTTAAACCTACATGAACATGCTATAGTAGATAGAAGTTTTTTCACAAAGACAAATGGAGTATTTGAGCATAGATTTGTCTATTTACCAGTAGAGAGTAACACCACAGGACGAACATGGCTAAACAACAACCTTGGTGCTGAGTATGCAAATCTAAATAGTAGTGACTACAACCCATCACAACAAGCAACAGCGATAAAAGATCTATTAGCAAATGGTTCACTCTTTCAGTGGGGAAGAAAAGCAGATGGACATGAGCTAATAGAGTGGTCAACTCTTAGTGGAATATATGCTACAACAGCAACAAAATCAGATAATCCAGATGACTCACTCTTAATCACAGGTTCTGATGATTGGAGAGTAGATCCAGATGATACCCTCTGGGCAAGTGAATCAAGTCCAAACAATGTCTGTCCAGTAGGATACAGACTACCACTCAATCCAAATGGAGCGAGTGATAGTGAAAATGAGTGGTATACAGAGATGAGCACTTGGAACTCTCAAGATAATACAGGTTCCATGTCAAGTAATCTAAAACTCTCTAATGCTGGTGGTCGTTGGTTTGACGATGCTCGTCTGTATGTTGTGGAGAGATACGGTAATTACGGGACTGGTTCAGTTTCTGGAAGCAATGCACTTGACATGTACTTTGGTACTTCATTGAACTACAATGATATTAGCCCAAGAGCATATGCCATCTCAGTCCGCTGTATAAAAGATCAAACGCCAGCAGAGAG
This sequence comes from Sulfurimonas sp. endosymbiont of Alviniconcha boucheti, assembly GCA_021766785.1. GTDB lineage: Bacteria > Campylobacterota > Campylobacteria > Campylobacterales > Sulfurimonadaceae > Sulfurimonas. The sequence continues at coordinate 28,834 of JAICBP010000071.1, forward strand.
ATC
>JAICBP010000071.1:28847-30293 GCA_021766785.1 Sulfurimonas sp. endosymbiont of Alviniconcha boucheti
GAGCTAGTGATAGTGAAAATGAGTGGTATACAGAGATGAGCACTTGGAACTCTCAAGATAATACAGGTTCCATGTCAAGTAATCTAAAACTCTCTAATGCTGGTGGTCGTTGGTTTGACGATGCTCGTCTGTATGTTGTGGAGAGATACGGTAATTACGGGACTGGTTCAGTTTCTGGAAGCAATGCACTTGACATGTACTTTGGTGTTTCATTGAACTACAATGATATTAGCCCAAGAGCATATGCCATCTCAGTCCGCTGTATAAAAGATCAAACGCCAGCAGAGAGATCAGTTAGTATCCTCTTAGAGATAGGAAATGAACACCGTAATCACAAATCAACCATAACAGTTGCACAACTACAAGCTATCACTCCAGCACTTGAGAATATAAATAGCAATTATGAAAATATCTATCAAATGTACATAGCAAGTGCAGATACTCACATTAGCGCCCCTGCTACAGTAGATGAACTACAGAGTATGATAGATGATGTAAATTCTTTAAACCTACCTACAAATGCCATACTAGATAGAAGTTTTTTCAAAAAGACAAATGGAAAATTTGAACATAAATTTGTCTATCTTCCAGTAACAAACCCTAAGACAGGAAGAACATGGCTAAACAATAACCTCGGTGCTGATTATGCAAATGTAGATAGTCGTGCTTACAGCCCCTCACAACAAGCAACCACAAGTAATGACTACAGAGCTTACGGTTCACTCTTTGAGTGGGGAAGAAAAGCAGACGGACATGAGCTAATTGACTGGAATGAAGATGGTACTACTGGAGAGCCATTATATGGTACGACAACTACTAAAGCTGATGAGCCATCTGATTCACTCTATATCATAGAAGCAAATGCACAACATGATTGGAGAGTAAACCGAGATGATACACTATGGGCAAGTGAATCAAGCCCAAACAATGTCTGTCCAGTAGGATACAGACTACCACTCAATCCAAATGGAGCGAGTGATGGTAAAAATGAGTGGTTTGTAGAGATGAGCACCTGGGACGCTCCAGATGCTAACGGCTCTATATCAAGTTATCTAAAACTCCCTTATGCTGGTGACCGCTATTTTAGTAGCGGTCAGATGAGAGATGCAGCGGAATACGGTGAATACTGGACTGGTTCAGATTATAGAAGCCAAGCATATAATATCTACTTTGGTAAAAGATTGGATTATAATGATTATAATAGCAGATCAGACGGCTTAAGTGTCCGCTGTATAAAAGATCAAACGCCAGCAGAGAGATCAGATAGTATCCTCAAAAAAATAGGGAATGAACACCAAGATCATAACTCAACTATAACAGTTGCACAACTAAAAGCTATCTCTTTACTTAATAATATAGAAGATGGTAACGAAAAGTGGTATCAAAATTATATAGAAAATGCTGATACTCACTTTAGCTCTCCTGCTACACTAGATGAAGTGCAGA
>JAICBP010000072.1:0-2832 GCA_021766785.1 Sulfurimonas sp. endosymbiont of Alviniconcha boucheti
GATCTTGACAAAGCTGATGCGGCCCTGGCCGCTGACCCACAGAATAGCGAGTTACTTAAGCACAGGGAAAGGGTCAAAATGGAAATGGAAATTTATGCGGTACAAGAGGCTAAGGGAGCACAAACCCGTGCACGGGCTAAATTCATTGAGGAAGGGGAGAAAAACACAAGATATTTTTTAAACCTTGAAAAGGCGCAATCAAACGTGAAAATTATGGATAGGATTAAAAAAGGTGACGGTCAAGTGACGACAAACCAGCAGGAAATTATTAAAGAACAAGTTAGATTTTATAGCGATAGATATAGAAAGACAGTTGATTTCCAGGAGCCTTCAGCTCAGGCTTTTTTAGATGGCATAGATGTTCCACAGTTGTCAGATGAACAGAAAACAAGTATTGAGGGTGCTCTAACTGAGGAAGAGCTCACCCGTGCGTTAAAACGTATGAAGAACGGTTCATCTCCCGGGTTAGACGGAATAACCACAGCATTTATAAAATTCTTTTGGTGTAAAGTTAAAGATATGGTGTTGAACTCGCTTAATGCTGCATTTACGAAGGGTGAAATGTCAATTACTCAGAAACGCGCAGTAATAACTTTGATTCACAAAGGAAAACAATTGCCTAGAGACGATCTTAATAATTGGCGCCCTATTTCATTAACTAATTCTGACTATAAACTTTTAGCTAAAAGTCTAGCCATTCGTCTCTCCAGTGTTATATCCAGTATTGTCAACGAAGACCAAGTCGGTTTTTTGAAAGGTAGAAATATAAGCACCGTGATTAGACTTATAGATGATACGATTAATTATCTGGACAAATCAGAGAGACCAGGACTCTTGCTTGCACTCGATTATAAAGCTGCCTTCGATACAATATCAAAAGAATACATAGTTTGGGCATTCAAGCGTTTCAATTTTGGGGAGAATTTTGTTAAATGGGTGGAGGTATTAATGAAAAACACAGAAAGCTGCATTAATTACATGGGCTGGCTTTCCCAAAGTATTGAAGTAAGTTCGGGTATTCGTCAGGGCTGTCCATTTTCACCAATGGCCTTCATCCTTGCCTTAGAATTATTGGCTAAAAAAATAAGGGCAGACCCATCGGTCAAAGGTATATCAATTCCAAGAAATCATAAATGCTTTTTAAAACTGCTACTATACGCCGACGATATAACGCTTTTTCTGCAAGATAGGGACGATTTAAAAAATGCCCTTTCACTAGTATCATATTTTTCCAAATTCTCAGGGCTAGCAATGAACAGAAATAAAACAGAGGCAATGTGGCTCGGTTCCAAAAAATATTGCACTGATGAATACTACGATATAAAATGGAAACTGCGGGTAAAAATCTTAGGAATTTATTTTAGTAACTCTATACCGGCATCAGAAATTGATGATAACTGGCTACCACGTATAGAAAACATACAGCGTACCATTGTCACTTGGTCAAAAAGAAACTGTAGCATAATGGGCAAAATTTGTATTGTAAAGTCCCTTCTACTACCTCAAATAATCTTCGCTATGCAGGCACTTGTAGCGCCAGCGGATATTATTAAAAAGCTCAACACATTGTTTTTTAGATTTATTTGGAAGAAAAAATACTCTAATACCAAAGCCTTTGAGAAGGTAAAAAGGAGAATTATGTGTCAAAAAATGGAAGAAGGAGGTTTAAGCATGATTAACGTAGATGACTTGCAAAAATCCTTTTTGCTGTCTTGGGCAAAAAAAATAATGATAGAAAAAGATGAAAAATGGAAACAAATTCCAACTGAAATGATGTCCAGGCTAGGTAAAAACTTATGCTGCTTTTCATCAGATTTATCTGTTAAATACTTTAAAGGTCTGGGGTTGATTAAAAACACATTCTGGAGAAAGGTTTTATCCTGTTGGCTGGACAATAAACAAAAATGGTCTACTGAGACGCCAGCTAAAATAGCATTAGAGAAACAATGTTTGTGGAATAATTCAAACATCTCGTACAGAAAGCAGACATTATTTTTTCGAGACTGGATTGATTCGGGCTTCTCTCTTGTCAAAGATATTCTCGAAAATGACTACACAATTATGACTCTTAAAACAATTTGCGAAAAGGTTGGCCATAAACCAACACGACTGTTTGAATATGGAGCAATGCGCACTGCTATAGAAGCGTGTGCAGCAAGGACTGAACCGTGTGTTGAGAACACTAAGCTATCTACAGATAACCACGCTCAGTCAATATTCAGACCCCGACAATTTCGTTTGCGCTTAGTGGAAGCAAATAATACCGAACCAATTGCAGTAAACTTTTGGCGAAATAAATGCGGAATCAGGGTAGAAAAAGAGCACTGGACATTAGCAAGCAAATGTACATCTGAAACTAGACTGCGTCTACTTCAGTGGAAGATACTCCATAATATATATCCCACTAGTATTTTGTTGAATAAAATGGGTATATCTAATAGCAAGAATTGTGCGTTTGGCTGCAATCAAACAGATTATCCTGAACATTTTTTCTTTTCGTGTAAAAAGATATCAACTATTTGGGAATACGTGGAGGAAAAGGTTTATCGTAAGTTTGAGATTAAACTGAAGTTAACCGTGAACGATGTGTTATTCGGTTATAAAGGACACAGTCAACACTCTACAATGATCCGGTTTGTTAATCATCTAATATTAGTCGCAAAAATGTGTGTTGGAATATTTAAGTATAGTACACCACTAGAAATTAAATTTCTTTTCGATCGTGAACTCAATGTAAGAAGTATAACGTAAAAGCGGAAAAATCATTATGGACCGATGTGAGAACAGAACTGTGCTCCATTTTATACGTATGTTAAAATGCTTTTTTGTTTG
>JAICBP010000072.1:7116-9264 GCA_021766785.1 Sulfurimonas sp. endosymbiont of Alviniconcha boucheti
GGAAACAGAGTAAAGCCAGCAGTAGTAACATTGATATAAATGAATGGTACGATCATTTCAAGGATCTTTTTGCAAACAATGATACTGATGACAATGTACAAGATGCTAGCCAGTTTGATAATTCTGAAGAATCAGATCACTTTTTGAATGAAGAAATTACTGAGCTGGAAGTTCAGAAAGCTATTAAGAAATTAAAATGTGGAAAAGCATGCGGATTAGATGGAATTACAGCAGAAATGTTGAAAGCAGGAGGACGGGATGTGGTGCTTTTTCTTACTAGGATGTTTAATGTATTGTTTGAAAAGGGTATTTACCCACAGGATTGGGCCAAAGCAATTGTTATCCCAATTCATAAAAAAGGAAACACCGAACATGTGGATAACTACAGGGGGGTATCTTTACTCAGTGTTGTAAGTAAATGCTACACTTCTGTATTAAATGCTAGGCTGTATTTTTGGTTGGAGGAAAATGCCGCAATTACGGAATGTCAAGCTGGATTTCGTAAAACTATTCTACTGTTGATCAAATATTCAACCTTTATGCAATTGTTCAAAAATGCTTGAGGAAGAAGGGACAGAAATTGTATGTCGCATTTGTGGATTTTAGGAAAGCATTTGATTCTGTACGGCATGACAAACTTTTAGATTGTATCAGAAATCAAGGGATTAAGGGGAAGTTTTTTGGTGCTCTTAGGGCTATGTATAACTCATTACTTTCTTGTATAAGAGCCAACTGCAAGTACTCTGAGTTTTTCGAGTGTCCTGTTGGTGTTCGTCAAGGATGTGTTCTGAGCCCAACATTGTTTTCCTTGTTCATCAACCAACTGGCAAATCATGTGACAGCAAAAGGCAGGCATGGAATACAGCTAGTGCCAGGGGTCATGGAACTATTTATTTTATTGTTTGCAGATGACGTAGCCTTATTATCGACAACACCTACTGGTTTACAAAACCAGTTAAACTGTCTTAAAACATGCTGCCAAGAGATGAAAATGGAGGTAAATAAGGACAAAACAAAAATCATGGTATTCAGAAAGGGGGGATTTTTGGCTAAGCATGAAAAATGGTTCTATAACGATACCAGATTGGAAGTTGTTAATAATTACTGCTATCTAGGTTTCAATTTTACCACGAAACTGAGTTGCAAGCAGGGTACAGACCACTTAGCGGCAAAAGGGAAAAAAGCGGTAATATGTCTTAGCAAAGCTTTTCAAAAATACAAAGAAATGACATACGAAACATTCTTCAAAATATTTGATTCTAAAGTGCAACCAATTTTACTATATTCGTCTGAAATTTGGGGACTACAAAGACTTGAGAATATTGAAAAAATTCACTTAATGGCTTGTAAAAGATTCCTCGGAGTTCCGGTCAGAACACCCAATAAAATGGTGTATGGTGATTTAGGAAGATTTCCTCTTTTCATAAATAGCTATATTAGTTGCATTAAGTATTGGTTTCGTTTATTGGAAATGGGGAATGACAGACTACCGAAAACAGCCTATGAAATGCTGCTGTGCTTAGACAGAAATGGAAAAGACTGCTGGGTTTCTAGAATTAGGGAAATTCTGTGTGAAACTGGATTCAACTTTGTATGGCTGCAGCAAGGGGTTGGTGATAAAAACTCCTTTTTGAGATCATTCAAACAAAGGCTAGTAGATATGTTTATACAGGAATGGTCTGGAGCTGTTAGAGACAAAGATAGGTATGAAATTTATCGGTCCTTCAAGACGATCTTTGAAAAAGAGAAGTATATTTCAAACACTGATATATATTGCTTTAGAGTGGCTGTATCACAGGCTAGATTTGGAGTACTTCCATTAAACAACAACTTACACCGGTACAGCGTTTTATCTCTAGACAGAAATTGTGCTTTTTGCATCAATGAAATTGAAAACGAACATCACTTTTTGTTTAAATGCCCTATGTACGCAGACCTCAGAAGGAAATTTATACCAGGTTCTTCCTTTAGATCCTTAAAAACAGCACTTGAAGCAAGAAATCAAAGTCTATGTCGGAATGTGTCAAAGTTTATTTTTCATGCCACAAACAAAAGAAAACAATTTCTTGATAGTAAGTGTATGAATGGATGACATTGCAGTTGTACCAACATTGGTAATTCTCTGTGTGTGCGAATGCCCCCCCCCCC
>JAICBP010000072.1:24299-28720 GCA_021766785.1 Sulfurimonas sp. endosymbiont of Alviniconcha boucheti
AGAGAGAGAGAGAGAGAGATACGGATACGGATGATTTATTCATTTAGGCCATTGCCCCTCATGAAGGGGTGCGGGTGGATGACCTACCACCTCACAGTACATACTATAATTGTGCCTATGAGCAAGAAAACCAACAAACTAACGACAATGTACTAGACTCCGTACTGACAATGACAGTGTGATTGAATTATGAACTTAAAATGCTACGCAAATTAAAGGCTTTGTATAAATACACTGACAAATTTCTCACAATATTTTCATTGGTGGATGCCAGCAGCAGGCTTAATCGAAAAAGACTTGGAAATTTGTAGAATTTCGACGGGATAAATTGCACTCTTAAAGCACTTAGCACAGGGCAACATAGAACAAAATGTAATTCAGTTTCTTGTGCTACTCTACATAATGGACAAATCAGGTCATTATCAGTGTGTCTTTTGTATCGGTAATAATGTACAAAAATGTCTGAAATACCCAATCGAAATCTTGTCATTATGAATTTCAAGTGCCTATCAATATTCATCTTCAGATATGTTTTCGTATCATGAATGGTGCAAAATGTCCTATAAACATTAAATCTATCGCTAGTCTCAACATGGGAATGCCATTCTTGCCACCGACAAACAACTAATCTTTCACGAAAAACATGTAAAAACTGGTTCATTTCTTCCACACCTTGATTCAACCATACAAAACCAAATCCATATTGATACAACTTACAACGAACATTTGAGGCCCAATTTCTTTTACCTCGTTCATCTAATATATGTAACATCCTATAAGCTTTGCTTGGTAATTTGGACGCCTCCATTCTCGTTAATTTTAACCAGTAACGTATGCATCTTACTGCAGAGTTCACAAATAATGGATACCTATTTGTTTCACCATAGACAAGGTCATTTGGCGTTCGCATCTCAACTCCCAAAAACCTTTTCAGCGCAAATAAGTGGACCTTTTCGCAATGAACCGCTGCTGTTTCAAGACCCCATAGCTCAGCACCATAGAGAGCGATGGGTTGCACTTGAGAATCAAATAATTTCAGAAATAATTCAAAACTATTATTATTCAACATTCGCAACTTCTGCATAATACATAATGCTGCATTCTTAGCTTTACTTGTAAGATCATGACATGACGCAGTAAAACTCAGTTTCGTGGAGAAGAGAACACCTAAATATTTATACACATTCACAACTGGCAATACAACACTATCATACGTCCATCTTTCCCTTGCACCCAGGTAACCACCCTTTCTAAAAACAACTATGTTACTTTTACTCATATTTACTTTTAACTGAAGGGAGGAGGATGCTCTTTGCAAACTGTTCAACTGTGTCTGTAAACCAATAACCGTTTCTGACAACAGAACAACATCATCAGCCAATAGCAAAATAAACAATTCAAAATAATCATTGATAAACGATGCACCGTGTCTACCATTCTGAATAACTTCTAAAGCCAGCTCGTTTATAAAGAGAGAAAATAAAACTGGGCTGCAAACATCCCCCTGTTTCACCCCAAACGTACAATTAATGTAATCAGTCATCTTAGATCCACATCTAACTCTAACTTTAACACTGTTGTACATGCTTTTAATGCAACGATACAATTTTCCATTGATTCCATTTTTCAAGAGAATAGGCCAAAGCAGTTTTCTGTTTATAGAATCGAAAGCTTTCTCAAAGTCTATAAAAGCAACATACAATTTGCGGTTCAAGGAAAACTGTTTCTGTACAAAGGCTAATAATGTAAACATATGATCAATTGTTGAATAGTTTTTCTTAAACCCAGCCTGATGTTCACCAGTGATATTGTTTACTTCAACCCACTCTTGCAGTCTAAGGTTAATAATTGTACTGTAAAGTTTGCAGCTTGCATCGCCCAACGAGATACCTCTGTAATTATTCGGATTGTTAACATCGCCTTTCTTAAAAAGAGGGAATACAATAGATTCAGTCCATTTAGTTGGAAAAATTCCTTTCTCAAACAAAGCATTAAAAAATTTCACGAAAAAGTCAATTACATAAGTTCCCGAGTTTTTCAACATTTCTCCTATTATTCCGTCTGGTCCAGCTGCTTTTTTATTCTTCAACTTTTTGAATGCAAGCAAGACTTCTTCCTTGGAAATTGGGCGATTTAGAGAACTTTCGTTGTCCTGAACAGCATTTTCATCGTCAAAGTCAAAATCTACTTCTTTTTCAAGTAACGCTCTAAAATGCTGAAACCAACTATCCAAAGAAATATTATTATAGACGGACTTTCTTTTGGGTGATATCTTATGTACAAATTCCCAAAAATCTTTCTGATTTTTCACTGATGAAATCAATTTGTCCAAAAGAACATCATAAAAGTCTTTTTTCTTTTTCTTCAACAAATTTTTGTATTCCCTTCTTGCGAGACAAAAAGCACTGCGGTCATCAGCGAGCAGTGAACGACGATATTTCTTCAAAAGCCTTCGAACATTTCTTCTTCCCACTTTACACTCCCAGTCAAACCATTCGTCCAGCTTCCTCCCATTTTTTATCGTTATCTGCTTCTTCATGCATTCAGCCTTTTCTTTGATGCAGTTATTAAATATATCCAAGGCTTTGTCTATGTCAAGATCAATCAAGCTAATAGCTTCGTCAAGTATCGCACAAGTTTCATCTGTACACATTAGACTAGTAAACGTGGGTGCATTAAGGTTATCCCAGACAAACTTTTCAATTATTTGCTCATGCTGAGAAACTTCATCACTGCACACATTTTCCTTTGGAAATATAACACGGAATGTAAGTGGCATGTGATCAGATTCAATACGTCCAGTGACACAAAGTTCACACGTGGAATGGATAAGTGCATACAAATCATTTGACAAAATAAAATAATCATTAACGCTACTACCAGTCTCTGAGATGTACGTATAGCAACCTTGAAGGTCACCTTTACATACCCCATTCAGAATACAAAGGTCAAAAGTGGTACACAGATTTAACAAAAACTTTCCGTAGTTGTTTACAACGTTGTCCTGAGACTTTCTGTTCAGATTTACTGGCTGGCTCTCCTGCAACGATTCAAATATATTATCGTTCATTGAATTAATCTGAGAATTACTGGCTGTTCTACTGTTCAAATCGCCAGCCATAATTACATAAACGTCATTCAAAGTAAGCATACAGTCAGTCAAGCACTCCTCTAGTAATCCAATACCATTGTCTACATCAAAATACGGGTAAAACGGAGAGCCCTCAGGTGGGACATACGCACACACATACAAAATATCTTTCATAACACCAAACAGCTCCTTATCGATTAGAAACACCATAATGTTTAAGTACTCAACATCCAATTTACGTACGTAAGGAGCATATTCATTTCGTATGAGGCATACTATACCACCGGAATGACGTCCCTGTTTCGATAACTTAACGGCTGATTTAACAAACACAATATAATCAACAAAGACATTAGACTGAAATGTTTCCATGAATGTTTCAACAAAGCAAACAAAATCAAAATGACTAACAAAGGAGATAAATTCGTTATCCTTCAGCTTCGCTAACAATCCATTCACATTCCACTGCAAGAACGAGAAGGGTTTATTTACACTTGCACCCGGCTGCTTACTTTCAACCAGCAAAGCACGACTAGTTTCTGACTCTTCATGACAGTCCGTGTTTACATAGGCCTCAGCGTCACGCACGCTTGCACTGTCATCGCTGACACGGCTCACGTCAGTCCGAGCTTCACAGTCTTTACTACGAATGTCCCGTGCAAAACAAACAACCGGTGTCCCTGTTCTTTTCTTCCCCCCAACATCACCACAAACAGAATCAACACAACTCGAAGGAGACATTGACCCCCCACGATCAGAGCGGCCAGAGTCCTATCTCATTTCTTTCAGGTTATCCCCGTCATTCAAAGCAAACCTCTTTCCGTCTATAATGAGATGATCGAACACCATCATGCATTTCTTGTTCTCACTGCGTGCTTTCTTTAGATGAGGAACTAACCTGCGCCTCACATCGCGAACACGAGAAGAGAAGTCCTCGCCGATGAAGACGTTAGTCCCCTGCAGTTTCCGCTTGGCCTTGAGTATCTTCACTTTGTCCTTGAAAAAGGTACAGCGTGCCACCACGGGAGAGTTGGGCTTGGCATTGAGGCGATGCACTCTGTCAAACTGGAAATCATCAGCCAGTTCCAGCCTGTCCGTGATCAGATCCCTCAGTATTCCTTCGCAGTCCTCGCCAGTCTCCTTCTCTGCTCTCACCAGACCGTGGATTATGAGGTTGTTCCGTTTAGATCGGCCTTCAAGGTCATCAACTTTCCTGTCCATCTCCGTTATCGTCGTCTCTAGTCTCTCGTTCTTTGCCTTCAAGTCCTTGTTTTCCTGTCGTATGAACGCACAGTCCTCCCTCAGTTCTTTCACCTCATCCTGCAGTCTG
>JAICBP010000073.1 GCA_021766785.1 Sulfurimonas sp. endosymbiont of Alviniconcha boucheti
CCCTCTTTAACAACTTCAGCAGTTGGAATAACTGCTTTACCATGCATATGCCCAATAGTCTCATCAAGTAAAACAATAACTGGTTGCATAAAACGGTCAGCAAGGTTAAATGCTCTTACTGTTTCTGTATAACATTCAGCTAGTGAACCAGCACATAAAGTGATTGATTTGTAATCACCATGAGATGGGTTTTTTGCTTGAAGTACATCACCTTGAGATACACGAGTTGGAAGACCAGTTGAAGGACCACCACGCATAACATTTATAAGAACTAAAGGTACTTCTGCCATTTGGGCAAGACCTAGGTTCTCAGCTTTTAGTGATACACCAGGACCTGAAGTAGCAGTAAGGGCACGATCACCGGCCATTGCAGCACCAATAACACAACAGATACCTCCTATTTCATCTTCCATTTGAATTGCTACTCCACCTTTTTTTGGTAAAAGATCAGAGATAACATGCATTACTTCTGAAGATGGTGTTAGTGGATACCCACCAAAAAATCTACAACCAGCATCAACAGCTGCAATTGCAGCAAGTTCATTACCAGTAGATATTACTTCTCTAGTTGACATTATTTAGCTCCTTGTTCACTAAGTGACATATAGTTATTTGCAACTACTGCTGCTTGACGCTCTTTTGCATCATCTGTAAGTTTAGCAAAACTTAATCCTGATGCTTTTAACTCTTTTCTATCCGCAACAAAGATAGCAAAATCTGGACATGAGAGTTCACACTCATTACATCCAATACATGCTTCTGGATGGTCAATAGAGATCATTGCACCAAGAGTTGATGTTGATTCATATTTCATTCCAAGAACACCTGAAGGACATACTGAAACACATATATCACACGCTTTACAGTTATCTGTATTTACCCATACTGGTTGATCACCAGGGTTTACCATTGGACTAGCTGCCATATTTTCTCCTAATAATTTAAAGTATAGAATTTCTTCTACACTCTACTCTTTGATAAAAAAGAGTATCCAAGTTTTCTTAATAAATTTCTAAAATGTGCTATTATCGCACTCTAAAACTAATAACTGTTACTTTTAGGGTGCTCACACAATAATTTAAAACTATTTTTTATTTAAAACTTCCGCTATTGCTTTACCTATTTCAGCAGGACTGACTACTACTTTAACACCAGCAGCTTCAAGTGCTTCCATCTTCTCTTTTGCTGTACCAGCAGAACCTGACACAATTGCACCAGCATGACCCATAGTCTTACCTTTGGGTGCTGTTTGACCAGCGATAAATGCGACAACAGGCTTCGTAATCTGTTTTTGAATAAGCTTAGCAGCCTGAATCTCAAGATCTCCACCAATCTCTCCAATCATAACAATCGCTTCAGTCTCTGAATCTGCTTCAAACATTGGTAAAATTTGGTTGTATGAAAGACCAATAATTGGATCTCCACCAATACCAACTGCAGTAGTGATTCCATAACCTTCATTACATACCTGATTAGCACCCTCATAAGTAAGTGTACCACTTTTTGAGATAAGTCCAATATTACCTTTTTTGAAAATCATACCAGGCATAATCCCTATCTTGCACTCTTCAGCAGTGATTATACCGGGACAGTTTGGCCCAATTGTTTTCATACCATGTTTTGTTGCATGAGCTTTTGCCATCTGCATATCTTTTACAGGTGCACCCTCTGTAATAATTACAGCAAGTTCTATCCCAGCTTCAGCAGCTTCCATAACAGCATCACCAACAAATGCAGGTGGTACAAAGATCATAGAGACAGTAGCTTGAGTAGCTTTTATTGCTTCACGTACTGTATTGAAAACTGGTTTATCAAGATGTTTTTGTCCACCTTTATTTGGTGTAACACCACCAACAATATTTGTTCCATAAGCTATACATTGCTCCGCATGAAAAGAACCCTCTTTCCCAGTGAAACCTTGAACGATTACTTTTGTATCTTTATTTACTAAAATTGACATATCTAATTATTCTCCCTTTGCTGCAGCTACAGCTTTTGCTGCACCGTCACCTAAGTCATCACCAACTATTAAGTTAGTTATCTTTGCATTTTTAAGAATCTCTGCTGCCTCTGGAGCATTTGTTCCATCTAAACGAACAATGACAGGAACATTTACATCTGTTATCTTAGTAGCTTCAATAATACCATTAGCAATACGATCACAACGAACAATTCCACCAAAAATATTTACAAAAATAGCTTTTACTTTAGGATTCTTAAGAATAATCTCAAAGCCTTTTGCAACAGTCTCGGCATTTGCACTACCACCAACATCAAGAAAGTTTGCTGGAGTTCCACCCATATAGTTGATAGTATCCATCGTACCCATTGCAAGACCAGCACCATTTACCATACAGCCTATCTCACCATCAAGTGCAACATAAGAGAGCCCATATTTTGCAGCTTCTAATTCATCTGCATCCTCTTCAGTTAAATCTCTCATCTCAGCAATATCTGGGTGACGACCTAGTGCTGAATTGTCAAAGCCCATCTTTCCATCAAGTGCAATAAATTCACCTTTTCCAGTTTTTACGAGTGGGTTAATCTCAATCATCTCTGCATCGTTATCTATATAAACTTTATAAAGTTTTTTTGCAAAGTTAATAATATTTTTCTGTTCATCCTTATCTGTAAGACCAAGACCAAATGCTAATTCACGTCCATGAAAGCTTTGAAAACCAATAGCTGGATCAACAGGAACTGTAATGATTTTTTCAGGAGTCTTCTCTGCGACATCCTCAATATTCATTCCACCTTCCGTTGAAGCCATAATTAAAGGCATCTCTAATTTTCTATCAAGAACAACTGATAGATACAGCTCCTCTTTAATATCTGCACCATCTTCGATATAAAGCTTTTGAACAAGTTTACCCTCAGCAGTTGTTTGGTGAGTTACTAAGGTCATTCCTAAAATTTCATCAGCGAGTGTTTCAACTTCTTCTAAAGATTTAGCAAGTTTCACACCACCACCTAGACCACGACCACCTGCATGAATTTGTGCCTTTACAACCCATACTGGACCACCTAATTGTTCAGCAGCTTTTACTGCATCCTTTACACTCTCGACCATTATACCTTTTGGCGTTGGTACTCCGTACTTTTTGAAAATCTGTTTTGCTTGATACTCATGTATATTCATCTATTCTCCTTAGTTTAAAATGTAAGATTGCAAAGCTTTACGCTTTTGGTGCAATCATATCCTCTGGTACTACATACTTATCAAACTCTTCAGCGGTAAGTAGTCCTAACTCAACAGCCGTCTCTTTAAGTGTTGCGTTGTTTGCATGAGCAGTTTTTGCTATTTTTGCTGCATTATCATAACCTACATAAGGATTAAGTGCAGTTACTAACATTAGTGAGTCATGTAAAAAATGATCTATCTTATCTGCAACTGGCTCAAGACCAACTACACAGTGATCATTAAAGGAAACGATAGCATCACTTAAGAGACGACAGGATTGTAAAAAGTTATAAGCGATAACTGGCTTATAAACATTTAACTCAAAGTTTCCTTGTGAAGCACCCATTGAGATAGCTACATCATTACCAAAAATTTGGCATGTAACCATAGTTACCGCTTCTGCTTGAGTAGGATTTACCTTTCCTGGCATAATAGAACTACCTGGTTCATTTGCAGGAATCTCTATTTCACCAAGACCACAACGTGGACCTGATGCTAACCATCTTACATCGTTTGCTATTTTCATCATATCTGCTGCAAGAGCTTTAAGTGACCCATGTGCAAATACAAGAGCATCATGAGATGTAAGTGCATGAAACTTATTTGGTGCAGTAACAAAATCATGACCAGTAAGTTCAGTTAATTTCTCGGCAACACGCTTTCCAAGTTCTGGGTGAGCATTAAGCCCTGTTCCAACAGCTGTCCCACCAAGTGCAAGTTCACGAACTGCTTCTAATGAATCTTTTACCATTTTTTCACATTTATTAAGCATCTCAACCCAACCACTAATCTCTTGCCCAAGCGTAATAGGTGTCGCATCTTGAAGGTGTGTACGACCAATTTTCACTACTGATTCAAATTTAGCCGATTTCCCTGCTAATGTGGACTTTAGCTTAGCGATTGCTGGCAATACTTCTGTCTCAACTGCAATAACAGCTGCAACATGAAGTGCAGTAGGATAGGTATCGTTTGAGGATTGAGACTTATTTACATCATCATTTGGATGAATAAGCTTTTCAATTCTAAAATCACCACCTAAAATTTCAGTAGCACGATTTGCAAGCACCTCATTATTATTCATATTAGATTGCGTTCCTGAACCTGTCTGCCATACAACAAGAGGATAATTTCCATCAAGTTTTCCAGCTAACATATCATCAGCAGCTTCTGCTATTGCATCTGCTTTTTTTGCATCAAGTTTGCCCAAATCTTTGTTTACCAATGCAACTGCTTTTTTAAGATAAGAGAATGCTCTTGTAATTTCATAAGGCATAGTCTCATTACCAATCTTGAAGTTTTGAATACTTCTTTGTGTTTGTGCAGCCCAGTATGCATCTACTGGAACTTCTACTTCACCCATTGTATCTTTTTCAACTCTTGTCTTCATATCATTAAACTCCTTGGAAAAAATTATTCTCTTTTAGTATATTAATACCATCTTCTATAGACTTTACTGAAATGGCAAATTTTTCTTTCATTTCTTTATCTAAATCTAACTCTATTACCTTTTCAACACCATTTGCACCTAAAACAACAGGTACTCCAACAGCCACATCAGAATATCCATACTCGCCATTTAAGATAGTACACGAAGAAACAATCACCTTAGAATCATTTAAAATAGATTCAACCATATATGCTATTGCACGACCTGGTCCATAGTAACCTGATGTGCCAAGATATTTTACTATCTCTGCACCACCATTCTTTGTTCTTGTAATGATACCTTCCATATCTTCTTTAGAGATCAAAGAAGTGAGTGGAATATCCCCAACAGAGACTTTACTAGGAAGTGGAATCATATTTTCACCATGATCACCTATGACTAAAGAACCAGTTTGATTAGATGCATAACCTGTAAGTTTAGAGATTTGATAAGCCATACGTGATCCATCAAGTGCACCTGCTAAACCGATAATACGATTTGAATCCCACTTTGTAATTCGTTGCGTTACATAAGTCATCACGTCCAAAGGATTTGAAACACATATAATAATGGCGTTTGGAGAATTTTCTTTGATATTCTCAACTACTTGTTTCGTAATTTTTGCATTTATCATTAGCAGATCTGCTCTAGTCATATCACCTTTACGTGGAACTCCTGCCGTAACAACAACAATATCACAACTCTTCATATCTTCAGGTTTTTCAGCTACAGTAATAATAGTGTCCTGTTGAGAGTAGTAAGAAGCTTGTGCTATATCTATAGCTTTTCCTTTTGCCACACCTTCTGCAATATCAAAAAGTACTATTTCATGACAACTATTCATCATTGCTAATGTATAAGCAGTAGTAGCACCAACTGCACCAGCTCCAACTATACCTACTTTTCTACTTTTCATGATTTTTTCTCACTTTTTTTTAAATCATCAAAGAAACCATTAGAGTAGAGAGTGTCCACCATCTCTTTTACTGAAGCAACAGAATTCTTAAACCTTGTTTTTTGAAGTGTTTTAAGAGTCATCTCAATAACATTTTCAGCTCCACCTGCACCTATCATAACGGGAACACCACTTACCATATCTGAGTAACCATAATCATTATCAAGCATTACTGCACACGAATGAATCTGCTTTGTATCTTTTAAAATTGCATCTACTATTACAGCCGTAGATTTAGCAGGTGCATAATAAGCTGAACCATCACCTAAAAGATTTACTATCTGAGCACCACCATTTCTAGTTTTCTTTACAATTTCACCTATTTCCTCAGAGTCTAAAAGATCATCAATAGGTACACCAGCAACAGTTGTAAACTTGGGTAGGGGTACCATAGTATCGCCATGCCCACCCATTACGGTAGCACGAATTTGTCCTGCCCCATAGCCAAGCTTTTCATAAATAAAGTGTGCCATACGGGCAGAATCTAAAATTCCTGCCATACCAATAACCCTCTCTCTAGGAAAACCTGTATATTTTTTTGCTACATAAGTCATGACATCAAGAGGATTACTCACAACAATAACTATGGCGTTTGGTGCATACTTTTTAATTTCTAAAGAGTATGATTTTACTATCTCTGCATTTTTAACAAGTAAATCATTTCTACTCATACCTGGTGCTCTTGGAGCACCTGCAGTAATAACAACAATTTCGCTATTTTTCATATCCTCTGGACCATTAGCAGCACGTACAATAGTATGCTCACGTGCGGCGTTCGCTGCTTGAGACATATCCAAAGCTTTTCCTTTGGCTACATCTATATTTCTACCACGAAGTATCACTTCATGGCATGATCCACGCATAGCGAGTATAAATGCTACAGTAGATCCAAAATTACCAGTTCCGATAATTGTTACTTTACTTGCCATTCATTTCCCTTAAGTAAATTTTTAACTTTTTATTTTTAGCTAGTGGCAATTTAAATAGTAGCTAAAAATGAAAAGCTATAACTCCTTACACTTATGTGTAAAGAGCATAAAGACTAAAATGCTAACTATATAGCGTCAATAATAGCATTTAGTGTTGCAGATGGTCGCATAGCCGCTTCAGCTTTTGCTTCATCTGGATTATAGTAACCACCAATATCTTGAGCTTTCCCTTCTACTGATAAAAGTTCAGAGATGATAGTTGCTTCATTTTTAATAAGTTCCTCAGCTACTGGAGCAAATTTAGCGGATAGAGTAGCATTATCTGATTCAGCTAATGCTTTTGCCCAAAACTGTGCCACATAAAAGTGAGAAGCTTTATTGTCTGGCTCACCAACTTTACGTGATGGTGATTTATTCTCACCTAAATATCTATCATTTGCTTGATCAAGTGCAGCAGTAAGGGTAGCTAATTCATCAGAATTATTTTTTTTAGCTAAGAATCGTAAGGATTCTGCAAGTGCTAAAAATTCACCAAGTGAATCCCAACGAAGATGTCCCTCTTTTAAGAACTGATCAACATGCTTAGGAGCAGAACCACCAGCACCAGTCTCATATAGACCACCACCAGCTAATAGAGGAACTATAGAGAGCATTTTAGCAGATGTTCCAAGCTCTAAGATAGGATACATATCTGTTAAATAATCTCTTAATACATTACCAGTTACTGCAATAGTATTTTTTCCTTCTCTTACTCGAGCATTAGAAAATTTAGTAGCTTCTTCTACTTCCATAATACGAATATCTAAGCCCTCTGTATTGTGTTCCTTAAGATACTCATTTACTTTTTTAATCATATTTGCATCATGTGCACGATTCTCATCTAACCAGAAGATTGTAGGTACTTTTTCTATACTAGCACGCTCTACAGCAAGACGAACCCAATCTTTAATTGGAATATCTTTTGCACGACTCAGTCTATAGATGTCACCCTTTTCTACATTGTGACTCATAAGGACAGTACCATTAGCATCTTTAACTTCCATTACACCATCTTCTGGTACTTCAATAGTAGTAGGGTGTGAACCATACTCTTCAGCCTTTTGTGCCATAAGTCCAACATTTGCAACTGAACCCATAGTTGCTACATCAAATTGACCATTTTTTACACAATCTTCCATCATTGAACGGTAAAAGTTTGCATAGCAACGATCAGGAATAATAGCTACACACTCCTCAGTTTTTCCATCTTTATTCCACATCTTTCCACCATCACGAATAACAACAGGAAGAGATGCATCAATGATAATATCATTTGAAGCATGTAGGTTTGTGATACCATTATCAGAATCAACCATGGCAATATTTAAGTCACCATCATTAATCACTGCTTTAAGTGCTGCTAAAATCTCCTCTTTTTTATCAGAGTTTTCAAGTTTTTTCTCTAGATCTCCAAGACCAAGGTTGGCGTTTACACCAAGTTTAGCAAACTCATCTGCATATTTTGTAAATACCTCTTCAAAAAATATCTCAACTGCATGACCAAACATAATTGGGTCAGATACCTTCATCATCGTAGCTTTTAAGTGAAGTGACCATAATACACCTCTCTCTTTCGCTTCTATAATAGACTCTTTTAAGAATGAACGTAGTGCTTTTACTGACATATATGTCCCATCTAAGATCTCTTTATCTTTTGCATCAACATTTCGTAATACTTTGCCATTGAGTTCTATTGTTATATTTTGTTCACCATCCACTATAATTGAGTCTTCATTTTCATAAAAATCATGACCACTCATAGATGCTACATACGCTTTAGAGTTTTCTGAGAATGGACGTAGTTTATGTGGATTATTTTGTGCAAACTTTTTAACTGCAGCTGCAGCACGACGATCTGAATTTCCTTCACGAAGCACAGGATTTACTGCTGAACCTAAACAAGTAGCAAAAAGAGCAGAGAGAGCTTTCTCTTCTTCTGTTTGTGGATCCTCAGGAAAATTAGGTATATCAAACCCTTGCCCTTGAAGTTCAGTGATACACTCCATAAGTTGGGGTATTGATGCAGAGATATTTGGAAGTTTTATTATATTTCCATCCTCTCGCTGGACTACATTTCCTAATTCTGCTAAATTGTCATCAATTCTTTGCGCATCTGTCAATCTCTCTGGGAATTTAGAAATAACTCTAGCCGCCAATGAAATATCGCTAGTAACTACATCTATCCCTGCAGCTTTAGTAAAAGCATTTACAATGGGTAATAATGAATATGTTGCTAAAGCCGGAGCTTCATCAATTTTAGACCAAATAATTTTTGACATATATTGTCCTTAGTGTATAATATTTTATTCTATGAGCATAGATTTCATAGAATTTACAAGCTAAATAGTAACACAACTATGCCAACATAGTGCTAGCTCAATAAAAAATCTACTTTAATTTTTAATTTGTTTCATTTTGTAGCATGTTTTATGTTATACAAATGAGTAGAATAGTTACATGAAAAATCATGAACTCCTCTGCTATTTTTCATAAAGTAAAGATAATTAGTTTTAGCTGGAAATATTGCAGCACGAATAGCGTTAAAACTCACATTACATACTGGAATAGATGGTACACCCTTATATAAGTATGTGTTAAATATAGATTTATCATTACGTATACGATATGGTGTTACCTTTACATGTGAATATTTTCCATAATTAAGAGTACCATCCATCTGTAACTTCATACCTTTTTTGATCCTATTATGGATAACTGAACTAATTAATGCCATCTCTTTTTCATTAGCAGATTCTTTTTGAATTATTGAAGCGATTGCTACATACTGAAACCATTTTTTTTGATTGTATTTTCCAAAAATTTTTATTGAGAATGCTTTCATTCTCTTATATGATACTTTAAGTAACACTTGTATGAGTTTTTGTTCAGTTATGCCAAGTGGAATCATATATGTATCAGGTACAAAGGCACCCTCTTTCACTGGTACCTGCTTAAAATATTCCCGTTCAAGCTTTTTTATATCTAGCTGGAGATTAGATGCAAGTTGTCGTAAAAATATATAACTAGTCTCACCAGGGATAAGTGTTACCTTTTGTAGTGCAGCTTTTGCCCTTGTTAGTTTGTATAAAAAATCGGCTTTTGTATTTCTTGTTGTTCCTATATTAATCCAACCACTTTGTGGTGATCCTATAAAACGTAAAAGAATTGCATCAAGTTTACTAATATCATATTTTTTACTCTTCATTTGTGCTATAATCTTATTAATAGAACCCTCTTGAACATAAAATACTTTTGGGGTTCGAATTGGTATATTTAGGTAGTATATGAACGATAACATAATTATTAACATTATTTCTAGAACATATTTTAATATTGTAGGTTTTTTTATCTTCATATTTATAATAGTATCCACTTTGTTTATTTTTCTTCAAAACGGACTCTATCTAAAAGAGTTCTCTGTTTCAAATATTCATATAAAACAATTATACATAAAATGGAATGAAAAACTAGACATCTCAGTTTCAGAAGTTGCTATTGAACAAAATAACGATACTCCTACGATATCATTTGATACTTCCAAAATAAATCAATACTTTACATCATTCTCCATTGTAAAGGAGTGGTTCCATTCATTATATATTAAAAAAATAGTCTATAAAGATATAGAGGGAACGTTCTCATACAAGATAGGAGAAAGTGGTATTTTCAAGGTTAAATCACCTACATTTACACTCAATACTACACTTGATTTAAGTCCACAAAGTATGAAACTTACTGTTAATAGCTTCAAAGTTGCCAAACACCATATAAACGCCAACGGGGTTTTATATTTTGATACGCTTTCACATATACTTTATAGTAATTTACATACTAAACTATCAGATGTCGCAGACTTTACAATATATACAATGTTTGGAAAAGAAAAAGTGTACTATAAACTAAAAAGTAATAAAAATATAGAAGATTTAGAGTATCTAATCAATCTTGCAGATATACCAAAGGAGGTAAGATATTGGGCTTATGATGCTATTGGAATGTCTTATGCAACTCTTGGCGATATTCGTGGATATGTGAAATACAACGATATAAAAAATGCTTACAAACATGTACATATCACAGCAACACTCCATGATGCTACTTATACATATAATAAAGATTTAGATGCTATTCATACGAAAACTATTGAATTAGAGTTTAAAAATGGACTCTTCTATATCCATCCTAAAGAAGCATATTCTTATGGGATGTATTTAGATAAAAGCTGGGTACTCATAGATTTTACTGCCAAAAAAGAGGTTCAGCTTACCCTCTCTTTACTTTTTGATGCAGAGCTCAATAGATCAATACTTAAAATATTAAATACATATCATATTAAAGTACCCTTTTTACAAAAGAGAGGTAAAGTTGCAACTGATTTAAAAATAGATGTTGGACTTCAAAGCATATCTGTTGGAGCCAACGGTACATTTTACACAAAAAATTCAAACTTTGACTATCTTGGTTTAAATATAGATGTTGCTGATGCAACTATATTTTTAGATAATTATAATGTATTCATTAAAAATATGCATGCAAGCTATCAGGATATAGCAAATGCTACTGTAAATGCAACTTACGATGCTAAAAATGCTACAGGAAAAATAGACTTTCAACTCGACAACCCTTCCTTTTTTGGTATCTCTAGAAAAAATAATACAAAGCCTCTTCATCTTATATATAATATTGTCCCAAAACAAGATAGTATCACAGTAGAAGCATCGCAGTGGATATACAAAGGACATACTATTTCTTTCGATACAGTAGAACTCCCTTTTGATTTTACTTCACTTAATGTAACTATTCCTGCAACACTTATTACTCTTGAAAATATTGGAGATGCTTTTATCTCTGGAACTATAAATATAAAAACTTTTTTAAGTGATATTGATATAGATGTGCTCAATTTTAAATATAATGGTTTTAAAACATTACAATCAAATACGCCTTTGCATTTACACTATAAAAAGAAACTTAAGATAACTTCAGATAACTCTATACACTTAAATTTTAATGGTTCAAAATATAAACTCGATAAATTCTTTTTAGTAATTGATAAAGAGCATCTCTATCTAAAACACACACTTTTAAACATTGGTAAATATTTACAGACAAAAATATATGCAAAACTCAATACACAAACAAACACAGCACATATAAGTTTAAATAACTTCATACTCAAAGACCCAGATAGTGATACATTACTCTACAAAAAAGATAGAATACTTCTCTCATTGGAAATTATCGATGAGAAGATTAAAATCTTTTCAAAAGAACTTGCAGCTACTTTTGTTTCACAAGAGACAGGATGGAGACTAAAATTTAATGCAATAAAGCATATTTCAAAAAACTCTCAATTTTTAAAAAAGCTTTGTATTACAGATGGGGAATTTACACTTTTTAAGAATAAAGATGATAAATATACCCGATTTAAAGCAAAACTTACATACCCTTACAAAATTTTACTTAAAGATAAAAAACCTACAGATCAGTACTCTGTGAAAGGAAAGCTATACAAAAAGAAAGTCTATGTAACTGTCAATAACCAGCTTCACTTCACAATCAAAGATAATATTCAACTTACATTAAAAAATACTCCTATAAACATTAGTGCTATTGTTGATGCCATGGCAGATTTTACAGAAAAAGAGAGTACGAGCAGTAAAATACTTAATATGAGTGTTGAAGCACAAAACTCCTATCTTTATGTTTCTAAAAAAAGAAAAATTCTTTACGATACACTGAACTTACAATACTTAAATAAAATTCTTACAGCAAAACTACACTATAAACAAGGAGAATCTATACTTAAACTTGAAGGAGATACCTTTTATCTGTATGGTAAAAACTTCAATGACACATTTATGAGCAAACTTATCTCTATATCTGGGTTTTCAAAAGGTACTTTAGAGTTTTCTATAAATGGAACACTAGATGAGTATGTAGGATCCATACTTGTCAAAGATACAACTATGAGAGATCATGTGATTTTAAATAATGTGTTTGCCTTTATTGATACAGTTCCCTCTCTTATCTCATTTAGAATACCTGGTTACAACACAAAAGGACTTTATGCGAAACAAGCAATTATTCACTTTAAGTCAAAAAAGAAATTTTTTACTATTTCAGATATATATCTTGATTCCAAAGAGGTAAAAATTTTAGGTAAAGGAACAATGGACTTAAACAAAAAGATCATAGATATTAAACTAAATTTAAAGTCAGATTTAGGAAGTATTCTTTCTAAAGTACCTCTATTAGGTTATGTTATATTAGGAGAGGATAGCATCTCTACAACACTAAAAATAGATGGAGATCTCAAGAACCCTAAAGTAAGATCTTTAATAGTAGAAGATATTGTCATCGCTCCTATAAATATTTTAAAAAGAACACTTTCATTACCATTCAAATTAATTCATAAAGTACTAGATACAAGTAAGCGTAAAGTAAAATAAAATTTTTTACTCGTTTCGTAATACTGTTAATATATCAACTTCACTCGCTTTTTTCGCTGGATAGTAAGAGGAAGCTACCACAATACTGAATGCACCAACTATAATGAAAGCAAAGTCCTGGAGGTTAAGATCTAATTGTAGTGTAGATGTTGGATAGACATCTTTTGGAAGAGAAATAATATCGAAACTACCTAATATAAAAATACCACTTAATCCTAAACAGACACCTGTCATAATACCTCCAATGCCAATAATTATTCCAAGGTATAAAAAAACTTTTTTAATCTCACTACTTGTTGCACCAAGAGAAAGTAGTAAGGCAATCTCTGATCTACGATTCATAACTGTCATCAAAAGTGAAGATATGATATTCACTGCTGCAATGAGGATTATAAGCATTAAAACAATAAATAGAGAGGTCTTTTCCATCTCCATAGCTGCAAAAAAATTCAAGTTATCTTCCCACCATCCTCGCACAAGAACACTTTGTGGGAGAGATTTTTTGATTTTAAGTATATCAACTCTAGGATTTTTTGAATAGATATGTATTCCATCATACATATCGGTAGCCATATGTTTGAGTGTTTGCATTGTAGCAAGACTTGTATAATTATATGCTTTGTCATAAGCAGATAAACCCGAATTAAAAATAGACTTTATCGTAAAACGTTTAATTTTTGGTGCTATAAAGAGTCCACCAGGTTCTACATTTGTAAAAATATACATTAGTTTTTCATCTATAAAAACATTAAATTCCTGTTGTAAACTTTTTCCAATAATAACATCGAATTTTTTAAATTGTGTACCATTAATAGCTTTCGCCAAAACACTATTAACTCTCTTCTCATCTTCAAAATTTACACCAAAGAGGTAACCACCTTCAAGCAGTGCTCCACCTTTAATCATAATAGAGGATTGGATATATGGACTAAATGATAATGAAGGAAACTTCCTCTTTAAGTCAGTAAGCAAATTATTATTAACTGCACCATAAAAACGAGGAGAAATTGTTAGAGGATAATTCATGGTTGTGAGTTGTTTTTGAAACTCTTTATCAAATCCATTCATTAAGGCCATAGCAATTAGTAGAACAGTTATACCAAGAGTAATACCTAAAAAAGCAAGAAGTGCCGATAAGAAGATAAATGGCTGTTCTTTGTCAAAACGCAAAAATCTTCTGATAAGATAAGAGACAATAGATGTTTTCAAGAAGCAAAAACACCTTTTTTAGGTCCACTCTTTCCACAACACTGCTTATACTTTTTACCACTACCACAAGGGCAAGGATCATTACGTGCAATTTTTTTCCCTGAAAACTCTTTTTGTTCTGTATGATTTAATTGTATTTGAGCTTCTTGGCGCATCTGTTCTGCTTCTAAACGCTTAGTAGCTGCTATAGCTTCCTCTTCAGCACTCTCCATTTTAAATTGAATAACTTGAAGTGTTCTAATAGTATTAAATTTAATTTCATCTATTAATTCTGTAAAGAGATTAAAACTCTCTTTTTTATACTCAACCAAAGGATCTTTTTGATTATAAGCACGCAATCGAATACCTGTTTTCATACTATCCATCGCATATAGGTGATCTCTCCATGCACTATCTAGTTCTTTAAGATAAAACTCTTTTTCAATATTACGGCGTATATCTTCATCTAAGAGACTCATTTTTTCATCATAAGTACTTTTTACAAGTGACACAAGTTTTTCAAAAAGTTCTTCATACTCTAAGCCCTCAAGCAAGGTAACATCAAGTTTATAATTTATCTTTTCTAAAAGATGTTCTTGAAGTATCTCAAGATTAAACTCCTCTCTAATTCCTCCATCAAAGATATTTGAAAGTTCAAGAATATATGCAATATACTCTTCTCTTATATCATTTATTTTTGTATCAATATCATACTCACTACCGATAAGTTGATTTCTAAACTTATATACAATCTTGCGCTGTTCATTTGCTACATCATCATACTCAACAATTTGTTTACGACCTTCATAGTGCATATTTTCCACTTTTTTCTGAGCTTTTTCTACAGCACGTGTTACCATTTTAGACTCTATATATTCCCCATCTTCAACACCTAAGCGTTCCATAATCGACTTTATTTTATCTGAACCAAAGATACGAAGAAGACTATCTTCAAGTGAGAGATAAAACTGAGTAGTTCCAGCATCACCCTGACGACCAGAACGTCCACGAAGCTGATTATCTATACGTCTATTTTCATGGCGTTCTGTACCGATAATATAAAGACCTCCAAGTGATCGAACATCATCGTTTACTTTTATATCAACACCACGACCAGCCATATTTGTAGCAATTGTCACTGCACCCTTGCTACCTGCAGATTTAATAATTTCACCCTCTTGTGCATGATTTTTTGCATTGAGTACTGTATGTACAATTTTCTCTTTTTTAAGGACATCATGAAGAAGTTCAGATTTCTCAATGCTTGCAGTACCGATAAGTACAGGCTGACCAGTAGCACTCAACTTTTTAATAGTAGCAATAACTGCTGCAAACTTCTCCTGTTCCGTTTTATAAATAAGATCATTGAGGTCTTTTCTCGCTATGGGAATATTTGTAGGAATAGAGATAACATCAAGATTATAGATCTGAGAAAATTCTGTTGCTTCTGTTTCGGCAGTTCCTGTCATACCTGCAAGTTTGTTATACATTCTAAAATAGTTTTGAAATGTAATATCAGCAAGGGTTTGCGTCTCTTCTTGAATCTCTACACCCTCTTTTGCTTCAAGTGCCTGATGTAAGCCATCTGAAAAACGACGTCCTTCACTAATACGACCAGTAAACTCATCTACAATCATTACTTCACCATTATTAACTACATAATCAACATCAATTTCAAAGATATAGTTTGATTTTAAAGCTTGATCAAGTATATGAGAGAGTGAAGCATTTTCTAGACTAAAAAGATTCTCTACACCAAAAAGCTCTTCTGCCTTTGTATTGCCCTCTTCTGTTACTAATATAATTTTATCTTTTTCATCTACAGTAAAATGTTTATCTTTTATGAGTGCCTTTGCCACCTTATCTGCGCGAACATAATCTTGCATATTTTTATTTGTAGGTCCAGATATAATAAGTGGCGTTCTAGCCTCATCAATAAGAATAGAATCAACTTCATCAACAATAACAAAGTTATGATCACGTTGTGCCATAGTATCTTGTGTATAGCTCATATTATCCCTAAGATAATCAAATCCAAACTCATTGTTTGTACCATAAGTAATATCTGCAGCATAAGCAGCTTTTTTCTCAGCTGGATCATGCATCGTTTCTAAAACTGTCCCAACACTATATCCTAAAAAGTTGTATAAAGGAGACATTTCATTAGCATCACGAGAAGCAAGATAATCATTTACGGTAACTAAGTGCACTCCATCTCCAGTCATCGCATTTAGTGTAATAGCCAGAGTTGCAACAAGAGTCTTACCCTCACCTGTTTTCATCTCGGCTATCTTACCCTCATGCAATGCCATACCACCAATAAGCTGTACATCAAAGTGACGCATACCAAGAATACGTTTACTCGCTTCTCTAGTAATGGCAAAAGAGTCTAAAAGTACATCATCTAGTGTTTTACTCTTATCTTTAACTGCAGACTTTAGAGTTTCAAACGCTGACTGAAGATCTTCATCACTCATCAGTTCATATTTTGATTCTAAACTATTTATCTCTTGTACACGTCTGTTATATTTTTTTAATTCGCGGTCATTTGATGTTCCAAAGACCTTTCCTATAAATGCTTGTAGCATTGGCACCCTTATATAAGTCACTATATAATATAGTAAACATGAAATTGCACTTATTTTATCATATATAACCTAATATGAAGTATAAATGAATAATTAGATATACTTTTATTTTTAAAAGGATACACTTGAAAAACTTATTTTTACTATTATTGGCTATTTCTCTTAATGCTATAGATCTTGAAAACCTTCATTCATTCGAAGCAGACTTTACACAAACTATCACAAATGATAAAAATACGACTATCACTTATAAAGGACATATGCAGGCTTCCAAACCACAATTTGCGATTTGGCACTATATATTTCCAGTTGAAAAAAGTATCTACATATCAAACGCCGAAGCAGTTATTATAGAACCAGAGTTAGAACAAGCTTATGTGCAAAAAATTGATCTTGATTTTGATTTTTTTCATATAATTAAAGAAGCAAAAAAAATAGAGAAAAATACATTTATAACAGAGTTTCAAAATACTAAATATACTCTAAAAGTCATTAACAATAAACTTGTATCTATTATCTATAAAAATGAACTAGATAATAGTGTAAAGATAATATTTAGTAATCAACAAAAAAATAAAACATATAAGGAAATAGATTTCACCCCTAATATACCTACAGAGTATGATATTATTAGAGGTTAAAAGAGAGAGGAAAGTACTTAAACTGGTTTAACAGTTACACCATATTTGCTCTCAGCTGTATCACGTGATTCTAAGCGATAGCCTGCTATTTCATTAAAGTTAAGATATTTATAAATATCTTTTTCTTTACCAGCTATCTTAGCAGGAACAATATCCATATACTCTTGTGGTGTTGGTATGCGTCCAAGTTTTGCACATACGGCAGCAAGTTCGGCAGAACCAAGATAAACCTGAGTACCTTTTCCTAAACGATTATCAAAATTGCGAGTTGATGTTGAGAAGACAGTAGAATCAACACGAGCAGATGCTTGGTTACCCATACACAACGAACACCCTGGTACTTCAGTGTGTGCTTCTATAGCTTTATAAATTTCGTAGTAACCTTCATTTATAAGTTGCTGCTCATCCATACGAGTTGGTGGAACTATCCAAAACTTCTCAACATTGACACCAGACTCACCACGCATAACCTCACCAGCAGCTCTATAGTGCCCAATGTTTGTCATACATGAACCTAAGAATACTTCATCAATCTCTGTTCCAGCAACCTCAGATAAAAGTTTTACATTATCTGGATCATTTGGACAAGCTAAAATTGGTTCAGTGATAGTATTCATATCTATGTTGATAACTGCTGCATACTCCGCATCAGCATCTGGTTGCATAAGAGAAGGGTTTGCTAACCACTCTTTCATCTTTTCAACACGACGAGACAAGGTACGTTTATCTTCATAACCATCTTCAATCATAGACTCTAAAAGAACTACATTTGATTTTAGGTACTCTTCTATAGGTGCTGTATCTAAAAGAACAGTACATGCAGCAGCAGAACGCTCAGCAGCAGAATCAGAAAGTTCAAAAGCTTGTTCAGCTTTAAGATGAGGAAGTCCCTCTATCTCTAGAATACGTCCAGCAAAAATATTTTTCTTTCCAGCTTTAGGAACAGTTAGAAGACCATCTTGAATAGCCTGATAAGGGATGGCGTTTACAAGGTCACGAAGTGTAATACCAGGTTGCATCTCACCACTAAACCTTACAAGAACGGACTCAGGCATAGTTAATGGCATACTTCCAGTTACAGCAGCAAATGCGACCACACCAGAACCACCTGGAAAAGAGATACCAAGAGGAAAACGCGTATGACTATCAGCACCAGTTCCAACAGTATCTGGAAGTGTCATTCTATTTAGCCATGAGTGTATAACACCATCACCAGGGCGAAGTGCAACCCCTGAACGATTTGCTATAAAGTCGGGAAGAGTATGATGCATAGTCACATCAGATGGTTTTGGATATGCTGCTGTATGGCAAAAAGATTGCATAACTAAGTCAGCGTTAAACCCAAGTGCAGCTAATTCTTTAATCTCATCACGAGTCATAGGTCCTGTTGTGTCTTGAGAACCAACTGTCGTCATCTCAGGTTCTACATACATACCAGGTCGAACGCCAATAAGACCTGAAGCTTTACCTACCATTTTTTGTGCAAGGGTATAGCCTTTACCTGTATCAATAGGTTGCTCTGGTGTTAAAAAGATGTCAGAAGTTGGCATACCTAAACAAGATCGAGCTTTAGAAGTAAGACCACGACCTATAATAAGTGGAATACGTCCACCCGCACGAACTTCATCTGTAATTGTATTTGGATTCAGTTTGAATGTTGCTATACATTCACCATTTTTATGAGCTTCACCCCTGTATGGATAAATTGTTATAACATCGCCAGTTTCCATTTTGGAGACATCAAGTTCTAAAGGAAGTGCGCCAGAATCTTCACTCGTAGCAAAGAAAATAGGAGCGATTGTATTACCAAGAACAACACCACCTGTACGTTTGTTTGGTACACCTTCAATATCTACCCCCATATGCCATTGCACAGAGTTTACACCAGATTTTCTTGAAGAACCAGTACCAACAACATCGCCAACATAAGCAAGTGGGTAACCTTTTTTCTTAAGTTCTGCCATAGTCTCAAGTGGTTTTTCCATTCTATTTACTAAAAATGAATTAGCATGTAGAGGAATGTCTGAACGAGTAAATGCCTCTGAAGCTGGTGATAAATCATCTGTATTTGTCTCACCTGGAACCTTGTAAACAGTTACAGTAATCTCTTTAGCAAGAGCATCTCTTTGTGTAAACCACTCAGCATTTGCCCATGAAGTCATCACTTGAGTTGCGGCTACATTGCCTTTCTTATGAAGTTCTTCAACATCATTAAATGCATCATAGACAAGAAGTGTTTTACTAAGAGCAGTAACTGCTTCTTGTACAACAACTTCATTAGCAGAAGATAGAGCATCAATCATTGGCTTAACATTATAGCCACCTAACATCATACCAAGCATCTGTACAGCTCTTTCAGGTGCGATAGCATCAACAGTTATTTTTTCTGCTGCAACATCATTTAAAAATGCTGCTTTTACATATGCTGAATCATCAACACCAGGTGCTACACGATTTGTAAGTAATTCAAGCAACTCGTCTGTACAGTCTGCTTTTATAAGTTCTATCAATTCTGCTGTCTGCTTAGCCGAAAGTGGTAATGGTGGAACACCAAGTGTTTTACGCTCAGCAACATGTGCTTTATAATCTTCTAAAAATGCCATTATCATTCCTGTAAATTTTAATTTTAGTGATTATATCTAAAGAATGGGTAACGATATGATATGTGCTACAAATAGAAACACTATTTTTGTGTCTATTAGAACTTATGTGAGAAATAGTAACATTTATAATCTTCGATTTTTTATCTCTACTAATATTATCTCTTTATCTTCTCCTGAATAGTTTTTCTGCAGCCATAACAGATAAGAATCAGGAAGTTCAGAGTAGTGCATACCTTTATAGTGTCCAAAGCCTATTCTTGGATGAGCCTCTTTTAATAAATGCTTGTTACTACAACAGACATCTAAAGAGAGTGCATCTACTAACTTTAAAAACTCACTATACTCCATTCGTTTTGGAATACGAAAACTATAAGTGGAAAAATCAAAAACTCCCTTACGATTTTGTACAAAATCTTCTATCACCTGAATCTCTTTAACACTTAGAGACTCTAAGTTTGGTACATGTACCTCAAAAGAGTCTCTTTTTGAGCTAAATACAAACAGTGCTTTTGCCATTAAAGAATCTCTCGTATGCCTTTAGCATTTGGGGCAGAGAGTATGCCTTCATGCTCTAACTGTTCTATAACGCGAGCTGAACGGTTATAACCAATTTGCAATTTACGTTGCAAATAGGAGATAGATGTTTTTTTGTCTGTTAAAACAACATTTTTTGCTTCTTCATAAAGCTCATCTAACTCTTCATAAGAATCAGAACTTCCACCAACTGCACTACTTTGTGTCTCTTCAAGTAAAAAAGTTTTGTCATAATTAGGCTCACGTTGTGCTTTTATAAACTCCACAATCTTATCAATTTCCTCTTCTGTTGCCCATGGAGCATGAAGACGAACAAGCCCAGTTGCTCCAGGAGGGGTAAATAGCATATCACCTCTTCCTAAAAGGGATTCAGCTCCCATCTGATCTAAAATAATTTTAGAATCTATCTTCTGCCCTACTCTGTAAGATATACGAGAAGGAAGGTTTGCTTTAATTAGTCCTGTCACAACATCTACAGAGGGTCGCTGTGTTGCTACTATTAAATGGATACCACAAGCACGAGATTTTTGAGCAAGTCTTGCTATTGAAATTTCCACATCTTTACCACTTGTCATCATAAGATCTGAGAGTTCATCAATAATCACGACAATATAAGGAAAAGGCTCTTCTCCTGTCTTCTTCATCTTCTCATTATAGTTCTCAATATTTTTTGTACGAGTATCTGCCATAAGCTCATAACGGCGTTCCATCTCTGCTACCATGTTATTAAGAGCTGCTATAGCTTGCTTTGGTTTTGTTATTACTGGTGTAAGTAAATGGGGAATGTCATTATAACTTGAAAACTCCAACATCTTAGGATCTATCATCAGTAAACGTAACTGATCTGGTGAATTTTTATAAAGTAAAGAGAGTATCATGCCATTGATACCAACACTTTTTCCACTTCCTGTTGTTCCAGCGATTAGAAGATGTGGTAGCTTTTTAAGATCTGTCACAAAAGGTTTTCCAACAATATCCTTTCCTAGAACCATAGTTAAAGGTGAAGAGGAGTCTTTAAAAAGCTTGTCATCTAAAATTTCTCGCAAGTAAATAGTATCAACAGTCTCATTTGGAATCTCAATTCCAACAACATCTTTCCCTGGAATAGGTGCTTGAATACGAATAGTTTCAGCAGAGAGTGCCATAGCAAGATCATCTTGCAATCCAAGTATTTTACTAACTTTCACATTTGCCGCTGGTTTAAACTCAAATGTAGAGACAACTGGACCAGTATATGTGCGTATAACATCTCCATCTATCTTAAAATGTGCCAGTTTTTCTATTAAATAACGGATTTTATCATCTAATTCACTTTCATCAAAACTTTTAGTCTTTTTAGGTGGCTTTTGCAAAAAGTCAACTGATGGAAGCTTGAAGTTTTTTGGTTTTTCTACTTTTCCAACATCTATATCTGCAAGTAGTTTCGCATTTTCTTCTAGTTCTTCTACAATTATCGCATTTTTTTGCTCTTTTACTTCCTCCACAAGATCTAATATATTTTTAGTTTTTTTCTCTTTGCCTATTTCTTCTTTTCGTAAATAAGCAGGTTTATCTATTTCAATCTCTACCTCTAAAGACTCTTTTGTATCTTCTGGTGTTTTTTCTTCTAACACCTCACTGATTTTCTCTTCAATTTCAACTTCATCTAAATCTACTTCTATAATCTCCTCTTTTGGCACCTCTACTGCTTCATAAAATGTAATTTGACCTCTTTTTTTCTCACGAAAAGTTGAACCTTTCTTTGCCAAAAATCTAGAGAGCAATGCAATAATTTCTGAAGCACTTTTATCTACAATTATAACAATTGAAACGAGTAAGATTATTATCCAAAATACCCATAATCCGAAGAATCCAATGTAAGGACTTACAAAATCTACAAAGTCAGCACCAAATTTTCCACGTAAATGATCATTAACTAAAAGTCCTTGTCCAAGTAGAAAAGAGAAAAAAATTAAAAATGTAGCGATACTTAATTCTGCTTTTCTAAAATTAAAATTACTATTTTTGTATAAAAGATATAGAGGAAAAAGGAGTATAAAAAGGTAAACAAAAGAGATATAACCAAAATAAAGCCGATTAAATGCAGAAAAACTAGCCCCATAGCTACCCATTAGTTCGCTATCGCCTAAAAGAGTAGAAAATCCAAGGTAAACTAAAATGCCAATTATTATAATAAAAAATGTATCTTTCAAATCTCTCTATCCCTAATCAAAAATTTACAAAGAAGTATAGCTAAAATTGTTTCAGAAAAGATTTTTTTTTCAATTTGCAATATTATTTATAGACTAAAAAGTAACTCTACATATAATTTACTAAACTTAACTGCGAAACTTTACTTACAGTTGCAAGCATTGCTTGATAATTTAAAGTTAATTGTGAAAGCTTAAGAGATGATTCTGCTAAATCGGTATCTACTACAGAGGAACGAAGACTTAATGTATTTATCTCTAGCACTTGGATTCGTTCTAGTGATGTTGAAAGTCTATTTGACTGAGCTCCAGCGGCAGACTGTGTTCTAAATATATGATCTTGTAAATCATCCATCATTGCTATTGCATTTTCTATACCAACATTTCTTTTGACAATAGAAGTGGAATCTGGATAATTATTATAACTCTCTACACCTTGAATTATTTCATTAATTGTTTTAAAAAAGTCTGTTTTTGGATCACGTACAGTTAAGGCATTATTACTATTAAATGTCATAACAGAAGCATTTTTAGTAAAATCATTTGTATTTGCATCATAAAGAGATATAGTAGCTTGAGTATTTGCATTATTAAGATCTTCAAACTGAATTTTACCATCATAACTTAAAGAAGTTTCTCCTAAGAGTTCACTATTCTCTATTGCAGTTTGATAATCTGTTACACTATTTGTAGTAACTGGCAATATATTTGTTTCTACCATATTTACAACATCCATCATCTGCCTATATGTCATTGTATCTGCTGCAACTTGAGAACCATCTACATTATAAATATTATAGTTTGTCACACCTCCATCTAATGAAAAAGTAGATCCTGTATCTTTAAAATCTATCTGTAAATTTACTCTATTAGCATTGACATCAGTTCCTTTTAAAAGTAACTGAGTTCCATCTAAAGTATATGTTTTAGGAGTTGTAGAGGGCAATATCTCTTTTTTTGCATCTGCAACATCTGAAATTTTTGTAGAATCTGTTGCAAATGCATTTTTGTTTAACTGTGTATATGGATTTGTACTAGTATTATATGCTTTGAGTACTTGAGGTACATTTGAGGAGATAATGGAACCATTGTGCATAAATGCTGCTCTATCATAAGTCAATCCTTCTATACTTGTTGGAGAGACTAATCCTGATTTAGAAAATTCTTTTATATAGAGGTTACCTGTTGGAGGATATGTCGTCTC
Source organism: Sulfurimonas sp. endosymbiont of Alviniconcha boucheti (assembly GCA_021766785.1). Taxonomy (GTDB): domain Bacteria; phylum Campylobacterota; class Campylobacteria; order Campylobacterales; family Sulfurimonadaceae; genus Sulfurimonas. Next base: position 23,930 of record JAICBP010000073.1, read on the forward strand.
ACCTGTAGCTAAAGTGTCAATATCCTTTACATCTGCATTTCCAGCCATGCTATTTGTATAATCTATTGCCCCCACCATATGAAAGTCTAATTTACTAGAACCTTGAAGCTTATCTTGAATAACAATTTCACCATTACTGTTACAAGAGATATTTACACTATTTGCACCATATATATTCTCTATCTTTGTAAAAAGTGACTTGAGCGTATCGGTATCTCTTAAGGTATTAATTTTTTCTTTAAAAGATGTTCCATCGCTTCTTGTTCCTCGAATATAAAAAATTGGGATATTTGGAGAAACTCCGTTTTTATCTCCCATCAAGTCTCGAAGAGGACTATCCTCAGTTAAAACAGCACCTCCAAGTAGATTTGAATTTACAACATTACTAGTAATCTCACGATTTACACTACCCTCTTCTCCAAGAAAAAGCTCTCCTCCTGTGATATTATACTTTTGCTGATTGTGAGAACCAAGAAAAGCTTTCATTCCTACATCGTTTCCTCTGTATGTTCCATCATCAGCTATTGGCTTGACATTTACAGCTGAACCAGAAAAAAGAAACTGCCCATTAATTGAGCTATTTGCAAGATCTTTTAAATTTTTTTCAATTTCCCGTAACTCTTTAATAATTGCATCACGTGAAGTTTTATCATTCGTATCATTAGCCACTTGAACAAGGAGTGTTCGCATTCTATTCATACTCTTTGTAAATTCACTGATTGTAACATCTGTTTGATTAGAGACTTTATAACCACTCTGTATGCTCTTTTTTGTCTGACCAACAGTAACCATCTCATTATCAAGGCGCATGGTTTCAGCAAATATACGAACATTATCACTTGCATACTGAATTTTTAATCCAGAAGCAATTTGCTTATTTACATCAAAAAGTTCTTGATTTAATTTAGCATTACTATTAGCAAAAATATTATTATAATATGTACTTTGTGATACTCGCATAATGCACCTCCAGATAAATTTTTTATTATACTATCATTTTACTAAAAATATCAGCAATAAAAGTTCCACACAAATATATCGACAGAATACTATTTGCTTTTAAGTCAAATTTTATTTATTAATTATTTAAATTAAACTTTATCTTAATAAGATTTAAGTATAATTTCCATTCAATAAGTGCCAGCATGGTGGAATGGTAGACACGTTGGATTCAAAATCCAATTTCAGTAATGAAGTGCGAGTTCAAGTCTCGCTGCTGGTACCACTTATTTTCAATTAATACTCTCTTCACTTCTTCTCAATGAAAAATAGTATATTGAATAAATATTTTTATCTTTGTTAGTAAAATTTGTTCGTTATCTACATAATTTAATACTGATATGTTATACTTCTTTAGATCAAACTTCATTTGATTATCAAGGATTTTATGAAACATTTATTACTACTTTTGTTTATCACTACTTACTCTTTTGCTACTATGCAACTCCAAAGTAACTATTTTATATCACACAATTATGTAGCTCTTTCCGACATAGTCACTGATGTCCAAAATGATGTAAAACTCTTTACAATAGATGCAACAAGGCATACTAAGAGAATAAAGAGCAAAACACTTTTAGCAATATTAAATAGTCATGGCTATAAGGAGTATAGCTCAAAACACAGCTATATACAGTTCACACAAAAAAGCCCTATAAATACTTCAAAAATTGCTTTATCTGTAAAAAAAAATTTTATGTCTCACTATAAAGAGATTAAATTTATAGCTATTACTATTCATCCTCGTACATATCTCTTAGAACTTCCAAAATATTATGAAGTACAACTTCCTAAAAATGCTTACCTTAAAAATAGAGGTGTTCTCTTTATAAAAACGGAAGATAATAAGAAAATATTTTTCAACTTTGCGGTCAAAGCAACACTCCCTGTTATTGTAGCAACAAAACAACTCAAACGTGGTGATGAACTCTCACGTTTAAATTGTAAAAAAAAGAGTATAATGCTGGATAAATTTCATTCTATGCCTTTACAAAAAATGCCTATTCAAAAATATGAAGCAAGACATAGAATCAAAAAGGAGACCGTCCTTACTCTCTATGATGTATTAGGACTAGAGTTGGTTAAACGTGGTGAATATGTTAATGTGAGCACACAAGATGGAAGAATTTCTATCTCATTTGCGGCAAAGGCTAACCAAAACGGTAGATTAGGTGACACCATACAAGTGATAAATATGCATAAAAAAAGAATAAAAGCTGTAGTTATAGGTAAAAATAGAGCGGAGATACAATAAGTGAAAATAGTAGTAGCATTAAGTGGTGCAAGTGGTGTAAACCTAGGAGTAAAGACCTTAGAACTTCTTCCAGAGAAAATAGAAAAACACTGTATTGTGTCAGATAACTCACAAATTGTACTTTCTAAAGAGATAAATAATACAACACTGCATGACAATACAAACATAGGTGCGAGTATAGCTTCTGGTTCTTTTGGAGTTGATGCTATGATCATAGCACCCTGCTCTATGAATACCCTTGCTAAAATTGCCTGTGGTATCTCTGATAATCTTATCACTCGTGCAGCAGCAGTAGTGATAAAGGAGCACAAAAAACTCATATTAGCACCTCGTGAGATGCCTTTTTCTGCCATTGCTTTAGAAAATATGCAAAAATTAGCGGCTCTTGGTATTATCATAGCACCTCCAGTCTTAGCCTACTACTCAGAGCAACAGACATTAGATGAGATGGAAAACTTTATCATAGGTAAGTGGTTTGATCTACTTGGTATAGAAAATAGCTTGTATAAAAGATGGAGATAGATTTGAACTCAAAAAAAATTGCACTTTACCCTGGGACATTTGACCCCATAACAAATGGGCACTATGATATTATTAAGCGTGCATCAAAACTTTTTGATGAAGTTATTGTTGCAGTTGCGAACTCTATAGATAAAAAACCGATGTTTAAACTCCACCAGCGCATAAAGATGGCAGAAGCTGCCACGAGTATTCTACCAAATGTTAAAGTAGTTGGCTTTGATAATCTTACTATTGAGCTTGCTAGTGAACATAGTGCTGGCGTACTGATACGTGGACTTCGTGCAGTAAGTGACTTTGAGTATGAACTGCAACTTGGCTATCTCAATAACTCTCTTGATGCAAGAGTGGAGACAGTCTATCTTATGCCAACACTACAAAATGCTTTTATAAGTTCTTCAATAGTACGTAATCTTCTCAAGTTTAATGGAAAGACTGAGCATCTATTACCAGAAGAAGTTCAAAAGATTATAGGGGGTATGAGTTCATGTATATTGCCATAGAGGGAATAGATACAGCAGGAAAGAGTACACAGATAAAAGCCCTCTCCAAATATTTTCCAAACGCCATCATTACAAAAGAGCCTGGTGCGACTGAGATAGGTAAAGAGATACGGGAGATGGTTCTCTCAGCTCGTACAAAAAGCAAAAAAACAGAATTTTTACTCTTTCTTGCTGACCGTGCTGAGCATATATTTAAAGTAATTGAACCAAATATTAACTCTGAAATGCTTATAAGTGACAGGAGTGCTGTTAGTGGTGTAGCTTATGCACTTACTCAAGGTGATATAGACAAAGAGAAGCTAGTAAGCCTCAACCACTTTGCAACAAATGGCGTTTACCCAGAAAAGATCTTTCTTCTTCGTCTTACAAAAGAAGAGTTAGAACATAGACTTTCACAAAAAGAACTCGATGAAATTGAACTTCGTGGAAGCGAATATCTCTTAGCTATTCAAGATGCCATTGTAGAAGCAACAGAACTCCTTGGAATCGAGCTAATAGAGATAGATGCCACCCTCCCTCGTGAGGAGATTACACGAAATATATTAACTAATATTAATTTATAAAGAGTCTCATATTCAACTCATTAGCACAGATTATGTCAATACAAAGGATAAAGAACTTGTAGAGCTATTTCTTCATGACAACTCTATAAAAAAATTCATTTTAGGTATCAATAAACTTACAAGATCTTTGCAAAAACTTGTAAAAATTGATGGCATTATAGATGACTTTACCAGAGTGCAACACTCACGCAAAAAAGAGATATATAAGATAAAAGATGTACCAAAAGATGCACTTATACTATGGACTGCAACAGGAAGTCCCCTCGAAGTAAAAATACAACTCGATACTATGGGATTTTCTAATATTAGTTATCTCTCTCTTATAAAGTACTCTGATTTAGACTTAATAGAGCCACCTTTTATCATGGACTTTGCAGAGGATTTAAGAAACAACTATAGTGAGTATGAGAAAGTTTATGCTCTTTTAGCAGATGACAAATCAAAAGCTATCTTTACTAAAGTACTCAACTTTAAAATCTCTTTTGACTACAACTTTATGAAAGGTTTTACAAATGATCACAAAGGACAATACTTCGACAAAGAGATACTTCCTGACCTAAAAAGCATCAGCTTTTTTGATGGTGGTGCTTATGTAGGAGATACAGCAAAAGAGCTCATAAAAAACTACCCAGACTTCAAAAAAATCTATCTTGTAGAGCCTATAAATGAAAACCTTCGTATAGCTAAACGCGAACTAGGTCACCACAAAAATATTGAGTTTATTCCTTTTGGTCTAAGCAAGCAAAAAGAGACTCTCTTTTTCAATGAAGAGAAATCTTTTTCTACCATATACAAAAAAGGCACACAATATATCAAGGTTGATACAATTGACAATATTGTTCAAGAGAAAGTAGATTATATAAAGCTTGATATAGAAGGAGCAGAACAAGATGCCATAGATGGATCAGTTGAAACTATCAAACGTTACCATCCTGTTCTAGCTATTTGTATCTACCACAAAGCTGAAGATTGGCATAAAATTCCTCAAAAAATTTTAGCTATACGTCGTGACTATCATATCTATCTTCGTCACTATATGGAAGGAATTTTTGAGAGTGTTATCTACTTCATACCTACAAATATCTGACTATACTATAAGCTTTTTTCAGTATAATGACGAAAATATAACAATATATCGGAGAGTATCATGGGTGTAGCAATTGGTCTTGTAGGACTTCCAAATGTAGGTAAATCAACAACTTTTAATGCATTAACAAAAGCACAAAATGCAGAGGCAGCAAACTATCCATTTTGCACTATCGAGCCAAATAAAGCTGTTGTTCCTGTTCCTGATAAGCGTTTAGCTGAACTCTCTAAAATAGTAAATCCTGAACGTATACAATACTCTACTTTAGACTTTGTGGATATTGCTGGTCTTGTAAAAGGTGCTTCTCAAGGAGAGGGTCTTGGAAACAAGTTCCTTTCAAACATCCGTGAAACTGAAGTTATCCTACAAATCGTAAGATGTTTTGATGATGAGAATATTGTACACAATGAGGGAAGCATTGACCCTCTTCGTGATGTTGAGATTATCGAGGGTGAACTTATCTTAGCTGATATAGAAGTACTCTCAAATCGTATAGACAGGCTTAAAAAACAGGTAAAATCTGATAAATCTGCAAAATCTGTTTTAGAGTTAGCAGAGGAACTTTTAGAATTTTTAGGAGAGGGAAAGCTTGCGCGTAACTTTTCTAAAACTAATAGTGATGAGTACAAACAACTTGTAAATGAAGTACGCTTCTTAACAGATAAGGAAATTATGTACGGTGCAAATACAGATGAAGAAGGTCTAGTAGAAGACAATGAGTATGTAAAAGCTCTTAAAACTCATGCAGAGTCTAACAACTGTGAGCTTATTAAACTCTGTGCAAAAGTTGAAGAGGAGCTTATCGGTCTTGATGATGATGAAGCTCAAGAGTTTTTAACCGATATGGGTGTCCAAGAGTCAGGACTAGAGCAGATCATCCATAAAGGATTTGAAAAGCTCGGTCTAATGAGCTACTTCACTGCTGGTGTTAAAGAGGTTCGTGCCTGGACTATTCGCCAAAATTCTACTGCACCTCGTGCAGCAGCAGCTATTCATAATGACTTTGAAAAAGGTTTTATCCGTGCTGAAGTTATCTCTTATGATGACTTTATAGTGTGTGGTGGTGAAGCAGGAGCTAAAGATGCTGGAAAGATGAGACTAGAAGGAAAAGAGTATATAGTAAAAGATGGTGATATTATGCACTTTAGATTTAATGTCTGATTAGAGGGTACTATAAGTAGCTATAAAAGCCTATAACTACGGGCTTTTATGAAATGCTACCGTTATAAATAACTATAAATATGACTTAATTAAAAAAATGGGGGTTTAAAAACTCATTTTTTTTGATAATTCACCAAATAATAATCAACTAAAT
>JAICBP010000074.1:0-6169 GCA_021766785.1 Sulfurimonas sp. endosymbiont of Alviniconcha boucheti
ATGAGGATGAGTTGCGATAAAAGAAAATGGTTCATAGATGGTACTATAAAGATCAATAACTCTAGTGAGCTATTTGGCAACAGTGGATCTAGTTTTTACTCGTTGTCTATAGAACACTATACTGAAGATGGTAAGCCTATGAGAAGAGAAGCAATATCGTTACCTATAAATAAAGGAGTTAATCGCTTTATACTTGCTGAAATGCAACTCGATATGGAGACTGGGTTTCAAGCTGAAGGTAAGGTATTATTGCAACTTTCTGACGATGGTGGTGTTACCTGGAGCAATAACCATTTAGCAAGCACAGGAGCAGTAGGAGATGTCAAACATAGAGTTAGATGGTTGCGACTTGGTCAGCATAGAGATTGTATAGTTAAGATAGTAATAACAGATCCTATACCAATAAGAATACTTGGTCTATATGCGAGATATGGTCAATGAATATATCTCCTATTAAAATTAAGATATCTCCTGTACCAATTCATGAAAAGATAACATCTGAATCAATTGCGACAAAAGAGTTTGTTAGATATTTACTTGATTTGGAGAGAAATATTAAAGTGGCATACGATACTATTAATGATATAATAGCTGAATTGAATGATATAGATACAAAAATTTCTATGATTGAAGAGAGCATAGAAGATGCTCCTAGTGATGGAAATATTTACGGTAGAAAAGATGGTAAATGGATAGTAATATCTTAAAAAATTATAAGGATTTAGTATGTGGGAAATATTAGGATCAGCAGTAATTGGTGCATTTTCTTCATTGTTTGGTGCAAAGAGTACGGAAGATGCAACAAAAGCGAATGCCGAGGCAACTCTTGCAGCGACAAAAAATACAAATGCGATGTTACAAAGACAGTATGATCAAAACAGAAAAGATAATGAAAGCTGGCGATTAGCTGGAGAAGAAGCACTTAAAAAAATTCAAAGCGATCCTGGTTTTCAATTTGTAAGTGAAGATTTTGATTTTTTTAGTGATCCTAGTTATGAATTTAGAAAACAAGAGAGCATTAATGCACTTGATAGAAGTGCCGCTTCTCGTGGTAATATTTTATCTGGTGCACAAAATAAAGCTATTACAAGATATGCCGGTAATCTAGCATCTCAAGAGTATGGCAATGCATTTAATCGTTATATGACAAAAGAAAATCAACGATTTAATCAACAAAAAAATATCTATGATACAAATTTAAACACTCAAAAAGTTTTAGCTGGTGTAGGACAGCAAGCTATAAGTTCTGATATAGCAGGTGGCACTAACCTTACAAATGCAATGGCTAGAAACACAATGAATGCAACTAACAATAATAATGCTTTGCGTATGCAGGGTGCTATGAATACTGCAGATATGTATGGTGATATTTCTACATCAACTAATAAAGCGATTGCAAATAAATTATTGTATGATAACTTAAAGGATTAATATGGCAACTGATAGATTTGGTATAGATTTAGGAAACATACTCTCTACTGCTTCAAATATAAAAACTGCAAGGCTTAATAAAGAGCTAAAACAGAGAAAACTTGATAAAGAAAAGGCACGAGAGAGAAATGCACTTTCCAGGATAAAAAAAGACCAGGAGAGTTATAATCTCGTCCCTAAAATAGAGCCTGTCGAAGAGGTTGAAGTTTTAAGTGAAGAGGAGTTTACCAAAAAAAAATCTCCAAGTAGAGGTATGCCAAAGCTTACAGATCAAGAGATGCATGATTATGCCATAGATAGTGATAGCTATGATAAACTAATAGCTAAAGAGAATGCTGATAAGCTCGTAGAGAGGCAGTATAATATTAATTTGGCAACTCTGCAGTCCACACTACCAAACATAACACAAGGTCAAAGAGAAGATCTTGCAAGATTAAAAACATCTGAACTGAAAAATTACATGGATATGATAGTAAAGGCTGATGATAGAAAGCGGAAAATAGCTAAAGAAAATTTGGATGTTATGGCGAGAGAACTTTTTAACATAACAAAACTCAATGGAGTTGCAAGAAAAGATGCATATACTCAGTGGAGAAATAATAAAATACTATCCGTTCCTAAAGAGAAACAGAAAAAGATTATGAATTCTATTCCTGATTGGGATGAAAATACGATGAACTGGATAGGTCAAACACTTGCTACCTCTAAAGATACATTTGATACACTCAATAAGATAGAAGCTGAAAAAAATGCTCAAAAAGCAAAAAATGAATTTATGCTCAAAAAAAATAGTACCAAAAATGCACCTAAAACATCAGACTACTCCTTAGTTGAAAAAATAGCTATAAGAAATACAACTGGACTTGATGTAGATAACCCAAATGATACTATAGCTATAGCTGAACTTGATCAATCTGTAAGAGATGAATTTACAGACTTAAGTGCGAGAGCATCGAGAATATATAAAAATGGTAATGGAAGTATCACACATGCTGAAGCAGTTCAACAGGCTTCAAAAGAGAGAGCTAAAGTTTATAAGAAAGATGGAGAAGAGAAAGCTAAAGTTTATAAGAAAAATGGAGAGATGTACAAGCTTATTGATGGTAAGCTAGTCAAAATATAATGGAATTAATATGACAGAAGAAGAGTTAAAAAAGCAGGGATTTGAGCAGGCTTCTCCTGAAGAGCTAGAAGCTTATATAGCAAAAAAATCTTTTATAGATGAAAAAGCAGATAAAAATATTACAGAAGAAGAGTTAAAAAAGCAGGGATTTGAGCAGGCTTCTCCTGAAGAGCTAGAAGCTTATATAGCAAAAAACAAATTTGAAGATAATTTTACTCCAGTAGAAGATGCAACCACAACAAGATCATTTAAGCAAGTTACTCCTGTAGTTGAAAATGACATGCTTATAGACAAATCACTATCTCCTCAAGAGATAGACACTAAGATAGCATTAGATAACAAAGCTATGCTCGTAGGAAATGGTGAAGATTATGAGAATAAAGATATAGATTTTACAAATATAGGTAAAGGATTGATAGAAAGAGGTAATACTCTTGTTGTTAATACATTAAATGGTGCACAGTCTATAGTTGATTACTCTGAAAATCAGTTTGGTACTAGTAATACTAAACTTTTAAAAAAACTTGCTGATTGGTCCAAGGGAACATTAGGTTACAAGCCTATACATGATGAGAATGAGTTAAAAGAGGCATATAAAAAAGGTGGACTACTCGATATAGATACTATACAAGAGGGGTTTTTGTATGGTGCAGAGCAATTAGGTAAATCTATACCAGATATGGGTGCTATCATAACCTTATTGCCCTTATATATATTTTCACGAACTAAAGAGATGGCAGATGATAGAGCAAAAAACGATGGAAGAAAAGAGGGAAATGTTCACGATATGGCGAAATCTGCACCTTTTGTAGTAGCTAGTGTTTATCTTGATAGACTTGGATTGAAAGCGACTACTAGTGATATTCTTGAGAAAATTGGTAAAGATATAATAAAAAAGGGCTGGAAAAATGCTTCTAAAGACATCAGCAAAGAGATAGCTAAAGGGAGTGTTAAAGAAGCAACCACTGAGTTTATACAAGAGGGTATAATAGAGCCTACAGGTGAGAGAGTTGGCACTAAAAGTAAAAAACCACTTATAGATNTAGAGAGAGGTGCTTTTGCTTCTTTGGCAGGAGGAGTAGGGGGAGTTGCTACTAGTAGCATATCAGTTCCAGGTGCAGAGATATATAGAGCATATAGCAAAGAGAGGCAACAAGATACACGAGATAAATATTATAATAATATTGACCCTACGAAGACAAAAAGTTTAGATCATGTAAAAAAAATACAAGATGATTTTAAAAATATAGTCGATAGATATAGTGACATACACTACCCTAAAGATGTTTTAGATGATATAGATATGCAAGAGGCAATCAGAGATGAGATAGTTTCGAGAGGACTATCTATTACACAACCTCCAGAGAGTGTCGGACAAAATAAGAGTAGCACGGAAGAGGAGTTTGAAGTTACATCTCAAGAGATAGTTCCAGAAGTAAATACAAATAATACAGATGATAAAGAGAGTCCTATGCAAAAAACTTCATCTAATATATTTGATGATATAGACAGGCAAGATGAAACAACAGATGAGATAAGTTTACAAGAGCAACAAAATACACAACCCCCAGAGAGTGTCGGACAAAATAAGAGTAGCACGGAAGAGGAGTTTGAAGTTACATCTCAAGAGATAGTTCCAGAAGTAAATATAAATAATACTAAAGAAGAAAAAGTTCTCAATAGTAAAAAAGATGAATATAATCCTATGCCAAATAATCCAGTTCATTATAAAGCACTTGAGGATTATCCAAAGCGACCTGAAAATGACAAGTTAAAAGTAGGAAAAGATATATTAACTATGCCTAAAGATGTTACTTATCCTAGTGATGTTAAGGATGAAATAGTAAAGCTCGTTGGAAATAGGATCTATAGTGGCAATCTTTCTAAAGATAAACGTGGAGAGTTTCGTGAAAATAGTGGTGCAATTAGACTCCAATCAATGAACGATATTGAGACAATGTCTCACGAAGTTGCCCATTATCTGGATTATGAAAAAGATAAAAAACAAAAATATTTGAACAATTTTAAAAAGTTTAAAAAGCGAAACATGGAAGATATAGGATCTTACTCTTATACATCTGATAAAGATAATATAGTGAGTGAAGGTTTTGCTGAGTTGATGAGAGCATATCTTACACAGTCTGATAAGTTACTATCTGGTAATAAAAAACTCTACAATGAACTTGAACTTGTTCTCAAGAGTCTAGGCGATAAGAAGTATTCACAGATAAAGAAGATACAAGCGAAATCACACTTTTATATCAACCAAGGTGCTAAACTAATGAACAAGTCTGCTATTGCACCTCATAAATCATTTAAAGATAGGTTTTTGAATTTTAAAGATAATAAATTAAACCACAATGAAAACATAACTAGCTATATAGATATAGCACACCCAGCTAAAGTCATAGCAAAGGAGCTAGGACTCGATCAAGGATATAGCTCTAGTAATCCCTATATTCAGTTTAGGTTTGCTACTGGTCATCCTGAGAGTGTTGTAGAGGCAGTTGCAAGATATGGTACACCTAAGATAGCTAAAAATGGCTCTCTTGCATATAGCGGAGAGAGTTTATCTGATGTATTTTCAACAGTATTAGAGGATAATGGAAGAAGAGAATCAAATAATGATACACTTGATGATCTCTTTAGATACTTTCAGATGAAACAGGCAAAATATCAGATAGAGGAAGAGGATAAAAAAACTGCATTTACACTTAAAAATATAGAGGAGGAGCTTCCTGAACTAGAATCCCGAAAAGGTTTTAAAAAAGCTCACAAAAAATGGCTTGATTTTAATGAGAGGATGTTAAATTTTTATGTTGATATGAATTATCTAACAAAAAAACAGGCGGAGAGTTTTAAAGAGAAAAACCCACTGTATGTACCTACCCATAGAGTTGTATCTTCTCTTGATAATGGTGTATCAAAAGCTTCTGGTGGTGGATTTAAATCAAGATCAAAGTTAGGTAGTGATAGAACTCTTTTGCCTATAGAGAATATTTTTACACAGATAGAAAATCAAATCAGCAGTGCATTGATAGCACGAGCAAAAAATGTACTTTTTAGTGGAATATTTTCAAAACAGGACGGCTCTAAATGGGCTAGTTATATCCCAACCACCTCAAAACAATATAAAGCACTTAAAGATCAGCAGGCAAAACATTTCGCAACAGTAATGTTTGATGAGGGTATGGTTGTAGATGAGAATGGAGATATTGTTTCATCTGAAGAGGAGATAGAGATAAGTCCTGAGATGAAAAGTGATATGATAGATGCTATGAGCAAAAAGATTGAGGAGAATCCAGAACTTACTATATTTTATAAGTATGGTCATAAACCATACTCTATAGATGGTTCCATCATAAATATCATAATAAATGATAAAGAGAGATTCTTTGAGATAAACAAAGGTACAAATGAAGGAAGATTGCTTCTTAACATGCTCAATGGGATAGATAGTACATATAGCAGTAATATGTTTTTTAAAGTAATGCATAGTACTAAAAATCTAATGACACGTACTATTGTCTCGACACCAAACTTTATACTTGGTAATCTTTTTGTAGATACTACCACTGCTGGGGTTTACTCCAAAACGAACTTTATCCCTGGAGT
>JAICBP010000074.1:6227-13938 GCA_021766785.1 Sulfurimonas sp. endosymbiont of Alviniconcha boucheti
TTAAATGGTGGTGCTTTTGGTACACGTGTCGAAATGGCGACACAGGAAGCTAGAGCTCAACAGATGATGAAGCTATCAGTACATGAAAAATCATTTACAAGAATGCTTAATGTATATGATAGAGTAGTGTCTATAGGAGAGATAGCTACTCGAGTTGGTGAGTATAAAAATGCAATAAAAAAGGGGATAGATCCATTAGCTGCTGCATATCTTGGTACAGAGATAACTACAGACTTTAGCATGCACGGATCTGATACAACTTTTAATGCTCTACGAAGTACAGTTGCATTTTTGCCTGCATCAATAAACTCTATGTATAAGGATTATCGTGAGTTTACTGGCAATGAGTCTGCTGACAAAAAGAAACACTTTTTTAATTTTGCTATAAAAGGTTTTACGATTATAACTATCCCAGCTATCTTGTCAATGATGAGTGATGATGATGATGACAGAACGGTAGCTGAAGATGCAAGATATAGTCACTATAAAATAGGAGATACTACTTACAGAAGTAAGACACAGTATCTTTTAGGATTAATTTTTGAAAAAGCTCCTAAAATAGCAAGAGAGACTTTCATAAGAGATAATGGCGAGAAAGCTTGGAAAATAGCTAAGGTAGGTATGTATAGCATGCTTGTTCCAGATGCCACACCGACAATAGCTTCTCCAATACTTGATCTTATGAGAAATGAGAGATTTACAGGAGCTCCTATCGTTCCACCGAAACTTAAAAACAGAACGGGAGAGGCAAGTTATACACAATATACAGATAATACTTCTCTCATGTATGTAGATCTTGCCAAATATGCAAAGAGGATGGGGATAAATGTCTCTCCTGTAAAGATGCAGTATCTCACAAGAGGATATCTAGGTTATCTATCTAAATATATAGAAGATAGCACAAATAGACTGCTTTGGGATAAAAATCTTTATGGAGAGATGCCTAATCAGGAAATGTTTTCTTATTTAACCCATAATTTTGTTTATAAGGATTATGGCCAGTCTTATTGGAATGAGCAGTATTATGAGGCACAAGATCGAGTACTACAGATAGATGCAGAGATAAGTGCCTTAAGAGAGTTTATTATCAGAGATAAAGGCAAGAGCATTAAAGAGGTGTATAGCTATAAGCAGAAGATTGCAATTGCTAAAACAGCAGATTCATTTAATAAAATAAACAAAACACTCTCTTCACTTAGAAAACAATCAACTATTATAAGATATGATAAAAAACTTACAACTGATGAAAAAGATAAAAAGCTTCTTGAGCTAAATAGAGTCAGGACTAAGGTTTTAAAGATTGAGTTTTTAAAACTTGATAGACTTATAAAAGAGTATGAGAAGAGTGTAAAAGGATAAAAGATGGCAGGAATAATATTTACTAGCGGAAAATTTCAAGCAATAGGGCAAGATGGTGCAGTTGTACCATATGGGAAACTTTTTTTTACATATTGTTGTAGCGGAGAAGAGGCAATTACATATCAAGATTCTCAGTTGACTATACCGAATGTATCTCCATTAATATTGAGTGCAAGCGGTAAAGCAGATGTTTTTTTAAAAGCAGAAAAATATAATGTAGTGTTAAAAGATAAAGATGATCAGGTTGTATGGAGTATTGATAATTTTGATCCTACTGGACTAGACACGATAAGTGTTTTTGATAGGCAAGCACTTATAGATACTACTGGTAGATATAATGGAGAGATGATTTATCAGAGTGATATAGATCTTACATACACTTGGAAAGATAGCGGTGTGGTAGATAATGGTGGGACAGAGATTGGCAATGGAGCTGGATGGGTTCATGTACCTGCAGGCAATATAAATGTAAAATGGTTTGGTGCAGTAGGAGATGGTTCTAATGATGATACTGAGTCGTTTAAAAAAGCTGTTTTGTACTGTAATACAAAAAGAAAAAATCTCTATATCCCAAATGGAAACTTTATTCTAAAAGGTACCGAAGTTAATGAAAACATACTAGGAGAGATACACTTCTCGATTGTAGGAGAGAGTAAAGAGTATAGCAGTATATATTTTCAAGAGAAGTATGAAGATAGTGGAGTGAGTGGATTTAGAATATATGATGAGAATATCACTATAAGTGATGTTTTTATGAGAATAGACTCTACATCACAAGGGTCCTATATAGCAAGTATAGATACAGGAGATGGAGTTACTATTAAAAATTGTAGATTTGAGGCATTTGGTACTGGAGGTGCTAGCAATACATATCAAGCATCTTTGTTTAAAATTAGCAATATTGGAAATTCATCTAATGTTCGTATAGACAGTAATGAGTTTAAAAATTTTAAAAATGCTTTTTTTTCATCTATTGATCCAAATATATCTTTTATGATTGAAGCTATTAAAGAGAATTGGATTGTTACTAACAATCACTTTTCTAAAATTATTGGAGATGTTTTTAATTTAAATGGACGTGGTTTTAGTTTTGGTAATATAAGCATACAAAACAATGAATTTTATACAAAAATCAATACTACAGACTCTACTGTAATAAAATTTACTGGTTGTTCTGATATAGATATATCTAATAATAATTTTCGTGATATAAAAGGTGATACGGACAATAGATCATCTGCTATTTTTTTAGATAATGTTTCTGGAACAAATAGTATAAACAACAATAAGTTTGATGGATGTTATCGTGCAATAGGATTGAATGCAGGATCTAATACAACTAATACAAAAATTTGCTCAAATACCTTAGATGGTACAAATAACCACGATACAACCGATAAAGTAAAATTATTTACACAGTCTTATAAATACTCTATCGGAATAGATATAGATAGTAGTACCTCTGATGGTGTTTTTATTCAAAACAATAGCATATCCAACTTCGATAAAGGAGTTGCGGTGAGTAATATAACAAAGTTGTGTAATGTATCGAACAATATTATTAGTCTCTGTTATGCTGCAATAGAGATTAAAGGATATTTTAATACACAAATATCTGATAATGTTATAAACAACTGTAAATTTCTTTATAGATTACTTGCATCTGGTGTTCCTGTTGATGCTATGGGTAACCTAGGGCATACAAAGGCATATAATTGCTATAGAATATTTTGTGATACTGGTGCAGATTTTATTTATTGTTCTATCAGAGATTTTGAGTGGGTTATAGATAATTTTCAAGCAGTTGATCTTCCAGATGTCTATAAACTTGGTCAAGAAACAAAGGTTGGTTTGTTTGAAGCTCCTAAAAAAATGGATGGGAAGTTTAATGTATTTTCCGCGGTTAATATGAGCAGAGCTAGTAACTATTCGCATGCGAGTGGTGATTTGATTTTAGTAAACACTATCTCTCTTACTAGTACATTTGTTACCAAAACAGGGACTCTTAGTTTTATTGATATTATTGAAATTTCTGATAATATGTTTAAGATTGGATTTGAAAGCACTTCTACAGCTGATGAAGCAATATGCATCAGCTTTCTTTATGATGGATTGATTATCTTTTAGTTTTTCCTAAAATTATGTATAATTTATGTATTAATTGTGTATAATATATGCATTATTTTATATATAAGGAGAAAAAATGAATATAGTGATCGCAAATAAAAAGGGAGGAGTTGGTAAATCTACACTTGCTACAAATCTAGCAGTAGAGTACTCTAATCGTTTAGGGTCAACGATCTTGATAGATATAGATGTGTCGAATACATCTCTTAAATTTATGCAGAGAAGAGCTGATCTTGAACTAGATAGTAAAAATCTTAGAGTAGCACTTCCAAAAAGTATAGATGATCTTGATGATTTACTTAGCAGTGATATAGCAGAGTATAAGATAGTGGATGTAGGTGGATATAGTGATGACCTTGCAATAGCAGCTATATTAGGAAGTGACTTACTTATAGTACCTATAAGCGATTCACCACAGGATAAAGATACTACTTTAGAGTTTATAGATACTATAAAAACTGCTCAAAAAGATGGTTTTTTAAAAGATTGTATATTTGTGCTCAATAATGTTAATCCTCTTGCTAAGTTTGAAACTCTTGCGAAAGAGGTGGATTATGTTCGAGAGAATGGGTTTGATCTTTGTGGTCCTATTGGTACTTATAAGATATTTTCATTTGCACATGGTGGAGGTCAGAGTGTGTGTGAAATAAACCATTTATCTAAAGCAAGCTCTGCTATTGCGAAGCTTATTTCTGTTATAGCGGAGAGAACAAATGGGTAAAAAATCATATATATATGACCTGTCAGATTTAGCTAGAAAAGATGAAGAGAAATCTTTTAAAGAGCAGGTAGATGAAGTTGCCCCAAAGAGAAGAGCTATCATGACTTCTGAAGATGATGAAAAATTCATAAAAAGATACTACAGCGGTAGGACAGATTGTTTTAGGAGCTTGCTAAGAGAAGATAAGGACAGGAAGGGTTGGAGGAGATGATATTTTACTGTGTTTTATCTGTTTTGTTTTTTGCTTGCATAAAGTTATATTTAAATTATCTGAAAAAAAAGAAGAGAGCTAAAAATAGAGATAATTTTATAGAGTGGATATGAGAGTACTCTTTTCACTTACTCTCATGGGTTAGTAGCATATTGTCAATGCTTATGTTTTTTTTTATGCATAAGTTTATTATAGATTCGTAGGGTACTTTTCCTCTTGCTTTCGTTACTGCTAGATTACTTTGTGATATTTGTAAAAAATTAGCAACTTCAATCTCTTTTATCTTTTTATCTGAATTTTTCTCTTTGGCGATAACAATTTTTATTTTTTCTATTATTTCTGTTATGGTTGATTTTCTTTTCATGGTTACTCCTTTATAATACTTTTTATTATTTTTGTTTTATGCTGCATATCTTTACTGAATATTTTGTCTAATATCATAATAGCTCCATTTTTTTCATAGATAATTCCATTTTTTTTAGAATTGTCTATAGTTATCTCGAGTCTATCTCCTAGCATAATTTTAGATCCGTTTTTGTCATAAAATCTACTAAATAGCTGAATAGATAGATCTATAATAGTGAGTTTATAGTTTGATATAATATATGCATATCTATTACACTTAGATATTTGAATATCATTGAGTGACTCACCAATATAGATTTTTGCTATTTCTTTCGTATGGTATATATCGCTTACATCTAGTACTACTATATTATTGATAAAAGCAATATATGCTATTTTTTCGTCGCTTGATAGGGCTATGCTAGATATCCATTTAAGATGTGTATTTGTATTGAGTTTAATGATATTATCTTTATTACTCATGTCTAATATGACTAGACCGTTTGAACCATCAGCTATGTAAGCTTTTGTATTATCACTTGAGAGAGTAATAGACCCTCCAGATATGTTATCTATTATATTCTGTACACATTTTTCATTAAACTTTTGTTTTGATTTCATTTTATCTCTTCTCTTCATCTTCTGGAAAACAGAATTAACTATATCTTCAACGGTTATTATTTTGTTATTAAACCAATCTTTATGTGTAATCTTTACATCGCACTCAATTCCAATATTTACATTTATCCAATGTATATCAACATTTTCCATACCTAAATCCTCCTTTAAATTTGACTCTTTATTAATATCTACTATTTTTAGAACTGGTAAGTGTGATAGTATTTTCCTTACCTTCTCATATACAGCAACTACTTTTTCTGCTTCTTCCACAGAATTCTTATGTAGTTTTATTGATGCACACTTCTCACAAGGTGAACAAGTACACTCCATTTTTTCAGCCTCATACTTTTCTGCTATCGTGTTTTTTGCTTCTTCGTATGTCATAATATTATCTCCTTTTTATCTTGCTTTTTTTAAGATATTTATCTGTTTTTTCTTGAAATACAGAAATATTTAACTTATATTTATAAAAAATAGCAGGAATGTCTGCATAACCTTTAACCATTTGTTGTTTGTCTATTGATTTTTTATGTCTGTTGTAAATAACCTCATTTACTATGTCGTGAGCCTGCTTCTTTGTAAATAGATGAGAAGCAAGGCAAGAGAGAGAAAATCGTGATAGAGTACTCGTTCTGTTTATAAACCAAAAAAGTTGTCCAGATAGTTCACTTTTCCATAATAGAAAAAACTTATCAGATGTAGGATTTAGTTTTTTACCCCTGGAAGCTCTTTCTAGTTTTAGATTTGGTCCATAATAGAATAACACTTCTATATCTTTATATTTATGAGCATGATTTTTAATAAAAGCACTTCTTTTTTTAATATCCATTACTAAAGTAATTCTATCTGCATACTTTTTATAATCTTCTATTTGAGACTCTAACCTGGTAAAAGAGTCTTTATCCGATTTTATTTCATAGACATGAATTGAGTTTTTATTAAAAACAACACTATCAGCTCTTGAATTTGAGTTCATTGTAGTATATTCATCGTGTCTTATCCCATCAGGATAGATATTAGCTATATGAGTATTTAAAACATCTCTAATTGCATTTTCTCCACTCTTGTTTGAGCCTACCCTTTGTCTTGTTTTAAAACTTGTGAACTTGTATTTATACATTCTATTAGATTGTTTATCTTCTAGTAATTCTTGATCTGAATAATTAAGAGAATATCCATTATAATTCAGAAGATGTTCACTAACTAATTTTAAAAGCATCTCTTTATCTCCATGAATGTATGACATGATACCATTAAGTGCTTTTTTGAAATTATCATAGTATTCACTTATTGGCTTGTTACCATACGGACTTTTGTTTTCTGGGCTTCTCATTAAAAAAAGATGTTTGATGCCTTTTCCGTGTGCATCAAAAGTTTTATAACAATACTCAGACTTACCTACTTTTTCAATTTGCCAGATTTTGCTTAGTTCCTCAACATCTTTACCGTTTATGTTGCAAATATCAACTCTGTTGCAAACTACACTTTTACCTGTGTTTACGACATTAAAAAGCTCTATGATATTTTTTATTTCATTCATTTTATCCTACCTTGCTTTATCATCAATAGCAATTTTACTTGCATAATCTCTCTTTTTGTCGCAAGTCTTATCTTGCAACCGTTCATAACACTGCATCCACTATAAGTAATCTTACCAACCTCTCTACATTTTTTGAAATAAGGTGCTTGCCAATAAAAATAAATATCTCCATTTTTAAATTTAACTATTATGTAATTATCTTCATAGTCTAATCTATGATATTTTCCTTTTATCATTTTTTTCATTTTATTATATCCCCAAGATGAATTACAAAAAAATCACCTTTTCCGATAGGTGTATCTATTCCATAATGCACTTCTATCTTTTTTAATTCAATTTCAAATGATGGAGCATTTTTCTTGTATCCGTTTTTGAAAATTATTTTTTCAAACTCTTTAAATTCAAAGCAACCAGACTCAATAGACTCTCTTGTGCAAAGTCTGCTAATCCAGTATGTCTTAAACTCCCTAAACTCTTTTTTCTTTTTCCCTGAAAGTATCTCATCGAAATACTTCTTTTTCAGAGTCAAGTGCAGCACTGTTTTTTCTTTATTATTTTTTTTCATACAATACTCTCCTTATAAATTGATTTTAATATTGCTTGCAAAACATTTACACTCATTGCATTGCCTGATATTTTATAGCTTTGTGTATCACTATTGACTAATTTAATATCTTCTGACTTCACCCCTTGAAGTAAAAAAGTCTCATAAGGAGTTAGTCTTCTAATTTTTGATTTTATTTTATATAGTCCAGTTTTAGCACCAGCTCCACCACCATTTGCATTT
>JAICBP010000074.1:16425-18775 GCA_021766785.1 Sulfurimonas sp. endosymbiont of Alviniconcha boucheti
AGAGGCTTTACAATATCCTCTATATCGTTTGAAAATCTATCATAAAAATCACAGTGAACTGTCCCATTTTTTAACAATTTTAAAACTTCAGGGTTTTGCTCTTCATCATCTTCCAAATATCCAATATACTCTTCTTTATTTGAAAAAGAATATATATAATCTTCATCAGACAATAACTCTTCAATATTATTGTACTCAGCTCCTCTAACCTCATTATTATGAGAAACTTCAACAAATATATTTTTAATGTCTGTATTTTCCTCTAATACTTTAATAGCTCTTGCTATCTCATTTTTACCGATATGGCCTAATCTAAACTTTAACATTTTATTCTCCTTTTTTAAATAATTAACAAATTGTAATGTTTTTAAACTTAAGATAAGATTAAATTTATTGTAAATTATATAATTAGTGTGTAATTAGTGTGTAATTTGTATATAATGTTTTTAGTTTAAGGTAAAATACGTTACTTTTTTGTTTTAATTTAGTTTAATTTGAGGGAAGATGAGTAAATATCATACATTTATTTCGATTAAAATTGATGAAGCTATTAATTATAGATTGATATTATTTGACAATAGGGCTCCCCAGCCAAATGACGTAAAAAAAGTTACATCATTAAAAAAGTCTTATTTAATTCTCACTTGGAAAATTCATGGTGTTTTTTATAGTCCAAAGGCAAAAGAGTATTATAATGATGTAGTAGATAAGCTTGTTTTGATACTAAATGGAAGATACTGCAGTGCATATCATATGCTAAATGGTATAGATAAAAATCAAGATAGATATCTATCTATGAAAAATAGAGTAGGTGAGATATATTATAATTTGTGCGATTTCAGTTCGATCGAAGATTTACGATACAATAGAAGTAGAGTAGTATTTCATCGATATAGTAACATGAGCTTGTTTAAACGTGTACGATATATCTCCTATGGACTGCAATTAGATGGTGTTTTGACTCTCGAGAGGGTCGATGAGCTTGTACATAAGTATGCAGGTAACTATAGTCGAAATAAGGGGATGGCTAAGTATATATACAACTGGATAGTTGATAAAGTATCTACTAATGATTTTTATGTGGGTAAGTGCAGTAAGCGAATTTCGCTGCGAAATCGTAGAGATAATGCAATTTTTCAAAACAAAAACAGATTTATAAAAAACTATGATATTTTTGAAAGTTGGGTTAGGATATTTGGAGTAGATCATAGTATAGTATATATGGCAAAAATACTTAAATTTAGTCGTCCAACTATTTACAAATATAGAGATAGATATCTTAGTTTGATTAGTGTAAATTCCAGACGCAGTATAAGGGAACAAGAGCATAGCTTATGTGATGGTTTAAATAAATTTAGCATTGTATTGCCGTACACACCGTGTTTCTCTCTTTTTAATCTTAATTTTAAACATACTTTTTTTAAAAACTATGATATAATTTGTGCAGATAAAAAAATAACTTCTTTATTTTATTTGTTTGAAAGAAGTTATTTTGCTAAATTTATAAAAATTAGGATTTGAAATGGGTAAAAAAATTCCTATCGACGTAGAAAAGAGTATTATTTTTGATTGGACACATGCCAAGTTTAAAAATTATACACAGTTAGCTAAAGCTCATAATCTTGCTCACTCTACTATTAAACGAATTTGCACAGAGTCTAAGGCAATTTATGGCTCTAAAAAAGATGTATATGATGAGATCAGATCGGATCATAAGCAGGCTCTTAAAAATTATGCACTTAATCCGAATGATGAAAATTTAAAAAAAGTAAATAGAGCAAGAGATATTATACCGAAGACGAGTTTGACTGAACTTTTTAAAATTTCAGAGGAAGATAATTGTCTGGTGGCGAAAGAGCTTGTGAGAGAGATAGAAGAGCAGTTACTTGATAGTAATATTATACTTGCGAATATAAATGCGAACAAATCTTTGAAAAAAAATAAAAAGATTATTGCTACTATGGGAAAACACGGTTTTGAGAAAACAGAAGTTGAATTAAATAGTAAAGATTTACTTAATTTTGTCGAGATTGCAGACAAATCTAAAGTTGCACTAGGGCTTGCGGATAGATTCTCTTCTAACAAACTAGAGACGAAAGTTGCAATGCAACTAAATACATCTGACGGTAATGATAGTAGTTGTGTTGCTACAATTTCAAGCGATTTGAATAGTTTTTATGATGATGACGAGAAAAAAAGTAGTTAATGAATGAATAGATATGAGTGATTCAATTCCATCTTTATTACCACCACTTAGGAAGTTTTGGAAGACCAGGAGCCGTTATAAGGTGCTTTATGGTGGTAGAGGTGGGGGAAAGAGTTATTCTGCTGCACAACATCTCATCCTGCT
>JAICBP010000074.1:18849-40743 GCA_021766785.1 Sulfurimonas sp. endosymbiont of Alviniconcha boucheti
TGAAAAATGTTATTTTTTCATTTGGTGTCGAGGATGAATTTGAAATATTAAAAACTACTATTAGAAACAAAAAAACAAAATCTGAGTTTATTTTCTATGGAATCGCACGTAATTTTGAAGAGATAAAGTCGATGGAGGGTGTAGATATTTGTTATATCGAAGAGGCTCATTCACTCACTAAAGCCCAGTTTGATGTAATAAACCCTACTATAAGAAAAGAGCACAGTGAAGTTTGGGTTATATTTAATCCGCAGCACAAATCAGACTATATTTGGAAAGATTTTGTTGTTAAAAAACGTAAAAACTCTGTTGTGCTCAAAATAAATTATGATGAAAATATACATCTGTCTAATACACTGCTCGAGGTCATTGAGGAGACTAAAGAGGAAGATCCAGACCTTTTTGAGCATTTGTATTTAGGGAAGCCAAGAGAGGGTGATGATAGATCGTTGTTCTCATACAATGAGATAGAAGATGCAATGAATGAAGACCTTGAGGGGGTAGATAAGAGTGGTATATTCTCTTATGGTGTAGATGTCGCTAGGTATGGCAGCGATAAGAGTTGCCTATCTAAAAGAAGAGGCTATCATATTTATGGACTTAAGACATATTTAGGTTATAGCACTATGGAGCTTGCTAATGCAATATCTAGTGAGTATAGTCTTGAAGTCGATAAAAAAGTTAATGCAGTGTTTGTTGATACTATTGGTGTAGGGTCAGGGGTGATGGATAGACTTGAGGAAAAAGGGTATAATGCTATTGATGCAAATGCATCAATGAAAGCTGATAGTAATGATACATATATCAATAAAAGAGCTGAGATGTACTTTTTGTTGAGAGATTTTATTCGCAAAGGTGGTAAAGTGCCAAATGATGAAGAGCTTAAAGAGGAGTTGCTTGCCATAAGGTATTTCTATTCCAAGAGCAATGGAAAGATACAGATACAGGCTAAAGATGAGATTAAAGAGATCATAGGTAGATCTCCTGACAAATCTGATAGTGTAGCATTGCATTTTTTTAGTGAAGTAAGGATAGATAAGTGTGATTTTGCAAATATTTCAAAACAGAGATTTTTAAGAGGAGCGAGAAGATGATTAATGGTGTAGATAGTAGTGTAGGTATTGTCAAAGATCCAATAAATTTGAGAGATTCTAACAAAGAAGATGACATACTAAGAGAAGCGGTAAAGAGGGCAACTGCTGGTTATGATTATTGGAAATATATATTTAATAAAGCGGAAGAGAATGTAAAGTTCATCTATGGTGATCAGTATGATCAAGATGATCTTAATCAAAAGTTAGAAGACAATAGAATTGCTATGACGTTTAACAAACTTCCACAGTTTATAAATAAGGTGGTAGGGGCACAGAGAAGTAGTGTTCAGACTATTAAAGTTAGTCCAACTGGTCTAAGCATAGGACACGAAGAGCCTAAGTTTGAGACTGGCAGTGGTAAAAAGGGTATTCCATTATCTAGTGTACTTACTGACCTAATCAGAGATATAGAGTATCAATCAAATGCAGTTGCATGGTATAAGATGGCATTCAAACAAGCTCTTGAAGGTGGCTTTGGTTTCTTGAGAGTACTTACACAGTACCAGGATGATGGTTTTGATTTGGATATCCGAATAAAAGGCATACGTGATAGGTGGAGTGTTATCGTCGATCCAAATGCAGTTGAATCTGATTTGAGTGATATGAATTGGTGTTTTATAAATGAAAAGATGAGTTTAGATGAGTTTAGAAAAAGATATCCAGGTAAGAGTTATGATGCAATACCAGGTGCAGACACAATATCTGCTCTTTGGTCCGAAGATGACAGTGTAACTGTATCGGAGTATTTCAGAAGAGAAGCAGTCACAAAAGAGATAGTTTTGATGAGTGACAACAAGAGTTACTATTCAGATGAGTTAGATAAACTAATGGGTGAAATGGCAGCAAATGGTATTGTTGAAGTGAAGCGAAGAAAAATAACTACCTATAAAGTTATTTGGTGTAAAATCAGTCAAAGCAATATACTTGAGCCTGATATTGAGTTTCCAACTAGCACTATTCCAGTTATTCCTGTTTTTGGTAGAGAAAACGACTTAAGAGGAAAGAGAGTCTATAAAGGTTTGATAGATGATGCAATAGATGCACAGATAGCACTTAATAAGATGAGAAGTAGTGCAATAGAGAGGATAGACAGCTCACCATTATCACCATTCATAGCGACTGATAAGAGTATCGAGGGACGTGAGACTATGTGGAGAGACGCAAATATAACTAGGTATTCTACACTTGTTTATAAAAAGGGAGAAGAGCGACCAAAAAGGGATTATGGTGCTACAATTCCTACAGCGGAGTTGCAGATAACTGGTGTGCTTGATGGAGATATGAAAGAGTCTATTGGTATTTTTAATGCCTCGCTTGGTGCAACTTCCAATGAGATCAGTGGAAGAGCGATAGAGGCTAGGCAGTCTGAAGCTGATGTAGGTACTTATGAATTTTTGGATAATTATAAAAATGCTATCAGACGAGTTGGGATACTTATAACTGAGATGATACCGATAGTTTATGATACAAATAGAATTGTTCGCATACGAGGCATCGATGGAAATAGTGACACTATTGAGATAAACAAGGTCCTTGAGGATATAGAAACCGGAAAAAATACAGTAGTAAACTGTCTTGATCATGGTAAACATACTGTTGTTATAAGCACTGGTGCATCTTATGAAACAAACAAGCAGAAAAATGCAGATCAGATACTTGAGCTTATGAGAATAAATCCTCAAGTTGCACAAGTTGGTAGTGACCTTCTCGTCGATAACCTCGACTTCTCTGATAGCAATGTGTTAGCAGAGAGACTACAGAAGATGATACCACCAGAGTATCTATCTAAAGAGAAGAGAGAGCAACTTGCAGAAGATAGACCAGAGCCACAACCTACTATGGAGCAGATTAAGTTTCAATCAGATCTACAAATGAAACAGATGGACCTAGAAGCTAAAAAGTTTGATTTAGAAGCTAAAATAGAGCTAGAGAAGATTAAGTATGATATAGCTCAGTTAAACCTTGAGAAATCAAAGATAGAGCTCCTGGCTAAACAAAACAACGAAAACGATCACGAACCACAGAATAATAGCCAAAGAGTAGAGAGTAATGAGGAAATTGCACGTGCTGTTGCTGATAGTATTGGAGAAGCATATGGTGTGTAAAAGCTTTTGAGTGTGTCGGACAATTTTAAATAAGGAGTGTAGTTGTGGACGATGATTATTATTTTGAGTTGCCACCATCTATGGAGATACTACTTACATTAAACATATTTCTATCGATGTTTATTTATTATAATGGAAATCATATATACTCCTACTTATTGCTTTTTTTAAGTGGTTTTTTCTCTATTTATTTTCATAGATTTACCAATTTTAGTTTTCGTTTCAGAAGAGAGAAAGGTGTTATGAATAGCATATCGGCATTTTTATATTTTGTACAAGCTGTTTTATCTCTTACACTTCTATTTGCTACACTTCATCTATATTTCTTTATACTATCTGCCATAATTTTTGAAAGAATGAGAATTTATGATCCAGTAAAATAAATTTTGTTTTTACAGGTAGTTAGTAGATAGATATGCATAAGCTTTTGTGTGTGTCGGACAAATATATATTTACTTTATTTTTTATTATCTGGAGTGAGAGAGTGAAGTGAGTGAAGTGAGTGAGCAGGAGGGCAATAGATAGTAGCAAAAAAATTGCATAGCTATCCACTGTATATTTTTAATAATCCGTCGTTTCGATCGTTCATATCGCTCGTTCATATCGCCAAGAGACTTTTACATGCTCATCTCTTGCACACTCGGCTATCGGTTGTGCTGTATAGTCTTTTCCATGTCTTTTTTTGATTTAGGTATAGTGTGAGGAGGTGTAGAGTGCATAGTTTCTACCACAGCGCCAATTAGCACAGAGTTCTACCCAGTACTATCTATCTGCATGTAGTCGATCCCTCTTTTCCTTTCGGTGTGAGAGCCAGCCTCGGCTATGTTAATTTTTATTTTTTCAGTAGTCCAGGCACTGTTTTTATGTTTTTTAACTATGATATTACACATAAAATAGAAAACTTACTTCTACAGACGCTTAACAAGACGCCTATCGATTTGGTATTTACATTGATAATTGTTTGAGTGAGGATTATGGTGCCTTTGTCCTCTTTGTATTACTCAAATGGACAAATTTTACACCTAAATTTTGAGGAAAAAACTCGTAAAAATAGAGATCGTATAAAATATCGTTTTAGAGTAGTTGTAAAATTTGCCTATTTGAATAATATAATTACTTATCGGGGGGTCTTTAATAAGAACCCCTTCGGGAATGTTTTCCAAAAAAAACAAAGGCACCCCGATAAGTAATTGGTATGTATTCTATATTAAATAATTTGATTTGTCAATAATATTTTATAAAATTCTTGTAATATTTGTATTTTTCTATGTAATTGTGTATAATATTTTTAAAATATCAGTGAATTAAAGGGGTATTTATGAAAATAACTATTGGGATGAGAATATATATAAGTTCATCAACTAGTATTGATATCAGTGCTGGCGATGATATACCAGAAGAACTACTTGATAAAGTTCCAAAGGTTTTTAGGACTACTGCAGTAGAATATGATAAAAGGATAGTTATGGGAAATATAAGAGCTACGAATGATCTGGAAATAAGTTACTCCAGCAGTGGTATAGTTATAATAAAGAAAGGGGATATAATACCAGAAGAACTACTTGATAAAGTTCCAAAGGTTTTTAGAACTACTGGGGTTATCCCTCCGTCTCCTAGTGTAGAGAAAAATGCAGAAGATATAGCAAAAAATAAAATTGCTATAGCTGATCTTAAATTTATTAGTAAGTTTAACAGAAAAATGGAGGTTATAGCTCATAGAGGTTTTAGAGGTCACTACCCACAGAACACAATGCTAGCTTTTACATGTGCATATTACAATGGGGCTGACTCGATAGAAACAGATGTTCAAGTAAGTAGTGATGGAAAACTTGTTCTTTTTCACGATACAACATTAGAGGCTTTAACAAATGGTACAGGGTACATTAAATCACAAACACTAGATGCTTTACAGTTATTAAAATTTAACAGTACAGTAGGTACAGATTTTTCCGATGCAATGATACCTAAATTTAAAGATTTGTTATCGTTCGCAAAGTCAAAAGGTTGTTACATATATCCAGAGATAAAAGCATATAGAACACAGTCTGACATAGACTTAATGATACAAGAGGTTATAGATGCTCGTATGGAAGAGTTAACTATGTTTCAAAGTTTCAAGTTATCAGATTTGGAGTATGTTAGAACAATAAACAAAAAGATAGGTATAGGTTATTTAGGTTCAGAGACTGCAACTCTAGAAGCAAAAATAGATAATCTTTCAGTTCTTGGAAATAGCGCTTTATTGTGGGAAAAGAGCGCGTTGTTGAGCTACCCACAAATAGTAGAGTATGCGTATAATAATAATGTAGATATAGCTACGTGGACAGTTAGTAATGATGAAGATGCTAAACGGCTAATGTCTATTGGTGTTAATAAAATAATGAGCGATATAAGGCTAGGAGGTTCTAAATGGTAAATATTGGTACAAGTTGGATTAGAGATATAAAAAAGAATGAGAGCAACGGTGGAGTTATAACAATACTATCTGATAGAAGCGCTAAAATAGTATCTAACAGTTCTCAATCAACGTATTTATATAGAGATATAAAAGCTATTGCTTGTGAGACAGTAATAGTTGAATTTAAAGCAAAGGTAGTTATAGGTAGTGCTGAAGTTAGTATAGACTGTCCTACTCCTGGAAATAGTAAGAATAATTTAAATATAACATCAAATGAATGGCAGGAGTACAGTATATCTTATACTGTACCTAACGATGCAAGAAAAGGTCAAACAGTTAGAATTTCTATAGGTCAGTTTGGAACACATCAAGGTGAAGTACATATATCTGATGTAAGATACTTAATAGAAAATTCAGGTAGTAGTTTCTTGAGGTTTGCTTGTGCTGGGTTATTTGTTATATCTAAAGGGGTTGCACACCTGCACGAGAGTTTCACTGCAATTGGTATAGATGAGTCAAGAATAAGTAATGTTACTGATACAATGAGAATATATGTTCCTCCTACAGGTGTTGATAATAAAAGAGGTGCACCAATATTTAGTGCTAATTTAACATATGATAACCAAGGAACAAATAAGGTAATAGCTAAAATAGGTGGTTACAACAGAGGTGATGGTAGTGTTAACATAGTGTTTATAGATAGCACTACTGGTTTAAGAATAGATATGTCTAAATCTAGTACATTTTATGTATGGGTTAGTGGTATGTGTATATAAGTAAATGGTAAAAATGATAGCTCTCCATGGAGCACATTTTCAATTGAGGAAGTATAAAAGATATACTATCTAGTACAGTGAAAATTCAGCAGAATTTTCACTAAGATAGCTATCTATAAATATTCTAATCTGTTGAGAAGCAGATGAATTCTTTTTTTTTGCTATTTTTTTAAATCTCTCTAGTTTTGTTTTATCTACTAATACATTTAGTCTCACCGTTTTTACATTTTGATAATTTTCCATATCTGACCTCTTTTTTTGTGTTTACTTATTTTATATGTATATTATACATATATTACACTCATTTTATAGTATTACTTATTTTATATGTATATTGTATGTATCTTATACTCATAGTGGTGAAAAATTGTAAAGTTTAAACGGAGAATTTTATTTTATTTTATAAATTGTATAACTTACGGGAAAAAATATCATTTTTATAAAGTTTATAGTATAATGTTACCTTTAAACTAAAAATAAGTAAAAAAGAGGGAAAAATGGGTAAAGTAATTGGTTATTGTAGAGTTTCTACATTGAAACAGACAAATCAGAATCAGAAGTTATCAATTTATGAATATTGTCATAAAAATAATATGCATGTTGATGATATAGTTGAAGTCAATATAACTTCAAGAGCAAGAAGAGATAAGAGAGAGATAGACCAAACTTTGAATAGTCTTGAGGCTGGAGATACACTTATAGTTCATGCTATAGATAGATTAGGAAGAAGTACTGTTGAGACACTTCAAATAATAAATGATATAGCAAATAAAAAAATAGAACTCATAATCATCAAAGAGAATATGATTATAGATCCTGCAAAAAAAGATCCAATAAATAATATGATAGTTTCAATGCTCTCTGTATTTGCAGAGCTTGAAAGAAATTTCATAAGTGAGCGCACAAAAATTGGTCTTGAGAGAGTAAAAGCAAGTGGTAAAAAGCTTGGGAGAAAAGCTGGTAGTACAGGAAAGAGTAAGTATGATCCCTACAAGGATGATATAATAAAATATAGATCGCTTGGTTTGAGTGCAGCAAAAATAGTAAATATAATTGGCATTGGTACAAGTGCATCCTTAATAAATTATACAAATAGAGATAACATAAAAAAGGAGATCAAAAGTGTGTCACTATAAACCGAGAGAGCATCAGGACATATATATCGTAACTGAAATATATGATACTAAGAGATCTGAAACTAGATTGCCGAGAGACAATGCAATAAAATTATTTAAAAAAATAGCTTCTGCTGGAGGAAATGTTACAATTGAGAAGGAGATGAAATAATATATAGATATTGTGTGCTCTATGTATTTTTGAGCACACTTAAAAATATGTTTAAATCATTATCTGTACAATTTAACTTGATTGCCATCCTCTTTTTTATGCCTAAACTTACACTGCATAGTCTCAAAAGTGAATCATATTTGTTATCATCATTAGACAACTCTTTCTCCAATTTTTCAATATACATTTTGTCATAACATTCCTCACGATATGCATCTAATAGCAATCTATTAGTGTAGGTCATCATTATTTCCTTTAAAATATCTTACCATATTTGTATAGTTTTTGCTAAACTCACTAACAGTGCACTTTGGATTATTTCTAATTGCTATAAGCATTAGTTGTTTTTGGATATCCTTAACTTTTATTTTTTTCTGATAAGTATTTTTCATACTCAGCCTCCCAGTTGTCATTTTCCTCTTTATAGAGTGAGACTCTCTCTTCGATAGAGGCCCTTATCCAAGAGCTTCTTTTTGCTCCTGTTTTGTGTACAATATAATTAAGCATATCGTATAAATCTCTTTCAATTCGTATATCAACTTTAAATATTTTTTTCAAACTATCTCTCCTTCTATCAAGTCTTCATTCATATTTATATCATTATGGTTTTGCTCAATGTATTTTTCCACACCTATAAATAGGTGGCTCGCATACATATTTGAGAATATTACAGTTGCCCTGTTACATAGCATCTCTTCTGGTCTTGTTAACCATTTGCTTCCATTTTTTGAGAAAAGTCCCTCTCTTTTTGCCTGATCAATCGTATATGGTATGCTCTCTAGTAGATAACCATCTTTTGAGTCATGTGTATATGCTACACATGAATTTCTATCATCGCTAAACTTAAATCTAATCCTATGTGTAAATTCACCAGAATTGTTACAGACTGCCCTATGAAATTTTGCAGAAAAACCAACTTTTCCCTTAACAATGTATATTTCTCGCGCAAGTGTAAAAACACTAATGTTTGTTGTTCTTGCAAGATCTTGAAGTACAACTGCATTAGCTATTTTTTGTTGATATGTCCCTTCTTGCTCAACGATAGTGGAGAAATTAATTAATTTTCCAATGCGTTGTGCTGCTTCAAAATGCTCTTCGTTTTGAAAGGGACTTATTGACATTACCTCTTTAGACATACGAGCTTTTTCTCTTAATGATATGTTATCCATTACTATACTCCTCTTTTAATTTTTAGAAGTATAACAATTAGGTCGGACAAAAGTCAAGTAAAATGTGCAAATAGTGCATAAATATTATATAATTAGTACACAATGAGTATATAATTATTATTTTTCACTTATAATATTTAAAAAATGTAAGAATTTCATCACTATATATATGGTAGAATTTTTGTAAGCAAAAAATAATAATTTGCAAATCGAATAAAGGACGTAACCTTGGAAAAAGAAAAATTATCAGATGAGGGTAATGTAGATGACGGAATAGTCATACACACTTTTGAGAGTGATATGAGAGCAATGGGTGTAAAAGAGTCTAATGA
The DNA here is from genome assembly GCA_021766785.1 of Sulfurimonas sp. endosymbiont of Alviniconcha boucheti. Taxonomy (GTDB): domain Bacteria; phylum Campylobacterota; class Campylobacteria; order Campylobacterales; family Sulfurimonadaceae; genus Sulfurimonas. The sequence goes on from JAICBP010000074.1 coordinate 28,011, forward strand.
TAAAGATCAGGAAGATGGAAAGTCTAGCAAAGAGTCTAATGATAAAGATCATAAAGATGGAGATGATGGCAAAGAGTCTAATGATAAAGATCAGGAAGATGGAAAGTCTAGCAAAGAGTCTAATGATAAAGATCAGGAAGATGGAAAGTCTAGCAAAGAGTCTAATGATAAAGATCAGGAAGATGAAAATTCAAGATCAAAAAAACTAAGCAGAAAAGAGAGAAGAATTCAGAGACTCGCTAACGAAAATAAAAAGTTACGAGAAGAGAATGAAAAAATCAAAAAAAAGTATGCTAAACAGAGCGAACCTAATATAGATGATTATGAAAGTTACGATGATTATCTAAAAGCAATTGAAAATGGTGAAACTAAAGAAGAGTCTGTTGATGATGATCTTGAAAATTATGAAGCCCAGCAAGAGTTACTCGCAAATGGTAAAGACTCATATGATGATTTTGAAGAGCTTGTGTGTGCTGAAGATTTGGCACTAACTCAAGATATACTTAATATTATAACCGATATGGATAACGGTGAGGATGTAGCTTATTATCTAGCAAAACACAAAGATGAGACTAGAAAAATAGCTAATATGCCTTTTGAGAGTATGTATAAATCTCTCCTACGTATAGAGGTAGATATTGAAAAAAGTCAAAAAAAATCTACAAGTAAAGCAAAAGTTACCAATGCTCCAGACCCTATAAAACCAGTAAATGGTTCAGGGGTAAAAGCAAAAACCATCGACGATGACGATTTGTCATTTGAGGAGCATGAGGCTTTGCTAAATTCAAGAAGTACAAAAAACCATGGCGGTTTTTTGTAATAAAATAAAGGAAAAAAATATGCCAGTACATTCAGGAAGTGGTAACAGTCTACTAAACACAAGTAAGATTGCCAATGATTTATTAGCAAGATGGAAAAACAATTTAGTACTTACTAAATCTGTTTATAGAGACCTTGATGGTCAATTTGGTGATATAGGAGATACAGTAAATGTCAGATTACCAAATAATGTTATAGTTAATGATGGAAATTTTGCTACAAAAACTACACCATTAAATGATAAACTTGCAGCACTAGTTGTTGATACTCAAAAAAATGTAAAATTTACATTGAGTATGAAAGATAGAAAGCTATCTATTGTACAGTTTGGCGAAAGATATATTGAGCCCGCAGCAAACAGATTGGCAAATGTTGTCGATCAGAATGTAGCTGAAAAAATGCGTGATGCATATTTTAGATTTGGAACGGTTGGTATGCCACTTAGCTATCAAGATGTAAATCTTGGTTTAGCATATGCAGAAGATGTAGCATTGCCTACAGACAGGATGTGTCGTCTTATAACGAACACTATAGATAAAGCAAATATATCGAATGCAGTATCTTTAACAAACCAACCACAGCTCGTTAAAGATGCGATCCAAAAAGGGTATGCAGGAGAGATTGCAGGTTTTGAGAGCTTTTTTAGTCAAAATATCATAAAGCACTTGACAGGTGCTTTTACAGGAACCGAGCAAGTAGCTGCTGAATTACAAAATGGAAATAAACTCGAGGTAAAAGGTGGTCAAGCTGGCGATCTTGTTAGAGGGGATAGATTTACTATCGATGGAGTTCACGAGATTAACCCTATTACAAAACAAAGAACTGGAAGATTGCAAGTCTTTTCAGTAGTTTCAGATGGAGGAATGGCTGGTGCAACAGATACTATAACTATATCTCCTACTATGAACAACGGTACTGGGACAACAACTGATGGTCAGGGTAATCCTATAACTACTGAAATGGATAAAAATGTAGATGGAACTGCACTTGTTGATGCGAAGATAAATGTCATAGGAGATGCAACAAGCATGTATCAAGAGAATTATATTATGCATCGAAATGCTATTGCTATGGCAATGATATTTCTTGATCTTCCACCTAGTGGTCACGGCTCTAGGGCTTATGACAAACAGACTGGACTAAATATCTCTGTCTCAGAGTACTTCGATGGAGATAGCAATAAAAATAATATAAGAATGGATATCCTTTTTGGAACAAAAATGATTCGCCCAGATCTTATATTTAGAGCAACTAATCAAAAAGTATCATAGTAAGGAGTCTATAATGACAGTGAGTGCTAATGTAAAGAGAGGATGGTTACACCATCCTAAAAAAGAGAGTATTTGTCTAAATATCGGTTCAAAAGAGTACAATAGTGCTCTTGATAATGGATATGTAAGAAACCTTACTGAGATTGACGAGGAGTATTTTAATCCTGAAAAGGAAGAAACAACAGATCTCGAAGCTAGTGCAAAAAGAATAGCAGAGCTTGAAGCTATTTTGAAAGAGAAAGAGCAATCTGAAAGTACAAAAAGAATAGCAGAGCTTGAAGCTAGTTTGAAAGAGAAAGAGTACAAAAGATTACAAGCTGAAGAAGAGCTCGAAGCTAGTGCAAAAAGAATAGCAGAGCTTGAAGCTAGTTTGAAAGAGAAAAAGCAATCTAAAAAAGGATAGGTAAATATATGTTAATAAGTAAAACAATTGATGATGCACTCGTTGAGATAGGAGTAAAAAACCCTATCGAAGAGGCAACTCCTCAAGATCATGAGTTTGGATTGAGGACACTTAATCGTATAGTTGATTTATTCAATACTCAAAATTTACTTATAACATACCTTGAAGATATAACCTATAAAATGCCTACAAACGGATGGACAAACTGTATCACCATTGGTCATGGTATGCAGATAGATACTGTAGCTCCAGCAGACATAGAAGATCTGTTTTGGAGAGAGTCTAAAACTGATCATAGTTCAATTGCTATGAGCTATGATCAGTGGTGTGGTATAGCTGAAAAGAGTAGTGAGAGCATACCAGGAGCTTACTATATTCAAAAAATGGATAACAATAGTATAAAAATCTGTTTTGATTGCATACCTGTAAGAGGTTTGGAGTTGCATGTTATGGCAAAAATGCCATGGACTGGAAAAAATAGTAAAGGAAATGAGTATTTGCCAACTGATGATATAAAATGGGGTTTTGGTATAGAGAAGCTTCTCATGAATAAACTTGCATTTGAATTATGTGACTCTTACAGTGTTTCTCCATCAGAATCACTTTTTTTAAAAATGCAGATGGCGGAAGATGCAGTAAAAAGTTATAATTATCAACCATCTACATTGAAATCAGATCCTACACTCAATAGATATAAAATTTCCACTAGATTTAACAGAGCAAGATATTAATGAATAGTTTGTCAAATATACCTTTTTCTATATCCTCCTCTAAGGGATATTCTACTAAAAATAACGATTCTGAATTACTCAATATGTTTGTGCATATAGAAGAGGCTGGATCGAAAAGTAATCATATTCTAATGAATACAGAAGGTGCAAAACTTCTTGCAACTGTATCCTATGAGATATATGGTACATATGAGTATGATGGGGTTGTGTATATAGCAACTGAAAAATTATTATATGAGTTCAATGTAAGTACTAAAACTTTTAAATCAATAGGAGCTGTCTCTTTTGATAGTAAAGTTACATTTGCTGATAATGGAATTGATATAGTGATTGTTGGTGGTGGCAATGGATATGCTTATACTCCTAGTAGTGGTTTTTTGAGAAACATGGATATACATCAGGGATGGTATCCAGCTGGTACAGTTTGTTATATGGATGGTTATTTTATCTTTAACCGTATCGGTACTGGTCAATTTTTTATATCAAGGCTATATAGTACTTCGATAGATCCAATTGACTGGAGTACTGCTGAAGCGGCACCAGATAATACTGTAGCAGTTGTTGTAAGTAATAGGCAGTTATGGTTATTTGGTGAAAAAACTATCGAGATATGGTACGATAGTGGCAATCCTGATTTTCCATTTACCAGGATAAATGGGAGTGTGACCGATGTCGGTACTGCTAACTATAAATCTATCTCTTCTTTGAAAGAAAATATCTACTTTGTTGGAAATGACTTTAAGGTATATATGACACTAGGATATAGACCAAATAGGATATCTACTCCAGCTATTGAAAAAAGATTAAGTATGTGCGATCCAGAGTTGCTGTATGGATTTTCTTTTATCAACAATGGACATTCGTTTTATGTCATTCATATAGATAATATATATACATATGTATATGATAAAGATACGGGTCAATGGCACATGAGGATGAGTTGCGATAAAAGAAAATGGTTCATAGATGGTACTATAAAGATCAATAACTCTAGTGAGCTATTTGGCAACAGTGGATCTAGTTTTTACTCGTTGTCGATAGAACACTATACTGAAGATGGTAAGCCTATAAGAAGAGAAGCAATATCGTTACCTATAAATAAAGGAGTTAATCGCTTTATACTTGCTGAAATGCAACTCGATATGGAGACTGGGTTTCAAGCTGAAGGTAAGGTATTATTGCAACTTTCTGACGATGGTGGTGTTACCTGGAGCAATAACCATTTAGCAAGCACAGGAGCAGTAGGAGATGTCAAACATAGAGTTAGATGGTTGCGACTTGGTCAGCATAGAGATTGTATAGTTAAGATAGTAATAACAGATCCTATACCAATAAGAATACTTGGTCTATATGCGAGATATGGTCAATGAATATATCTCCTATTAAAATTAAGATATCTCCTGTACCAATTCATGAAAAGATAACATCTGAATCAATTGCGACAAAAGAGTTTGTTAGATATTTACTTGATTTGGAGAGAAATATTAAAGTGGCATACGATACTATTAATGATATAATAGCTGAATTGAATGATATAGATACAAAAATTTCTATGATTGAAGAGAGCATAGAAGATGCTCCTAGTGATGGAAATATTTACGGTAGAAAAGATGGTAAATGGGTAGTAATATCTTAAAAAATTATAAGGATTTAGTATGTGGGAAATATTAGGATCAGCAGTAATTGGTGCATTTTCTTCATTGTTTGGTGCAAAGAGTACGGAAGATGCAACAAAAGCGAATGCCGAGGCAACTCTTGCAGCGACAAAAAATACAAATGCGATGTTACAAAGACAGTATGATCAAAACAGAAAAGATAATGAAAGCTGGCGATTAGCTGGAGAAGAAGCACTTAAAAAAATTCAAAGCGATCCTGGTTTTCAATTTGTAAGTGAAGATTTTGATTTTTTAGTGATCCTAGTTATGAATTTAGAAAACAAGAGAGCATTAATGCACTTGATAGAAGTGCCGCTTCTCGTGGTAATATTTTATCTGGTGCACAAAATAAAGCTATTACAAGATATGCCGGTAATCTAGCATCTCAAGAGTATGGCAATGCATTTAATCGTTATATGACAAAAGAAAATCAACGATTTAATCAACAAAAAAATATCTATGATACAAATTTAAATACTCAAAAATTCTTAGCTGGTGTAGGACAGCAAGCTATAAGTTCTGATATAGCAGGTGGTACTAATCTTACAAATGCAATGGCTAGAAACACAATGAATGCAACTAACAATAATAATGCTTTGCGTATGCAGGGTGCTATGAATACTGCAGATATGTATGGTGATATTTCTACATCAACTAATAAAGCGATTGCAAATAAATTATTGTATGATAACTTAAAGGATTAATATGGCAACTGATAGATTTGGTATAGATTTAGGAAACATACTCTCTACTGCTTCAAATATAAAAACTGCAAGGCTTAATAAAGAGCTAAAACAGAGAAAACTTGATAAAGAAAAGGCACGAGAGAGAAATGCACTTTCCAGGATAAAAAAAGACCAGGAGAGTTATAATCTCGTCCCTAAAATAGAGCCTGTCGAAGAGGTTGAAGTTTTAAGTGAAGAGGAGTTTACCAAAAAAAAATCTCCAAGTAGAGGTATGCCAAAGCTTACAGATCAAGAGATGCATGATTATGCCATAGATAGTGATAGCTATGATAAACTAATAGCTAAAGAGAATGCTGATAAGCTCGTAGAGAGGCAGTATAATATTAATTTGGCAACTCTGCAGTCCACACTACCAAACATAACACAAGGTCAAAGAGAAGATCTTGCAAGATTAAAAACATCTGAACTGAAAAATTACATGGATATGATAGTAAAGGCTGATGATAGAAAGCGGAAAATAGCTAAAGAAAATTTGGATGTTATGGCGAGAGAACTTTTTAACATAACAAAACTCAATGGAGTTGCAAGAAAAGATGCATATACTCAGTGGAGAAATAATAAAATACTATCCGTTCCTAAAGAGAAACAGAAAAAGATTATGAATTCTATTCCTGATTGGGATGAAAATACGATGAACTGGATAGGTCAAACACTTGCTACCTCTAAAGATACATTTGATACACTCAATAAGATAGAAGCTGAAAAAAATGCTCAAAAAGCAAAAAATGAATTTATGCTCAAAAAAAATAGTACCAAAAATGCACCTAAAACATCAGACTACTCCTTAGTTGAAAAAATAGCTATAAGAAATACAACTGGACTTGATGTAGATAACCCAAATGATACTATAGCTATAGCTGAACTTGATCAATCTGTAAGAGATGAATTTACAGACTTAAGTGCGAGAGCATCGAGAATATATAAAAATGGTAATGGAAGTATCACACATGCTGAAGCAGTTCAACAGGCTTCAAAAGAGAGAGCTAAAGTTTATAAGAAAGATGGAGAAGAGAAAGCTAAAGTTTATAAGAAAAATGGAGAGATGTACAAGCTTATTGATGGTAAGCTAGTCAAAATATAATGGAATTAATATGACAGAAGAAGAGTTAAAAAAGCAGGGATTTGAGCAGGCTTCTCCTGAAGAGCTAGAAGCTTATATAGCAAAAAAATCTTTTATAGATGAAAAAGCAGATAAAAATATTACAGAAGAAGAGTTAAAAAAGCAGGGATTTGAGCAGGCTTCTCCTGAAGAGCTAGAAGCTTATATAGCAAAAAACAAATTTGAAGATAATTTTACTCCAGTAGAAGATGCAACCACAACAAGATCATTTAAGCAAGTTACTCCTGTAGTTGAAAATGACATGCTTATAGACAAATCACTATCTCCTCAAGAGATAGACACTAAGATAGCATTAGATAACAAAGCTATGCTCGTAGGAAATGGTGAAGATTATGAGAATAAAGATATAGATTTTACAAATATAGGTAAAGGATTGATAGAAAGAGGTAATACTCTTGTTGTTAATACATTAAATGGTGCACAGTCTATAGTTGATTACTCTGAAAATCAGTTTGGTACTAGTAATACTAAACTTTTAAAAAAACTTGCTGATTGGTCCAAGGGAACATTAGGTTACAAGCCTATACATGATGAGAATGAGTTAAAAGAGGCATATAAAAAAGGTGGACTACTCGATATAGATACTATACAAGAGGGGTTTTTGTATGGTGCAGAGCAATTAGGTAAATCTATACCAGATATGGGTGCTATCATAACCTTATTGCCCTTATATATATTTTCACGAACTAAAGAGATGGCAGATGATAGAGCAAAAAACGATGGAAGAAAAGAGGGAAATGTTCACGATATGGCGAAATCTGCACCTTTTGTAGTAGCTAGTGTTTATCTTGATAGACTTGGATTGAAAGCGACTACTAGTGATATTCTTGAGAAAATTGGTAAAGATATAATAAAAAAGGGCTGGAAAAATGCTTCTAAAGACATCAGCAAAGAGATAGCTAAAGGGAGTGTTAAAGAAGCAACCACTGAGTTTATACAAGAGGGTATAATAGAGCCTACAGGTGAGAGAGTTGGCACTAAAAGTAAAAAACCACTTATAGATATAGAGAGAGGTGCTTTTGCTTCTTTGGCAGGAGGAGTAGGGGGAGTTGCTACTAGTAGCATATCAGTTCCAGGTGCAGAGATATATAGAGCATATAGCAAAGAGAGGCAACAAGATACACGAGATAAATATTATAATAATATTGACCCTACGAAGACAAAAAGTTTAGATCATGTAAAAAAAATACAAGATGATTTTAAAAATATAGTCGATAGATATAGTGACATACACTACCCTAAAGATGTTTTAGATGATATAGATATGCAAGAGGCAATCAGAGATGAGATAGTTTCGAGAGGACTATCTATTACACAACCAACAGAGAGTGTCGGACAAAATAAGAGTAGCACGGAAGAGGAGTTTGAAGTTACATCTCAAGAGATAGTTCCAGAAGTAAATACAAATAATACAGATGATAAAGAGAGTCCTATGCAAACAAAAAACTTCATCTAATATATTTGATGATATAGACAGGCAAGATGAAACAACAGATGAGATAAGTTTACAAGAGCAACAAAATACACAACCCCTAGAGAGTGTCGGACAAAATAAGAGTAGCACGGAAGAGGAGTTTGAAGTTACATCTCAAGAGATAGTTCCAGAAGTAAATATAAATAATACTAAAGAAGAAAAAGTTCTCAATAGTAAAAAAGATGAATATAATCCTATGCCAAATAATCCAGTTCATTATAAAGCACTTGAGGATTATCCAAAGCGACCTGAAAATGACAAGTTAAAAGTAGGAAAAGATATATTAACTATGCCTAAAGATGTTACTTATCCTAGTGATGTTAAGGATGAAATAGTAAAGCTCGTGGGAAATAGGATCTATAGTGGCAATCTTTCTAAAGATAAACGTGGAGAGTTTCGTGAAAATAGTGGTGCAATTAGACTCCAATCAATGAACGATATTGAGACAATGTCTCACGAAGTTGCCCATTATCTGGATTATGAAAAAGATAAAAAACAAAAATATTTGAACAATTTTAAAAAGTTTAAAAAGCGAAACATGGAAGATATAGGATCTTACTCTTATACATCTGATAAAGATAATATAGTGAGTGAAGGTTTTGCTGAGTTGATGAGAGCATATCTTACACAGTCTGATAAGTTACTATCTGGTAATAAAAAACTCTACAATGAACTTGAACTTGTTCTCAAGAGTCTAGGCGATAAGAAGTATTCACAGATAAAGAAGATACAAGCGAAATCACACTTTTATATCAACCAAGGTGCTAAACTAATGAACAAGTCTGCTATTGCACCTCATAAATCATTTAAAGATAGGTTTTTGAATTTTAAAGATAATAAATTAAACCACAATGAAAACATAACTAGCTATATAGATATAGCACACCCAGCTAAAGTCATAGCAAAGGAGCTAGGACTCGATCAAGGATATAGCTCTAGTAATCCCTATATTCAGTTTAGGTTTGCTACTGGTCATCCTGAGAGTGTTGTAGAGGCAGTTGCAAGATATGGTACACCTAAGATAGCTAAAAATGGCTCTCTTGCATATAGCGGAGAGAGTTTATCTGATGTATTTTCAACAGTATTAGAGGATAATGGAAGAAGAGAATCAAATAATGATACACTTGATGATCTCTTTAGATACTTTCAGATGAAACAGGCAAAATATCAGATAGAGGAAGAGGATAAAAACTGCATTTACACTTAAAAATATAGAGGAGGAGCTTCCTGAACTAGAATCCCGAAAAGGTTTTAAAAAAGCTCACAAAAAATGGCTTGATTTTAATGAGAGGATGTTAAATTTTTATGTTGATATGAATTATCTAACAAAAAAACAGGCGGAGAGTTTTAAAGAGAAAAACCCACTGTATGTACCTACCCATAGAGTTGTATCTTCTCTTGATAATGGTGTATCAAAAGCTTCTGGTGGTGGATTTAAATCAAGATCAAAGTTAGGTAGTGATAGAACTCTTTTGCCTATAGAGAATATTTTTACACAGATAGAAAATCAAATCAGCAGTGCATTGATAGCACGAGCAAAAAATGTACTTTTTAGTGGAATATTTTCAAAACAGGACGGCTCTAAATGGGCTAGTTATATCCCAACCACCTCAAAACAATATAAAGCACTTAAAGATCAGCAGGCAAAACATTTCGCAACAGTAATGTTTGATGAGGGTATGGTTGTAGATGAGAATGGAGATATTGTTTCATCTGAAGAGGAGATAGAGATAAGTCCTGAGATGAAAAGTGATATGATAGATGCTATGAGCAAAAAGATTGAGGAGAATCCAGAACTTACTATATTTTATAAGTATGGTCATAAACCATACTCTATAGATGGTTCTATCATAAATATCATAATAAATGATAAAGAGAGATTCTTTGAGATAAACAAAGGCACAAGTGAAGGAAGATTGCTTCTTAACATGCTCAATGGGATAGATAGTACATATAGCAGTAATATGTTTTTTAAAGTAATGCATAGTACTAAAAATCTAATGACACGTACTATTGTCTCGACACCAAACTTTATACTTGGTAATCTTTTTGTAGATACTACCACTGCTGGGGTTTACTCCAAAACGAACTTTATCCCTGGAGTGGGTAGTATTAATGGTGCTAAAAGTGCTATGAATGATGATGATGATTATAAACTTTTCGTGTTAAATGGTGGTGCTTTTGGTACACGTGTCGAAATGGCGACACAGGAAGCTAGAGCTCAACAGATGATGAAGCTATCAGTACATGAAAAATCATTTACAAGAATGCTTAATGTATATGATAGAGTAGTGTCTATAGGAGAGATAGCTACTCGAGTTGGTGAGTATAAAAATGCAATAAAAAAGGGGATAGATCCATTAGCTGCTGCATATCTTGGTACAGAGATAACTACAGACTTTAGCATGCACGGATCTGATACAACTTTTAATGCTCTACGAAGTACAGTTGCATTTTTACCTGCATCAATAAACTCTATGTATAAGGATTATCGTGAGTTTACTGGCAATGAGTCTGCTGACAAAAAGAAACACTTTTTTAATTTTGCTATAAAAGGTTTTACGATTATAACTATCCCAGCTATCTTGTCAATGATGAGTGATGATGATGATGACAGAACGGTAGCTGAAGATGCAAGATATAGTCACTATAAAATAGGAGATACTACTTACAGAAGTAAGACACAGTATCTTTTAGGATTAATTTTTGAAAAAGCTCCTAAAATAGCAAGAGAGACTTTCATAAGAGATAATGGCGAGAAAGCTTGGAAAATAGCTAAGGTAGGTATGTATAGCATGCTTGTTCCAGATGCCACACCGACAATAGCTTCTCCAATACTTGATCTTATGAGAAATGAGAGATTTACAGGAGCTCCTATCGTTCCACCGAAACTTAAAAACAGAACGGGAGAGGCAAGTTATACACAATATACAGATAATACTTCTCTCATGTATGTAGATCTTGCCAAATATGCAAAGAGGATGGGGATAAATGTCTCTCCTGTAAAGATGCAGTATCTCACAAGAGGATATCTAGGTTATCTATCTAAATATATAGAAGATAGCACAAATAGACTGCTTTGGGATAAAAATCTTTATGGAGAGATGCCTAATCAGGAAATGTTTTCTTATTTAACCCATAATTTTGTTTATAAGGATTATGGCCAGTCTTATTGGAATGAGCAGTATTATGAGGCACAAGATCGAGTACTACAGATAGATGCAGAGATAAGTGCCTTAAGAGAGTTTATTATCAGAGATAAAGGCAAGAGCATTAAAGAGGTGTATAGCTATAAGCAGAAGATTGCAATTGCTAAAACAGCAGATTCATTTAATAAAATAAACAAAACACTCTCTTCACTTAGAAAACAATCAACTATTATAAGATATGATAAAAAACTTACAACTGATGAAAAAGATAAAAAGCTTCTTGAGCTAAATAGAGTCAGGACTAAAGTTTTAAAGATTGAGTTTTTAAAACTTGATAGACTTATAAAAGAGTATGAGAAGAGTGTAAAAGGATAAAAGATGGCAGGAATAATATTTACTAGCGGAAAATTTCAAGCAATAGGTCAAGATGGTGCAGTTGTACCATATGGGAAACTTTTTTTTACATATTGTTGTAGCGGAGAAGAGGCAATTACATATCAAGATTCTCAGTTGACTATACCGAATGTATCTCCATTAATATTGAGTGCAAGCGGTAAAGCAGATGTTTTTTTAAAAGCAGAAAAATATAATGTAGTGTTAAAAGATAAAGATGATCAGGTTGTATGGAGTATTGATAATTTTGATCCTACTGGACTAGACACGATAAGTGTTTTTGATAGGCAAGCACTTATAGATACTACTGGTAGATATAATGGAGAGATGATTTATCAGAGTGATATAGATCTTACATACACTTGGAAAGATAGCGGTGTGGTAGATAATGGTGGGACAGAGATTGGCAATGGAGCTGGATGGGTTCATGTACCTGCAGGCAATATAAATGTAAAATGGTTTGGTGCAGTAGGAGATGGTTCTAATGATGATACTGAGTCGTTTAAAAAAGCTGTTTTGTACTGTAATACAAAAAGAAAAAATCTCTATATCCCAAATGGAAACTTTATTCTAAAAGGTACCGAAGTTAATGAAAACATACTAGGAGAGATACACTTCTCGATTGTAGGAGAGAGTAAAGAGTATAGCAGTATATATTTTCAAGAGAAGTATGAAGATAGTGGAGTGAGTGGATTTAGAATATATGATGAGAATATCACTATAAGTGATGTTTTTATGAGAATAGACTCTACATCACAAGGGTCCTATATAGCAAGTATAGATACAGGAGATGGAGTTACTATTAAAAATTGTAGATTTGAGGCATTTGGTACTGGAGGTGCTAGCAATACATATCAAGCATCTTTGTTTAAAATTAGCAATATTGGAAATTCATCTAATGTTCGTATAGACAGTAATGAGTTTAAAAATTTTAAAAATGCTTTTTTTTCATCTATTGATCCAAATATATCT
>JAICBP010000075.1:0-8522 GCA_021766785.1 Sulfurimonas sp. endosymbiont of Alviniconcha boucheti
CAACACAAGAATGGTAAATCAAATATAACAGTTGAACAGTTAAGAGCCATCATCATCACTCCAGCACTTGAAAATATAAAAAAAGCTAATGAAAAGTACTATCAAAGCTATATAGAAGGTCCTGATACTGACTTTAGCTCCCCTACAGCTACAAGAGATGAAGTGCAGCATATGATAACTGAAGTAAATAGTTTGAATCTACCTAAACATGCTATACTAGATAGAAGTTTTTTCAAAAAGACAAAAGGAGTATTTGAGCATAGATTTGTCTATCTACCAGTAGAGAGTAACACCACAGGACGAACATGGCTAAACAATAACCTTGGTGCTGAGTATGCAAATGTAGATAGTAGTGACTACAATGCATCACAACAAGCAACAGCGATAAAAGATCTATTAGCAAATGGTTCACTCTTTCAGTGGGGAAGAAAGGCAGATGGTCATGAGCTAATAGAGTGGTCACATCTTAGTGGAATATATGCTACTACAACAATAAAATCAGATAATCCAGATGACTCACTCTTAATCACAGGTTCTGATGATTGGAGAGTAGATTCAGATGATACACTATGGGCAAGTGAATCAAGTCCAAACAATGTCTGTCCAGTAGGATACAGACTACCACTTAGTCCAAATGGAGCAAACGATGGAGCAAATGAGTGGTATCAAGAGACAAAAGATTTAACACAAAATATCGGTGGACTCTTCCACAGTTTTCTAAAAGTATCTACTACTGGAATTCGTAATATCAATGGTAATGCATCAATTATATGGTCAGATGGTGGCTCTAGTAACTATTGGTCTGGTTCAGTTAGAAGTGATGGAAAGGCAATGAACATGGGATCTAACTGGGGTTGTCTTGATGCAAGTGATTATGGTGCGAAGATAGAGGCTCACCCTGTNTGTCACTCATATCAACACAACACAAGAATGGTAAATCAGATATAAGAGTTGAACAGTTAAGAGCCATCATCATCACTCCAGCACTTGAAAATATAAAAAAAGCTAATGAAAAGTACTATCAAAGCTATATAGAAGGTCCTGATACTGACTTTAGCTCCCCTACAGCAACAAGAGATGAAGTGCAGCATATGATAACTGAAGTAAATAGTTTGAATCTACCTAAACATGCTATACTAGATAGAAGTTTTTTCAAAAAGACAAATGGAGTATTTGAGCATAGATTTGTCTATCTACCAGTAGAGAGTAACACCACAGGACGAACATGGCTAAACAATAACCTTGGTGCTGAGTATGCAAATGTAGATAGTAGTGACTACAACCCATCAAAACAAGCAACAGCGATAAAAGATCTATTAGCAAATGGTTCACTCTTTCAGTGGGGAAGAAAGGCAGATGGTCATGAGCTAATAGAGTGGTCAGATCTTAGTGGAATATATGCTACAACAACAACAAAATCAGATAATCCAGATGACTCACTCTTAATCACAGGTTCTGATGATTGGAGAGTAAACCGAGATGATACACTATGGGCAAGTGAATCAAGTCCAAACAGTGTCTGTCCAGTAGGATACAGACTGCCACTTAATCCAAATGGAGCAAACGATGGAGCAAATGAGTGGTATCAAGAGACAAAAGATTTAACACAAAATATCGGTGGACTCTTCCACAGTTTCCTAAAAGTATCTACTACTGGAATTCGTAATATCAATGGTAATGCATCAATTAAATGGTCAGATGGTGGCTCTAGTAACTATTGGTCTGGTTCAGTTAGAAGCGATGGAAAGGCACTGAGCATGGGATCTAACTGGGGTTGTCTTGTTGCAAGTGATTCTACAGTGAAGATAGCGGCTCTTCCTGTCCGCTGTATAAAAGATCAAACGCCAGCAGAGAGATCAGCTACTATTCTTGCAGAGATAGGAGATGAACACAGTAACCACAAATCAATTATAACTATTGGTCAACTAAAAGCTATTACTCCAGCACTTGAAAATATAAATATTAATTATCAAGATATCTATCGTAGCTATATAGCAAGTGCAGATACTACCTTTAGCTTTAGCTCACCTGCTACAAGAGATGAAGTGCAGAGTATGATAGATGAAGTGAATGCTTTAAACCTACCTACAAATGCTATACTAGATAGAAGTTTTTTCAAAAAGACAAATAACAGGTTTGAACATAGATTTGTCTATCTCCCAGTAACAAACCCTAAGACAGGAAGAATATGGCTAAACAATAACCTCGGTGCTGAGTATGCAAAGAAAAATAGTAGTAATTACAACCCATCACAACAAGCAACAGCAAGTAATGACCACTTAGCTTACGGTTCACTCTTTCAATGGGGAAGAAAAGCAGATAGTCATGAGCTAATCATTTGGAGTAATGATATATATGGAACTGGAGAATATGGGACTACAACTTTTAAAGCCAATGAGCCATCAAATTCACGCTATATCATAGAAGCAAATGCACAACATGATTGGAGAGTAAACCGAGATGATACCCTATGGGCAAGCGAATCAAGCGCAAACAATGTCTGCCCGGTAGGATACAGACTACCACTTAATCCAAATGAAGCTAATGATGGTGAAAATGAGTGGTATCAAGAGACAAATACTTGGAGCACTAAAAATATGGTCGGTGCCCTAACAAGTAACCTAAAACTTGTTAGGATTGGAATTCATGATGGCACCAATGGCACAATAAGCGGCAGTAGTGGTCTTGGTGGCTACTGGACTGGTTCAGCCTATGGAGTTAATGCTCATACTATGGATTTTAATTCAAATAGGGTGCGTACAAACAATGTCATCTTCAATTACCGAGCAGATGGAAACTATGTCCGTTGTATAAAAGATCAAACGCCAGCAGAGAGATCAGATAGTATCCTCAAAGAGATAGGAAATGAACACCGTAACCACAAATCAGTTATAACTATTGGACAACTAAGAGCTATCACTCCAGCACTTAATAATATAAATAGTAATTATGAAAATATCTATAGAACGTATATAGCAAATGCAGGCAGTAACTTTTTTAGTTCACCTGCTACAAGAGATGAAGTGCAGAGAATGATAAATATTGTTAATGATAATCGAAGATATAAACTTGGCTCTTACGATACAGCTGGGAATGCAAGAGGTGTTACTTTATCAAATGATGGTACCAAGGCCTATATAGCTGATTATACGAATGGTTTAGTTATAGTTGATATACGTAATCCAGCCCATCCAACAAAACTTGGATCATATGACACAACTGGAGTTACATGGGGTGTTACTCTATCAAATGATGGCACCAAGGCTTATATAGTTGATGGTATGAATGGTTTAGTTATAGTTGATATAACTGATCCAGCTCATCCAACTAAGCTTGGATCATATAATACAGTTGGATATTCACTGGGTGTCACTCTATCAAGTGATGGTACAAAGGCTTATGTAGCTGATAGTGGAAATGGTTTAGTTATAGTTGATATAAGCGATCCAGTTCACCCAACTAAGCTTGGATCATACAATTTAGGTGGAGTTAATGAGCTTGCATATGCATATAATGTTACTCTATCAAGTGATGGTACAAAAGCCTATGTAGCCGCTTCTAAGCATGGTTTAGTAATAGTTGATATAAGTTATCCAGTTCATCCAACTAAACTTGGATCTTATAATACAGTTGGATATTCATTTGGTGTCACTCTATCAAGTGATGGCACAAAGGCTTATATAGCTGATGGGAAGGATGGTTTAGTTATAGTTGATATAAGAGATCCAGCTCATCTAATTAAGTTAGGAACATACAATACAGCTAGTAATAATACAGTAAATGTTACTCTATCAAGTGATGGTACAAAGGCTTATCTAGCTGATTGGGATTATGGTTTAGTAATAGTTGATATAAGAGATCCAGCTCATATAATAAAACTTAACTCATACGATACAGCTGGGTATGCATTGGATGTTACTTTTTCAAGTGATGGCACAAAGGCCTATATAGCTGATGGTTTGTATGGTTTAGTCATTACTGGCGGTGTAAAATAAAATTTACAATATTCAGTATAATAGAGTAGCTTTATAGAATCTAAAGTTATATTTGATTACTATTGTAAAATATATAGTAATAGATAAAAGACTCCTATCAAAGCAGATAGCTAAGATAGGAGCTTTTATATAGTAACATAAAAAAAAAGGGGTAAATATGTTAGATTTAAGGCATATATCATTAGCAGCAGTTTTTGTTCTTACAACAGGAATGACAGGGTGTAATGATAATACAAACAGTTTAGATACAAACACTACAGTAGCAAAGAGTAATGCAGCAGGAGAAGCAAATCTTCCAACAGAAACAGTAGATAGAGCAGTAGCAACCATCAAAGCTTATGCACTTGATAATACAAAAACAGCACCAACTCCCACAGATTATACAAATGCAGGGATAACAGGTGTCAATGCGACTAACGTAGCATCAGTAAATGCTCAGCTTGATAATCTTGTGTTTCTATTTACTGATGATGTAGTAACCAAAGTTCAAGCAGTAGTATATATCATTAATGGAGATACTACTGAGATTCTTAAAAAGATAGGGAATGAACACCAAGATCATAACTCAATCATAACAGTTGCACAACTACAAGCTATCACTCCAGCACTTGAGAATATAAATAGCAGTTATGAAAATATCTATAGAACATACATAGCAAGTGCAGATAGTAACATTAGCTCCCCTGCTACAAGAGATGAAGTGCAGAGTATGATAGATGAAGTAAATAGTTTTAATCTACCTACAAATGCCATACTAGATAGAAATTTTTTCAAAAAGACAAATGGAGCATTTCAACATAAATTTGTCTATCTTCCAGTAACAAACCCTAAAACAGGAAGAACATGGCTAAACAATAACCTAGGAGCTGAGTATGCAGATACAAATAGTAGCTATTTCAACCCATCACATCAAGCAACTACAAGCTATCACTCCAGCACTTGAGAATATAAATAGCAGTTATGAAAATATCTATAGAACATACATAGCAAGTGCAGATAGTAACATTAGCTCACCTGCTACAAGAGATGAAGTGCAGAGTATGATAGATGAAGTAAATAGTTTTAATCTACCTACAAATGCCATACTAGATAGAAATTTTTTCAAAAAGACAAATGGAGCATTTCAACATAAATTTGTCTATCTTCCAGTAACAAACCCTAAAACAGGAAGAACATGGCTAAACAATAACCTAGGAGCTGAGTATGCAGATACAAATAGTAGCTATTTCAACCCATCACATCAAGCAACTACAAGTAGTGACCACTTAGCTTACGGTTCACTCTTTCAATGGGGAAGAGAAGCAGATGGACATGAGCTAATTGACTGGAGTGATAGTACGCATGGAGAGCCATTATATGGTACGACAACTACTACAGCTGATGATCCATCAAATTCACTCTGGATCATAAGTAGTAATTTTTCCTCGTGGTATGATTGGAGAGTACACAGAGATGATACACTATGGGCAAGTGAATCAACTCCAAACAATGTCTGTCCAGTAGGATACAGACTACCACTCAATCCAAATGGAGTGAGTGATGGTGAAAATGAGTGGTTTGTAGAGATGAGCACCTGGAGCGCTCCAGATGCTAACGGCTCTATATCAAGTGATCTAAAACTCTCTTCTGCTGGTCACCGCTATTCTGGTAGCGGTCAGATGGAGCGTATGACGGAATTCAGTGAATACTGGACTGGTTCAGATTATGGAAATAGTCCATATGATATCTACTTTGGTGATGAATTGGATTACAATGATTATAGTAGCAAATCATACGGCTATAGTGTCCGCTGTATAAAAGATCAAACGCCAGCAGAGAGATCAGATAGTATCCTCTTAGAGATAGAAAATGAGCACAATAGGCATAAATCAGTTATAACAGTTGCACAACTAAAAGCCATTACTCCGCCACTTGAGAAAATAAATGATGATAAGGAATATAGCTATCGACGCTATATAGCAAATGCAAATAATCACTTTAGCTCCCCTGCTACGAGAGAAGAAGTGCAGATAATGATAGATATATTCAATACTCCAGAGAATGTTCTCTTGTCACTCATATCAACACAACACAAGAATGGTAAATCAGATATAAGAGTTGCACAACTACAAGCTATCACTCCAGCACTTGATAATATAGAAGAAGCTAATGAAAAGTACTATCAAAGCTATATAGAAGGTGATACTCACTTTAGCTCACCTGCTACAAGAGATGAAGTGCAGCATATGATAACTGAAGTAAATANTTTGAATCTACCTAAACATGCTATACTAGATAGAAGTTTTTTCAAAAAGACAAATGGAGTATTTGAACATAGATTTGTCTATCTACCAGTAGAGAGTAACACCACAGGACGAACATGGCTAAACAACAACCTTGGTGCTGAGTATGCAAATCTAAATAGTAGTGACTACAACCCATCAAAACAAGCAACAGCAATAAAAGATCTATTAGCAAATGGTTCACTCTTTCAGTGGGGAAGAAAGGCAGATGGACATGAGCTAATAGAGTGGTCAAATCTTAGTGGAAAATATGCTACAACAGCAACAAAATCAGATAATCCAGATGACTCACTCTTAATCACAGGTTCTGATGATTGGAGAGTAAACCGAGATGATACACTATGGGCAAGTGAATCAAGTCCAAACAATGTCTGTCCAGTAGGATACAGACTACCACTTAATCCAAATGGAGCAAATGATGGTGAAAATGAGTTTGCTGTAGAGATAAATACTTGGAGCTCAAAAGATGTCAACGGTTCCATGTCAAGTGACCTAAAATTGCCTTCAGCTGGCTTCCGTTGGATTAATGGTAATCGTGACTATACAGCGAGTTACGGTGTCTATTGGGGCGGTTCAGTTGATGGAAATAGTGGACGCGGTCGTGGTCTAGCCACCCATCCAAACTCGGCAACTCCACTTGATACCACCCTCAGAGGGGCTGGAAGTTCTGTCCGCTGTATAAAAGATCAAACGCCAACAGAGAGATCAGCTAGTATCCTCAAAGAGATAGGTAATGAACATAGTAATAATAAATCAACTGTAACAGTTGCACAACTAAAAGCTATTCTTCCAGCACTTAGAGATATAAATGATGATTATCAAGATATCTATCAAAGATATATAGCAAGTACTGATAATAACTTTAGCTCACCTGCTACAACTGCTGAAGTGCAGAGTATGATAAATGAAATGAATGCTTTAAACCTACCTGAACATGCTATACTAGATAGAAGCTTTTTCAAAAAGACAAATGGAGTCTTTGAGCATAGATTTGTTTATTTAGCAGTAGAGAACAATACAACAGGAAGAACATGGCTAAACAATAACCTCGGTGCTGATTATGCAAATGTAGATAGTAGTGATTACAACCCATCACAACAAGCAACTGCAAGTAATGACCACTTAGCTTACGGTTCACTCTTTCAATGGGGAAGAAAAGCAGATGGGCATGAGCTAATCAACTGGACAGATGGTACTCATGGAACTGGAAAATATGGGACTACAACTTCTAAAGCTAATGATCCATCAGATTCACTCTATATCATAGAAGCAAATGCACAACATGATTGGAGAGTAAACCGAGATGATACCCTATGGGCAAGCGAATCAAGCACAAACAATGTCTGCCCAGTAGGATACAGACTACCACTTAATCCAAATGAAGCTAATGATGGTGAAAATGAGTGGTATGTAGAGACAAATACTTGGAGCACTAAAAATATGGTCGGTGCCCTAACAAGTAACCTAAAACTTGTTAGGATTGGAATTCATGATGGCACCAATGGCACAATAAGCGGCAGTAGTGGTCTTGGTGGCTACTGGACTGGTTCAGCCTATGGAGTTAATGCTCATACTATGGATTTTAATTCAAATGAGGTGCGTACAAACAATGTCATCTTCAATTACCGAGCAGATGGAAACTATGTCCGCTGTATAAAAGAGCAAACGCCAGCAGAGAAAAAAACATCTAGTACTCTTGCTCAGATAGGTAGAGAACATAATAGTGCTAAATCAACTATAACCATCGCACAACTAAAAGCTATCACTCCAGCACTTAAAAATATAAATGATAATTATGAAAATATCTATCAAGAGTATATAGCAAGTGCAGATAGTAGCTTTAGCTCACCTGCTACAAGAGATGAAGTGCAGAGAATGATAGATAATATTAATCAAAATTCAGTATATAAAATTGGCTCATACGATACAGCTGGGTATTCACAGGATGTTACTCTATCAAGTGATGGCACAAAGGCTTATATAGCTGATTTTGAGAATGGTTTAGTTATAGTTGATATAAGTGATCCAGCTCATCCAACTAAGCTTGGATCATACGATACAGCTGGATATTCATGGGATGTTACTCTATCAAGTGATGGCACAAAGGCTTATGTAGCTGATTTTGAGAATGGTTTAGTTATAGTTGATATAAGTGATCCAGCTCATCCAACTAAACTTGGCTCATACGATACAACTGGATGGTCACATAATGTTACCTTATCAAGTGATGGTACAAAGGCTTATG
>JAICBP010000075.1:8543-10493 GCA_021766785.1 Sulfurimonas sp. endosymbiont of Alviniconcha boucheti
ACTTGGAGTACTAAAAATATGGTCGGTGCCCTAACAAGTAACCTAAAACTTGTTAGGATTGGAATTCATGATGGCACCAATGGCACAATAAGCGGCAGTAGTGGTCTTGGTGGCTACTGGACTGGTTCAGCCTATGGAGTTAATGCTCATACTATGGATTTTAATTCAAATGAGGTGCGTACAAACAATGTCATTTTCAATTACCGAGTAGATGGAAACTATGTCCGCTGTATAAAAGAGCAAACGCCAGCAGAGAAAAAAACATCTAGTACTCTTGCTCAGATAGGTAGAGAACATAATAGTGCTAAATCAACTATAACCATCGCACAACTAAAAGCTATTACACCAGCACTTAAAAATATAAATGATGATTATGAAAATATCTATCAAGAGTATATAGCAAGTGCAGATAGTAGCTTTAGCTCACCTGCTACAAGAGATGAACTGCAGAGAATGATAGATAATATTAATCAAAATTCAGTATATAAAATTGGCTCATACAATACAGCTGGGTATTCACAGGATGTTACTTTATCAAGCGATGGAACAAAGGCTTATATCGCTGATTTTGAGAATGGTTTAATTATAGTTGATATAAGTGATCCAGCTCATCCAACTAAGCTTGGATCATATAATACAGTTGGATATTCATGGGGTGTTACTCTATCAAGTGATGGCACAAAGGCTTATGTAGCTGATTTTGAGAATGGTTTAGTCATAATTGATGTAAGTGATCCAGCTCATCCAACTAAACTTGGCTCATACGATACAACTGGATGGTCACATAATGTTACCTTATCAAGTGATGGCACAAAGGCTTATGTGGCTGATTTTGAGAATGGTTTAGTTATAGTTGATATAAGCGATTCAGCTCATCCAATTAAGCTTGGCTCATACGATACAGCTGGGGCGGCAAAAGGTGTTACTTTATCAAATGATGGCACCAAGGCTTATGTAGCTGATTGGCAGAAGGGTTTAGTCATAGTTGATATAAGTGATTCAGCTCACCCGATTAAGTTAGGAACATACAATACAGCTGGATATTCAAGGGATGTTATACTATCACACGATGGCACAAAGGTTTATGTAGCTGATGATGAGAATGGTTTAGTCATAATTGATGTAAGTGATCCAACTCATCCGACTAAATTCGGTTCATACGATACAGCTGGGTATTCAGAGAGTGTTGCTTTATCAAATGATGGTAACAAGGCTTATATAGCTGATTGGAATAATGGTTTAGTCATAATTGATGTAAGTGATCCAGCTCATCCAACTAAGTTTGGCTCATATGATATAGCGAGGACTGCATTAGATATTACTCTATCAAGTGATGGCTCGGAGGCTTATATCGTTGATTATCAGAATGGTTTACTTATAGTTAATGTAGTAACCAAAGTTCTACATAGTATTAATGGAGGTACAATTGAGATTCTCAAAAAGATAGGGAATGAACACCAAGATCATAATGCAACCATAACAGTTGCACAACTAAAAGCTATTCTCCCAGCAATTAACAATATAAATGACAATTATGAAAATATCTATCGAACATATATAGCAAGTGCAGATAGTAATATTAGCTCTCCTGCTACAAGAGATCAAGTACAACAGATGATAACAGAAGTAAATAGTTTCAACCTACCTGAACATGCTATAGTAGATAGAAGTTTTTTTACAAAGACAAATGGAGTCTTTGAGCATAGATTTGTCTATCTAGCAGTAGAGAACACTACAACAGGAAGAACATGGCTAAACAATAACCTCGGTGCAGAGTATGCAAATAAAAATAGTAGTGATTACAACCCATCACAACAAGCAACAGCAGGTAATGACCATTTAGCTTACGGTTCACTCTTTCAGTGGGGAAGAGAAGCAGATGGTCATGAGCTAATGAATTGGATAGATCCTACTACAGGAATGCCAAAGTATAATGCAACATCTACACAG
>JAICBP010000075.1:11965-14395 GCA_021766785.1 Sulfurimonas sp. endosymbiont of Alviniconcha boucheti
GTGTTCTTGATGCAAGTGATTATGGTGCGAAGATAGAGGCTCACCCTGTCCGCTGTATAAAAGATCAAACGCCAGCAGAGAGATCAGCTACTATCCTAAAAGAGATAGGAGATGAACACAGTAACCACAAATCAATTATAACTATTGGTCAACTAAAAGCTATTACTCCAGCACTTAATAATATAAATATTAATTATGAAAATATCTATAGAACATACATAGCATGTGCAGATAGTAACATTAGCTCCCCTGCTACAAGAGATGAAGTGCAACAGATGATAACTCAAGTAAAGAATTTAAACCTACCTAGAAATGCTATACTAGATAGAAGTTTTTTCAAAAAAACAAATGGAGTCTTTGAGCATAGATTTATCTATTTTCCAGTAACAAACCCTCATACAGGAAGAATATGGCTAAACAACAACCTCGGTGCTGATTATGCAAATAAAAATAGTAGTGATTACAACCCATCACAACAAGCAACTGCAACTAATGACTACTTAGCTTACGGTTCACTCTTTCAATGGGGAAGAAAAGCAGATGGTCATGAGCTAATCAATTGGTTTAGTGATACATATGAAGATAAAAAGTATGGTCATAGACAAACTAAATCTAATGATCCAAGTCATCCATACTTTATCATAGGTTCTAATGATTGGAGAGTAACTCCAGATGACACCTTATGGGCAAGTGAATCAAGCAAAAACAATGTCTGTCCAGTAGGGTACAGACTACCACTTGATCCAAATGGAGCTAATGATGGTGAAAATGAGTGGTATCAAGAGACACAAACATGGAGTTCTAAAAACCCATCTGGTGCTATAAATAGTATTTTAAAACTGCCAATGTCTGGCTNATAGGAAATGAGGCCTCTTACTGGTTTGGAACAGCTCATAGAAATAGAGCAGAGGCTAAGAGTTTGGATTTCTATCCAAATAATGCCTATTCTAATGCAAACAGTCCAAGAGCATACGGCTTTAATGTCCGCTGTATAAAAGATCAAACGCCAGCAGAGAGATCAGATAGTATCCTCTTTGAGATAGCCAATGAACAGAGTAAGCAGAAATCAGTTATAACTATTGGTCAACTAAGAGCTATCACTCCAGCACTTAATAATATAAATAGTAATTATGAAAATATCTATAGAACGTATATAGCAACTGCAGATAGTAACTTTTTTAGTTCACCCGCTACAAGAGATGAAGTGCAGAGAATGATAAATATTGTTAATAACAATCGAATATATAAACTTGGCTCTTACGATACAGCTGGGGATGCAAAAGGTGTTACTTTATCAAATGATGGTACCAAGGCCTATATAGCTGATTATGAGAATGGTTTAGTAATAGTTGATATAACTGATCCAGCTCATCCAACTAAGCTTGGATCATATAATACAGTTGGATATTCACGGGGTGTCACTCTATCAAGTGATGGTACAAAGGCTTATGTAGCTGATTTTCAGAATGGTTTAGTTATAGTTGATATAAGTAATCCAGCTCATCCAACTAAGCTTGCCTCATACGATACAGATGAGTATGCATTGGATGTTACTCTATCAAGTGATGGTACAAAGGCTTGTGTAGCTGATATTATAAATGGTTTAGTTATAGTTGATATAAGCGATCCAGCTCATCTAACTAAGCTTGGCTCATATGATACAGCTGGAAATGCAAAAGCTGTTATTTTGTCAAGTGATGGTACAAAGGCTTATGTAGTTGATTATTGGAATGGTTTAATAATAGTTGATATAAGCGATCCAGCTCACCCAATTAAGTTAGGAACATCCAATACACCTGGGTCAGCAAAAGATATTACTCTATCAAGTGATGGTAAAAAGGCTTATATTGCTAATGCTAATGGTTTAGTAATTGTTGATATAAGCGATCCATATAATCCAACTAAACATAGTTCATACGATACAGCTGGGAAGTCATATGGTGTTACTCTATCAAGTGATGGCACAAAGGCTTATATAGCTGATGGGGAGAATGGTTTAGTCATTATTGATATAAGTGATCCAGCTCATACAATAAAACTTAACTCATACGATACAGCTGGGTATGCATATGATGTTACTCTTTCAAGTGATGGCACAAAGGCTTATATAGCTGATGGTAAGAATGGTTTAGTCATTATTGGCGGTATAAAATAAAATTTACAATATTCAGTATAATAGAGTAGCTTTATAGAATCTAAAGTTATATTTGATTATTATTGTAAAATATATAGTAATAGATAAAAGACTCCTATCAAAGCAGATAGCCAAGATAGGAACTTTTATATAGTAACATAAAAAAAAGGGTAAATATGTTAGATTTAAGGCATATATCATTAGCAGCAGTTTTGGTTCTTACAACAGGAATGACAGGGTGTAATGATAATACAAACAGTTTAGATACAAACACTACAGTAGCAAAGAGTAATGCA
>JAICBP010000075.1:16560-19264 GCA_021766785.1 Sulfurimonas sp. endosymbiont of Alviniconcha boucheti
TAGAATTAAATAGTTGGGATTCAAAAGATGCCGACGGTTCTATGTTAAGTGATCTAAAACTGCCTATGGCTGGAGGACGCAAAACTAACGGTGATCGTGCATGGACGGCGAGTTACGGTATCTATTGGAGCGGTTCAGTCGTCCCTAGTGACGGTAATAATAGTACTGTAAGTAACGCGCGTGACATATACTTCGGTAGGGCACTCGGCCTACTTGACACTAGCGCCAGAGGGTATGGATTGTCTGTCCGCTGTATAAAAGAGCAAACGCCAGCAGAGAGATCAGTTAGTATCCTCAAAGAGATAGGAAATGAACACCGTAACCACAAATCAACTGTAACAGTTGCACAACTAAGAGCTATCACTCCAGCACTAAGTGATATAAAGTATCGTTATGAAAATACCTACCGAAGCTATATAGAAGGAGATACTCACTTTAGCTCCCCCGCTACAAGAGATGAAGTGCAACAGATGATAACTGAAGTGCAGAATTTAAACCTACTTACAAATGCCATATTAGATAGAAGTTTTTTCAAAAAGACAAATGGAGTCTTTGAGCATAGATTTGTCTATNGTTATGAAAATACCTACCGAAGCTATATAGAAGGAGATACTCACTTTAGCTCCCCCGCTACAAGAGATGAAGTGCAACAGATGATAACTGAAGTGCAGAATTTAAACCTACCTGATAATGCTATACTAGATAGAAGTTTTTTCAAAAAGACAAATGGAGTCTTTGAGCATAGATTTGTCTATCGCCCAGTAACAAACCTTAATACAGGAAGAACATGGCTAAACAATAACCTCGGTGCTGATTATGCAGATATGACTAGTAGTGATTACAACCCATTTCGACAAGCATACACAAGTAATGACTACAGAGCTTACGGTTCACTCTTTCAATGGGGAAGAAAGGCAGATGGACATGAGCTAATCAACTGGACAGGTAATAGACATGGAACTAAAAAGTATGGTCATACACAAACTAAATCCAATGATCCAAGTAATTCACTCTATATCATAGGTTCTAATGATTGGAGAGTAACTTCAGATGATACCCTATGGGCAAGCGAATCAAGTAAAAACAATGTCTGTCCAGTAGGGTACAGATTACCACTTGATCCAAATGGAGCTAATGATGGTGCAAATGAGTGGTATCAAGAGACACAAACATGGAGGTCTAAAGACCCATCTGGTGCTTTGATAAGTAGTGTTTTAAGATTGCCAATGTCTGGCTTCAGTTATCATGTGAGTAATGATGATATTGGTGAGATAGGAAAAGAGGCCTCTTACTGGTTTGGATCAGCTAATGGATCAAAGGCTAAGAGTATGGATTTCTATCCAAATAATGTCTATTCTAATGCAAACAGTGTAAAAACATACGGCTTCAATGTCCGCTGTATAAAAGAGCAAACGCCAGCAGAGAAAAAAACATTTAGTACTCTTGCTCAGATAGGTAGAGAACATAATAGTGCTAAATCAACTATAACCATCGCACAACTAAAAGCTATCACTCCAGCACTTAAAAATATAAATGATAATTATGAAAGTATCTATCAAGAGTATATAGCAAGTGCAGATAGTAGCTTTAGCACAACTGCTACAAGAGAACAAGTGCAGAGAATGATAGATGCTTTTCTTCTAAGTAAACTTGGCTCATACGATACAGCTGGATATTCATGGGGTGTTACTCTATCAAGTGATGGCACAAAGGCTTATATAGCTGATTATAGAAATGGTTTAGTTATAGTTGATATAAGCAATCCAGCTCACCCAACTAAGTTAGGAACATACGATACCGCTGGGTTTGCAATGGATGTTACTCTATCAAGTGATAACACAAAGGCTTATGTAGCTGATGAAGATAATGGTTTAGTTATAGTTGATATAAGTGATCCAGCTCACCCAACTAAGCTTGGCTCATACAATACAGCTGGATGGTCATATAATGTTACCTTATCAAGTGATGGGACAAAGGCTTATGTAGCTGATTTTGAGAATGGTTTAGTTATAGTTGATATAAGCGATCCAGCTCACCCAACTAAGCTTGCATCATACGATACAGCTGGGTATGCATATAATGTCACTCTATCAAATGATAGTACAAAGGCTTATGTAGCTGATGATGATAATGGTTTAGTTATAGTTGATATAAGTGATCCAGTGCACCCAACTAAGCTTGGCTCATATGATACAGCTGGATATTCATGTGGTGTCACTCTATCAAGTGATGGCACCAAGGCTTATATCGCTGATGGTGATAATGGTTTAGTTATAGTTGATATAAGCAATCCAGCTCACGTAACTAAGCTTGGCTCATACGATATAGATAGGCATGGTGCGCATGCATATAATGTCACTCTATCAAGTGATGGTACAAAAGCTTATGTAGCTGCTGATAAAGCTGGTTTAGAAATAGTTGATATAAGTGATCCAGCTTACCCAACAGAACTTGACTCATATGATCCAGTTAGGTTTATACAGGATGTCACTCTATCAAGTGATGGGACAAAGGCTTATCTAGCTGATGATTTGAATGGTTTAGTCATTATTGACGGTATAAAATAAAATTTATAATTTTAGTATAACTAAGTAGCCTTATAAAATCCAAGATGATAACAGATAAAAGACTCCTATCAAAGCAGATAGCCAAGATAGGAACTTTTATACAAGATTTAAGGCACATATCATTAGCATCATTAGCA
>JAICBP010000075.1:65202-74403 GCA_021766785.1 Sulfurimonas sp. endosymbiont of Alviniconcha boucheti
GAAGCAATTAATGCAGATCCTACACCAATGAGAAGAGAAACTTTTCCACCTTCCATAAGTCGAGCCAAGAGGTCACGACCAAGTCTATCTGTTCCTAAAAAAAATCTGTGCGAAGGAGCCATTAGTATAGTATCACTATGTAGAGTATATGCATCAAGTTCAAACATTATATTGCCAAAGAAAGAAAATATAAAGATAAAGAGAAGTATAAATATGCTAAACAGAGGCATCTGAAATGATTAATTAATCCCTAAAAGTGTCTGCATCATCTTATCTATTGCTGTAATAACTTTTGCAGAGGCACCATATGATGTCTGATATTTTATAAGATTTGTAAGCTCTTCATCTACATTTACCTTTGATATCGTATTGTATTCAAGTTCTACTGCATTAAACTGTGTTGTTGTTGTATCATTTTTAGTAATTGCTGCATTTGTAGAGATACCAACAAAAGTAGATATAATATCAAACATACCATAGGTAGTTGTATTGTAGCTCTCTTGACCTATTGAAAAATCGTATTTTTCAAATTGCTGTTGTACCATATTTAGTGCAACACGGCTATCTCCTGCACTAACAGAATAACCAGCATGAAGGCTGATTGGATTATTTGCAATAGATGTGCAAAGGTTAATGTTGCTTGCATTATCTCCATCTAAATATCTTTTTAGACCTAAGGCTCCTGCAAAATTAGTTCCAGAAGAAAAATCAGCAGTTTTGAGTTTATCCTCAAGCGAAAAGGTATATCCTTGAGACGCTGGTGAAGGTTTTATCTCTAACTCTAGTCTCGTGACACCATCAGATGATCGTTGGTAGTTGAAAGAGAGAAAATTATCAATATCATTGTTTGCATTTCCATCACTATTATCATCAACATTTGCTTTCACCTGTGCTTCTATTGAATTTGAACCAGCTACTCCTCCTATAGATGTGGCTGAGTCGATATTTATACTTCTTCTAGCTACTTCATCACCATCTATATTGTATATAACAAAGTCAAAGCTCCCCTCATGTATGTTCAAATTTGAATTGACAAGAGCATCTGTTGTATCAAGAGTTTGTGGATTTGATTGCATAGCTGTTGAGGCACTTGCTGCATAGAGATTATTTGTTGACTCTATAAGCCCTTTTGCAAAGGCGTCGAGCTGTGCAGTAACTTTTTGTACTATTCCATCTGTAGGAGTACCAGTAGTCTCATTAATAACTCCTCCACGAAGAGCAAATATGGCACCAATTTTACCACTGTTTAAAGTCTCTTCCATGGGTATAAGTACTCCATCTTGTCTCTCATATGAGACAGAGTAAAAACTATTTGGATTGTTCTTATTTGTTATATGAAGAGGGTGAAAAGTTTTTCCATCTACTAGATTAAAGCCATTTACACTGAGTGTATAGCTTCCTGTTCTTGTATTTGCAT
Organism: Sulfurimonas sp. endosymbiont of Alviniconcha boucheti; assembly: GCA_021766785.1. Taxonomy (GTDB): domain Bacteria; phylum Campylobacterota; class Campylobacteria; order Campylobacterales; family Sulfurimonadaceae; genus Sulfurimonas. The sequence continues at coordinate 66,620 of JAICBP010000075.1, forward strand.
TTGAATCTATCTGAATATTTGATTGAAGCTTCTTTTGTTTGACTTTTGATCCTATAAGACGAGCAAGAGAATGTTCGAGTAGATTTCTTTGATCTCTTAAATCACTAGCAATATGTACATCTCCAGATTCCGCTGTATCTATCGATCCATTTAAATCTGCTAATTGTGATGCAAGAGAGTTAACCTCATTTATATTACTTGAGAGTTGATTGTTGAGTGAACTTTGAAGAGATTTTACTTGTGATTGTACTTGGTTAATATGCTCAGTAAGTGTTTGTGTCTGTTTTGTAAGGGCAATTTTCATAGCATCATTCCCAGAGTTATCTGCAAATGTTTGCCACATATTATAATACTCAGCTAAATCTGCTTTAATCCCAACTCCATCTATCTCTGGAAAATATGTAGAGAGTTCTTGAAGTGATTGCTTTGAAAAATCACTATACTCTTTATCAGAAGAGATACTTGTATATCTATCAAATACAAAGTTGTCAAATATTCTCGCTATATCTTGAACCTTAGTGCCGCTTCCAATATTCCCAGCTCTAGTAAAAAGGGGAGTCTGTGCAGATTGTACGACACGTTGCCTTGTGTATTGATCTACTTCAGCGTTTGCAATATTGTGCCCAGTTGTATTTATACCAACTTGTGCGGCGTTTAAACCTGAGTAGCCGATATTAAGGGTATTCAATATAGAAGACATATCATACTCTTACTTCAAGAATAGAAGGATCTTCAGAAGCAACTTTATTATAGCCTTGCATCTCCGTTGGTACTAATCTTTCTAAAAATGTATTGTATAGATTACTCACAACTAAAACAAGTTTTGCATAGTATTTATTGACTTCTTTTAGATTATTGAGTTCTACTTTAAATTCGTTGAGTAGATTATGTTGCTCCTCATTCAGTAAATTTTGGAGCTCAGCATCAGGATTAGCTGTCATTAAAGAGGAAATTTCTTGATCTATTGTAGCTTTTCTTTCCTCAAAACTTTTGAGTCTCTCCTCTTTAATGGAGAGTCTCTCAAATTGAGGTTCATGCTTAGCTTCTTTTATATCTTCTATGTCAGATTTTGTTATGAGAATAATATCCCTTAAATCATTTAAGGCATACTGTAGATTATGTGATAACATATCTAACTCCTGATTGCTTTAGTTGTGCATTAGAGTAAACTTTCCGCCATCTTTTGTGCAGTAGCTTCTATATTTACTTTGTACTTGTTAGAGTTTATAGACTCTTTGAGTTGTTCTACTTTACTAATCTCATTTTTCTCATTTTGAGGAGTAGCTTGAGTATTTGGTTTTGTCCCTTTGCTCTCTTGCATTCTATTTGGATAGGCTGCATGAGCAGTAGTACTAACTGTTTTTGAAATCATAATATATCCTTTCTATCTATAATATCTATGCATATCGGTTAAATTGTGAACTTCTTTAACCTAAACTTATCTTCTTTTCACTTAAGTACTCATAAAGCATTTGTGAAAATCCGAAGCTTCCCGCACTTGCTTTTGAGAGTTCATCTCTGTACATCGATTTATATATTTTATCTCCTGGATCATTTTGGGAAGAGAAAAGGTCTTTGTCATTTTTTGCAGCATTATCCATTAGCATTTTCACTATGACTGCTTCAAAGGCATCAGTCTGTTCACGAAGCTCTTTATCTTCACTTTTAGGATCGATTTTTGGAATAGTACTGTTTTGTGTTAAGAGTTGAGATTGTGCTTGGAGTGCATTCATACCGTAACTCATTTTACATTACCTTTAAATCAGCTGCTATACTTCCAGCTGTTTTCATAGCTTCAAGTATAGAGATAATATCTTTGGGTGAAGCACCCATTTTGTGGAGAGATCTTACAAGATTTGCAACGGTAGTTGTACCTTTTTTTGTATAGACTTCATTCTCTTTAAGTCCGATGATAAGGTTCTTATCTACTGCCATGGAACCTGTTGGAGAGTTGATATTTTGCTGTTCAACTATTTTTATTGTTATATCTCCGTGTGTAAGGATAATAGGCTTGAGTTCTATGTTAACTCCAGCAACAATAGTCCCAGTACGCTCATTTATAATAATCTGATTCTTTGGTTTATAGTCCATATCGATATTTTGAATCTCTGCTAAAAATTCTATCATAGAACGGTTTTTTGGACGTTTAAGCTTCACACTACGTGAGTCTATTGCAACTGCAACTTGAGTATTATAAAAACTATTGATAGCTTTTTGAATTGCTACTGCATTTTTAAAGTCAGCCTCTTTGAGTGAGAGTACTGCATACTCTTTATTAAAGAGGTTGATATTGATTTCACGTTCTATAAAACCACCTTGAAAAACTCTACCTGTAGTGGGATGGGTTGCTGTAGCACCACGAGTGTTTCTCCCACCTATACTTAGACTTCCCTGTGCAAGTGCATATATCTTACCATCAACTCCTTTAAGAGGAGTCATAAGAAGAGTTCCTCCTTCTAAGGATTTTGCATCACCTATAGAGGAAACGGTAACATCAAATTTGTCACCTTGACGAGCGAAAGGTTTCATAGTAGCAGTAACAACAACTGCTGCAACATTTTTAGACTTTATGTCAACAGGTCTCATGTCAATATTCATAGCTTTTAGCATGTTTGAGATTGATTGGAGTGTAAATTTTGAAGTTGTTCCATCACCAGTCTTTTCGAGTCCTACTACAAGAGAGTAGCCAATAAGTTGGTTTTCTCGAACGCCAACGATATTAGAGACATCATTGATCTTTGTCGCATTGAGTGAGGATAAGAAAAGTAGTAAAAGTAAAAAATATTTCATATGTATCCTTGGATTAGTTATAGAAATAGCAATATCTATTCCAATCTACTTTACAGAGAAGTAGGATAAGGAGGTATTTCCAAATTTTTTACTTTTTATAAGGTAAAATGCTCCCAAAGTTTCTGGAATCTCAACTCCTGTCATATGCTCTAAGATAAGCATTTTTACACTCTCTTTTGGAAGATTTATGATGAGTTTCATAGTCTTGTCATAAATCTCTTCCATACCCTTTCGAATACTAAAGGGTGGATCTATATAAAAGTAAGCATCTTCTCCAGATTTTTGAAGTTTATTTACTACACTTTTTATATTGTTAAAACTATCACCACTGTAAATGGTGCATTTATCAGGGGCAAGTTGTGCAATATTTTGTTTGAGTATAGCAAGTGCATCACGATCTTTTTCCATAAAGTAAATACTTTTAGCACCACGACTGAGTGCTTCAAGACCTATACTGCCACTTCCTGAAAAAACTTCTACAAAGTTTGCATTGATTATGTCAAACTGCAATGTATTAAAAAATGACTCTAAGACTATTGTTTTTGAACTTCTTGTTGTAGTCTTACTTGGGAGGTGGAGAATTTTTCCTTTGTACTCTCCAGCAATGATTTTTTTTGTAAATTTTTTCTTATTTTGCTTCATAAAATGCTTTGACTGTTCGTAATATATTTGATTGATACTCTTGTGTGAGTGACTCTATGCGTTCTTCTAAGATTGAAAAGTCCAAACTGTCTCTCTCAAGCTTTATGTCACTCTCTTTTTTTGGATAGAGTGATGCATAATGTTTTTCAAGTGCAAGAATAAGTTGCGATTTTGAAAAAGGTTTTTGAAGATCAGCACTTGCATCACTACCAATGAAGAAGCATTTAGGATCTTCAATGCATCTTTCATCTCTTATGATGATGTGTGAATGCGTTAGCGAACTTAGATGTCTCTTTAAAAAAAGTTCAAGAGATTTCTGTAAAAGTGGTGAAGTACATGCAACTGCAATTTTCATTTTCATCCTTGTAAATAGTAATTTAAACTATATATAATATCTTCATCTGTGCTTGAATTTAGAAGCCATCGAGCATATGAGGGATCGTTGAGGCATATCTCTTCTACATAGTGACCCCTGTATTTTCCAAAATGAAACTTCTCTATCAGTACCTTTTTAAATGTTAATTCAAGCATCTCTTCAAATGTGCATAGTTCTAAAAGATACTCAAAAAGTAATGCAGTAACTACTGCATCACTCAGTGAATGGTATGCATATAAAGCATTTTTAATTCCATACTTTTTTAAAACTTTTGCTTCCTTTTGGTAGAGTCGAAGTTCATAACGTAAAAACTGCAAAGAGAACTGTTCACATTCAGGAATAAGATGTTTCGTAACACGAAGAGTATCTATTATCGCACCCTTCCATAAAAAACCACTTGTTTGAAGCATTGCTATATCAAATGCAACATTATGCCCAACAAGAGTATGGTTAGTATTGTTATATTTATGTAAAGTTTGTACTATCTTACTCTCTGTAAGTATAGGTTTGCTCTCAATCATCTCTTTTGTGATGTGATGGAGTGCTGAGGCTTCTGAAGAGATCTTTTTTTTCTCATTGATGAGCTCATAGTGAGCATATGTCTCTTCTAAAAGAGCAATAGAACAAATTTTATCGGACTCTTCTAAACCAGTTGTTTGTGTATCTATAAAGAGGTTCATTTAATCTATCTCACTTTTTGATCCAAACTTTTTAATGATGCTATGGTAGTGTTCTAATGTGATGAAACTTTTTTCAAATCTATAACGAATAATAAATTCTACAACTTTATTTTTGAGTAATGTATCTACTTTTTCAACTCGACCATAGTATGCTAGAGATATATTTTTACTTTTTACTTGAGCATTTTTATTGTAACTAATTGCTAATATTTGAAGATATTTACCCTCTTTAATCTCACCAAGATTTTCTTCTAGCAGAGAAGCACCTGATAAATTTATAGCTTTAAAAAGAAAAATATCTTCAAATTTTTTTATTTTTTTATCTATCTTTAGTTCAAAGAAAAGTTTTTTGAGTTCTACTCTATTTGTTTTGCGTTCTAGCTCATAACTTGACATTTTATCTGTTAAGCTTTTTAATCTATCTAATGCCGAACTCATTATAACTTCCTTAAACAATCTTCTCTTAAAATTATATCAAAATTAATTAGATATAATACCAGTAAATTAATGAGGGGCACTTTTGGTGCCTATAAAAGAGAATTATGGATTATTTAAAAGCACAACGTGTTCAATCACTTCATGGAACAATCAATATTTCTGGTGCAAAAAATGCATCGCTTCCTCTTATTGCTATGACTATCTTAGCAAAGAACAAAGTAAGTATCACAAACTTACCAGTAGTTACAGATATAAAAACACTTCTTAAACTTTTGACAAATCTTGGTGGAGAAGTCATGTTTGAAGAGGATAAAGTAGTAGTCGATACAATCTCCCTTCATGAGACAAAAGCGACATATGATATAGTCAAAACGATGCGTGCCTCTATCTTGGTGTTAGGTCCTATTCTTTCACGTTTTGGTCACTGTGAGGTCTCGCTTCCTGGTGGTTGTGCTATTGGACAGCGACCTATTGATTTACATTTAAAAGCCTTAGAGCAGATGGGTGCAATTATTGATATTAAATCGGGATATATTCAGGCTACTGCTCCAGATGGTTTAAAGGGTGCAAATATTATTTTTGATAAGGTTACAGTAACGGGCACAGCAAATATTGTCATGGCAGCAGCCTTGGCTCATGGTGTGACAACCATTACAAATGCAGCTCGTGAACCAGAAGTTGTTCAGCTTTGTGAGGTACTTGAGAAAAGTGGTATTGAGATAGAGGGCATTGGAACTGCGATACTTCGTATTAAGGGAAGTGCTGGTAAGCTTATTGATATTGCTAGTTTTAGAGTAATTCCAGATCGCATAGAGGCTGGAACATACCTTTGTGCAGGTGCTATTACAAGATCTGAGATAACTTTATCAAATGTAGAACCTAGACATTTAGGTGCAGTGATTTCTAAGCTTGAAGAGATGGGTAGTAGCTTTACTATTGGAGAAGATAGTATCACAATTCATCCTGGAGAGGAGATTTTACCAACAAAAATTATTACTCAAGAGTACCCAGCATTTCCAACAGATATGCAAGCACAATTTTTAGCTCTTGCAACACAGGCAAATGGTGTCTCTATTATTGAAGAGAGGCTCTTTGAAAACCGTTTTATGCATGTGAGTGAGTTACAACGTATGGGTGCAGAGATAACACTTAATGGACATACTGCAACTGTTACTGGAAAAAGTAAATTAAGTGGAGCAGATGTTATGGCAACAGATCTTCGTGCTTCATCAGCACTTGTTCTTGCCGCTCTTGTAGCAGATGGAGAGACAAATATCCACCGTATTTACCATCTTGACCGTGGTTATGATGCATTAGAGAAAAAATTAAGGTGTGTAGGGGCAAATATAAAACGACTGAAAGAGTAGTCTCTATTTATCCTCAAAGATAATCATCTCATAAATGCTTCTTGTCGTGACAAGGGCTTTATCTGGTGCTACAGAGTGTGAACTTTTCGCTTTTTGTACTTCATGCCGAAGTTCTGCAATCTCTTTTTCCATTCCATCTACATTATCTTTCAAACGAAGGATAATATCTACACCGGCAAGGTTTACACCAAGTTCTCTTGTTAAACGTAAGATAAGCTTTATTTTATCTATGTCATGCTGGGAGTATAGCCGTATGCGGCCATTTGAACGTGAAGGAGAGATGAGATTTTCACGTTCATACTGTCTAAGAGTTTGAGGATGTATATCGAGAATCTTTGCAACAATACTTATAAGGTACACAGGTTCATCATAATTATGAATCATCTTTTACTCCTTGGGAAGTTTCTTTTTCATAAGTTCTACTAAATCCTCATTAAGATCATCTACATTTGGAAGTATAATATTTGCTTTGAGATAAAGATTTCCACGAATTTTTGTTTTTCTATTCATCGTACCCATCCCTTTAACACGAAAACGTTGTCCATTTTTTGTATTTTGAGGAATTTTTAGTTTTATATCTTTTTCTAGTGTCTCTATAGCTATCTTGTCTCCAAAGAGTGCCGCATAAAGTGTCACATCAAAAGTTTTAATAAGATCATCACCTTCACGTTCATACTCTGGTGAACTAGCAACTGTAATCTTCAGGAAAAGATCTCCTGTTCGACCACCTTGTGTATGACCTTTGCCTTTGACTCTCATCTTCTCTCCACTGTTTACTCCAGCAGGGATTTTTATGTCAAATCTATCACCATTAACTGAAACTGAGTGGCTACCACCTAAAATGGAGACTACAAAAGGGATAGTAACTTTTGTTTCTATATCAAGGTTAACCTCTTGTTGGAATCCTCCACCACCAAAGCCACCACCAAAAGGATTACCCCCTCCACCAAATGGATTGCTTCCTCCACTAAATTGAGCACCGCCGCCAAACATCTCACGGAGAATATCTTCCATACTTCCAGCACCACCATGACTTTTTGAAAAGTCATGAAAGTTTTGGCCGCCAAACATAGAGTCGCCATGCATATCGTATTGCTGTTTCTTCTCTTTATCACTAAGAATTTCATAAGCGGCGTTTATCTCTTTAAACTTCTCTTCAGCAGAAGCCTCTTTATTAACATCTGGATGGTATTTACGTGCAAGTTTTCTATATGCCTTTTTGATCTCTGCTTCACTTGCATTATCGTTAATTTCTAATATCTCATATAATGATTTTGCCATAACTGACTCCTTTTTAGTACATAATTGTTTGTTTTTATTATTTAGCAGAATTATATCATAAGAGTTGAGTCTATGTCAATCAAGGTTGGATAGAGAGCAACATAAAATATATGTTGCTATTGTGATTTTTAGTGGAGGAAATGACGAACTTCTGAAAAGTATAAGCTCATACCAAACTCATTTGCGGCATCAATGATCTCTCATCTCTCC
>JAICBP010000076.1:0-60645 GCA_021766785.1 Sulfurimonas sp. endosymbiont of Alviniconcha boucheti
GGATAAAGATTGTATTGACAATGTAAAAGACAAAATACAAGATATTGCTATCAAAGGCTATGAGGGGATTTTTGATTGGTTGCGGAAGCAAGATTTGAACTTGCGACCTTCGGGTTATGAGCCCGACGAGCTACCGAACTGCTCTATTCCGCGATACTTTAGGCAAGGAAAGGAGTCTCTCTCTTTTCTTGTCGGAATTATAGTCTCTTTTCCTTTCCTTGTCAAGACTTTTTTTATTAATTTTGCCAATTTTAAAAATAAGTGTCATTTTTTAAATTTAGCTAGTTGTATTAGGTCGAAGAAGTAAAATATTTATTTTACTTTTCCTAAAAATTCACAATCTATAGTATTTACTTTTATGATATCATCTGTTAAGACATGGTAAGGTACTTGTACTACTGCACCAGTCTCAAGAGTTGCTGGTTTTTTACTCCCACTTGAAGTATCTCCTTTAAAGTTTGGAGGGGTATCTTTTACTACAAGTTCCATAAACTCAGGAGCCTGTACAGAAATAGCTTGATTTTTATAAAAAATAATCTCTACATTTATACCATCTTTGAACCACTTACTCGCCTCATCACACTGCTCATATGTAAGACCTAGTTGATCATATGTTTCATTATCCATGAACTGGTACATCTCACCATCATCATAAAGATACTGCATAGTTTTATAGACGATCTCTGGCACTTCAAACTTATCACCAGCATGTACAGTCTTCTCTACAACTTTTCCATTTAAGTAGCTCTTCATCTTCATTCTGACAAATGCAGCACCTTTTCCTGGCTTTACATGTTGAAATTCAACAATTTTATATGGAACTTCTCCAACTATTAAACGTACACCTTTTTTAATATCACTCATACCAACCGTAGCCATTTATACACCTTAGATAATAATTTTACTGAATTTTACACTATTATGGCTTAGAAATATATTTTACGAAGATTTAATATTTTGAATTTGTTGTGAAATATAGTAAACTTAAGTTCAAGTTTTGTTTTAATTTGATATAATCCGCAACTTTAAAATATATTGTAAGGATACATTATGGCAAGAAGATGTGCTATTAGCGGAAAGGGACCTATGAGTGGAAACAATGTTTCTCACGCAAAAAACAGAACAAAACGTCGTTTTTTATTGAACCTAAGAACAGTACGTATCACTTTAGAAGATGGTACAACGAAAAAAATTAAGATCTCTGCAAAAGAGCTTCGTACACTTAAGAAAAATTCGTAAGTAGTAGGAAATAATTATGAATCTTTCTATGAGGATTCGTAAGTTTCTTAACTGGGAAATCACTCCCAAACCAGATCCAAAACTTCTTCCAGAAGTTTATCCACATTTAAAACCCTTTCGTTTACCTTTAATACTTACAGTAATTGTTATGTTTGTAGGTACTGTTGGCTATGTTCTTATAGATGATTTTCCAATATTTGATGCCATCTATCAAACAGCTATAACATTTACTACTGTTGGTTTTGGAGAAGTGCATCCTCTTTCGGATGCAGCTAAAGTATTTACAATAAACTTGATTATCGCTGGATTTGCTGTTTTTTCTAGTGCTATAGGTATCTTGGTAAATGAATTAAATAAAGGTAAAATAGTCTCTATACTCAAGGAGAGAAGTATGCTGTATAAAATTGCTAGACTCAAAAAACACTTTGTCGTCTGTTATCATAATGACTACACTATAGAAGTAACAAAACAACTTCGTACAAATCATATTCCTTTTATAGTGATAGATCCTCGTCCTGAGATTCATGAGTGGGCACAAAAGTATAAGTACCCCTATTATCTACAATCAGAACCGCATGCTGAACTCTCTATGCTTAAAGCACATCTCTCTTCAGCAAAAGGGCTTATAGCACTTTCTAGTTCTATTGCAGATAATATTGCATTGATAGCCTCTGTGAGACTTTTTGAGAAAGAGCATTTACTCCCTCGTCCATACTATATTATCTCTTCAGCTGAAAATATGAGTGATGTAGAAAAGCTTAAAAAACTAGGTGCCGATACAGTAGTAAGCCCTACAAAACTGACTGCTCAAAGAGTCAGTGTAATGGCATCACGACCTGATATGGAAAATATGTTAGAGGAGTTCTTATACAATAATGAAAACCCTTTAGATATGCAAGAAGTTGTTGTACCTAAATACTCATGGGTAGTATTAAAAAAGCTTAAAGAGATACATGTTAGAGAAATAACAAATACATCTATAGTGGGTATTACCAAAAAAGATGGGAAGTTCATTAGTATGCCAAGGGGCGATATGTTGGTTACTAGTGAGTGCAAACTTCTTATTATTGGTACACAAAAGGGTGTTGATATGACAAAAGAATTGGTTAGGAAAAGAGTAAAACCAAAGGAGCTAAAGTTTGTATAAGTTAAAAAAACTAGAGAGTGGTGTCTGTGGGGCGGATGGTTTTTTTGCTGATGGTGTAAATGCTGGACTAAAGAGTGATGGTGCGAAAGATATGGCGTTTATCTATTCTACTTTTGAATGTGAAATTGCTTCAGTTTTTACAACAAATAAGATGATAGCTGCTCCTATACGTCATTTCAAAAAAAAAGGTGATTTTAAGACCAACTTTGTATTGATTAACTCTAAAAATGCGAATGCTATGACTGGACCTGCAGGAGTAGTAGATATAGATGAAATACTGCTTACTCTTCCAAAAGAGGTTAAAGATCCTGTAATGAGTTCAACTGGTGTGATAGGTGTGAGACTTCCTAAAGAGAAGATTATAGAAGGTGCTAAGCTTTTTAAGTTAGAGAAAAAAGATCCACATGCTGCAGCCCAAGCAATCATGACCACAGATAGCTTCTCTAAGGAGATAGCATTTGAAGTAACTCTTGAAGATGGTTCAAGCTTTCGTATAGGTGCGATGGCCAAAGGAGCAGGGATGATAAGCCCTGCGATGGCTACTATGCTCTGTTTTATTACTACTGATGCAAAAGTTTTAAAAAATGAGATGCAAGATATACTAGAAGATGTGACGACGAGAACATTTAATGCAATAAGTGTAGATGGAGATACCTCTACAAATGATACAGTGATGCTTCTTGCAAATGCCAAATCTGGAGTTTTTCATAGAGAAGCATTTAAAAAAGCATTAGAAGAGATTATGCTCTTCTTAGCAAAAGAGATGGTGCGTGATGGAGAGGGATCTACAAAGCTTGTTACTTACAATATTACTGGTGCAAAGAGTAATGCTGATGCACAAGTAGTTGCTAAAGCACTCTCAAATTCACTTCTTATGAAGACTGCACTATATGGTGAAGATCCAAACTGGGGGCGTATCGCTTCAACTGTGGGTGCTAGTGGTGCAGAAGCTGATGAGGCACTTCTTAGTATCTTTTTTAATGATCTATGTGTTTACAAGAGAGGAACTCATCTTTTTGATACAGAGATGGAAGAGAGAGCATCCCAAATAATGAAACTTGACTCTTTTAGTATCTCTTGTGACTTAGGTTTAGGTAAAGGTAGATTTACTGCTTTTGGTTGTGATCTTGGTTATGAGTATGTTAAGATAAATGCAGANTCATAACACTTTAGAGTTGTGGAGACTAGACTTAGTCACTCTTAGGCTGATACTCATTCTTAAAACTTACATAACGTTTAGCAGAAGCATAGAGCTCTTTTACTTCTTCATCTGTAAGTTCTCTTACTACTTTAGCGGGGCTTCCTATAATAAGTGAACGTGGAGGAAATTTTTTTCCTTTTGTTACAAGAGACCCAGCACCTACAATAGACTCTTTACCAATAACAGCATTATCAAGTATAGTAGCACTCATCCCAACAAGACAAGCATCTTCAATGGTACAGCCATGAAGCATAACTTTATGTCCTATTGTCACATCATTTCCTATAACGGTAGGACTTCCATCACTTCTATCAGCTTTTTTATGATGGGTAATATGTACCATACTTAGATCTTGAATACTTGTTCTGTCTCCAATAGTAATATAGTGTACATCTCCACGAATCACTGTACCAAACCATATAGAGCAATCTTCTCCAATAGTTACATTACCAATGACATCAGCAGAAGGTGCTATCCAAGTATTTTTTCCAAGTTTGGGTGTGAAATTTTTAAAGTCGTAAAGCATTTTATTCCTTTATAATTTTTGGCAATCTGTAAATATATTTGCCATGAGATTAGAGATAGAACTTGCGGACTCTTTTTTAGTTGCTTTTGTAATGCGATTGACATACTCTTCCATAAGTTTGTGGTTATTAAGACTTTTTTGCTCATCTTTTTTGACTTTGATATATGAACCATCACTCTGAAGCTCATGAGAGAGTATATTGTCACAAGTCTGAAGTTTCAGTATTTGTAGTATCTTATTCTTTGAAGTATTATCTTTAATAGCGGTGAGAAGCTCAATGCGACGTACAAGATTTCTTGGCATCCAGTCAGCACTAGAGATATAAATCTGTGCAGCATCATTTTTAAAGAAAAAGATACGAGGGTGTTCCAGATATTTACCTAAGATAGAGACCACACGAATGTTCTCACTTACATTTTGGATGCCAGGTTTTAGACAGCAAATACCTCGAACGATAAGATCTATCTTTACTCCTGCTTGACTAGCTTTATAAAGTGCACGGATTACATCATCATCGACAAGAGAGTTCATTTTAGCAATTATACGACCATCTTCTTTCTGTCTTGTCTCATTATGGATAAGAGATAAAATCTTAGGTTTAATTTGTGAGGGTGCCATATAGAGTTCATTAAGTTTCCCTTTTTTGCTAAAACCTGTAAGGAAGTGAAAAAAACGAGTCAAATCGTTTGTAATCTCATCTTTACTTGTCATATAGGACATATCTGTATATATCTTTGCTGTAGAAGGGTTATAGTTCCCTGTTCCTAGGTGTGCGTATTGCTTCAGTTTATTATTTTTACGTCTGGTTATAAGTGCTGCTTTTGCATGGACTTTAAATCCTTTGATACCGTAAATAACATGTGCTCCTGATTTCTCAAGTGCCTTTGCCCAAATAAGGTTGTTCTCTTCGTCAAAACGGGCTTTAAGTTCTACCATAACTGTAACCTGCTTGCCACTTTCACTTGCACTCATAAGTGCTTGTACTATAGGAGAATTTGTTCCAGAACGGTAGAGCGTCATTTTAATGGAGACTACATCAGGATCTTTACTCGCCGTTTGAATAAATTTTACAACAGGTTCAAAACTTTCATAAGGGTGATACAGAAGTAGATCTTGCTTCTCTAATGTTGTAAAAATATTATCTGTTGTATCAAGAGGAGGAAGATTTTTAGGCTTAAAAGGTGCGGCAAGGAGATGTGCAAAATCTTTATTTCTTACTATTTGCCATAGACTTGCAAGGTTTAAGAAGGTGTGAAACTTATAGATATCATCTTTAAAGACATTAGTATGTTTGTTAAAGAAGTTGATGACTTCATCATCTGCATTTGCTCCAACTTCAAGACGAACCATTTCTCCTTTGCGACGAAGTTTTAATCCCTCTTCTAAAATCTCCATAAAGTCATCAGCCTCTTCTTCTTCAATGGCGATATCAGCATTTCTTGTTACACGAAAGATAGCATATTTTAAAAGATCATAACCTGGAAAAAGCTCTTCAACACGTTGTGCAATAACTGACTCTATAGGGATATAAACGCCATTTCCAAGTTCAACAAAACGATCGAGGACACGAGGTACACGAATAATACCAAATCGCTCACCACTTGTATCATCACTATCTTGAAGCTTAACAATAAGCCCAAAGCTAAGATTGTTAAGATGTGGAAAAGGGTGTGTCGCATCTATAGCAATAGGGATAATTACAGGGTAAATATTTTCATTAAAAAATTTGTTGAGATAGTTTTTTTGTGCCTGATTTACCTCTTCATAGCTCTTAACACAAATTCCCTCACTCTCTAAGAGTTTGAGAATCTCACTACGGCAGTGTTCTACGACTTGCTGCTCTTGATGAAGGTAGTTGCGAATCTCTTTAAGTTGTTGAAGAGGTGTGAGTTTATCCGCACCGCTAACTATGATACCTGCACTAAAGAGCTTTTTTAACCCTGCAACACGGATCATATAAAACTCATCTAAATTTGTTCCATAAATTGCAAGAAATTTAAGACGTTCTAAGAGAGGAAGAGATGTATCTTGTGCCTGTTTAAGTACTCTTGTATTGAACTGTAACCACGAGAGTTCACGATTGTTATAAAGATTTGGGTTTTTAAGATTTAGCATAACGATGACCTACTATAAGAGTGTACTAATGAAAGTTGTTTATAGTAGTATAGTAAAATATAGTTAATCATTTAATAATCCCACTTCCCATATAGTTCGTTGCATGATAAATAGTTACTCCATACTTTCGTGCATAGTACTTCAAAAGAAGATTTTGAAGTGTTGGTTCTATGGATGGGGCGAACCATGCATTATTGCTCATAACAAGCATATATTTTACATCTCCTTCGTATAGTTCAGGGCATGTCGCCTCATAACAGATGGCGTTTCTCAACTTTATATCTTTTATTATGAAGTCAGTTGGAGCATCTGCTGTGGAAAAATCACTTTCACCATGAAAAAAAGTATCATTTACGAACTTTTTGAAAAATTTTGGTAGAGGAATATACTCTCCAAAGGGTACTAGTACGAACTTCTTTGCTACTACATATTTACCATCTTTAAACATATTGCTAACATTATAACTTACTCCATTCTCTTTAAAAAGAGATCCAGCAATGATAACAATTCCTTGAGAGAGTTCTTTTAGCTTGTTGAGAAGATTAGGATATTTGTTAATATAAAGAGGAAAAACAGATTCTGGAAAAAGAATAAGGTCATACTTTTGTGCCTTTGCCTTTTGTATCTCGGTGAAGATATATCTAATAGTAGGTATCTGAGCTTCCCTTGACCACTTGTATCTCTGATCTATATCTGTACTAGCAAGTTTTATTTTTAGTGGTGCATCTTCTTGTTTAGGATAGCCATAGTTAATGCTAACTAATAGTAAAAAGAGTGGTATGTACTTATACTTGTTTTCTTTAATAAATTGAGGTATAGCAAGAGCGAGTAGAACAGTAAAAAGTTGGTACTTATAAACGCCAATATAACTCTGCACAAAAATAAGCTCTATCTGCAACCAGTTCCAATCAAAGGGTTCTATAAAACTGAGACCAAAAAGCAGTAAAGCTCTTATATAGGCTTTATCTGTAAAGTAAAGTGGCAAAAAGAAAAGAAGATAGATAAATCCAAATGCAAGAGTGATAATAGGGGTCATATAATGTACATCTAAGTACTTAAAACTATAGCCAATCCAATAAAACCAAAAAAGCCCTATGAAAAAACCAGCAATAGGTATTGCACGTTTAGGAATATAAAGAAAAAGTGCCAAAGAAGCGAGACCAAAGAGAGTGTTTACGAGCTTGTTGGTTAAGTTATACTCTGCAAAATATATAAAAGCACTAAAGAGTAATGCTGTGAGAATGCCAAGTAAAAATGTTTTAAAAATGTTATTCATAATGAAATTATACACTTTTTATGAGACTATTAGCATAAGTTTTGTATAATCACCACAATTTTATTTAACACAAGGAAGTCATTGATGGAAATTGTTTCTCAACTATTACCGTTCGTATTTTTAATTGCAATTATGTATTTTGTAATTATTCGCCCACAACAAAATGAAGCTAAAGCTAAAAAAGCGATGCTAGAGGCACTGAAAAAAGGTGATAAAGTGATCACTAATGGTGGATTTATTGTAGTAGTACATAAGGTGGAAGAAAAGTTCTTAAGTATAAAAATGAATGATGATACTATTGTAAAAATAACTAAAGATGCTATTGCAAAGAAGTTCGAGGATGAAGCTTAATTATCGCATAGTCATATTCGCATTCGCGATAGTTTTTGGTATTGTTTTTTCTATTCCCTCTTTGACACAAAGTGAGACAGGAAAGAAAATAACGCTTGGTCTTGATCTTCAAGGTGGATTGCATATGCTTCTTGGTGTAAAAACAGAGGAAGCTATACAATCTCGCATGAAATCTATCGCTGCAAGTATTAAGCATTTTGCAGAGCGTAATGATATTTTAATAGATGGACTTACCTTTGATGAGTCAAGTGTAAAATTTGAAATTCTTGATAGTGATGAGATCTCTAAATTTGATGATTTCTTTAAAAAGATAGAGGGTTCTATAATTACAAAGAGTACTACATCTCTTTCATTGAAGCTTACTGCAAAAGAGATAGAAACAACAAAAAAAGAGGCTATAAGTCAAGCAATAGAGACTATTCGTAACCGTTTAGATCAGTTTGGACTTTCTGAGCCTGTAGTTGCGAAACAAGGAGAAGATAAAATTCTTGTAGAACTAGCAGGTATCAAGTCTCAAGCGGATGAACAGCGTGCTCGTGAGCTTATAAGTCGTGCTGCAAAACTTGAGCTAATGGCTGTGGATGAAGATAGAAATGCTCGTGTTTATAGCATGAGTGATTCAGATGCAGCTGAATATGGTGATACCATTTTAACTGATGCTAAAAATCCTTCTATAAAGTATCTTGTTCATGAGATTCCTATTTTGGATGGCGGTATGCTTACAGATGCAAACATGGGCTTTGATAAAAACAACCGTCCCCTTATTAACTTCAAGTTAAACGCCGAGGGTGCAGATATATTTGGTGACTTTACTGGAAAAAATGTTGGCAAACGTTTAGCAGTTGTTCTTGATGGCAAGGTTTACTCTGCACCTAATATTAATGAACGTATTGGTGGTGGGGCAGGTCAGATTAGTGGAAATTATACTGTCATGGAAGCAAAAGATTTAGCGATCGCTCTACGTTCTGGTGCACTTTTAGCACCTATTTTTATGATGGAAAAACGTTCTGTTGGTCCTAGTCTAGGTGCTGATAGTATTAAAGCATCTATGGTTGCTCTTGTTGGTGGATTTATTTTAGTTATTCTTTTTATGATAGTTTACTATCGCTTAGCTGGTGTTATAGCAAATATCGCGCTTATTGCAAATCTTCTTATCCTTTTAGCTATTATGAGCCTCTTTGGAGCTACCTTAACACTTCCTGGTATGGCTGGAATTGTTCTGACTGTTGGTATGGCAGTAGATGCAAATGTTATCATCTCTGAACGAATTCGTGAACTTATTTATGAAGGTAAGTCGATGCATAAGGCTATTGAAGAAGGTTATGCAAATGCGATGCGAGCTATCTTAGATGCAAATATTACGACACTTATTGCATCAGTTGTACTGTATGCTTACGGAACAGGTGCTATAAAAGGTTTTGCTGTTACTATGAGTATCGGTATAATGGCTTCGATGCTGACAGCTATACTTGGAACACACGGTATTTATCAGTTATTTGATCATAAGATTAGTAAGAGTAAAAATAACAAATTTTGGTTTGGAATTAAGGGGTAATTATGGAGTTTTTTAGATATACAAGAACCTTTAATTTTATGGGAAAATCAAAGCTTGCAATGATTCTTTCGGTATTAATGGTTGTAGCTTCTTATGGGATTCTGCTTACAAAAGGTCTGAACTATGGTATTGATTTTGCGGGTGGAACCGTTATTCAAGTTAAGTATAAAGAGAGTGCACCAATAAAAAAGATGCGCGAAGCACTTAAAAGTGATCCCCTCTTTGCAAGTGCTAGTATTAGTGAGTTCGGTTCACCTGATGAAGTTGTAATTCGTATGAAAACAAGTAGTGCAAGTGTTACACGAGATATAGGTGATGTAACTCGTCAAGTACTTAAGGGGAGTGGTGATTTTACTGTTCGTCGTGTTGATATTGTTGGACCTACTGTTGGTGCAGAACTCAAAGAGAAAGGAGTGATGTCTCTTATATTAGCAGTTTTAGGTATTTTAATTTATGTTGCTTTTAGATTTGAGTGGCGTTTTGCTGTTGCTTCTATTGTAGCACTAGTACATGATGTCAGTATTGCACTTGGAATGGTCGCTCTCTTTGGAATAGATGTAAACCTAGATGTTTTAGCTGGGGTTTTGACAATACTTGGATACTCTCTTAATGATACTATTATTGTGTTTGACCGTATTCGTGAGGGTGTAACAAATAAGCGTTCTATGGGTCTTGAAGAGACGATTAATGAGTCTGTGACAAGAACACTAGCCCGTACTACACTTACTTCACTAACGACATTTTTTGTGGTCTTTACACTCTTTATATTCGGTGGAGAGATTATTCATCCTTTCGCATTTACACTTCTTGTAGGTGTAGTTGTAGGTACATACTCTTCAGTTTTTGTGGCTAGTCCTATTCTTTTATGGTTTGGTTTTGATGTGAAAAATTATCATACTAAACTTGCAGCAAAGGCAAAACGTGAAGCAGAGAAGCAGAGAATGAGAGAGCAGTTTGAGTCTGGTGTCGTATAAAATAAGAGGAGCATATTAATTATGGATTGGGGTAAAGTAGTTTACGTATTTTTTTCATTAATGAGTTTAACATCTATAGCAGGTTTTCTTTATGAAAATTCAGCTATATCTTTGTTTATAGCAGCAAGTGTAAACTTGATGAGCACTATCTTAAAGATAGGTGTAAGGAATCTTCTCTCGGCAGAGCTCCTTGCCTCTTCATTAGTAGCAGACTTACACCTCATTCCTGCATTTGTATTTCTTGTTATTATAGGAGATGACACTTGGGCTATGGCTTTGACGATAGGGGCACTTATAGCAAATATCTTCTCTATGGGGTTAGTTTATATTGAGAGCTCTAAGCAAAAAGAAGAGTATTAAAACATTTTATTAGGATAGCTATATTGGAATATATTTCATCAGAAATTGAAAAAAAATGGCAAGAGTATTGGAAACAAAACGAGAGTTTTGAGCCAAGTGAAGATTTTACACTAGATAAGAAGTATATCTTAAGTATGTTTCCATTTCCAAGTGGGCGTTTACATATGGGACATGTACGAAACTACTCCATTAGTGATGCACTTGCACGTTACTATAGACAGCAGGGAAAAAATGTACTACATCCTATAGGATTTGATAGTTTTGGTATGCCAGCTGAAAATGCAGCTATAAAAAATGGAAGTCACCCTAAAGGCTGGACTTATGATAATATCGACTATATGAAAAATGAGTTTTACTCATTAGGTTTTTCATTTAGCCGTAAACGTGAGTTGGCTACAAGTGATGAACTCTATACGAAGTTTGAACAAGCCTTTATGATAGATATGTATAATAAAGGGTTACTCTATCGTGAAAAAGGTATGCTTAATTGGTGCCCTCATGATGAGACTGTTCTCGCAAATGAGCAGGTTGTTGATGGGTGTTGCTGGCGTTGTGATACACCTATAGTAAAAAAAGAGATGAACCAGTACTACTTCAAAATCACAGATTATGCTGATGAACTTTTAGAAGATCTCTCAAAACTAGAGGATGGATGGCCTAAACAAGTACTTACTATGCAAAAAAATTGGATAGGAAAATCTAATGGTCTATCATTTGATCTCTTCTTTGATGAAAATTCACTCTCTATTTTGGATGGAAAGTTTCAATCTTTTGATGTCTTTACTACGCGTCCTGATACTATTTATGGTGTGAGTTATACCGCGTTAGCACCTGAGCATGAGATAGTCTCTTATATGGTTGAGAACAAGCTTCTTAGTGATGAGATAATAGTTGAACTTACTAAGATGAAAAATAAATCCTTTATAGATAGGCAAAAAGAGAAAGTTGGTATTCCTCTTGGTCTTGAAGTTATACATCCACTTACAGGTAAAAAAGTGCCTGTATGGATAGCTAACTTTGTTCTTATGGATTACGGTTCTGGTGCCGTTATGGCAGTTCCTGCTCATGATGATAGAGATTATGAGTTTGCCAAAAAATATGACCTCCCAATAAATGCAGTAATCAAACCAAAAGATACAGAAGTAGATATAAGTGAGAGGGCTTATACTGATGATGGAGTGCTTTTTAACTCTAACGAATTTAATGGTATTAGTTCTAAAAAGAGTCAAGATAAGATCATTAAAATGTTTGAAGAGAAGAAAATTGGTGCTAAAATAACCAACTATAAACTCAAAGATTGGGGGGTAAGTCGTCAGCGCTACTGGGGTGCTCCTATTCCATTTATACACTGTAAAGATTGTGGTCTGGTAATGGAAAAGAGAGAGAATCTTCCTATCGCTCTTCCTGAGGATGTAGAGATAAATGGTGAGGGATCAGCACTTGAGAACCATCCAACTTGGAAGAATTGCTTTTGTCCTGAGTGTGGTAAAGATGCTATTCGTGAGACAGATACTATGGATACTTTTGTAGAGTCTTCATGGTATTTTCTACGTTTTTGTGCTTCGCCTAAAAGTCTGGAGAAGATGGCGTTTACTCCTCAAGAGATCAAGTACTGGATGGGAGTTGATCACTATGTTGGTGGGATTGAGCATGCTATACTTCACCTTCTTTATGCAAGATTTTTTACAAAAGTTTTTCGTGATTTAGGATATTTAGAATTTGATGAGCCTTTTGATAAGCTTCTTACTCAAGGGATGGTGCTTAAAGATGGAGCAAAGATGTCTAAATCTAAGGGAAACACTGTTGATCCTGATGAGATTATTGCTAAGTATGGAGCAGATACGGCAAGACTTTTTATACTCTTTGCAGCACCACCAACGCAAGAGTTAGAGTGGAATGACAGTGCAGTAGAGGGTGCTTATAAATTCATAAAACGTTTTTTTGATAGAGCGAGTAATGTAGTAAAAACAAAAACAAAGCCAAAGATAGAGCATAGCTCTTTGAGCAAAGAAGAGAAATTTGCACGTAAAAAAGTGTATGAGGCACTACAACGTAGTCAAGAGGTATATAAAGAGCGCTACACTTTTAACACTATGATTGCAGGTGTTATGGAAGCGATGAATGCTCTTAATACTCAAAGTAATACAGATGTATGGAGTGAAGCTTACTGGATTCTTAGCTCTATTATGGAGCCTGTTATTCCTCATGTTAGTTGGGATATTTCAAGTGAGTACTTTGGACTGAAAAACTTTACAAAGCAAGAGATAATAGAAGAGGTTTTTGTAGAGGATAGTATTACTTTAGGTGTGGCACTTAATGGAAAAAAACGTGCAGAGATAGAAGTGACTCCTGATGCTTCAAAAGAAGAGATAGTAGCCTTAGCAAAAGAAAAAGTTGCAAAGTGGTTAGAGAGTAAAACAATTGTCAAAGAGATAGTTGTTCCTAAAAAACTTGTTAATATTGTAGTTCAATGCTAAAAATAACAAGAGCAAGTAAGTTATTAGTTATACTGTTAGTAGTTATAACTTTTTCAAGTTGTGGTTATCTTCCTAGTGCTAAATATGCACGTGTAGTTTTAGGAGATAACATCAGCACCGAGGTTATTATCTCACAAACTGATCCTGAAAATAGTGTTCTAGTAAAAGATGCGGTTGATCGTGCTATTATTGAGGTCTTTCATGCCTCACTAAGTACAAAAGAGTATGCAGATACACATCTTATTTTAAAAATATCAGATCCCTATTATAATGCATTAGAATATGACAAAAATGGTTATATTATCTCTTACAGAGCGACAATAGTTCTATCCATTACAAAAAAATCAAGAGGTTTGGAGAAAAATTATACCAGTAAGGGTACTTATGACTTCTCCGTTGATCCTAATGCTGTTTTAACAGACAAGCAACGTTTTGATGCTATTAAATATAGCTCGATTAAAGCTATTTCAGCCTTTTTAGCACAGGTGTCTGCTGAAGGTTTTAACAAAAATAGGAAAAAAACTAAATGACCATTCAAACTATAATAAATAGTACTATGAAAAGGTTAAAGCTAGAGGGAAAACTTTTAACCCCTGATGTTTATGCTGAAGCTTTTTGTAAAGAGGCAAAAAAAGCAAAGATGAATATAGAAGATTGTGACCATCTTTTGAAATTTACAAAGAGATTAAACGCCGACTTTCAAAAAGATCTTAGCAATTACCATATACATAGTATGAATGAATTTGTATGTTTTCTCATAGCTAAACTCAACAGAACAAATCCTACACAAGCATCTGATACTATTGAAGCATATATTCTTTTAGCAAAAAAAGTCTTTCAAGCGATAGAAGTACTTCATAATAGAGAGGCTGCAGACTTAGCAAGAAAAGGTTTAGAGATCTTAAACTTAGGTGCATCAAGTAATCAGATAGACTCTTTTCGTCAACTATGGGTAAACTTTTTAACAACTTATGATGACACTTTTTTACAAAAACTTAAAAATTATGGTAACATAGATAGTAAAAACCTTCGTAAAACTATAGAGAATTTACATATAGTAGATGGAGAAAAAATCCAATCTAGTGAGTTGAGTTTTGAAAAAATTTCTAAACTGCTTACTGCTTCCTTTGTTCCCTCTATCGCTTCAAGCGTAAATGACACCATATCTGAAATAAGCCAGAAAATTCGTAATCATCCTGATTTATTAGAAAAAGATACTATTGAAAAAGAGATAAAGAGGGCTATCGCTCTTCGCATCGCTTTAGATAAAGAGAGTGTAAAGGGGATGATGGAGTCTATTGATGGAGTACTCGATCAACTTAGCTTACATCTTATAGATATGATAGAGAGCTCTGATAACTCAAATGATGAAATTCAAGAGATCAAAAAAGAGTTAGAGAGCTATACAGAAGAGAGTTCTTCAAATTTTCAAACAACACATAAAAAACTCTACACAATAGCTTTAGCTTTGGAAGAAAATACACAAACTCTTAGTAATGATTTGAAAGGGCACTCTTCTGAAGTGACTGGACTCTCAAGCCGAGTGAAAAAATTAGAAAAAGATTTAGAGTCTGCAAAAAAAGAGTTAAAAGAAGATTTCTTAACAAAGCTGAGTAATCGTCGTGCATTAAATGATTATATGAAAGTAAAAGAAGCAGAATTTAAACGATATGAGAGAAATTACTCTTTGGTAATGTTTGATTTGGATAACTTCAAAAATGTAAATGATACTTATGGGCATGATACAGGTGATGCTATTTTAGTGGCTTTTGCAAAAATTCTTACACAAGAGTGTAGAAGAGTTGATATTATAGGGCGTTACGGTGGAGAAGAGTTTATAGCACTCTTGAGTGAAACAGATATGCAGGGTGCTGTTGCATTCGCACAAAAAGTCCGAAAAAAGGTAGAACACTCTCATTTTATATATAAGAGCAATCGTATAGAAATTACTGTGAGTGCAGGTGTTGCTGAACGCAAGAAATATGCTTCATTTGAAGCTACACTCAAAGCATCAGATAACTACCTTTATATAGCAAAAAATAGTGGTCGAAATCGTGTGGAGCATAAAAAATAATTGTGTTAGAGAATTTTTTAAAAGCGAAACCTCTTTTTTATGAGGAGATAGATTATGATCGAATGCCACGAATTTATACAAAGATAAAAGAGAGTATTAAACTCCCTAAAATTATTCATCTAGTAGGAACTAATGGAAAAGGGACTACAGGACGTTTTTTAGCATCTGCACTCTATAATCTTGGTAAAGATGTTGGTCATTATACCTCTCCACATATCTTAAATTTTCATGAACGCATTTGGCTAAATGGATCTGATGTCTCAACTACATTACTTGATGAAGCACATCTAAAGCTACTCTCTCTTTTAGGTGAAAAGGATGCCACTACTTTAAGTTATTTTGAATACACAACACTTCTAGCAATGTTTATATATAAAGAGTGTGAATATGTAGTACTTGAAGCAGGTTTAGGAGGAGAGTATGATGCTACTGCCGTCTTTACAAATATTCTTACTCTTGTTACACCTATAGATATGGATCATGAAGCTTTTTTAGGATCAGAGATAGAGAGTATTGCCAAAACAAAACTCAATGCCATCAAGAAGAAAGCAATTATTGCAAAGCAGAAATATAAAGAAGTTTTAGAGATTGCTACTGCACTTGCAAAAGAGAAAAATGTAGAAATTTTGTCTTTAGAGACTCTTTTAAAAGAAGATGATGAAGAAAAAATTGCTTATATAGCACAGGATAATCATCTTGCCCCTTATTTAGTGGATAATCTTCGACTTGCTATAAGTGCTTTAAAGGAACTTGGTTTAGCGTATAATGTAGAGGATTTTCAAAATAGCAGACTCTTTGGGCGTTTATCACAGTACAAAAAAAACATTCTACTAGATGTGGGACATAATACTTTAGCTGCAAAAGCAATCTTAGAGACATTACAAGCAAAGAAATATACACTAATTTATAATAGTTATAAAGATAAAAACTATAAAGAGATATTGCAACTTTTAAAACCTATTATTGAGTCTGTTGAGTTGATATCTATTGAAGATGAGAGGGGTGAATCTCTCGAAATTATGAAAAATACTTTAGAGAGTTTAGGGATACCAAATGGACTACACAGAGAGATTTTAGCAGAAAAAAATTATTTAGTTTTTGGATCTTTTAGTGTTGTAGAAGCTTTTTTGAGAGGAAGAGATGAATAACCATTTTACAATTACCATTCATGATGATAATGGAGTCAAACAGTTTAATGTACACCGTTTTGTAAAAAAAGCAATAATTTATATATCGATTTTTAGTATAAGTATGATAATTATCGCTGTAGGTACTATTTTGTATCTTAATGAGAGTGTAAATAGTGCTGAAGAGAAACGAAATGGTATAGAATTAGCATATGAGAAGATGAAGCAAAAAAATCTTCTACTTCATAAGAGTATATCTAAAACAAATATTTCACTTAAAAATAAGAAAAAAGAGTTAGAGGAGCTTTCTGATTCTCTCTCTGAAATAGAGAAAATGATAGGCTTAAAGCCAATTGTGGAAGAGTCTTTAGCACAGAGAATAAATGCAACAAAAATGAGTTCTGAGCATCGTGCTATTATAATGGAGCTTATTCCAAATGGTTCTCCAATAGAGTATCATGGCGTTACAAGTAAATTTGGTTATAGAGTACATCCTACTCTTCATATACGAGAGTTTCATCGTGGTACAGATATGAAAGCAAAGCTTAACACAGAGGTGTTTGCTCCTGCTGATGGTATTGTAGAGTGGTCTGGATATCACAAAAAAAGTGGCTTTGGAAAGTTAGTTGTTTTGGAACATTCCTACGGATTTAAAACATATTACGGACATTTAAACAAAACTGTGGTAAAATCAGGACAATTTGTAAAAAAAGGCACTCTCATCGCTTATACAGGAAATTCAGGTATGAGTAATGGACCGCACTTGCATTACGAAATACGTTTTCTTTATCGTAGTCTTAACCCATTTTGGTTTTTAAAATGGACTCAAAAAAATTATGATGAAATATTTCAAAAGGAAAAAAAAGTACCATGGCAATCTTTAATAACAGCAACAGCACACCTCATGCTAGTACAAACTCAAACTCAAACACAACCATCATCACAACAGGAACAAAAATCAAAGGAGAAATGACTCTTACTTGTAATCTCTATTTAGATGGGGAACTTGATGGTATTGTAAAATCTACAAAAGAGGTTAATATTGGTAAAAATGGACATGTAAAAGGTGAAATACAGAGCGATAGACTTATTGTACAAGGATTAATAGAAGGGACAATTAATACGAATACTATAGAGATTAAAGCTGGTGGGCATGTACATGGTGAGATGACATCTAATGAATTTATTATAGAGTCTAAAGGTATCTTTGAGGGTAACTCTATACTTAAGGATAGTTCGTCTAAAAAGAGTAAAAAAGAATTACCAGCACCTAAAGTCTGATGCCACAAACTGCTCTTTTTAATCATTTCAAAACACAAAATTCAAACGCCTTAGATATTCTCATTTGTGAGGATATGAGAGAGGCAGAACTCCTAGAGAGTGTTACAAAATATTTTAAATGTGAGACTATACTTTTCCCAGATTTTCGTGCTACTTATGGGGATGATCTTCGTTCATATAAAGAAGAACTTCAAGAGCTTTTCTCCTCTCTTCGTAGATATTATAGTGCTAAGAGAAAGCCACTTGTTATCTCTCCTCTCAAAACGCTTCTTTTTCCTCTTCCAAAAGCAGAGTATTTAGATTCTATTCTCTTAGAGTTTGGTAGTGAAGTCAACTTGAGTAGCTTGAAAGAACAGATGCTACACTGGGGTTATACCTTTGTAGATATGGTACAGGTTGAGGGAGAGATCAGTCATCGTGGAGATATTTTAGATATTTTTATTCCTTCTTTACAAAATCCTCACCGTATCTCCTTTTTTGACACTGAAATAGAGCAGATAAAAGAGTTTGAACTTGAGTCTCAAAGAACAATAGGTAATGAGCTTGAAAAGTTAGAGGTTCATAGTGCTTTTTATGCATTAGATGAGCAAAATTTTGAGATACTCAATGAGAGAGTAAAGTTAAGTGAGTTTGATGCTATGCTTAAAGATATAGCCTCATTAGGTTTTTGGCATCTAGGTGAGATGGCAGAGAACTTTTTAGAAGGAAAAAATGTTCAACTCTCTAAAAATCTTGATAATCTTTTAAAAGATGCTTATGGGATAAATAACCCATCAATTAGCCGTGAAGTTTTTAATCTACCAGTACTAGAGCGAAATGATGCTATCAAAGAGTTGCTAGTAACAAATGCAGAGCATCTACTCAATGTCCATCGTACTAAAAAGATCACAGTGATCGCGGCAAATGCGGCAACCATAAAACAAGCAGGTATATACGATACTGAAAATATTACAAAAATTACTGATGGTTATATATTAAATATCCTCACTCCTGATGAGATGATAATCTCGCTTAATAAACCAGAGAAGAAACGCCGAAGAAGAAAAAGTTCCATTCTTCTTGATGATCTCAAAAAAGGAGATTATGTAGTTCATGAAGATTATGGAGTCGGAATATTTGACTCTATAGAACAGACTGAAATTCTCGGTGGCGTTAAAGACTTCATAGTGATAAAATATGTAGGTGATGATAAGATACTCTTACCTGTTGAGAATCTTGATTATATTGATAGATATATAGCTGGTGGTGGTTCAACTCCTGTACTAGACAGACTTGGTAAAGGGAGCTTTGGTAAGCTTAAATCAAAGGTTCGTAAACGACTACTTGAGATAGCTGGACAGATAGTAAATACTGCTGCCGCACGAGCACTTATAAAAGCACCCAAGATAAATCTCTCTAAGCAAGAGTTAAGAGAGTTTCAAAAACTCTCAGGATTTGAGTACACGGTTGATCAAACAGATGCGGTTAAGGATATACTCCATCAGATGTCCACTGGAAATATTATGGATAGACTTTTGAGTGGTGATGTAGGATTTGGTAAAACAGAGATAGCTTTAAATACTATCTATGCAGCATATAAGTCAGGATATCAGTCGGCGTTTATCGTACCAACGACACTCCTCTCAGCACAGCATTGGCGTTCACTTGATGAGCGTTTTTCTGAGTTTGGTATCTCTTATGCAAAACTTGATAGATTTGTGAGTACAAAAGAGAAAAATGCTATTATTAAAGGAGTTGCTTCTGGAGAGATAGATACTGTCGTTGGAACGCATACACTTTTTGGTTTAGAGTTTAAAAAGCTTGGTGTAGTTATCATTGATGAAGAGCATAAGTTTGGTGTGAAGCAAAAAGAGAAAATAAAAGAGCTTTATCATAATGTACATCTTTTAAGTATGTCTGCAACTCCTATTCCCCGTTCATTAAATCAAGCCTTAAGCTCTATAAAAACTATGAGTCAACTTCTTACACCTCCTAGTGAACGCCAAGGTGTACGAACCTTTGTAAAAGAGTATGAAGAGAAGTTTATCAAAGAGGTTATTTTAAGAGAACTTCGTCGTGGTGGACAGCTCTTTTATGTATATAATAGTATCGACCATATGCCTATAAAATTTGGAGAGCTTAAAGCTCTTCTTCCTGAATTGCGTATTGTAATGTTACACTCAAAAATCTCTGCAGTTGAAACAGAGAAAGAGCTTCTTAAGTTTGAAGCAGGAGAGTATGATCTAATGATGGCTACTAGTATCATAGAATCTGGTATCCATATGCCTCGTGTCAATACTATCTTGGTAGATGGTGCAGATAGATTTGGTATCGCTGATTTACACCAGCTTCGTGGTCGTGTTGGTCGTGGAAATGTAGAGGGCTTTGCTTATTTTATAGTAAAAAATAAAGAGTCACTAACAGATGAGGCAAAAAAACGCCTTCTTGCTTTAGAATCTAACTCCTTTTTGGGGAGTGGATCTGTTTTAGCACATCATGACTTAGAGATTCGTGGTGGTGGTAATCTCATAGGAGATGCTCAGAGTGGACATATAAAAAATATAGGTTATTCACTCTACTTAAGAATGTTAGAAGATGCTATAAAAGAGCTATCTAACACTAAAGAGGGTGAACGTGCCAAAGTGGATATAAAGCTTACTATTTCAGCTTATATCAGTGATGAGGTAGTCACAGAAGATAGATTGCGTTTAGATATTTATAGACGCCTTTCGCAGTGTGAGAGTAGTGTAGAGATTTATGAGATAGAAGAGGAGATTATAGATCGTTTTGGTGAGCTTGATACGCCCACAAAACAGTTCTTTGAATTAATGGTTATTAAACTTTTAAGCCTTGAGAAGAGGATAAAAAGTATTATGAATTATGGTCAAAATATCACCATTTGCTATCTCAATGACTCTAAAGAGAGTATAAAATCAGAGAGTAGGGATGATGATGACATTATCAGAGCTACTCTCATTTATCTTAGAAATAAGAGACCAAAGGTATTGTAAATGAAAATAGCATTTATAGGAGATATTGTAGGACGGCCTGGTCGAGATATGCTTAAAGAACATCTAAAATATCTCAGAGAAGAAGAGGGTTTTGATTTTGTCATAGTTAACTGTGAAAATGCCTCTCATGGTTTTGGTTTGAGTGTGAAAAACTGTAATGAGCTTTTTGGATATGGTATAGATGTAATGACAGGGGGAAATCACTCTTGGGATAAAAAGGATATTATTCCTCTCTTTGAAACTCATGAGATACTTCGTCCTCATAACTACCCAGAAGAGGTCTCTGGAACTGGTTGTAAAACGTATGAGGTCAATGGTGAAAAGATAGCAGTACTTAACCTTATGGGACACTATGGTATGCCTTATGCCGATAATGCTTTTAGAGCTGCAAAAGTAGAAGTCTCACGTTTAGAAGAGGAGGGTGTAAAAAATATTTTTATAGATTTTCATGCTGAGGCTACAAGTGAGAAACGTGGAATGCTGATGTTGCTTCAAGGTCGGGTAAGTGGTATCATAGGGACACATACCCATGTGAGCACAGATGATTTTCAGATAGTAGAAGGAACAGCATATTTAACAGATATTGGACTCACAGGATGTCGTGACAATATCATAGGAATGGATGAAAAAGTCCCTCTAAAAAACTTTTTAACAGGGATGCGAGGGCATTTTGATATACCCAAAAAGTGCAAAAAGATTTTGCAAATTGCTATTATGGAGTTGGATGAGGGAAGATGTACAAGTGCTTACAAACTAAAACTTCTATGTGATGGTCGAGTTATACGAAGTGAAGCTTGGGTAGAGGGTTAAGGAGTTGTAGATACAATTCTCTCTGCAACTACAACATCTCCATTAAAAATCTCTTTTGCTACTGATCTGATCTCATCTGATGTAAGACTCTCTACTTCTTTGTCTATATGTAGATACTCTTCTAGCGATGTATCAAATTGCGAAGCTCTTTGGAGTATATCTACCCAATATCTATTTTTCTGCTGCATCTGTTCGTAAGCTACTTTGAACTCTGTCTGGTAATTTGTAATCTCTTTTTGAGTTACCCCTTTTTCGATAAACTCTTTTATAGCCTTATCTATAGCATTTAGGAGTTCATCTTTACGTTTTGGATCAGATGCAAATGCTATATTGAGGATTAAACTATTTTGTAATTGGCGTGTTAGTTTGCATGAAACACGTACTCCATATGTACCTGATTTTTCTTCACGAATGATATTACGTAGACGTACAGATAGGATATTTTTTATAGCATCTAAAATAGCATTTGTATGTGTAGAATATGGTAGTTTTGTCCTATATTGGAGTGAGATATTAGCGATATTTTCAGTATTTATTTTTTTAATAAAGTGCTGCTTACCTTTTCTATAATCATAAGGCATACTATTGTATCCTTTTTTTGTTTTAGTTGTAGGGAGCACACCTAGATAACGCTGGATAAGTTTTTCAAGTTTTTTGGTCTCTATATCACCTACAATTACAAAATGAAAATGGTTCATAGCTGAAAATTTCTTTTTAAAAATCTTAAGCATCTCTTTGCTATCAAGCTTTGCAATACTCTCTTTCGTATCAAATAAAATTCGTGGATTATTTTTGTAATAAAACATTAAAAAATCTTTTTCAAAACGGTATGCAGGATCTATCTGTGCTTCTTGTAAACGTTCAAATAGTTGTTTACGTAACTGTTTTGCCACACTTGTATCTATTTTTGGTTGGGTGATTTGCAGATAGAGGATGTGCAGTAGTGTCTCAAAATCTTTTGTAACACTTTTTGCATCGATATGTTCACTAAGGTGTGCTATTTGAAACCTATAGCTCAACTTTTTATCTGCTAGTAATCTATCCATATTATAGATTTTTATCTTTCCTGGTGCAGAGTTAGTCACCCAATCTACAGCTTTTTTCCCATTATCCAATGCGAAGAGAGGTAGATTAGAGTCTCCTCCATTACTAAGGGCAGAGAGTTCTACTTCATTTTTTTGTAGTTTTGTCTGTTTAAAATCTACTTGAACGCCATTTTCAAGCTTGTAACTATAAATATTTAACTTTTTGTTATACTTTTTCTCTACAATTTTTGCGAGTTTAGTAGGTTTTGGAGGTAGGGAGAGTATCTCTTTTTTTACTGTTTTTTTCTCTTTACTAAGAGACTTTTTTGCTCTTTGTATGAGAGTAAGTACTCTCTTTTTTGAGATACTCTTTTTCTGTGTTCCCATAAAGAGTATCGATCTATCCTTAATCTTTAATATCTCTTTATATCTATTATTTATCTCTTCAAGTCTTATCTCTTTGAGTAATCTTTTTGTCAGCTTATATCTATACTCTTCATCGACAAAGATACTCCCATCAGAAACACCTTGAGCGATCCTAGAAGCATATGTAGATGACTCTGTATTGACTCTTCCTCTATAACTGTTTTCATTAAGTGTCGCAAATCGTTTTTTTATATTTTCAAAGGTACTTTTTTTAAATCCAAAATGTGCATAGCCATATATGATACGACATAGCTCTTCAAACGCCTCTTCTCTATGCCCTTTTTGAAATGTCGCATCAAAGAGAGTCATTTTTTTTGATGAACTAATATCTTCTCTATTCATAGAAAATCCAAGAAGATCAGTCTCATTATTAAGAAGGTATCTCTGTGTATTAGAGTTAAACATTGCCCTAGTCATTGCATCTATAAGCTCATTTTTTTGCTCTTTTGTGGTCACTATGCCCTTTCTATCCTCCAAAAAGAACATCTTCACACTATTGAGACTAAGCTCTTTATCTGTTATAGTGAGAACTCTTGTTGTATTATTTTGAGGAATGGCTCTAGTCGCAATCTCTGCATGGCTTTTATTTTTTAAATCAGAAAAGAGTTGTGTTATCTTTTTCTCTATTACCTTTGGTGTAATATCTCCTACGATGATAAGTGTCATACTTTCAGGACGGTACCATTTGTTGTAAAAATCTATAGCACGCTCTACAGGGGCATTTTTTAAAACTTTTTCTGTCCCTATTGTATCTCTTTTTGCATATTTTGTACCCTCAAAAAAAAGTTTACAAGATTGAAGATAGAGACGATAATTAACACTATTTCGTAGTCGTTTCTCCTCTAGGATAACACCTCTCTCTTTGTTAAATGCATCTTTATTAAAAAGCAGACCTCCTGCCCAGTCACGCATAATCTGCAAAGATGTATCGATATTTTTATCTTTGATGGGTACTTTTAGTCTATAGAGTGTACTTTCAAAATTGGTACCAGCGTTTAAATCACCACCAAACTTCAATCCAATAGACTCAAGATAGCTAACTAGTCTATTTTTTTCAAAGTGAGTTGTTCCATTAAACGCCATATGCTCAACAAAGTGTGCTAAACCACGTTGATTCTCCTCTTCATCTAGTGATCCAGCTCTTACAAAGAGACGGAGTGAAGCCATATTTTTTGGCTTGTCATTATGCATAATGTAGTAGTGCAAACCATTTGAAAGTTTTCCAGAGAGCACNCTTTTATCAAGTGGCATCTCCATAGCATGTAATGAAAATGATAAAAATAGCAGTAATGACAGAGTAAAACGATACATAAACAACCTTTAAGTAATTTAATTCTTATTGTAGAGCCACTTGCAAATTTAAAAATACTAAGTAGCTAATTTCTCCTCATAGTGTTTTTTTAAATTAAAAAAATCTCTATTGGATAATAATTCCAATATTTTATCTAAATTTTGCTAAATTTTTATAAATTCTTCATTTTCACTCCGTGCTTTATGGTATTAAAGTTAAGCACTCTAATTACCTAGCTTCTTATTAATTCTAATAAATACTAATTAGTTCTTAAGTTTTTATTGTTATACTTTATAAATTAAATAAAGGCTGCTTAAATGATGCAAAAATTGCTTATAGAGAAAGTGTAAAAATTTGAAATGAAATCTTAGAAGATTATTTATTATCAATTATTGGAAATGCTCAATCAATTTTAAATTCTGAAAGAAATCATGCAAAAGTATTTGATGAAATGTATGGAGAAGTAAAGCTATGGGAACCTATAGCTGAATTTATCATTGATTTATATAAGAAACATTAATATAATTGGAGTGCAAATGAAAAAATTAAATAAACTATCACTAAAACAAAGAGAAGAACTTTTTAGACAGCTTCGTATTTCAATTACACATCACTCTAATGCCATGGAAGGAACAACTCTCTCTTTTGGAGAGACAAAAGAACTGTTAGAGTTAGGACATACAGCTGGGCATAAACCACTTGGTGAGCAACTTGTTATTTTAGGCTTTGCAAAAGCTTATAATGTAATAATTCGTGAGGCTACAAATAAAGAAAATATTATTGACAGTAGTTTTATAAAGGATATTCATGCAATTATGTTTGAAGATGCTCTAAAAGTTGCACCTGAATATGTTTCTAAGCCTGTTGGAGCATATCGACTAGATGAAAGATATATTAAAGGTGTAGATATAAAACTATCAGCACCTAATAAAATCTCGAATGATTTAGAAAATCTACTTTATAGATTTAATAGTAATAATATGAGTTTAGCAGATATTACAGAGTTCCATATATTATTTGAAAGAATACATCCATTTGCCGATGGCAATGGAAGAGTAGGAAGATTAATAATGGCTTTTCAAGCTATACAAAATAATATCGTTCCACCTCTCATAAAGAATGAGGATAGAAGTGAATATTTAAAAGCCATCAATGATAAAGATGAACTTTTTAAGTTTATAGATGAGAGTATTCAAAACAGTATGGACTTACTATAATGTCCCCAGAAAAACAAACCACTTAATACAACACTCTTACTTAACTTTCGCACCTAAATCCAAGCAAATTTTATAATACCCACTTGTCTTTCAGTTTAGGCGTTATCCATTAGATACCATTAAAGTTTTAACTATAATTAAATTTGATATAATTTAACTATAAAAAATCAAAAAGATATTACAATGACAATTAAAGAAGCGATTTTAAAGAGTTTAGAAGAATTAGAAGATATGGTAAATAATGGGCAAATTTATGATTTTATAATCAAAAATAATTATTATGATTTTAAACAAGCCAAAACACCAAAATCAACAATTTCAGCACAGCTTGGTGAATTTATTAGAAATAATGATACAAGAATGAAAAGAATAAAAGGTAAAAGTGGTATATTTTATTATTATCTTACAAAATTCGAACAAAATATTGATATTGACAACTTTAACAACTCCAAAATAGAAAGTATAAAAAAAGAATCAAAAACTAAAAAAACATATCATGAAAGAGATTTGCATAAATTATTAAGTAGCTATCTGAAAAATAAAAATATCTATTCAAAAACTATTTTACATGAAGAATCAAAAAATAGTAAAGATGATCATCAAAAATGGATACATCCAGATATAATTGGGATAGAATTTGTAAATCTTACATCAAAAGTTAATAAAGCATTTATGAAAATATTAAATAAGGCAGATACTTTTAAACTAACTTCGTACGAAATTAAAAAAGAGATTAATACTGATTATGAACTAAAAAAATCATATTTTCAAGCTGTGTCAAATTCAAGCTGGGCAAATTATGGATATTTGGTTGCTTTTGAAATAAGTGATAACTTAAAGGATGAGATGCAAAGACTCAATGAATCTTTTGGAATTGGTATTATTGAGTTAAAGGCAAATCCCTATGAAAGTAAAGTTGTGTTTCAATCAAAATTCAAAGAGTTAGATTTTAAAACTATTGATAAATTGTGCAAAGTAAATCAAAAATATGAACAATTTATTGAACTAATTGAACGAATCTTAACAATAGAGGAGAGAAATTATAAATCTATAGAAAAAGAGTTGGATAATTTTTGTGATAGTTATTTTCAAAATGATTCAGAAATTGAAGATTATTGTAAGAGATATTTTATACCACTTGAAGATAATGAGGATATTGAATAATAATGTCTATAATGTCCCCAGAAAAACATATAGCGCAGAGTTTAAAGTAAAAAATTTAGAGAGTTTTGAAAATTAATGTTGTTTGTGTCATAATCTCCTCTCGTGTTTAAAAAAGTGATACATGTTGAGTGAACTCTTAGTGTGTGAATTTTTCACTTGTAAGTACTTAACTTATAGAGCAATTTAGCTTATTGGTTAATTTGGTATGGAATTATTGGGGCTTAATATATGATACAGATAAATCCAAATGCAAAAACTCTCAATATCATACTCCCAAATACAAATAGAGCACTTCAAAAAGTGATTGAGAATGTTTCATCAAAAGAGTTACAAACACTCTCTTTGGGTAAAGATTTAAATACCATTATAAAAGATCTATTTGAACAGAGCAAAGAGAACCAAAAAGCAGATAAATTACTTTTAGAACTTGCAAAGAAAAATCCTACACTCAAAGAGCTAGGGAGTATAACAAGTAGTGTAAAAGAGCTGATTCAAGTTCTTACAAAAGAGAGTACACTTCTAGCTTTAAAAAAACAGCTCACAACTTTTTTAAGTGATATCAAAGATATAAGCCCAAAAAATCTTCAAGAAAAAGTACTAAACTCTGGTCTCTTTTTAGAAAATAAGCTCAAAACTATTCAAGCATCTCAAGTAGAGATTATTATAAAAGAGACTCTTTCTAATGACTTCAAAGTAATTTTACTCAAGGCTATAGAGAGTGTGCAAAACTCTACTCTGGCAAATAAACAAGAGATCCTCAAGCATTTAGACAAAACTCTGCTTACTATAGACTACCAGCAGTTAGTCTCGCATCTTTCAAACGCCACTTCGCTCTTTATCCCATACTCTTGGGATGCTCTTGAAGATGGAGAGATAAGTATGAAGAGTACAAAAGATGGAAAGTTCTTTACCGATATAGAGTTGCAACTCAAAGTATTTGGTTCTCTAAAACTTCGACTTGGAATGTTTGAAAAAAATCAGCTCAGTATCAACATAAATGCAGAAAATAAAACACTCAAACAGATCCTACAAGAGAATATACCAATACTCAAAAAACAACTCATTGATGTTGGGATTATACTAATGAGTATCCATTTTATAGATGAGTCTCATAGCACAGCCTATGAAGAAATTATTCAGAGCATAGATGCAGGGTTTGAGGTAACAGTATGAGTCATACAAGAGAAAAAGCAGTAGCCCTTAAGTATGAGAAGGGTAGTGCTACCCCAAAAACCACAGCAAAAGTTACAGTAAAAGGGAGAGGTTATATAGCAAAAGATATCATCAAAATAGCAAAGCTTCATGATGTCCCTATTAAAAAAGATGAAGATTTAATAGAGATGCTCTCTAAACTAGAAATAGATAAAGAGGTTCCTCCTGAGATGTATAAGGCAATAGCTGAAGTCTTCTCTTATGTCTATAGACTTACGAAAGATAGGGAGTAAAAGATCTTCTCATCTATCTTTTATATTACTTCAAATCACTCCACTTCTCACCAATATTTAGACTTGCTTTGAGTGGGATATTTAACTCCATAATATTTTCCATAACACTTCTAAACCTTGCTCCTAATACATCTGCTTCTTTTGCATCTACTTCAAATATAAGTTCATCATGGATTTGAAGAAGTATCTTGGCGTTTATATCCTCTTCTCTTATTAAAGCATCTATTTTGTTCATACTCAGCTTGATAAGATCGGCTGCACCTCCTTGAAATACTGAGTTAACACTCTCGCGTTCATAAGCGGCACGAAACATTGGAGTTGCATTTTCATAGTCGAAATATCTACGGCGTTTAAGTAGTGTCTCTATAAAACCATTCTTTTTTGAGCTATCTACTATACTTCTAAAGTAAGTTTTTACGGTAGGAAAGGATTCAAAGTATCTCTCTATTATCTCTTTAGCCTCTTTAGTTGTGATGCCTAGAGTATCACTAAGTTTTTTTGGTCCCATTCCATAAAGAAGTCCAAAATTTACTGTTTTAGCAATAGAACGCTTAAACGATGCCTCTTCTTCACCAAAGAGTACTATCGCAGTCTGGAGATGAATATCCTTATCCTCTTTAAATGCAGAGATTAAGACACTATCTTGTGAGTAGTGTGCTAGTAGGCGCAACTCTATTTGAGAGTAGTCGATACCGATGAGTTTTTTGCCTTTACCTGCTACAAATGCCTCTCTTATCTTTGCACCTAGTGGCGTTCTTGTCGGGATATTTTGTAAGTTAGGGTTTTTTGAGCTTAGACGTCCTGTTGCTGTGCCAGTTTGGACAAAAGAGGTGTGTATTCGACTTCTCTTACTCTCCTTAGAGAGTTGTAAAAGTGGTTCTATATATGTTGAGTAGAGCTTATAGACTTCACGATACTCTAAGAGTTTTGGGATGATTTTATGAGTCTCTTTGAGTCCATGTAAAACTTTCTCATTAGTAGAGTAACCAGTTTTTGTCTTTTTCCCAACAGGAAGACCAAGTGTCTCAAAGAGTACAACACCGAGCTGTTTTGTAGAGTTGATATTAAACTCACTACCAGCTAACTCATAAATACTTTTTGTGAGTTCACCTAGTGTCACTTTTACTTCGACAAGGAACTCCTCTAAAAAAGCACCATTGAGTTCGATACCCTCTCTCTCCATTCTTAAAAGTGTATGAATAAATGGAAACTCAACTTCTCTTGCCTCTTCTATAAGGTGTGTTGCATTTTGGAGTTCTAGCTTCTTTAAGAAAAGATTGTAAAGTTTTGCAGTTATATATGCATCTTCTGCTGCATATTTACAAGCATCTTCAAGATCTACACTTGCAAAAGTCTCACCCTTTTTGACACTATCTTTAAACGCCATCATAGTGTGCCCTAAAAGTGCGCTAGAGAGTTTATCAAGGGAGAGTGCTGAGTTTGAGTTTATAAGCCAAGCTAAAATCATACTGTCGGCATAGACTTCTAAACTTTCATCTTCTAAAAAACGAGTTACAAAGTGGAGATCAAACTTTATATTATGTCCTACTACTTTTGAGTGAAATATCTTTCTTATAGCTGCTTTAGCATCTGCCTCACTTATTTGATCTACAATACCAAGGTAAAAATGTGCAAAAGGAACATAGTAAGCTTCTTTCTCATTTACACAGAAACTAAAACCTACTAGGTGATCTTTGTTATAATCTAGTCCTGTTGTCTCTGTATCAAACGCCACTAAAGTATCTGCATTAAAAGTAGAGAGTATCTTTATTAGTTCTGCATTATCAGTAATAAGAGTCGCTTTAAACTCTATATTTACACCATAATCTTCCTCTTTAACTTCAATACTCTTCTGTTTAGAATTGCTCACTTGATTTTTTGCATGAAGGATTCGCAGTATCGCGTTTTGCTCATACTTTACTAACTCATCATAAATATTTAAAAATGGATTTTCTATGTCCATCTTGTACTCTTCAAAATCTATAGACTCTACTACATTATCTCTTAGTGTAACAAGCTTTTTAGACATATAGGCAGCATCTTTACTCACTATAAGTTTTTTCTGGTTTGCACCTTTTATCTCTTCTATATGAGCATAAATATTATCTAAATTACCATACTCCGTGAGCAGTTTTTGTGCACCTACTTTTCCGATACCTTTAACACCTGGAACGTTATCTGCACTATCCCCAAGAATAGATTGATAATCTGTAAATTGTTTTACTGTAACTCCATACTTCTCATAACAAGCTTTCTCATCCATTATCTTACGTTTGATGGCATCGACAACAACAACATTTGCTTCATCATCTATAAGCTGATAGAGATCTTTATCGTGAGAAACTATGCGTACACTGTAGCCTTTCTCTTTTGCAAAATGCACAACAGTCGCTATCATATCATCTGCTTCAAAACCTGTCATACCTAGAGTCTTATATCCCATCTTATCTATCCACTCTATAGCTATAGGGAGTTGCATAGAGAGCTCTGGTGGTGGAGTAGAGCGATTTGCTTTATAGTTAGGGTCTATCTCATTTCTAAAAGTATCACCTTTGCTATCAATAGCAAAGATAATATAGTCACTTCCATGATCTTTTTGTAGTGTTGTTATAAAATTTATAAATCCTGTAAGAAGTCCTGTAGGAAATCCATCTCTGTTTTTGAGATGTTGAGGGAGGGCATAAAAGCTTCGAAAGAAGAAGCCAAATGTGTCTATAATAGTTACTGTTTTACTCATACTTAGCTCGTCTATATAGTATCGAACTAATATCCATTATAGTTTTAGAGAGAGAGGGGAGGGACTCTGTACGATTATTTATTAAACTTTTCATAACTAGCCTTTTATAAATTTGCAATATTACTTTATTATACCTAAAAACTAGAACTAAAATTAAACTGAAATTTAGTCCTATCTTTTACGAAACTTGCATCATTATAAATATACTCTACATTTATAGGTATTGTAAAATTATTTATAAAAACAGTTGCAAAAGTCATTCCAGTCTTTACTTCATTTACTCGTTCATGTACATCTTTAAAATCTGCTAAATCATAGTAACGGTATCTTGTATAAAGTGTCTCTCGTTGTAAGGAGAGGGGAAAAGTAAAAAAGTATGCTGAAAAGTTTAACACCTTTGCAAGGTTTATCCCAATATATCCTGCACTTTGAACATAACTACTGCTACTTAAACTTGCCATATTAATAACAGAAGGATCAAAATCATAAGAAGACATTGAGGAGATCTTTACTCCTCTTTTATTTATATTTGTGTCTGCATCACTTATTGAGTATTTTCCCTCTGCTCCAATATAAAATTCTCTAGGAAGATCATGCTTAGCAATTAAGTTTGTACCTACTATTTTGTCTTCTCTCTCTTGTACACCATAAAGCTGTATGCCATAGTGCTGATTTGCATAAAAACTCACACCATATTGCTCATGCTCAGAAAGTGATAATGTAACACTAAGAGGTTCCCTTGATATGGTATCATAGTCTTGATAATAACTCATATCAAGCGCACCATTCCAGTAGCCTTTTTTTAAGAATGGCACTTTTGCATTCGCCATAATACCACTATCTCGTATATCGGTTTTTGACCCCTTATCTATAACACCATAACCAACAATACGGTAGTTAAGAAGATATTGTGCATTTGAATATCCTGCCCCAGCAACACTTATTGCATCAATATCTTTAGAAATAAAAAGATTTGCACTGTTTTGTTCAAGAGGATCTTCAAAATTTATATTTAAATTACCTATAAAATCATTCATATAAGAACCTATAGAGAATTGTGTACCACTATAATGCATATTAAAAAGAGAGTAATACTCCTCCTCTAAGTTGAACTCCTCTTCCTTTTTGATCTTTTGAGATCTCTTGTTTTTAATATATTTATTACCATAATAAGCTTTATCTTCAAAAAAGAGTTTTGTGTTATAGGGTTGTTCCTGTTTTTGTGTCATCTCATTTATCACATAGTAGTACTCTTGAGAGCCTACTGCTGCAAGGAGAACCTCTTTATCATTTATCACTCTTGCTTCTACAATATTATCTCCACTGCTAACTCTTGTAATAGTAGCGTTACTATAACGATAAAGTGTTGATCCTAGTTGAGAGTTCGCTACAAAGTAGATATTATCTTTAGAATCTACACCACTTACTATTCCATAAAAACCTCTGTAGGAGTAGAGTGCTGTTTTATTTTTATAAAGTGTTCTTATTTTTCCTTTTTGTTTGAAGTAATAAAGATTATCCTTTTTATCTATAAAAACCGAAGAGTTTACCTGTGAGTAAAATTTATTTCCTACATAGAGTTGTGGTTGTGAATAGGAAGAGGCGACATCAAAGTAAACTATTTGACCAGTAGAGAGATACCCCTGTATCATCTTTGAATCTGTTCCTTCTTTGATGTAGCCATTGGCATTAAAAAGTCCTTGTCTTATACGAATAGGGGAGGTGTACATACTCCCCTGTGTAAGATATTCTCCATCTACTTTTAGTACTTTTCCTGAAAGATAAGAGTCTCGATGTTTTGTTATCTTTTTTGTTTGTTTATTGAAAATTACAAGTTCTGGAGCTCTCCGTCCACTCTCATTTGTGATAAAAAAAATCTCATTTTTTGAATTTCCTAAAGAGCTAAAAAATTGTGATTTTGCGATGATCTCACCATTAACTTCCACAAGATCTTTAGCCAGATTTTTTTCATACTTCTCAAAATCTCCAACACTATCGACAAAGGTATGTCCCACACTGTCCAACATACTTATATCTGTAAAAAGAGGGAAGATACAATCTTGAGAGTGTCTTTTAAAATAACTATTTATTCTCTTAAGACCATAATGTTTAGCCATATATAGGTTATAAAAACCACCTTGTATATAGGCTATTTCACCATAAGGAAAGGCTAGTTTACTATTATAAAGATATTCTGGTTTGAGTTGATTATCCTTAGCCTGTAGAAGTGTTAATGCTTTAAATCTACCACTATAAAGGCGACCTCCATTACCATGCCAGGACTCATTAAGTACTGCATTTCCCTCTAACATAAATGAATTTTCTAATAGATTTGGAATAATAAGTGGAGAGTATAAATTACCAAAGATAGCATGGAGAGATTGAGAGATAATATCTCCTTTAACATTGAGCTGATAGTTATGTGCTGTTTCATGGTATAACAGTGTATCTAGCCATGATGTTGAAGAGAAGTAGTCCACTAACTCTGTTCCCCCAACATAATTAATCTGCCTGTTATTAGGTATCTGTGTTGAGAAGCCGTTGGCTATTTGGTTGTTGTCTGAGATAAGTCCTACATAGAGTGTTTCATCAAGTTTCCAGTTGAAAAAGTTTTCATAATTATCATGAAGTGACTCCTCTATAGAGGCGGTTTCTTTTGCAAAAGAAAGATTATCTTTTGTATAAATAATCTCAATATTTTTGCTTTGAAGCTGATGTGTATAATAACTCTTATCATGAGGAACGATAGAGCGTCGAGTCTCTAAAGGAAGATCAAATGTAGCAAAAAGAGAAGAGATACTAAGTAGAGATAATGCAAGATATTTCATGTCATTACATCCTTTAATTTAGAGAGTTTTTAAAGAGAGATAACTATTCTATCATAATTTAAGTAATAGTGACCAAACCTGTAAAACTCTTTTTTATGTCGCTGTTTTATTGTACTAAAACAACTTACTAAAACCAAATTCATAATTTTGATACTTATCATTAGTATTCACTTGTTCAAAATTAAAATATAATTTATAATCTTTAAATAAAAATATAGTATGTTCTAATACAAATTTATCATAAATTTTATTGTCATTTACAAATAATGGTTGATAGTATAATAGACTTTTCATATTGAAGATTTCATATATCATTCCACCTATCTGTGGATTGAAAAATATATGGGCTTTATCATCTCTATTATATCCAACTCCAAGATTTAACATTGCAAATACATTTATATCATGCCACAATAAAAAATCTATTCCTATTGCACCATCTATTTTAACAGTATCTATATACTTCATTTTTTTGCTATACTCTTTTTTGACAGCTAACTCAAATTGATAGGACAAATCATTAGTTAGTGTGTCATAGGGGATATATGACTTCATTCCATATAAAGTAAATTCTTTTAATTCTATATCATTTTTATTTGCTAAAATTGATAAATAAGCGATTTTTAATTCACTCTCTCCAAAATATTCTCTATTATTATCATTTAATAAGTGTGAAGCTCCTAAAAATGATAATTTAAAAAACTCCTCTTCATTTATATTATTATAGCCTATGTCAATCTGTCTTTCATTTGGAATATTATTTGGAGATTTATATTCTGATATATCAAAAATAGTTCCATCATTTTTAATTGAATTATAAATACTCTTTCTAAAATTATTAAATTCATCAATATTGATGTCATTATTTTTATATTGCACACTACTATAAGCTTCCAATAGTTTTAAGGAGTTAAAATCTAATTTAGAAATCTTGTTATAGCTTTTATTTTCTACAATACTTTTTATATTGTTAATCTTATAACTATCTAAACCCTCAGCTGTCATCTTTATCAACCATTCATTACTTGGAGATAATTCACTTTTTTCTATCAGATTGTATTTATAGAGTAATTTGACTATATCAAGAGGGGTTATCCATAGTTTATTATCATCATATATCTTTGGATTTGCTAATGATAATGCATAGTAAATTACGGTTGAACAATTATAGCTTGTAAAAAAATATTTCATATCAATACCTTTTAACTCCCATATATGATAATAAATCAATTTTTTTCTATACTCTGATAATTTTAATTGATATGCCCAAACATTTCTATTCTCTTTTTTTGTATATTGTTCAACTATTTTTTTATATGGTAGTAGTGCAAATAATCCTTTCATTCCTGAAAAAATATTTTGATATGCTAATGTTACTAAATTTGTACCATCTAATATTGTGTAGAATGTAATGGCATGTTCTACTTCTCTATTTTGATAATTTTTGCCACTATATTTTAAAAATGTATGCCCCATCATACTTGAAGGATTTTTCACATTTTCAGAAGCATAAATTAAAGATATTTTATCAGCTGGTGCTTTCATCTTATAAGTATTAAAATTTGGACAATTTATTTTAGGAAATTCGCTATCAGATACATTTAGTTCGTGAGATATAAATAATAATCTACTTGGAAACTTACATTGTGGGTGGTTATTGAT
Organism: Sulfurimonas sp. endosymbiont of Alviniconcha boucheti; assembly: GCA_021766785.1. Taxonomy (GTDB): domain Bacteria; phylum Campylobacterota; class Campylobacteria; order Campylobacterales; family Sulfurimonadaceae; genus Sulfurimonas. The sequence goes on from JAICBP010000076.1 coordinate 35,299, forward strand.
GTTATGGTAATTTTCTTGTGAAGTGTAAAAATATTTTATGGTCGTTATTAATTCATTTTTTAATGAAAAACTTTGACTTAGAATAAATTTTTTATTTTTAATATTAAAACTACCATTATAATGAAGCAGTGCTTTCCATTCATTCTTTTCATAAAGTTTTAAATTATTTGCTTTATTTAAAATTTTTTCTTGTGAAGAGTATAGAAGAATAGGAAAAAAGAAAAGAAGAAAAAATCTTCTAATCATTAATATTCTTTTTATGGAGTTGTAATATTATCATCAACCGGCGTTGGTGTATCACCATTCTCTGGAGTTGTAATATTATCATCAACCGGCGTTGGTGAATCATCATTCTCTGGAGTTGTAATGTTATCATCAACCGGCGTTGGTGTATCATCATTCTCTGGAGTTGTAATATTATCATCAACCGGCGTTGGTGAATCATCATTCTCTGGAGTTGTAATATTATCATCAACCGGCGTTGTTGTGTCATCATTTTCTGGAGCTGTAATATTATCATCAACCGGCGTTGGTGTGTCATCATTCTCTGGAGTTGTAATGTTATCATCAACCGGCGTTGTTGTGTCATCATTTTCTGGAGCTGTAATATTATCATCAACTAGAGTTGTTGTATCATTATTCTCTGGAATTATTATATTATCATCATATTTCCACATAGCTCCAGTGTAAGAATCAATAGTTGTAAAACTTATTGCTAAAACATCACCAAAAACCCAAGGGTTTATTCTCTTTTTTATTATTATAGGCTCAAACTCATTATCATCACTAGTTAATAATAAATTTTTATTTTTTCTAAATATTGTAATTGTAGCAGGAGTGGTAAAAGATTGAGTCTCTTCCGATTCTTCTCTTAGTTTAGTACTCAAAAGCTCATCTATCATAGTTTTATTTTTTATTGATATATGCCTTAGACTGGCTTTCATTGGCTTACTTGAATTAATAGTGATTTTTTGTTTTACACCACCACCATAATAAGTAGCACATCCACTAAACATTATAACACTTACCAATGGCAACACAATTAATAATTTTTTATTCATTTTTATCCTTTAACTGTAAACATTGTATTATAATTTTATTTAGTAGAATATTATCTTAATCTAACAAAAAAGCAGATAATATTTATAAATTTTACATAAGGAATGCATAATTTATTAAAATGTATATATTGAGTATTTATAAGAATAGAGAGTGAAAGAGATTGAATTGTTGTTTTTTAGAGGAGTTTTTTCAACATTTTTTTAGTCCATTTCGACTAGAAACCTAGTCTATATTGTATATTTATTTGATTTTCCATATTCTCTATTTTATAGAAGAAGAGTGGCAATTTCTTAATGTCTTGTTAGGGTTCTTTATGTAGCCATAGCCATTGTAAATAGTCAAAGCACCATAAAGAATAATAGCTACACTAGATAAACTCATCATCATATTTCTAAAGCTTGTAGCAGAAGCGAGAGAGGTTAAAAGACCAACCCCAAACATAGTAGGAATGGTACTCATCCCAAAAATAGCCATAACTAAAGCACCATAGAAAGGATTAGCCGTACTAGCAGCGGTAATGGCAAAAAAATAAACAAATCCACAAGGAAGAAGCCCATTGAGCATACCTAGAAGGAAAAAGCTACTGTTAGATCTGGAGTTAAGCACTCTTTGGAATGTTTTTTTATAAAGTGGTGAGCTTGAAAAAGAGTGTTCTATGAGTGTAAGAAATTTTATTTTTCCTAGTAATGAGACTCCTGCAAGTATCATAAAGAGTCCTGCTATTATAAGTAATATAGCATTGGCTAGATTTGAAAAAAGTACTACACCACCAAGAGTACCAAACATAGCACCTAAAATTGTGTACGTCAAAACACGACCAAAGTTATAGAGCAGATGTGCCACTGTTTTAGTGACTTTTGAGCTTTGTGGTTCTATTTTTATGGTTGAGTATGCCATCACTATACCCCCACACATCCCTATACAGTGTCCAAAAGATCCTAAAAATGCGATACTTATAATAGTAAGAATATTAACAGTTTCCATCGTTTAGAGTCCTAAAAGTTTTTTGCGAATTTTTGGGTCTTGCATAGTTTCTCCACGAAGCATTTTAAGTTTAAAAGTTTTATAAGAGACAAAGTTTTTTTGATTATTTTCGTAAGCTCCAAAACCATATCCCATGGGTGTAATATCATTAAGAGAGTAGTATGCATCTTCTGCATGAAGCCATCTCTTTGTATCTTTTGTCCGTACCCAGATAACAGCCTTATCTTTAAATGGTTTATCTTCAAGCCAGTGAATAAAACCACCATGATCATGAAAGAACCATGTTTTTCCATCTGGAGCTATAACTTCTGATACATAGGTCATATCATCTATAATCATACCACAATCACTATCTTGATACTTATGCAAAATAATTTCAAGAGGAACTTTATCAATATTTCCTTCTTTGATAACAACCATCTTTTGAACATTACCAAGAGAGAGGAAGAGTGCGACGATAAGAAGTATAAAAACAGATATAAATAAAAATGGAGTGATTTTTTTCATAAAAGTATTATACTACTCTCTTCTTTTTTTACCCTTACCTAAATCATCATAAGCTAAAAAATTTATGAGATCCTTATGCATTGCATCATCAAGACTATCCCAAATAGCCTGTTTTTGTGAGAAACGTTCTAGATTCTCTTTTTTAGATTTTTTTATATCTCGTATAAGATAGTGGTAGCGAACAAGGTTTTTTGTATATTCACTCACAAAAGACCAGTTTTTTATAATCTGATAACTTCGCTCTTCATGATCAGTAAAACTCCACTCATGAAATTGAAAGTCCTCTTTATCTTTTCTAAAAGCACTAAAAGGTTTTCCTATATCATGGAGTAGTCCAGCAGGTACGAAACGCCACTCTCCTGCTTTAATGCACTCATAAGTTACTCTTAATGTATGTAGTAAAACACCATGTTGGTGCCACTTATTTTGAGTAAAGAGAAGTGAGTTCCAGAATGCATATGAAAAAATGCTATTAGATATATTTTTATTTTTATGCATTATATACCTTTCTTATGACTATTTTTATCTGAAATAGGGTGAAAAACATCTACTGTCTCTTTTAAGCTATTTTTCTCTATATGTGTATAGATTTGTGTAGTCATCAAAGAAGCATGTCCTAATAGTTCTTGAACAACTCTTAAGTCTGCTCCTCCTGTTATAAGTGATGTTGCATAGGAGTGGCGCAGTATATGTGGTGAAACACCTAGATACTTTTGGGTTATTTTATAGGCACTAATTCTGCTGAGTTTATCTCCTTTATAGTTTACCCAGATGTATTCGCTATCAAAAGGCATCTCTCTTTTATATTCAGATATTGCTTGAATGGCAATTTTAGCTAGAGGAACTATCCGCTCTTTCTCCCCTTTTGCATGGCGAATATGAAGCCACTCCTCTTCTATATCGGTAAACTCCAAAGCAAGAGACTCACTAATACGAGCTCCAGAGGCATAGAGAAATAGGAGCAGTGCAAAGTCTCGTTTGCCTATCCAAGTTGTCTTATCTATAAGAGAAAGACCAGTTTGTACTTGTTCGTATGAAAGATATTTAGGAAGGAGTTTTGGAATTTTTGCAAATTGAAATTTATCTTTTTTTTGCCGAAATTGTTCTTTAAAACAGAAGTCAAAAAAGGCATTTACAGCAGAAAGTTTTCTATTAAGTGTCCGTTTATTTTCATAAGTAGATAAGAGAGAAAGAAGTTTATCAGAGTCTAAAGAGAGAAGAGTCTTTTTTGAGCGCTCCTCAATCTGAAGAAGATCACTTTTGTAAGCACTCACACTCTTTTTTGAGAGGGAGCGAGTAACACTAATATACTCTAAAAATGCTTCAAGTTCATTAGACATTACTCAATACTAATGGTTATATTGTTTATAAAGAATTTTTTATCACCTATAAATACAAAACCATCAGAATCAAAATCAACGGCATGTACAGTATAATCAAATGATTTTTTATCTACTACTATCATGTATCCTTCTTTTTCCAATATATATAATTTATCTCGATTACTTATCATACCATAGAAGTGTGCGAAGGGGAATTTAATTTTAGAGATGACTTGAAGCTCTGGGGTTAGAGATATTATCTCTCCCTGTTTTGTTGCGATATAAAGAGTCTCTTTATCATATACAATATTTCTAATCTCATATTTTGAATGTAACTCTTTTTTAGCAATAGAGAGTAAGGCATAACTTGTTACTGCAATAATTTTGTTTTGTATAACCTGTAGAGAAATAATATTGTTAAACTGATCTTTACTTGAGACTATAACTGTACGAAGTTTTTTCTTTTGTGTATCATTGACAAAGATAATCTTTCCATCTAAAGTTGCAAAAAGAACTAGTCCATGCAAAAAATAAGGGTTAACAATACGAGAATCAGATGCAAGGAACTTCCCTCCTTGTTCTTTAAAAAGTATATTTTTGGTAGTAAGATCATAAAGTGCAATTTCATTATCTGCAAAAAGAACTGCGAGTTCATTACCTTGTACAGAAGCACCTGCTACCGTTTTTTTTAATTTTATATATCTATTAAGTAAAGTATTTTTCGTTGATAATAAAGAGAGATTTCCATCTAAACTTGCACTAATAATCCAATCATCACTTTGAGATATGAGCCTATAGTTACTCTTTATCTTTACATCTATAACACCATGCGTTGTTAATACACTCTCATCATTTAAAAGTGCTACATTTGAAGATGTATCTACAATCATAAACCCGGACTTTTCAGATTTATTCCATTGTGTATCTAAAAGTTTTGGTTTATAGACTTCTCTTGTGCTACATCCAGAGAAAGTTATGAGTAAAAGCAGACTAAAAAGTATAGAGTCTCTTAAAGATCTTTTCAACTTCTATTTTACTCCGTAGTGCATAAGTGTTTGAGCAACTTTTGCAAGTGGAGAGTTTCCATCTATCATGCTAAGAAGTTCATGTGACTCTTTTAGTTTTTTCTCTTTTATTAAGATGATAGCACTCTCAATACGAGCTAAATCTGCATAAAGAGCATTTGGTTGTTTAGCATATGCAGCAAGTTTTGTAAGATCTTGTGTGCTTTGTGCTATTTCATAAGATGCTAAATCACCTATTAAAAGTGCTTTTGAATTTTTTAAAGTCTCTAACTTTGCAGTATCTTTATTTGCTACTGCTTGAGAATAGATCCACACATCATGAAGTACTGGACTTGATCCTTTTAGTTTCGCTGATATTGCAGGATTATTTGCATCTCTTTGAAGTTCATTCAATGCTTCGTTTGCGGCATCTATAGTATTTTGCTTATAGGCACTATAGGCAGTATTAGTTGCAATGAATAGGGCAATAGTTATTACCCCTCCAATTATAACTTTTTTATATTTTTTCACAAGTTTTTCTGTAACAACAGCTTTCTCAAAAAACTTCTCTTCTGAAGTCAACTCATCTTTTACCATCTCTAAATCAGTTTTTAAACTCAAAAAATTTCCTTTTCATTTATAATTTCATTATATTACCCATAAAAAAGTTAAAGTTTTATCAAATCTATGCTAAAATCTATCAAAAATAGTAAGGAATGTGTATGCAAGTAGATGATATACTCTTATCAAAACTAGAAAAATTATCTTTTTTACAAATAAATAGTGACAAACGAGAGGAGATAAAAGAGCAACTATCCGAAATAGTAAGTTTTGTAGATAACCTTAGTGAGCTCAATACAGATGGAGTTGATGCGAACTTCTCTATGGATCAGCATCCGACACCACTTCGTGAAGACAGCATAAAAGAGAGTACACAAATAAGTGAAGATATTTTATCTCATGCACCAAAAAGTGCAGATAATTTTTTTATTGTTCCAAAAATAATTGAGTAATAACATGATACAAGTTTATGGAATAAAAAATTGTGATAGTGTTAAAAAAGCACTTAGTAAAGAAAATCTTCTTATTAAACGTTCAGTAAAATATAATAATAAAATTTTAATAGGTTTTCATCATGAAAAGTATCAAAAGGTTTTTTTATGAGTGGAGTGATTGAAGAAGGAGGAATTACTCCTGAAAAAAAAAGATTAGACATAAAAAAGCTGCTTAAGTCAGTACTTGCTTTTAACTCTTCAGATCTCCACCTTGTTGTTGGAAGTGAACCCCAGATTCGTATAGATAAAGAACTTCGTGCACTTAACCTTCCTCTACTTGATGCTAAAGATGTTGAGACTATGGCATACTCTCTTATTGAAGATAAACAGAAGAAAGAGTTTGAAGAAAAAAATGAACTTGATTTTTCATTTGAGATTCAAGAAGTTGGACGTTTCCGTGCAAACTATTATCGTACTATTCATGGTATTGCTTGTGCTTTTCGTATGATTCCGATTGATATTCCTACTCTTGATGAGTATGAAAATCCACCTATTTTTAAAGAACTTATAAAAAAAGAGAAGGGACTCATTCTTGTTACTGGTCCAACTGGTTCAGGTAAATCAACAACACTTGCTTCTATGCTCCATGAAATAAATATGACTGAACGCCGACATATCATCACCATAGAAGATCCTGTTGAATTTGTACACAAAAATAACAAATCACTCTTCTCTCAACGTAATGTAGGAAGCAATACAGCTTCATTTGCAGTAGCACTTAAGTATGCTTTACGGCAAGATCCAGATATTATACTTATAGGAGAGATGCGTGATGCTGAGACTATTGGGGCAGCTCTTAGTGCCGCTGAAACTGGTCACTTAGTTTTTGGAACACTACATACAAACTCTGCACCTGGAACTATTAATCGTATAATCGATGTTTTTGAAGGAGAAGAACAGGCACAAATCCGTGCACAGCTTGCTTCTTCACTAGTAGCAGTTATATCTCAAACTCTTATTCCAAAGATTGGGTCTGGGAAAGTTGCAACACAAGAGATTCTTATCACAAATCCAGCTATCCAAAACCTGATCCGTGAAGATAAAGTACACCAAATCTATTCTCAGATGCAACTTAACCAACAAGAGACAAAGATGACAACACAAGCACAAGAGCTCCTAGAGTATGTAGAAAAAAATATTATCTCCAAAGAGAATGCTATCAAAAACTCTAACCGACCAGAGGAGCTTATGAACATTTTAGGAAACTTTTAAAGTTCTCTCTTAGCTCTCTTTGCGAAAACGTATCATCTTAAATCGCTCTCCTAAAAAATCAGGAAGAATAAGTATCTTTGCCTTTTCAAGTTCCTGTTTATAAATCTTCTCATCAACATTTTCTTTAAGCATCTCTAAAAGATCTAACATCCCCATATCTATAAGTGCTACCATCTGAGCTTTTAGTTCTACAAAAGTCACTCCTGCTTCTTCATAAGCATCTTTGACATGAGCAAAAGTTACATCATAAGTAATATCACTCTTAGCAAAAAGCTCTTTTCGTGGCTGGAACTCTTTATGATCCTTTGGAATGAAAAATGGAATAACTTTATGCTTTGTATAAATACGAAGTGAGAAGTCTGGACGAGCGGTCATCTCTCCATAATCAAAGCTCATAAACTCAAACTTCTTAGCAGCATTTGCCATCTCAAGCGCGAACTCTTCATAGCCAAGTGCTATCTCCCCTCGATCTTTAGCATACTTCTTTGCCTTTTGATCTACCCAAACATCATCAACATCAAACGCTACATGATGCGTTGTAACACTTGCTGTTTTACCCTTAAAGTAGAGTTCACAAGGAAAAGCATCAAAGATCTCATTTGCTATAAAAAAAGCATTTTTACACTGAAGTTGCTTAAGAGATTTGTAATGAGTTAGTTGAACAGTATCACCGAAACTCTCTTTAAAGTAACAAGCCTGTTGTCTCTGCAAGTTATCAAATCTTTCGATAATAACAAAGTTAAGGCTTTTTAAAAGTTTAGGTCGTAAAGTATAGAGAAACTCACAAATATCTGCTAAAAAGTAACCATGGTGTGCACCTATCTCACAGATAGTGGCATTGGCTTCTAAAAAATTTTCATCTATTAAAGAGATTATATGTTTTGCAATAGTTCCACCAAAAAATTTACTTGTACTTACTGCAGTATAGAAGTCACCCTCTTTTCCAATACTTTTGTAAGTCGCATAGTAACCATCTTCACCATAGAGCCACTCTGTCAGATACTCACTAAACTTCAAATCTATTTTCCTTCCTCAACATACATTTCATAAAGATTAAGTAGCTCTAACTGTTTATCTATTTCATAGATTTGAGTATCTAACTCTTGAATTTTTAGGGAGTTGCTTAGTGTCTCTACATCATATTCTGTTTTATAACCAGCTTTAAAAAGTCTTTTTGTATCTGTTAAGAGTTTTGAGTAAAGCTCTATATTTTCTTTGCTAAGGGTTATTTTTTTATCAAAGTTTTCTATATTTTTTAGTACCTGTTCAAAAAGAGCTGTAAACTCTCTTTTTCTATCTTCTGCTACTACTCTTGCTTTTAAGAAGTCTATTTTTGCAGACTCTATATCTCGAAAGGCATTAAAATCTAGTGGTATATTGATACGGATTCCATAGTCATAATATTGCGAATCATTTGTAGAGGTTTGAATGTTTGACTTAAATTTAAACTGCTGTTCGGAGTTATTCCAATTATATCCTGCTGTAAAACTTACACGAGGAAGATATTTTGCAATTCTTACATTTTTTGCATAAAGATTTTTTTCTATTAGAGCATCTGTCTGTTTAAGGACAATATTATGCTTTAAAAACTTTTTTGCACTGATATATTCTAAATGTGGAATAGTCGCATGCTTATAATCAAGATCACTTAATGTTGTAAAATGATTAATAAGTCTCTCCTCTGCTGTTTGCATATCATAGAGTGCTTGAATAAGAATATTTCTTTGAATAATGGCATTATCTAAAAATCCAGAGTCAAGTTGTCCATTTAAATATTGCTCTTTTTTTTGTGCAAGATTAATTTCTGCATTTTTTATCTGTAGATTTTGTGCCTTTATGCGTAACTCTTGTTGTTTTATCTGCATAAGCAGTGCTATAGTCTCTTTAATCATTTTGCGTCTTGCGACATCTATTGTGTAGTCAGAGTAGAGTTTGCTAGCATTTGCAAACTTAATCCCATAGTAGATACCACCACCTTGAAAAATAGGCTGATTTATACGAATAGTAGCACTTTGGCTCTTTAACTCATCATCATAAGGTTTATTTTTTATATAGCTATAATTGAATTGTAGTGGTGCTATCCAAGAGTCACGAAGCTTTGAACTCTCTGCTTCATTTTTTTCATACTCATATCTAAACTGCTTCTGCTTTAAACCAGAGATATAAGAGTCTAAAGTATTATCCTCATTAGCATATGTTAACGTATTAAACGCGAGACATAGCAGAGTAAAGAGCTTTAAAGCCTTCATCGATTTCCTCTTTTGTTATAGTGAGTGGTGGTAAAAATCTTAGTGTATCTCTTCCCGCTTTAAGAACCATTGCTCCACTCTCTTTGGCGTTTACTATGATAGAAGAGAGAGTTTTTGTATCTTTAACGCGAAGTCCACACATCATACCTATACCTACTTTAGCAGTAAACTGCTCTTGATGATCTTCATAAAACTTTTCTAGTGCTTGATTAAAATAGAGAGATATTTTCTCTAGTGTACCACTCTGTTTTAACTCATTTAAAATCTCTACTACAGAGCAGACCGCTGTAGAGCTAAGATAGTTACCGCCAAAAGTAGAACCATGATCACCAGCAGAGAGTACATTTTTAAGTGAAGTCATCACAATCCCTACAGGTACACCACCTCCAATACCTTTAGCAAGGGTAATGATCTCTGGAGTTATACCATAGAGTTGCGATGCTGTAAACTCTCCAGTTCTATATCCACCAGTTTGAACTTCATCTACTATGAGAGGAATATTTTGTAATTTAAGCAGTCTCTCAAGTGCTTGTACTTGTGCTTTATCTTGAGGTTCAACACCACCTTCACCTTGAATAAGCTCTATCATAACTGCTGCGGTATGATCATCAAGAAGAGCTTCAATAGCCTCTATATTCTCTGCATAAACAAAACCATCTGGAAATGGACCGAAATAGTTATGCATCGCTTCTTGTCCAGTAGCTTTTACAGTGGTAATTGTTCTTCCATGAAAAGAGTGTTTTAGCGTGATGATTTTGTAGCGTTTGATCTCACCATCGCGTTCACCATGCTTTCTAGCAATCTTTATAGCACCTTCATTTGCTTCAGCTCCACTATTTCCAAAGAAACATGCCATATCATAGCCACTAGCTTTTGCAACTGCTTCTGCTGCTTTAGCTTGTGGTGCGATATTATAAAGGTTTGAGATGTGTGTAATATTTGATATTTGTTCACATATAGCTCTGTTTACTCTCTTGTTAGCATGTCCAACACTCACAACCCCAATACCTGATGTAAAATCAATATACTTCTTCCCACTACTATCCGTTAAAGTCGCATTTGTTCCACTAACAAACTCAACATTATCGCGTCCATAAGTTTGAAGTAGATACTTTTTATCTAACTCTTCTATGTTCATTATCTCTCCTCTTTGTACTCTCTCTTTTTTTGCTTGTATTGTAACTTTTTCTTCTTGATAAACAGCACTATCTCCTTCCCAAGAAATTTCCGATGATGTCAAATTATTAACACCTTTTGTTCCACTGTATATTAAGAGTGTATCGAGTCGTAAAGTATCTTTATGTTTTACAACAAGAGTAACACTTCCTACTGAACTACTCACTACAATACTTTCGCCCTCATTATAGCCCAAATCACTATGGATATAAACAAACGCTTCACGTTTAAACTGAGAGTTAAGACTTGTAGTACTTTTTGGTGTTATAAGGTAGAGTTCCTTACTTTTTTTTCTCTGTTTATCTCTATTTTTTGTTAGAACTATTTTATTTATAGATCTATCGATTTCTATCTCTTCAAGAAAAACAAACATATTATCATCTGTATCAAATCCATTTTTATAAGGGAGATCCTCTCTAGCACTCACAATAAGGCTTCCATCATCACTTTTATGGCTAAAACTTTTAAAATGCTCTATATACTCTTGTTCAGGTTTGAGTTGTATTTTATACTCTTTGCATAAAAAGGATGTAAGATCATACTCACTAATTCCTATTTCACTCTCCTGTAATTTTGGCATCTCTATCATCGCATTATGCCCATAAGAGGTACGAATATCATTTTTTTCTAAAAATGTTTTTGCTGGTATAACTAGGTCTGCTCTTTGGCTTGTAACATTTTCATAGAGTCCAAAATAAATAACATTTTGTATATGCTTCATTGCATTGTAAGCTCTCTGTGCATTTGGCATTTGCTCTAGTGGATTTGCCCCTTGAATAAACAGAGTTTTAAACTCATTAAACTTAGTATTTACTTTTGAGACTCTTTTTGCTTCTGTTATAAAGGGTGTTGTTATTCCCTCTTTTGAGTCACCAAGATAAGCTACCCCACACCCTTCTTTGCCAAAGAGACCAAGAGTGACCACTATTGCATCTATGGCTCGGAGAATATCTGCACCATCTTTATACTTTTGAATACCTACACCACAAACAAACGCCACTCTTTTATTTTCAATATGTGCTAAAATAGTACCAACCTGACCCAGAGTCACTCCCATGTTCTCAAGCATAGATTTGATCCGAATTGTCTGAGTAAGTTCATAAAAATCTTCATATTCATTTGCATACTTTTCTAAATACTCATAGTCACAACTACTGTTAATATGTAAAAAACGAGTTAATATCATTGCAAGATATAAGTCTGTATGTGGTTTAATCTGTAAATGAATATCTGCCATTTGTGCTATTTCTGTTTTGATAGGATCTATTACAATAATAGTTTTATTTTTTACAAGAGGCAAAAGATGACTTGAAGTTGTATGAGGGTTGCGTCCCCAGAAGATTATGACCTCACTTTTTGCTATCTCAGAAAGAGGCATATTCTTATTGGATCCTCGTCCTTTGATAATACCAGCTTCACCTGCTCCATCACAAAGGCTTCCGTTTGTCAAAGTTGCCCCTACTTGAGCAAAAAAATGATCAGTCACCTCTTGCATAAGTCCAAAGTTGCCACTTCCTCTATAGAGCAGTGTCTCACTCTTATCATTTGTATCTAAAAGCTCTTTTAGTTTACTAAGAGCCTCTTGCATACTTATAGATATGCCTTTATACCTTGGTTTTGTAATGCGATCATACTCTCCAAAATGGTTCATATGTGGACATAAAAATCCCTGTGTATGTCCACTACTTTTTCCCTTTAATGCAAAATTTTTATACTCTATTTCACAAGCATCAAAACAATCAAGAGGACATGCAGTAGTTTTACTCATCTTTTAACTCTATTTTCACAAGTTGTGAGAATATTTTAGGAGCTTTTATAATAATTTGTGCTTTATATTTAGAAATATTTTTATTATCAGCAACATTTAAAAGTCTGTTTATGTGATAAGATGTTTTTTTGTTATCTATATATACTATCTTCTCTTTTGCATGTAAAAGATCTTCTTTATTCAAATAAATAGTAAGTATCGCTCTATGTTCATCTACTAAAGTAGCTAAAGGTGTCCCTTTATTGACAACTTCACCAACTTTAACTTTAAGTGAATAGAGTTTAAAGCCTTTTGCTTTGAGGTTTTTATCTTGTAAGCTACGTTCTAATTTTACTTTTTTAAACTTTAGATCTGCTATCTGATTTTTTAGAGTATTAATCTCTTTTTCAATATTTAGAGCCGCATTTTTACTATTAATAAGCTCATAAAATTCTCTATCTTTCTCAATGCTTGACTTGATTTTTAACTTTTTAACTCTTTCATAATTTAGGTGTTTTTTTTCTAAACTCTCTCGTAAGTTTTTCAAAATATTTTTATCTACTTCTACTGTATTTTTTAGATAAGCTATTTTTTTATTTACAACAAGCAACTCTTCTCTATCAAGTTCCGAATCTATGACAATATAAGAGCTGTTTTTAAGTGTTTGACCTATCAGATTTTCATTTGCTAATATGACAACACCAAGAACATTGGAAGAGATATTACGTGTTTCATAAGGTGCAACTTTTGAGTAATAAATAGTTGCATGAAGTGATAATGCTATAAGAAGAGTAAGTAATATTTTCATAATAATGTAGAACCTTTATAATAATTAAGCAATTTTACCATTTCATTATTAATATTCAAGAATAATCTATTTATTACTCCGAACCACTTGCAAATTGAATTTGCAAGTAGCTTCTCCCATAAAAATTATAACGGTTTATTTTTTTGAAATATATTTAAAATAACTATTTCATTATTATCAAGGTCAACTTCGTAGATAATTGTGTAGCCTTGAAAAGTCATATCTCTAACTTTGTCATCATCAAAATAATATGATTTTTTAAATTTATATGGAAAGTTTGGAAGATTTTTAATTTGTTTAAATAACTCTTTTTTGAATTTTTTGGAAGCAGAAAGTTTATCTTTTGCAATATACTCAAAGATAATATTGAAACTAATTTCAAATTTTCTATTAAGCTTAATTTGCATATTTTAGTTCAAGTTCTTTTTCAAGTTTGTTAGTCTTATCTTCAAAATCATCAAATGATATTAATTGATTTTTTTCATTTTTTATATCAGTTCTTATCTTGTGAAGTTCTTTTTGTCTTTCATAAAAGTAAGTGTCATATTCTAAGTTCTTATTTTTTGTGATAGTTATACTATCACTATGATTATTAACATAGTTTATAAAATCATTAACATAATCATCTTGGATTTGTATTGCCATAGTTTGCATAATATACTCCAATATCTAATTATGCATATTATAGCAAATTAAAGTAAAGGAGCCACTTGCAGATTCCCGAAAAAGTAGCTAATTTAATGTTTTACCCCAACTTTTCAACTTCAAAAAATCGGGATAAGAGAGATTAATTACTTGTGTAAGCTTGAATTTACAAGTGGCTTTTTATTGTGATTAAAATATTTGCCATGTCCCTTAAAATTTTTAGGTGGAAAATTATCAAATAGCCATCCAGAAACTTTTTTTAACTCCTCTAAAGTTATATTTCCTTTTTGAGAAGGCATTAGACCAAATCTTGCAATCTTTTGTGGCATACAAATGGCTTTTTCTTTTTTTGGATTTTGTACATAATCAACCATAAAATTAATAGCATCCTCTTTATTTGGATAAGCCATTTTTATATGTCTCATAACACCCATTATCGCAGGAGCAACCATATTTGCTCTGTTTGTTGGCATGGATTTAATGTGACACATAGCACACTTTGCATCAAATATTTTGTTGGCATCTGCTGCAGCAAAAAGTGAAGTCGCTACTCCTAAAGTACCTATAAATACTACTATTTGTTTTATTTTCATTGTTTGTCCTCAAATAAATTTACCCATTTCAATAGGCATATTCAAACTTTCAGATGGTCTGACTGCTTGGATATAACGACTGAGTTGAACTACAAGACGATATTTTTACTTTAGTTTTTGTTACTTTACAAGATAAAAGCTTAAACTATCGCAGGGTAACCTTGTTTTCTTTTGGTGATGTCAACCGCGGAGTTAAAATAGGCAGTATGAAAGCTGCTTAACAAACAGTTTTTACAACCCAAAGCTTAAAGAAACAGATTAATTCTGTTAAAGTCTTTTTTGAATAATTTCAAAGGAGGCTTATGCTAAAAAAAGGTGAAGTAAAAATGATTCATAAAATGCACAAAAAAGTCATGAGAAATTTGTAGATGAGTACTTGAGCGAAAAAACATTTTTTTACAACACAACTGATGCCACAAAGATTCTCTTGAGAGAAAAAAAAGAGGAAACAAGAAAATCTAAAAATCCGATAATCTTGGAGCAGCAGATTATAATTAAATAAATTATGGAAGTAATAGTAATTTTTAGATACAATTTACAATTCATATAAAATTTAATTTATCTGATAAAACTATAAGAAAAATAACATATATCATATAAATAATATTGCAAATTGACATATCTTACTTATAAAAAATAAAATAGGATAGAATACTTTTAAACACATAGGAGTTTGAAAATGGCACTTGAGAGAGATATTGAAAATTTATTAGAACAGCAATTATTAAAAAATGGTTGGGAAATTAATTTTCAAAATAAAAATAAAGATGTATACCATCAAAAGACTAGAACAGAAGAAGAAAATCTAAAACTTGGTGCTTTGAAGCCTGATTTTTGTTTATATATAAATAAAACATCAAGCTACCCTGAAATTATTATTGAAACAAAAAAACCTAATATGAACTTGGCAAAAACAAAGGAACAAGCATTAAATTATGCTAAATTATTGGGGTCAAAAATTATAGTCTTATTTGATGGACTTCAAACAAAAAGTTATTGGGTAGAAAATGAAGAAAATTTATTATTAAATGGATTAGAAGTTAATACAATAAAAGATAAAGAGTTTTATAAAAAATTCATATCATTAAATTTAAATAATTATCAAGATAACAATATTATAATAAATTCAAAAGAGGACTTAATAAATGTTTTTGCTTTTACAAACCAAAAACTAAGAAAAGCTGGAATTACAAAGGGTATGGAGAGGTTTTTTGAATTTTCCAATCTTCTGTTTTTAAAATTAATTTCTGAAGAGAATGAAATCATTTCAGAAAGTATCCCCGAATATATAAAATGGGAAAGCTACAAAAATAAAACTGGTGATGAGCTTTTAAATTACATTAATGATATAGTAATTGATAAATTGGAAACAATATTTAATAAACAAAATGAAGAGACTCTATTTACAAAACTTATTATTCAAGATACATTAGCTTTAAAACAAATTATTGATAAATTGGATAAATTGAATTTAAGTGGTATTAAAACTGATATAAAAGGTGATGCCTTTGAATATTTTATACAACAGTATAATACATCTAATAATGATTTAGGTGAATATTTTACACCTAGACACATAGTAAACTTTTTAGTACAACTTGCTAATCCAAAATATGGGGAAAAAATATATGACCCATTTTGTGGAACAGGAGGAATATTGATTTCTGCTTTTAATCATATTCGTGATAGTTTAATTGAACAAGGATATTTAACAGATAAAGTATTGAAAGATTTAAAAGAAAATACAGTTTATGGAAGTGAAATATCATCAAATGCTAGAATTGCTAAAATGAATATGATTTTAACAGGTGATGGTCATAGCAATATAAAACAACAAGATACACTATTACATCCTAAAAAAGAAGATTTCGATATAATTATTACCAATATTCCATTTAATTTAGAGGGTACAGCAACATCTCTATACTCACTTTTAAATGACAATGGAAATTCTCAATCAATACAACACATAATTGATTCATTAAATAAAAAAGCTACAGCAAGAGCCTATATTATAGTTCCTGAATCAATACTTAATAATAAAGAATTAAAAAGTCTTAGAAAATATTTAATAGATAATAATTTATTAAAACAGATTATATCTCTACCTTCAGGTGTCTTTTTGCCATATACTGAAGCAAAGGCTTCAGTATTAGTTTTACAAGGCTTAAATAATAAAGCAGTTGATACTATTAAATATACAAGAATTAAAAATGATGGTTTTACTTTAACTCAAAGAAGAAGAAAAATTATAAATCAAGTTAATGATCTAGAAGAGTATAATTTTGATAATTCTTATGCAACTTATGAGATTAAAACAGATGAAATTATTAATAATGATAATTACTCTTTTATATGGTTTAAATATTTTAATGAAATACCTAAAAATTATATTTTATTAAAAGACTTACTTGAGGAAGAGAGAGTAAAGAATAGTGATTTGTATGAGACCGTTACAATAACCAAACATGATTTCTATGGAATTATTAGCGGTGAAGCATATTGGGGTGATTCTTTTATGTCAGTTACATCTGAAACAAATCAAGATTATAAAGTAGTTAACAAAAAATCAATTGCATATAATCCGTCTCGTGCAAATACTGGTTCATTGGGAATTAATTTGACTAATAAACCAGTTGCAGTTAGTAAAATGTATGTTACATTTAAAGTAATAAATGATGATTTTCTACCAGAATATATATACTTATGTCTAAAAAGTCAAGAGGGAATTCAAAACATTAAGGATAGGTCTTTTGGTTCAGTAAGACAATCATTAAGATTTGATGATTTATGTACTATATCCATTCCTAATATCTCTAAAATAGAGCAACAAAAAATTATAGACAGAGCAAATAAAAAATACAAACAATATATTAAATATAAGAAGGAATTAAACCTATTTGATATGTCAGACAACAAATCGTAGGAACTAAAAGGCTACACTTGCGATAATTTAAGCTTTAAGAGAGCTATTTCCTCTTAAATTACTTTTTCAATATAACAGTAGTAGATTTATCAAAATCAAAATACTTTTTCGCTACCTCTTGTACCTTTTTTGCTGTTATTTTCTCTACATCTTCTTCATAAGTCATTAGTGGTGAGATGTCTCCACGAACTAGATAGGAGCCATACAGATTTGCAACAGAAGTTGAACTCTCTAGTGAATAGATGAAGTCTGACTTAGTATTTGTTTTAACTTTATCAAGCTCTTTTTTTGTTACTTTTGTCTCTTTCATAAGCTCTATCTGCGCTATAAGCTCTTTTTCTACATCTTCAGCTTTGACACCATGGTTACAAGTTGCCATGAAGATAAAAAGACCTGGGTCAATATTCTCCATATTGTAAGCATAGACACTGTTTACTAGACGTTTTTTATCTATGAGTTCTTTGTAAAGGCGTGAGCTTTTTCCTGAGAAGAGTATCTCACTTATAACACTAAGTGTTACTTGATCTTTATCTTTAAAGTCTGGTATATGAAAGGTGATAGCTATCATCTCTACTTCACTATCTCTCTTTATCATTACTCGCTTTGCACCATCTTGTTCAGGCTCTACAAACTTCACCTTTGGAACTTCTCCATGGTTTTTGATCTCACCAAATGCCCCCTTTGCACGTCTGAAAACTTCATTTGGTTCTATATCACCAGTTACTACCAAGATAGCATTGTTTGGCTGGTAGTAAGTCTTATGAAACTCTCTTATATCCTCAATAGTCCATGTTTTGATGTCATTCATAAACCCTATAGGAGTCCAGTGGTATGGGTGGTAGAGATAAGCATTGTTAAAAAGTCTAAAATAGAGATAGCCAAGAGGAGAGTTGTCTGTTCTCCATCGTCTCTCTTCTGTTACTACATTACGTTCAGGTTGGAACTCCTCATCTTTAAGTTTTAAGTTTTGCATAAGCTCTGCAAAGAGATTTATAGATGTTGTCAGGTTGTCAGTGCTAGACTTAATGTAGTAGTGTGTATAGTCAAAACTTGTACTCGCATTGTTAACGCCACCGATACTTTTGACCTCTTTATCAAACTCACCCTCTTTAAGATTTTTAGTACTTTTAAAGTTCATATGTTCTAGCATATGAGCGATTCCAGTTTTTCCCATAACTTCGTTACGGCTTCCTACTTTGTAGAAAATATCTGTACTGATGACATTTGACTCATTATGAAGAGGAATGACTACGATTTGGAGTCCATTTTTAAGTGTTTTTGTTTTAAAACTAGGGAGTGGTGATGGCATAATTACCTCGCTTTTTGTTATTATATCTTTCTGTTTTTTTGATATTTTGTTCTCTGTATTGTTTTGTGATGCGAACAGAAGGGAGACACCTAGAGTTAATGTTGCTACTATTTTCATCTATTTTCTATCCTTACCAATAGCTTCAGTAATACTATCATAACCATCGGCTTTAAGAAGCTCAATAAGCCTTTTATTGATGTTCATAATCATATCTGGACCATGAAAGACAAGAGCACTGAAAATCTGCACAAGATTTGCACCTGCTTTAATTCGTCTATAGGCTTCCTCTGCTGAATCAACTCCACCAACACTTATTAAAAGGGTTTTACCATATAGCTCTTTAGCAATAGCTTCAAAGATTTTAAAACTTTTCTCTTTAAGAGCTGCTCCACTAAGCCCACCTATAGTTTTTGGATGCTTTACAAGTGAGTAGTCTATAGTTGTGTTTGTAGCGATGATACCATCAGCACCTTTTTCGACTGCCATCTTTGTGAGAGCTACTGCCTCTTCTATTTCCATATCTGGAGCGATTTTAAGAAGTATTGGCATATCTGTTAAAGCTTTTGCCTTTTGAAACAAAGAGCCTATAAATACTTCGTTTTGTAAGTCTCTAAGTCCTGGAGTATTTGGTGAAGAGATATTGATTACAAAGTAATCTCCCATATTATTAAAAGCTTTTATGAGATGAATATAGTCATTTATAGCCTCTCTTTCTGGAGTGATTTTATTTTTACCGATATTTATGCCGATAGGAGTAGTGAAAGGAAAATATTTTTTAAGTCTTTTAGTAACCTTGTAAGCACCATCATTATTAAATCCCATTGCATTTTGAATACTCTCTTCTTCTATATGGCGAAACATACGAGGCTTAGGATTACCACCTTGTGGTTTAGGCGTTACCGTGCCAATCTCAGTAAATCCAAATCCTAATGTTTGTATGCCTCGAATCATTGTCGCATTTTTGTCAAAACCAGCACCAAGACCCACAGGATTAAAAAAAGTGCGACCAAAGATCTCTTGATGTAAAATAGTATCATCGATAAAGTGTGATTTTAGAAAAAAGTTAAAAGGAAATTGATAAATATTTGGTAGGCGCAAGAGAGACTCTGCCACATGGTGAGCACTCTCTGGTTGAAGTTTAAAAAGTAGAGATTTTATCGCTTGATAGTTCATCATAATGTATCCATAAAAAAGATTTTATGATTATACTAAATTAACACTTCAAATTGCTTTATAGAAATTAGCTTTAAATAGAGATACTAAAACTTTTCTCCTAGATAAAGATAAGCACTATGTTCTCCCCCTGCTGAAGATCCATAAGCGAGATAAAAGGGTCCCAAGAATGTATCTATAGCAAAATAGATAGAAGCTGATTTCTTTAGTTTAGCATAATTAAAAGAAGTTCCACCATCCCATGTATCTCCTACCTCTAAAGAGAACCCTGTATAGAGTGCTGAGTCCAATGTTCCAAAAAAGCTACTTCCCTTTATTTTATAAGCATAACGAGCAACTCCCAATACTAAATTATCTCCTATTGTAGAGTATGGTGCATATCCTGAGAGATTAAAGAGACCACCTAACATAAATGTTCCAGCTAATCTTGGGATGGAGTCCATCTTATAGGTGTTTGCATATTGACCATAAAAAGTCAGACTGCCTGAATTGAAATTAAAAGGTTTTTTTACACCTACATAGATCTGTTCATAATCGTAATCACTTCCAAGTATAGCCATCTCTTTACTCCAACGAATTTTTCCAAAAAAGCCTTTTGTTGGAAAGTTTACGTCATCAAGTGTATCCATTTTCAATGTTATATCTAAAGGGCGTGCACTATAATCCCAATTTATACTTTGTAGTACAGCAAGAGGCTTTTTCTCTGGAATAGCTGTAGGAAAATTATTAATTATAGTACTATCTTTATAGCTAGAGAGTGATATCTCTACCTCGAAATCATTAGTGATATGTGTACCAAAAGCAAAAGTTCCTCCATAACGCCCTATTTTTATCTCCTGATTACCATCAAGATCTTTCTCAATCAAAGATAGAGGAAATATATCATCAGTAATAACATATTTTAAAGATGGTCTTATATAATACTTCTGGCTACTCTCTAGTGGTTGAAATAATTCGGTTCGTATTTTTTTATAATGTCCTATTTCAAAATCATTTCTCCACTCTCCACCATAGGCATTTACTCCAAATTTTGTATATCCAAGCTTAAAGGAGTATGCAGAGTGTCCTTTGAAATCATCCTCTAGTCCTATAGAGAAACGAACTTTCCCAAGACTATCCCAGCTTGGTGTAGTTGTAATGATCAGCTCTGTTTTTTCCTCTTTTTTGCTTATTTTATAATCTACACTATCAAAGAGTGTCATATTATAAAGATAGAGAAGATCCTCTCGTAATTGTTTTAGGTCAAGTTGCTCTCCAACTTTTTGGTGGATAGAGCCTCTAATAGAACTATTTGAGAGATATGTAGAATTATGTATCACTATTTTATCTATAATTGGTGCTTGAAATATATGCTTTGTACGATGTTTACGAACATACTTTTTATACTCTTCTTCACTAATACTTAACTTAGTAAGAGAGGAGAGTCTCTTTTTTGCAGCTTTCTCTCCAGCTAAAATGATCTCTTTATAGTGACTTGTATCTAATCCATTATATCCATTAAGATCTGGTGTTATAAAAATATCTTTTTTAGAGTGTAAAGCAAGGGATTCTTCTACATTTTTTCGCATCATAATATCTACAAGTTGCTCTAAAACAATAAGATAGGAGTTGATTTTACGATTTTTTTTGAAATCTTCACTTACATTGATAGCTATAATAATATCAGCACCCATATCTTTTGCGACTTGAATAGGGAGGTTATCACTCACGCCTCCATCAACCAAATCAATTCCATCAATAGTAACAGGCTCAAAACCTCCAGGAATAGCACTTGATGCATAGATAGCTTTTGCTAGATCTCCAGACTTTAGTACCACAGCATTACCATTTTTTATATCTGTAGCAATACAACGATAGGGAATACTTAGGTTATCAAAATTCTCAATATCTTGTACATTTTGTGTAAGTTGCATAAACTTTAGCATAAGAGGTTCGCGTTTAAGGATACCTGTTGGGAGGACAAAATTTCCATAAGTATTTACTCCTACTCCTACATGTCCTTGATAGATATAATCGATCTCCTTTTTTTGCATAGGTATATCTACTCTATTAAAATTTGGTCGAATATATTTAGTCCAATCGGTACTCTCTAGCATAGTAGCTATCTCATCTGGAGACATTCCAGCACTATAAAGAGCTCCTACAAAAGATCCCATACTTGTACCAACTATCATATCGATAGGGATTCTATTCTCTTGCAATACTTTGAGTACACCTACATGTGCACCACCTCTTGCACCACCACCACTAAGAACCAAAGCTATCTTTGGTCTCTCTTGAGCAAAAATAGCACTAACTATACACAATAAAAATAGTAGATTTCTCATTACTACTCCTTAAGAAGCTTTTTCATAAGTTCTATATGATAACTCTCTTGATAATTTATAAAGTCAAAAAACTTAGATAGCTCTTCATCTTTTATAGAGTCGCTTAGCTCTTTACACATCACTTTTGCAGCTTCCTCTTCGGCTATACCATCTATGATAAACTTTTCAAAATCTTTAACGAGGTAAGTCATTTCATGGAGTTCACGAGGAAGAGCAAGTATCCCCATGATAGACATCATATTGCCAAAAGATTTGAGGTGGAAGTGTGATTCTGCAATGAGATCTTCAAAGACATTATACTCTAAAGCATTTTTTGTGCGAGTTTGCATATAGGCATAGACAAGTATAAGTTCATACTCTTTATAGGACTCTTCAAATAAGAAGAGTGTCAGTGCATCGATTTGGGCTTGGTCTAAGTCTTTATCTAGCCATCTTCTCTGGATATTAAATGCGGTAATTTTTTGATCGTTTTTCTTCTCAGATAGAAGAGAAGTAAGGTAAGTGAGTAGATATTCATCATCTGTTTTGATGCGTTGTGAGAGTATAGAGTCTGTTGTTCTTTTTTGAAACTCTTGAACTTCATCGGCTAGAGCTTGAAGTATCTCAAAAGTGCTTTCACGCTTGTAGAGGGTAATATCTCTATTGTAGTTGTAGTTACCACCATCGGCTAAGATAGCTTCACCTATCCATTTCATATGGCGAAATGCGATAAGTGAAAACTCATAGAGTCTTGATTTGATACTCTCATCTTTTATGGCAAAAGATGCAAAAGTTATGCTAAGATAGAGTTCATGTTTTGCTTGATATATACTACTGTTCATTTTGTTTATCCTCTTTTATCTCGCAACTTTCTGCCATCTTAATGATGTGAGCTTCTTCTTGTTTACCTTTTGCTAGATTCTCAAAGTTTACCATAGATGCTACAAAAGCATTAAGGACTATCTCTGCACAGATCTGTTGCTGTTTGGTCATAACACCGAGTTTATCCTTTATCTTTCCTAGAGCCAAATGAGCATACTCTATACTCTTACCCTTAATCATATCTGTGTACATAGATCCTATGACTACTGTGTCTTGACATCCATTAGTAGCGAACTTTATATCTTCAATAGTATTATTCTTACGAAGTGTATAGAAGATGACATACTCTTTAGTTTTTTCATCTGTAGCTACTCCTATGCAGGTAGGATTTTCAAGTTTGCCATAGTTGTGTGGGTTCATAAGGTGCATTATCACCTCTTTATTTATACCTTCAGGAACTTTTGTCTCTTCATTTATCATATCTTCTCCCAAAATGTTCCAGATGGTGTATCCATAAGTGTAACACCAAATGAGAGTATCTCTTCTCTGAGTCTATCAGACTCTTCAAAGTTCTTCTCCTCTTTTGCTGTATTTCGTTGCTTTATCAGTGTAGCAATAGCAGATTTTGCCTCTTCATCTATTCCAAACTGAAAATATTCAAAAGGATTTTTTACTCCAAAGCCAAGTATCTTTTCAATATATGCTAAGTTTGAGAGTGTCTCTTTTTTGAGAGCTTTGTGTTTGCCGGCAGTATCAAGTATCTCATTGGCGTTTGAAATCATCTCATCAATAAGGGCTAAGGCAGTAGAGATATTCATATCATCATTTAGTGCTTCTAAAAGATTATTTTGAAACTCTGTTGTATCGGAATGAAGAGCTAAACCAAAGAGACGTTTTTTAAGTCGGTAGATTTTATCAAGCCGTTTTTTTGCAGTGGCTAAATCTTCTGTATTGAAGTTGAAGTTACTTCTATAGTGTGTACTTAAAAGATAAAAACGCACCACTTCTCCATCATACTCTTTAAGCGCATCTTTGAGAAAAAAGCTATTGCCAAGAGACTTGGACATCTTCTCACCATTGATATTTACAAAACCATTATGCATCCAGTAGTTTGCAAGTTCATGGTTTGAACTACATCGTGTCTGTGCTGCTTCATTCTCATGGTGAGGGAAGAGTAGATCAGCACCACCACCATGTATATCTACTCCAAACGCCAGTTGAGGTTGTGCTAAATGCTTCTCAATCATAGCAGAGCACTCCAAGTGCCATCCTGGACGACCAGATCCAAAAGGAGATTCAAATGTGAGAGTATCATCTTTAACAGATTTCCACAAAGCAAAGTCAGCTGGATTTTTCTTTAGAGTTGAGGATTTTACGCGCTCTTGTTTATCACCCTCATCTTGAACACGTTTTGAGAGGGTGAGGTAGTCACTATCACTTTTCGTGTCAAAATAGATATCTCCATCTTGTGTAGTATATGCATGTCCAGCATCTATAAGTCGCTGTATCATCTCAAACATGGCGTTTAAAGACTCAGTAGCCTTAGGCTCAATATTTGGTCGTGCAACTCCAATAGACTCCATCTCTTTATAAAATTCATTAGTATAAAACTCTGTAATCTCTTTAATATCTTTATTTTGTACAGCCGCTTTTTTAATGATTTTATCATCTATATCGGTAATGTTTCTTGCATAAACAACATTAAGACCATTGGCGTTTAAGATACGAGTAAGTAGGTCAAAGACTAAGGCAGATTTTGCATGCCCTAAGTGAGCATTGTCATAAACAGTAGGTCCACAGACATAAAGAGTAACTTTTCCCTCTTGAAGAGGAATAAATTCTCTTTTTTCTTTTTTTACAGAGTCGAAAATATACATAAATAATTTTTCCATAAGTGCATTTACAAAATATTATAGTACAACATAGCTTATAGGAGGATTGAAATATTATTTTTTAGATTTTCTTTTTTATCACTAATTGTATCTCCATTTCTCTTGGAGATACAAATGATCAATGATACTATTGAGTTAGTCTTTTATACAGCGGACAGAAAATCCGTATGTTTTTACACTGTTTGCATTAGAATAGACATTATTTGGATAGAAATCTATACTCTTAGCCTTTGATCCACTAGCTGTTCCAAACCAGTAAGAAGATTCTATTCCTTGTTGCAGAACTTTACCTTTTTCCCATGGTGAACGGAAGCCAGACATTGACAATTTTAAAACACTGTTAAAAGCACCAGATGGGTCTTGAGAACTCCATGTCTGTGTCTCTTGATACCACTCATTTTCACTATCATTAGCTCCATTTGGATCAAGTGGTAATCTATATCCTACTGGACAAATATTATTTTTACTTAGTTCTCTTGCCCATAAGGTATCACTAGAATCTACTCTCCAATCATTTCCACTGGTAATAAAGAATGAGTGAGATGGATCATTGGA
>JAICBP010000076.1:62877-98885 GCA_021766785.1 Sulfurimonas sp. endosymbiont of Alviniconcha boucheti
ATATTATAGTACAACATAGCTTATAGGAGGATTGAAATATTATTTTTTAGATTTTCTTTTTTATCACTAATTGTATCTCCATTTCTCTTGGAGATACAAATGATCAATGATACTATTGCGTTAGTCTTTTATACAGCGGACAGAAAATCCGTATGTTTTTACACCTTTTTTCATTGGGATATATAGTATCTTGGACTTAATTAAAAATACTTCTTAAAGTAAAAATAGTCTTACAAAATTTTGGGATCTTTTGGTCTTCTTGCTATGTTACTTCCCAAAATGTTTGAAAAAATATCCTACAATAGTACGAATTTTCGTGCGGCTTATAGCTAAGACTCCACTTTTTATAAGCCCACTAGGAACAGTAGTCCCTGCTGCTATCATAACATTATCTTCTACTGTTACAGGGGCTATAAGTTGTGAATCACTTCCTATAAAAACATTTTTACCAATGATTGTTTTGTATTTATTTACACCATCATAGTTACAGGTAATCGTTCCTGCACCTATATTTGTACCACTTCCTACCTCTGCATCGCCAATATAACTAAGGTGTCCCGCTTTTACATTTTGAAGAAATGATTTTTTTACTTCTACAAAGTTTCCTATATGTGTATCTTCAATGAAAGAAGCAGGGCGAAGGTGTGCAAGTGGTCCTACATCGGAGTTTTTGATTACACTATCTTCTATCACACTACCTGATTTTATGTGAGACTCTTTTATGAGTGTCTCTCCACAAATTCGACATCCATTTTCGACTATGCACTCTCCTTCAAACGCCACTGATGATTCTATATATATGGTAGAGGGAAGTTGCATTATCACACCTCTATTCATCCATTCTGTTTTTATTCGATTTTGCATAATCTCTTCAGAATCACTGAGGTCTTTTTTAGAGTTAATACCCTTGAAATACTCTTCATTAACAGCTAAAGGAGCAATATTAAGATAATCAGCTTTTGCCATAGCGATTATATCAGTAAGGTAGTACTCTTTTTGAGCATTTTTATTTGAGAGGAGGGGGATATACTTCTCTATAACAGCTTTGCTAAATGCATAAATACCAGCATTTACAGTAGAGGTAAGTAGTTCGTCTCTACTGGCATCTTTTTGTTCAACAATGTACTCTACTTGATTATTTTCATCTATAATAACACGACCATAGCCATTAGGATCTTTTAAGTTAAAGATGGAGATGATAATATCTGCATCTGTATCTAAAAAACCTTGTAGAGCTTGTGCAGTGATAAGAGGCATATCTCCATTAAGAACTAAAATTTTTTCATTTTTTGGTGTTACATTTTTCATAGCACCACCAGTTCCAGGAAAATTTTTAGTATCTTGAACAACAAAGTTAATATTTTTAAAGTAGCTTTGCATCTCTGCTTGAACTTTTTCTTTTTGATGAGCAATGACTACCGTAATGTCATTAGAAATTTCTTCAGATGCCTTAATAATATAATAAAGCATAGGTTTTCCACTGATAGAGTGAAGTACTTTTGCCTTAGGTGATTTCATACGGCTACCTTTGCCTGCTGCTAAAATTATTATACTGATATTATTTTTATCCATTATTTTCCTTTAGTATGTGATTTGGAGTCTATTTTTTTAGAAAAAATCATTTCATCCCTTGAAAATTAGTGCAGAGAATAAATTCAATACTATTTTCTATCATAGTATTAATTTTTAAGTCAAAAGAAGAGAGTTTGCTTACAGCATTACACCGCATTGTTTTTTTAATATCTTTGTGAAAGAAGTGTGTATTTATAAAGATGACATCTTTTCCTATAGGCATATTTTTTTCCCAAAGGTCAAATTGATCATGGCGTTTATCTATGAGATAAACTTTGGAAGGATAGTTTCTATTGTAGTAGATTGCACGTGATGCTAATGTCCAGTTAGTTACTCCTAATACCTCTTTAGAACTCTCCTTTATCTCCTCATTTGCTTTTTGCATAATAGTGTCAAATCCATAAATATCTCTGTGAATAGATTTGTATTTTGGAAATGTTATTATTTTATATCTTAGTTCTATATAGGCAAAAGTACTTAAAAGAAGACCAATTCCAACAGCGAAGGTAATAAATTTTGTAGATTTCTCTAAGAAAAAGAGAGTCCCAATGGGGATAAATAGTAAGTAAAAGAGTGCAGACCAGTGAGGGAGGGCACTCTTATAAAGTGAGGCATAGGTAAAAAAAAGAATGAGTACAAGACCAAAAAGAGCACTTAAGAGGAGTGTATCATTTTTGCTTGTAAAACTTTTGTAAAGTCCATAAAATGCCAAAGGCATAAGAAAAGGATTATAGGCAAAAAATTGTGCAGAAATGGATTTTATAAATCCCTGCCAGTTAATATGCTTAGCTCCAATTACATGCTCACTTTGGTAAGTGAAACTTAACCAATTATTTTGTATATTCCAGATAAGTACTGGAGAGATAACGAGTATAGCAACACCAAGAGTTAGGAGAAGTTTAGGTGTATAAAGTAAATCATAACGTCTTTTCAAAAGAATATAAAGAATAATAGGTGGTATAAAAAGAATAGCAGTATATTTTGAAAGTCCTGCTAAGCCTAGAAGTAAACCTAATAGCAACCATGATTTAATAGAACCACTATTTTGTACTGCTATCACACTAAAAATTATAGGAATAATAAACAAAAAGAGAAGAGTATCTGGCATAAGCATCATAAAAAGAGCATTAAATATAAAAGTCCCATGAAGTGCAAGTACTGCGACAAAAGCTTCGTGAGTGCTTTTATGTATCATGTAAGTAAATTTGTAGAGAAAAATAGATACTAAAAAGCCTACAAAAATAGCTGAAGTTCGAGTACCAAACTCTCCACTTCCAAAAATAGAAGTAAAAAGAGCCTGTACCCAACCAACCAAAGGAGGATGATCAAAGTAGCTTAAGTCTAAATGCATAGCATAGAGCAGATAGTGTGCTTCATCTACACCAAGACCTACATGAGGTGCTAAGAGGAGTCTTATAACTGCAACAAGAGTTATGAGAAGTAAAAAAGGATAGTGCTCTTTTCTAGCTAAGTGCATCAAGTTTGAACTTTAGTGTGTTAAATACCAAATCGGGTGTGATAATTTTAATACATTGGTTATCACTACATGGCGTTTTTCTATGATTTGAAGCGCTAACACAAGGAGAACAGCTCATACCTGCATAGATAGAAGTAGTAGATCCAAGTGATCCATAAAGAGCAGGTGTCTCCGGACCAAAAATAACAAAAGTATGCATATCTGTGATAGATGCAAAGTGAGCAGGTCCAGAGTCATTTGTTAGCATAAAGGCACAAAGAGAGTAGAGTGCTGGAAGCTCTAAAAATTTAACCCCTCCAGCAAAGTTAATACAGCGTTTATCATCTACATAGTCAGCAAGGAGTTGTGCTCCCTCTTTCTCTGATGGTGCACCTGTAAGAAGGAGTATTACATTTTCATTTGCTGCGAGTATTTTTTTTATAACTTCACCATAGTTTTCTCTATCCCATCTGCGTTGTGGTAGAAGATCTGAAGCATTTGAATTCACTAAAATAATATGGTTTTTGCTCCTGTCAAACCCTTCATAAAAAGTAGAGATAGTAGCAATAATAGAGGATTGTTCCTCTTCACAAATAGTTGCTTTAGCTATTTGTATTTCATCATCTTGAATAATGCGTTTGAGATAGGGAAGTTCCTGATTTTCTGAGAGTAGTGCATCAACAAGTGCTATAAAGTTTTTTGCAATATGTTGGTGAGGATTATAGGCTACCTTGTGAGTTAGTAAGTCACCTCTATAGAGCCCTTCGTTATGAAATGCATGAAAACCTACACGGTTTACAGCTCCACTTCCAATAGTCAAGAGGGCAGTAAATCGTGAAAAAAGTTCAAGGTCAATAACGGAGTCTATCTCTTTTTCTCTGCACCATTGAAAAAATTTGAGTGTAGATTTTGCTATATTTGTGAGACTATTTTCATCAATAGTATAGATATTCTCTTCTTTTACAGTACCAAGAAGTTGCAGAGAAGCTCTGTTCTTTGAAAAGATAACAAAGTAGAGCTCTCCTTCTATATTTTTTTTGAGTTTACGCATAGCTGGGTCAACAAGAATAGCACTTCCCATTTCAGAAAGCTCAATAAGGAGTACATTTTTTGCTTTTCTCTTCTTCGGTGGTACGAAAAAATCTAAAGTCTTTTTCACAAGTGTGGCGCTCATTACAAGAGGTACTCCTGCATAATAGTCGATATTTCTCATAGTATCTACATTCATTCTTATCCTTTATGTTACTTGTTTACTTTTTATCCAGAAGTAAGATCCTGGAAGTGCAGTGACAATAAGTAGTAATCCATATAAAATACTCATAGAAAGAACTTTTGTTTGGTCTGCTCCAACAAGCATAAATATACCTAACATGGCACCTTCTCGAATTCCCCAACCAGCTAATGAAATGGGGATAATTGTGAGGAGAAATACTGGTGGTACTGCAATAAGCATTGTCTGAAAACTGAGCCCCAAGTTTAAAGATAGAGCAAGGCTGTACATAGTAAGGAGAGAGAAAAAATGTACTACTACTGAGATCGCTATATGTTTTAGAAGCAGTAGTTTTGAGTTATAGAGAGTGTTGAGTCTGTTTGCTAAGCGACTAAAAAGATTTAAAAAAGTATATTTTTGAAAAAATGAGAATCTATGGAGATGAAAAAGTGTAATAAAACCTAAAATAGAGAGTGAAGATATGCCTATAATAAGGAGTGAAAAATCTTTATCAAATGTTCCAAAAAAGAGAAGAGAAGCGATAAGATTAAGAGTAAGAAGACCAACAAGTCCAACAATACGATCAACAAATACACCATAAAATGCCTCTTTTTTGTCATACTGTTTATGTGTCAGATCTAAAATGCGTATAGCATCACCACCTATGCTAGAGGGAAGAAATTGATTGAAAAAAGAGCCTTTAAAATAACTATGTATATAGAATAAAAAAGTCTCTTTAAAAATAAGAAGTTTGGAAATCTGAAACCATCTAAATACTGCTATAAATGTTGATATAAACTGCATGATAAGAGCGATAAATAACCATTCTAAATGGCTACTTAGAAGAAGAGTAAAAAGTGTATGATAATCTACTTGCTGAAATAAATAGGAGAGTATAGCAATAGTAATGAGTAATTTGATAATGTTTTTCATAAGTTACTATTTTAGCACAAAGTATATTAACAAAAATTAAAGAATTGTAAGAGATTACTCAATCCTAAATGTTTTTGTGGTATTATAAGAAATAAATTATTTTTTCATAAGGTTTTTTAATGGATTTAGGTACGGTCATTGGTATAGTTTTAATTTTGGTTCTTCTTCTTGGGTCTATGGCTATGGGCGTTGGTATTGGTGCTTATGTGGATATTCCTTCTGTTTTGATCGTTGTTGGTGGTAGTATGGGAGCATTAATGGTCTCTTTTAAACCAAAACAGATGAAAGGATTTATTAAAATTTTTATGAAAGCTATTAAACCAGATGAAGAGGATCCCAAAGAACTTATACAGAGACTTGTAGCTTTTGCTACTCAAGCGAGAAAAGATGGCATCTTATCATTAGAAAGCGATGTAAACAATGAAGAAAATGCATTTTTAAAGAAGGGACTCTCTATGGCAATTGATGGAAGTGAGCCTGACATCATTCGTGAGCTTCTTGAGATAGAGATGGAACAGACAAGTCAAAGACATACAATTAATGGTTCAATCTTTAATCAGTGGGCTGGACTTGCGGGTGCTATGGGTATGGTCGGTACACTGATAGGACTTGTAGCAATGCTTTTAAATATGGCAGATCCTTCAGCCATTGGTCCATCTATGGCGGTTGCACTACTTACTACTATGTATGGTGCTATTATTGGAAATGTTTTTGGTACACCTATTTATAATATTTTGGCAATAAGAAATAAAGATGAAAGTATGCTAAAAGAGATGATTATTACAGGGATTATGTCTATACAGTCTGGGGATGCACCTCGTGTCCTTGAATCAAAACTTTTAGCATACTTAACACCTAGTGATCGTGTTAGTCAGTTTGACTAAGGAGTTGGGATAATGGGTAAAAAAAAATGTCCTGAGTGTACAGAGTGTCTTCCTGCATGGTTAGCAGCATTTGGGGATCTTATGTCTCTTCTTTTATGTTTTTTTGTTTTATTACTCTCTATGAGTTCTATGGATGCAAAAAAAATCTCTGAAGCTGTTGGATCTCTCTCTGGTGCGATGAGTGTACTTGAAGGTGGAAGTAAAACAGAAATTTCTAAACAACATATTCAAGAATCTACACCAATTGAGTCCAAAGGTGAGACAAGCAAAGTTGTTGAGCGTGTGCAGCAAGCAGCAGGGGATGCAAATGAGATGATGCAAAAGAGGGAGAGCCCCTCTATCACAGTAAAAGAGGCACAACAGGGATTTGTTATTGCTCTTCCTGCAGCACTTCTTTTTAAACCAGATAGTGCAATTATAGAAAATCAGGATGCTTTACTCTTTTTAAAAAGAGTTGCTCTTATTATAGAAGAGTTACCTAAAGAGATGCAAGTAAGTATTCAAGGGCATACTGATAAAATAGACCCTAGTACTAATAGCCTTTATAAGGATAACTGGGAACTCTCAACGGCACGTGCGCTCTCTGTTCTTCATGAACTTCTTCTTGATGGTGTTGATCCTGTAAGAATGAGTGCTTCAGGATATGCTAATTACCATCCTGTCGCGACAAATGCAACAAAAAGTGGACGGGAGAAAAATCGTAGAGTAGAGCTACATTTCTATGGAAAGAAAAAGGATAAAAGTGCCTCAGTTGGATCTATCTTAGATAAGGTTAAAGCAAAATAATGATAAAGTATTTTCTCCTTTTTTTAACATTGAGTTCTTTTCTCCTTGGAGCTGAAAATACTACAATACCTACAATGAATTTTAATTTAGCAGCACCAGAAAATCCCCAACAACTAGTCTCCTCACTAAATGTATTAGTTGTTTTAACACTTCTTTTTTTAGCACCATCTATGGTTCTTGTTATGACAACTTTTACACGTTTTGTTATAGTGTTTGGATTTTTACGTCAGGCTCTTGGAACACAACAGGTACCACCAACACAACTTTTAGTGATGTTAGCGATGATACTAACATTTTTTGTGATGGAACCTGTGGGTACAAAAGCGTATAATGCTGGCATAAAACCATATATAGAAGAAAAAATAGGCTATGAAGAGGCATTTACTAAAACAGCTCTTCCCTTTAAAAACTTTATGATTAGAAATACAAGGGAAAAAGATTTAGCACTTTTCTTTCGCATCCGAAAGATGCAAAATCCTCAGTCTATAGCAGATGTACCACTATCTATAGTGATACCTGCATTTGTGATTAGTGAGATGAAAACAGCATTTGAGATAGGTTTTTTGATATTTTTGCCATTCTTAGTTATAGATATGGTTGTAGCATCTATTCTTATGTCAATGGGTATGATGATGCTCCCACCAGTTATGATATCCTTGCCTTTTAAGATACTTGTATTTGTACTTATAGATGGATGGAATTTACTTATTGGCAACCTTATCGCTTCGATAAAATAGGAGAAAGCTTTGGATTGTAAACATTTTGGTGAGTGTGGTGCTTGTGTAGTTTTTAATAAGGGCTATGAGGGACAGCTAGAAGATAAAATAAATCTTAATAAAGAGCGATTTGCAAAATTTTTTAGTAAAGAAATATCTGTGTTTTGCTCACCCACTATTCACTATCGCTCTCGCAGTGAGTTTAAACTCTGGCATAAAGATAATGCAATTTACTATGCGATGAATAATAGGACAAAAGATGGCGTGGTTCTTATTGAGGAGTGTCCACAAGTCAATGAATATATAGCTACTTTAATGCCAAAACTTTTAGTAGAGATACAAAATCATCAGATAGATTTTAAGCTCTTTGGTATAGACTTTTTGAGTTCTAGTAGTGGAGAGATAGTCATCTCTCTTCTTTATCATAGAAGAGTTGACAGTGAGTGGGAAGAAAAAGCAAAACTTATCTCTGAGGCTTTTGGTATCTCTATTATTGGTAGAAGTCGTAAGCAAAAAGTTGTAATTGGTCAG
This sequence comes from Sulfurimonas sp. endosymbiont of Alviniconcha boucheti, assembly GCA_021766785.1. Lineage (GTDB taxonomy): Bacteria > Campylobacterota > Campylobacteria > Campylobacterales > Sulfurimonadaceae > Sulfurimonas. Next base: position 70,966 of record JAICBP010000076.1, read on the forward strand.
GATTATATAACAGAGACTCTTACTATACATGATAGAGAGTATAAGTTTCATCATATAGAAAATAGTTTTACACAACCAAATGCAAGAGTAAATGAGCAGATGATCTCTTGGGCATTAGAGAAGTTTGCCAACTCTTATGGGGATCTTTTAGAACTCTATTGTGGAGCAGGTAATTTTACAATCCCTTTTGCGAAAAAATTTGACAGAGTATTAGCGACTGAAATTTCTAAGTCCTCTATAAATGCTGCTAAAGAAAATATGAAACTCAATAGTGTGAAAAACATAGAGTTTCTCCGTATGGATGTTGAAGATTTTGTAGGAGCAATAGATGGTGTAAGAGAGTATAGACGGATGAAGGATATAGATATAAAAAGTTATAATATAAAAAATATCTTTGTCGATCCTCCTCGTAGTGGAATGGATGAAGCCTCTTGTCATTTTACTTCTCGTTATGATACTATAGTTTATATATCTTGTAATCCAGAAACACTTGTAAGAGATTTGGAGATACTCACTAAAACACATACTATTATAGATATGGCAATATTTGATCAATTTCCTTATACACACCATGTTGAGATGGGTGTAAAATTATTAAAAAAGGTGGATAATTAATGAAAAAAGTCTTGGTTATCAGCGATGGAGATGTTGGGACACACTTTATTCAGAGAATAAGTGAGACATATACAAGTGAAAATGTTTACTACATAGTGCAAACAAAAGCAGAAAAATTTGCAGATGTTAACCCTGCAAGATTTAAGTTCTATGAATTTGATCCAACAAGCCTTTATAAGTTAGCTAATCTTTTGAAAATGGAATTTATTCAAGTCTTTATAGCGATGGATTCTTACATTGAGATTGAGAATACTATTAAGAATATTAGGGCTATAAAAAAGCAACTTAGAATTATTGTGCTCAATAAAGGTACTTTAAAGATTGAAGATACGAATGTAGTACTTATTAACACAAATGAGCTTATTGCATCACGTTTACTAGATTATCTTCCTAATGTTCCTGTTATTGCACAAAATATAGGTATAGGTGAGGGTGAAATTATGGAAGTTCTTGTTCCATTTGGTAGCTCTTTTATCTATCGTCACATAGGAGCAATAGAACAAAAAAATTGGCGAATAGTGGCTATATATAGAAACCGTAAACTAATTATGCCCTCACAAAGAAGTATGATTCAGCCAAATGATCTTTTAGTGCTTGTAGGAGAACCTGCTGTTTTGAAGTCTGTTTATCGTTCTATCAAACGAGAGTTAGGACAGTTCCCTGAACCTTTTGGAACAAATCTTTTACTCTATATCGATATGAATATCGTTAATCATGAGACGATGAGAGCATCTCTACGTCGTGCTGTGTATATACATAAAAAATTTAAACATGACCTTATTATTAAGGTGGTAAATCCTTCAAATATAGAGATCTTACAGTATATCAAAGAGTTTCGTTCTTCAAATATAAAGATAGAAATAGATTATGATAGTCTAAATATAAAAGAGAATTTTTTTAGTGATATAAAAAAATATCATATAGGTTTACTGATTGTCTCTAAAGAGATGTTTGCTGATAATTATGTAAGAAATGTAATGTATGAAGCACATGTTCCACTTTTGAAACTTTCAGATAAAGACTTTTCTACACTTAAGGATGCGGCTTTAATACTCTCAAACAATAGAGATTTGGAAAAAATTTCTTCAACTGTTTTTGATATTTCAGAACAGATGAATTTAAATATAGAAATCTATAACTATATGAATGAACATCAAGATGAGAAAGAGCAGGTATTAGAACATTACTCAAATTTAGCTACAATTTTTTCAAAAAGTATTAAAGAGCATGAAGTAAGTGAAAATCCACTCAATATTTTACGTGAAAAAGAGAATTTTATTCAGTTGTTACCATTTACAAAAAAGCTTATAAAAAGACGGATATACTCCCTCTTATCAACAGATAGTGAGAAGCTATACCACAAACTTGATGCGTATCATCAAATTTTTATACCTGTACAGCTCTAATTTATTGTATTCTTAGTAAAAATAAAGTATTATCTATCATATTACAAATTTGGACAGATAATGAAAGTAAAGATCCCTCTCAAACAAGTTGTAGATAACTCGTATGAGATCACTATTGACACCTTAAGCCCTATACACTTTGATACAAAAGTAGCTATTATAACTAATCCTAAAGTTGCTGGACTGCACTTGGCTTATTTACTCTCTAAGGTAACAGCAAAAGAGCTCTATATTATTACAGTTCCTGATGGTGAAGAGTATAAAAATCAAGAATCTGTTAATCTTATCCTAGAGTCCCTTTTTCAGCACAAATTTAATAGGAAATCTATGCTTATTGCATTTGGTGGTGGTGTGATTGGTGATATGACAGGATATGTGGCTAGTATATACCAACGTGGCATTAGTTTTATCCAAATACCTACGACACTACTCTCTCAAGTAGATGCAAGTGTAGGTGGCAAAACAGGAATAAACAATAGTTATGGAAAAAATCTTATTGGAGCTTTTCATCAGCCAAAATCTGTTCTTATTGACCCACATTTTTTAACTACTCTCCCTGCTCGCGAATTTGGTGCGGGTGTAGCAGAAATAGTAAAAATGGCAATTACTTTTAATAAAGATTTTTTTCTATTTTTAGAGAGTGCAGATCTTACAAAAACAGATCTATTACAAGAAGCGATAAAACAAGCAGTGCAGACAAAAGCAGATGTTGTAGTAAAAGATGAAAAAGAGAACGGTATTAGGGCCGCTTTAAACTATGGGCACACCTTTGCCCATGTTATAGAACAAGAGACAAAATATAAGCGCTATTTACATGGAGAGGCAGTAGCAATAGGAATGGTGATGGCGAATGAGATGGCAACAGCTATGGGACTTATGAGTCAAGAAGAAGCCTCTCGTGTAAAGCGTGTTCTAAAGAAATATGATCTACCTACTAGCTACAGTATTAGTGATAGTCTCTCATTTTATGAGAGATTTTTCTTAGATAAAAAAAGTTTGGATACTACTGTTACATTTATCCTTCCTTTAGGTATTGGAGGAGTGAAAATTACTGATAAATGTGAGAAAGAACTTGTAATCTCCATACTTAATAATTTTAAGGAGATATAGGTGAGGTATATATTCTTTAAAGTTGTACTACTTGTTGCTTTTACATATAATGGTCTTTGTAACTCGCAAAATTCTAGTATATTACAAAAGAAATCAAATACAACACATACATCTGCAAAACTCTCTAAAGGAAAGAGAGATAAAGAAGAAAAAAAGAGAAAGGTAGAAATCTTACGTCAGCAAAAAATAGCTATGTATAAAGATAAACTCACAGCATTAGAGAAAGAGATATCTTCTGAAAATACATGGATAAAGAGTTATGCTTCTTACTTGACCTCCTTAGAGGTACGAACAAATCTTAAGAAAATAGAAAAACGAATAAAGCACCTTACACGTCATGCAAAAAGTATAAGTGAGAAAGATGAACTCAACGCACTTATAGCTAAAGTGAGTATTCTTAACTCTCAGGTGAATAAACTTAAGGGTAAGGATGCAGCACCTTTTGCAAAACTTATTACCCCTCCAAATATAGGTGATGTGAGTAAAATAACGACTCCTTTTGATATTTTCACAGGTTTCTCTACAATTAAAAAACTCAATGCAAATTTTGAGGATTATAAATTAAAACGAGAAAATTTAATGAATTTGATTGTTCTTTTGCGTAAGGAGAATGAAATTTATAAAAAGTTACAAGCCCTAGATACTACAGATACATTTCAAAAGAGAGCAAAATATAAACAAGTTCAATTAGAACGCTTAGAGACAGCACTTGATACAATTGATGTGACATTGGAAGTCTATCAACGCCGTTTAGAGATAGTAGAGATAAATATTCATAAGGGAATACAGAAGCAAGTTTATAGACTAATTCGCATAGGAACAGCAGTTTTAGCAGTCTTTTTTATCTTCTTTTTATTCAAGCTTGTTGTCAAAAAATATATCACAGATAATGAACGTTTTTATATGGCAAATAAATTTATTACCTTTGCTAACTTTACTATTATTATTCTTATCCTCTTTTTTAACTATATTGAAAATGCAGCTTACTTAGTTACTATATTAGGATTTGCTTCTGCTGGTATTGCTATTGCTATGAAAGATTGGTTTATGTCTATATTGGGGTGGCTTGTTATTGTTTTTGGTGGGAGTATTCATGTTGGAGATAGAATTCGTGTTGATATGGATGGGATGAAGTATGTTGGAGACGTGATGGATATCTCATTACTGCGTATGACAATTTTAGAAGATATTACTTTAACTTCTATTCGTACTAATCGTCGTGCTGGTCGTATTATGTTTATACCAAATAACTATGTTTTTACAAATATGATTGCTAACTATACGCACAACTCTCTCAAGACCGTATGGGATGGGGTGAAGATTACCATTACTTTTGATTCTAACCATAAAAAAGCTATGCATATTGCAAAAGAGATTACAAAGAAGTTTTCTAAAGGGTACACAGACATTACTCGTAAACAGCTTAATAAACTGCGTGAGCATTATAGTCTGAAAAATACAAATGTTGAACCAAGAATTTTCTCTTTTATAGAGGCTAATGGTATGGATATTGAAGCATGGTATCTTACAAATGCTTATGCAACTCTAACCCTAAGAAGTGTTATTTCTACAGAGATTGTTGATGCATTTAATGCAGAAGATGACATTACCATAGCATACCCTACACAAAAACTTTATGTTGAGAAACAAGAAGCACTAAAACCCCCTTTTGAAGAAAAGGAATTACTCTAATGCAAGTAAAGAAAAAAGTCTTTTTTAAAACTTTTGGTTGTAGGACAAATATCTATGACTCTCAGGTTATGATCTCCTCTATGGTAGATTATGAAGTCACAGAAAATGAATCTGAAGCTGATGCTATAGTGATAAACTCCTGTACAGTTACAAATGGAGCAGATACACATGTTCGCTCATATATCTCTCGTATGGAGAAGTCTCAGAGTGAAGCAAAACTTTTTCTTACTGGATGTGGAGCACACACTAAAGGTGAATCCCTCCTTAAAGAGGGTCGTATATCTGGTGTCTTTGGGCAGAGTGAAAAAGGGAAAATAGATAGCCTACTTAAAAGAGAGCAACCTTTTTATGACCCAGGGGATCTTAACCATATAGATGATATGATAGTGGATAATTTTGTTGGCAAGAGTCGTGCATTTATTAAGATACAAGAGGGGTGTAACTTTCGTTGTTCTTATTGTATTATCCCTTTTGTTCGTGGTAATGCAAGAAGTATGAATGAAGAGAAGATCCTTGAGCAGATACGGCGTTTAGCATTAAATGGCTTTGGAGAGTTTATCTTAACCGGGACAAATGTTGGTTCTTATGGACAAGATACCAAAACATCTTTAGCTAAACTGATGAAAAAGATGAGTCAAATACGTGGCGTTCGTAGAATTCGTCTTGGAAGTGTAGAGCCTATTCAAATAACAGATGAGTTTAAAGAGATATTAGGTGAATCGTGGATGGAGAAGCATATGCATATAGCACTTCAGCACACTTCACCAGCAATGCTTAAACTTATGAATAGACGTAATATTTATAAGCAAGATAGGGAGCTTTTTGAGATGCTTGCGCAAAAGGGTTATGCTATAGGAACAGATTTTATTACAGGGCACCCAGGTGAGAGTGAGGAGTTATGGCTAGAGGGTATGCAAAATGCACAAAAATTGCCGCTTACACATATTCATGCCTTTAGCTATTCTAAACGAGATGGTACACTCTCAGCGACTATGAATCCAGTAATAAATACTCAAGTAGCTAAACGAAGACTTCATGAAATACAAGATCTAATAAATGTGAAAAATCATGAGTTTAGAAAAGCTGTTACAGGAGAGCTAGATGTACTTGTAGAGTCTCAAAAAGATGGCTTGTATCATGGATTTGATCAATACTTTAACAAAATAATTATTGACTCTAAAGAGGATTTGCTTGGCAACTGGATACAAGTAGATAACTATAGTGTCAAAAAGGACTATAATTATGCTCAACTCTAAAACAAACAGAATTGCTCTATATATATCTGCTGTAACTATTATATCTCTTATACTTTTTGCACTCTTTCGTGATAATGCTGATGCTATTACTCTCAGAGAAGCAAATACAATGCTTCAAGAAAAAAGTGTTGAAAAGGTTATAGTAGCAAAAAAGTATGTTTATCTTAAAACAAAATATGGTCTCTTTAAAATAGCTTCTTCTCAGGTGTCTCCTAAGATGTTTATCGATCAAAAAGTAGAGGTTAATGAGGATTCTAATGCTCTTTTATATATACTTTTTACCATTTTCTTTTTAGGAGTTCTCTCTTTTGTTTTGAGATGGTGGCAAAAGAAAGAGGGAATTTTTTTCTCTACAAAAGGTGTTATAAAAGAGAAGAGCAGTAGAGATCTCTCAAGTGACACAAGTACAATAAAAGCAACTAAAAGTGATGTTAGTTTTGATGATATTGGTGGGATTAGTGATGTAAAAATTGAACTTGAAGAGATCATAGATTTTATGAAAAATCCTAAACGATATAAAAGCTTTGGTGCGCATATGCCCCGTGGCGTTTTACTTGTCGGACCTCCTGGAGTGGGAAAGACTATGATCGCAAAAGCTGTTGCCAATGCAGCAAATGTACCGTTTTATTACCAAAGTGGTGCATCTTTTGTGCAGATATATGTAGGAATGGGAGCAAAACGAGTCCATGAACTTTTTGTTGCAGCAAAGAAAAATGCTCCAAGTATTATCTTTATAGATGAGATAGATGCAGTTGGGAAAAAACGTGGGGGAGAGAGAAATGATGAACGAGAGGGTACTCTCAATCAGCTTTTAACTGAAATGGATGGTTTTGAAGGGTCAAGTGGTGTTATAGTGGTAGCAGCAACAAATAAGATAGATGTTCTTGATGAAGCACTTCTTCGTGCTGGGCGTTTTGATAGGCGTATATTTGTAGAGTTACCTACCAAACGAGAGAGAGAAGCTATTTTAAGTAAATATCTTGCTAAAATTCCTCATGAATTAGATATAGAAGTAGTTGCAAATATGACAGTTGGATTTAATGGCGCTTTACTTGCAGCTCTTGTAAATGAAGCGGCACTTTTCTCTTTACGTCAAAAAGCTTTCCATGTTACTATCGAACATTTTTATGATGTTAAAGATAAAGTGATGTTTGGAAAGAAAAAGTTACAGATGCTTAGTGAGAAGCAAAAAGAGTTTCGTATTACATATCAAGCTGCAAAAGTTATTGTAGCTACATATTTTAACATTGCATTTGAGAAATTAATGCTCTCAAATGAGAAATTAACACCAGCAACTGATGAGCCCTTTATAAAAAAGGAGTTAGAGGCACGAGTTATGATGCTTTTAGCAGGAACAGTTGCCTGTGATATTAAGTATAAAGAGCATGCTAGTAGTGTAAAATCTGATTTGGATGAAGCAAAAGAGGTTGTAAAGAAAATGTGCGAGAGTTACGGTATGGGTTCTTCTTTACTACCTGAGCAAAGTGAACAGAAGCATATACTTGAAAAACTTTATAAAGAGACTGAAGCATTGCTAATCTCCCTTTCGAGCATACTTAAAAGAGTAGAGTTAGAGCTTCAAGAGAGAGAGAGTATTACAAAATCAGCTGTACAGATGCTACTTGATGAAGTTCTTTAGTGGTTTTTCTCTTGCAAATGAGCAAGCCTTTTTTTATAACTATATAAAAGAGAATGCTTATACCGTTGTAGGTTTTAGCTATGGGAGTATTAAAGCATTAGAAGAAGTGCTACGACTACTAGAAAAGCATAAGCGTGTCGATACCTTACAGCTTCTCTCTCCAGTATTTTTTCAGACAAGGGAGGAGAGATTTAGATCTCTTCAACTTCTTAATTACAAGAAAAATAGATCTCTTTATATGAAGCAGTTTATAAGAGGATGTTTTGCCCCTTTTGCTATACAGAGTGTTGCGCATAGAGAGACAAAGAGTGAAGAACTAAAAGAGTTACTCTACTATATATGGAATAAAAAAGATTTTATTCTATTAAAAGAGAAAGGTGTTAAAGTAGAGATCTATCTTGGTGGTAAAGATAAAATAATAGATGTTCAAAATGCAAGAGAGTTTTTTAGAGGTGTAGGCACACTCACATATGTAAAAAATGCAAATCATTTTTTACAGGTCTTTTGAGAAAATTCAATGTAATTCTAATCTCTCTTGAGTGAGAATATATAAAATTTATATAAGGAAAATGGATATGAAAGAGATAAAAATAGGTGTAATAACAGCAAGTGATAGAGCGAGTAAAGGTATTTATGAAGATATTAGTGGTGTAGCTATTCAAGAGACTATGAGGGAGTACTTAAAAAGTGAGTTTGAGATAGTGTATAGATGTATTCCAGATGAACAAGATATGCTTGAGGAAACTATGAAAGAGTTGTGTGATGAAGTAGGGTGTTGTTTAGTTGTAACAACAGGTGGAACAGGTCCAGCACTTCGTGATGTGACACCTGAGGCAACAGAGAATGTCTGTGAAAAGATGATGCCTGGTTTTGGTGAGTTAATGCGACAAGTGAGCTTACAATATGTTCCGACAGCAATACTCTCTAGACAGACTGCGGGAGTAAGAGGAAAATCTCTTATAATTAATCTCCCTGGAAAACCAAAGTCTATTCGTGAGTGTTTAGATGCTGTTTTTCCAGCGGTACCTTACTGTATAGATCTAATTGAGGGTCCTTTTATTGAGACAAATGAAGAGGTATTGAGAGCATTTAGACCTAAATCTAATCCCCAATCCTAGTTAAAAGGAGAGTTTCCCGCAAAAGCGGGAAGAGAAAATGGATTAAACAAAGTTTACTTTTGTAAGGTGATGTTTCATACCTAAAGCATTTTGATCACAACCAAGCGCAAGTCCTAGCATCTGTTGCATATGAAGAACAGGAAGTGCGACTTCACGTCCTATAGCTTTACTTGCATGATGTGTTTGTGTGTCTAGTTTGAGGTGGCAGAGTGGACATGGTGTTACCATCCAGTCAGCATTACCATCCATAGCTCCAGCAATAGCATTGCCTGTTAAGGTAGCAGCAGTTTTTGGTGCTTGAAGTTCTGCATGGAAACCACAACATTTATTTTTTTCATCATAGTCTACATTTTGACCACCACAAGCGATAATTAAGTCATCAAGTGAAGTAGGGTTGTAAGGCGATTCTGCTTTATCATGAGACTCATTTTGAAGTTCTGAAGGGCGGATATTGTGACAGCCGTAAAATGGTGCAATATTGAACTGACTCAGAGGAGTGACAACCATCTCTTTAATCTTATCAAGACCAATATCATCAATAATTGCATATAGAAAGTGAGTGATTTTAGATGTACCTTTATACTCTAAACCAATCTCTGCTAACTTCTCGTTCACTTTCGCTTTTAACTCTGCATTGTTATCTAAACGGTGTTTTGTCATTGCCGTATTTAGTTGGCAAGTATTACAAATAGTTACCATAGTAAGACCATGCTTCTCTGCATAAGCGATATTTCTTGCATTTAATACAAGTGACAAAAAGTCATCATAATCTTGGAGGTGAGATGCACCACAACATGAAGCTTCTGTAAGCTCAATGAGCTCTATCCCAAGTTTTTCAGCTACTGCCATTGTGGACATCATCTGTTCTGGAGTACTCTGTTTTGCAGTACATCCAGTAAAAAGTGCATATTTTAATTTCTTCATTCTTCTTTACTCCCTAAAACTTTGCAGTTGTTGATGATTTTACAAGTTTTTGAATCTCATCAAGATTTTTCGATTTTGTGATACTCCATGGTGGAGTTATCTTTCCTTTTGAGAACATTTTAAGTGCTACTGGTACATGTTTTACTATTCCAGCCATTTCAGAGTAGAGTACTAATCCACCCTCATCAAGTACACCATTTTTCTTGATAGATTTTTCAAAACCTACAGCATGGCGTGTTGCTACATTTGATTCTGCTTTTCCTTGCTGGAAGAGCATATTGTGAAGTTTTCCAATTTTTTCAATAGGGTTGACCTCTTTTGGACAGACTTGAGCACATTCATAACATTTTACACAGTCCCAAACACCTGAACCCATTTGGTTTACATCTATAAGTCTCGATTTATCACCATCACGAACATCTGCCTCAAATCTATAAGCGGCTGCAAACGCAGCAGGTCCCATAAACTCTTCATTCACTTCTACAACTGGACAAGCATAGTGACACGCACCACACTGAATACATAAATCAGCATCATCAAGTGCATCTGCCTCAGCAGGTGAGAGAAGATTTTCTGTTTCTGGCGTTTCATCGATTTCATCCACTACAAATGGCTTAACAGCATCATGTTTCTCCCAGAAGTCACCCTTATCGATAATCATATCTTTTACTGCACGTTTAATACTTAATGGTTCAATAGTCATTTCATCGCCCCATAGCTCAATCATATCAGTCATAGACTCTTTACAAGCAAGAGTAGAGCGACCATTTACTTTAATAGCACATGCCCCACAGATACCGTGACGACAAGATCGTCTGTATGAAAAACTTCCATCGTGATCCCATTTAATTCTATTTAGGATGTCTAAAACAACCTCTTCAGAAGTAACATCCATTGCATAATCTTCATAGTATGGAAGATAATCTTCATCAGCATTAAAACGAAATACTTTGAAGTTTACTTTTTGTGTAGTTATTTTGTTTGTACTCATAAGTTCTTTCTTCCTTTTAGTAAGTTCTAGCTTTTAGTTCATGTTTGCCTAAAACAACACTCATATAGTCAAGTTTTAGGTTACCCTCTTTATCCATGTATGCCATTGTATGTTTTAAGAAATCTTCATCGTTACGAGTATCAAAATCCTCTCTAAAGTGAGCACCACGGCTCTCATTTCTAGCTATGGCAGATTCAACAATAAACATAGAATAGTCAAGCATATGACCAAATTCTATAGCTTCTTGAAGTTCTGTATTGAATATTTTAGATTTATCTTTGATACGAATATTTTTATAACGCTTACGAAGTTCTTGCACTTTTGCGACAACAATTTCTAAAGTCTCTTTTGTTCTAAAAGCACCGGCGTTTGCTGTCATACTCTGCTGTAACTCTTCTCTTAAATTTGCAACACTCTCATTACCATTATTTGAGAGAATCCACTCAACTTCTGCAAGTGCATTTGTTGCATCCTCTTCTGTCGCAGGGCGAAGTTCTATTTTGTCAATCTCTTCAACCATTGTTTTACCAACAAAACGACCAAAAAGAAGTGCTTCAAGAACAGAGTTTGCACCTAGACGGTTTGCACCATGAACAGATACACATGAGCACTCACCAGCTGCATAAAAGCCTTCAACAAATTCATCATTATTTTTACGAACATTTCCAGCTATATTGACTGGAATACCACCCATAGAGTAGTGTGCAGTAGCAGAGATAAGAATAGGTTCTTTGATCATATCAAGACCTAAAAAAGTGATAGCAAGTTCACGAAGCTCTGGAAGTCGCTCTAAGATGAGATCTTCTCCTAAGTGTGTTACATCGATGTAAACTGCATCTTTTCTTGGACCTACACCACGCCCTTCTCTAATCTCATTGATGATAGCACGAGATACTACATCGCGAGATGCAAGTTCCATGGCGTTTGGAGCATATTTCTCCATAAATCTTTCACCTTTAGAGTTAAAGAGACGTCCACCTTCACCACGAGCAGCTTCAGAGATGAGAACACCATTTCCAGAAAGACCTGATGGATGAAACTGAACAAACTCCATATCCTCCAGAGGAAGACCATGTCGTGCAACGATAGAGAGACCATCACCTGTATTTGCGTGAGCATTTGAGTTGATCTTGAATGAACGAGCATAACCACCAGTAGCAAACATTACAGATTTGGCATTAAAAATAGCCATCTGCATATCTCGGATATTAAATGCAATAACACCAGATACCTTATCATCTTTGTATATAATATCAGCAGCATACCACTCATCCCAAAACTTTACACCACAGCGATCAGCTTGTTCGTAAATAGTTTGAAGAAGTGTAAGACCAGTTCTATCTTTTGCATAACATGCTCGTGGTGAAGATTGTCCACCAAAAGGTCGTTGTGCTATTTTGCCATCAGGAGTTCTACTAAATGCAGCACCCATCCTTTCAGCCCAACGAATAGTCTCGGGAGCTTTTTGACACATAAACTCTACAGCATCTTGATCTGCAAGATAGTCAGAACCTTTTACTGTGTCAAATTCATGAAGCTCAATACTATCCTCATCACTAAAGGCTGCATTAATTCCACCTTGTGCCGCACCAGAGTGACTTCTTAGTGGGTGTAATTTTGTAATAACAGCAACTTTTTTACCTGCATTTTGTAACTCCCTTGCTGCTGCACAACCTGCAAGTCCGGCACCAACAACGATAGCATCGTAAGTATAAATAGGAATACTCATTAAATTTCCTTATAATAAAACTAATATAATCTCGTTGATTATATCGTGAAAAGACTTAGGGAAGGTTAAATATGAGATTAAAAAATAGGAATTAACAGGATGTTACAATTATGGACATATAGAGTTTTATAAGTAAATTTTAAGTATTTTTCTATGTGATAATCGCATAAATTAGGTTCTATAGTGTTCCAATAAATATAAAATTTTTCGTAAAACCTTTTAATCTAAGTATAAATTAGCTATAATGAGGCTTATTTATAATTTAAGGATTTTTTTTGAACTTACTTGACCTATTTAATAAAACTTTTGATAATAAACAACCTGTAAAAGAAGAGGCATCTTCACACTGGATTAAATGTAAATCTTGTCACTCTAGTATGTACTATAAAGAGGTTAAAAACCAAAATTATGTATGCCCCAAATGTGGTTTTCATATTCGAATTGGTGTGAAAGAACGCATAGAACTTCTTGCAGATGAGGGGACTTTTGTCGAACATGATGCTTCACTTGAACCAGTAGATCCTATTAGTTTTGTGGATAAGAAACCTTATAAACAGAGGATAGAAGAGGGCTTCAAAAAAACAAGTAGAAAGTCATCGGTTGTCGCAGGAAGTTGTATGATGAATGGTGTGTCTGCTCAAGTTGTTATCTTTGATTTTGCATTTATGGGTGGATCTTTAGGATCAGTTGAAGGTGAAAAGATAGTACGTGCAGTGACTCGTGCTATTAAAAATAGAGAGGGGCTTATTATTCTTTCTGCTTCTGGTGGTGCTCGCATGCAGGAGTCAACTTTCTCACTTCTACAGATGAGTAAGACTTCGGCAGCCTTAGCAAAATTAGCAAATCATCATTTACCTTATATATCAGTACTTACTGACCCTACTATGGGTGGAGTCTCTGCTTCATTTGCGACTTTAGGGGATATTATTATTGCTGAACCTGGTGCTCTTATTGGGTTTGCTGGTCAACGTGTAATAGAGCAGACTATTGGCTCTGCTCTTCCTGATGGATTTCAGCGTGCTGAGTTTTTACTAGAGCATGGTTCTGTAGATATGATAGTCAACCGTAATGAGCTAAAAAAGACGCTTGCTGACCTTTTGACACTGTTAAAAAAAGAAGTAGCATAATAGGATGAAACTTTATGCTTTATGTGATCAAGATATGCTTGAGTCTCAAGGGGTAACGCTTGAAGAGTATATAGAAGTAGCAAAAAAACATAATGCTGAAATTATTCAATATCGCAACAAAACTGCAGATATTACCTATATTAAAAAACAACTTATTAAGATACGTAAACTCTATGAAGGGTTTCTGATAGTCAATGATGCCTATGAACTAGTTGAGTATTGTGATGGTGTTCATGTGGGTCAAGAGGATCTTACTGCTATTGATGAAGATATTTATAAAGCAGTAAAGATTTTAAGGTCTCTTGTTACAGAGGATAAAATTCTTGGTATCTCTACACATAATGAAGAAGAAGTCTTAAAAGCTAATCATTTGGATTTAAATTATATAGGACTTGGTGCATTTCGTACGACAAATACAAAAAAAGATATAACTGATACTCTTGGAGAAGAGTTAGATGCTATTGCTAAAAAGTCTAAACATCTAGTAGCTGCTATAGGTGGCGTTCAATTAGATGATAAATTTGAACATGTCACATATAATGTTATAGGAAGTGGACTTTTAGTATGAATGTAGAGATAGTAAGTATTGTTAAGAAAGAGAAAAATTTATATGATTCTTTGAGCAAGGAGTTTATTAAAATGATAAATCGTTTTGCAAAAGTGACTGACACAGAAGTTTTTAACAAAGATATAACAAAAGCACATGCTATTTCAGCTGATGCCGCACAAAAGGCTTACACAAAAATACTTACTCCTCATATTAGCTCTTGTTATAGTATTGTTTTAGACCCTGATGGTAAAATTATTGATAGTTTTGAATTTAGTAAGCTTTTAGATGGTAAAATGTCAGTGAAGTTTTTTATAGGTGGGGCATATGGCTTTGATCAGGACTTTTTACAAAAAAGTGATGTTGTTATAAGTTTAGGAAAAATTACAATGGCTCATAAAATAGTAAAGATTGTGTTGCTTGAACAGATTTATAGAGGTTTTTCCATTCTAAGCAACCATCCATATCATAAATAAAGGATAATATTCGTGCAAGCAAGTGAGTTAAATTATTTCAAAGAAATTTTGGAAAATCGTAAAGAGCAAATCAGTAAAAATATTGATGGCGTACATAATGAGTTAGAGTGTTTACATGCTTTAGAGTTAAATGATGAAGGTGATTATGCCTCTGTAAATAATAATTCTCTAGTAGAGAGCGCAATTGTTACACAACAGATGCAAGAGTTACATGAAATTGAAGTTACTTTAGGTAAAATAGCAAATGGTGATTATGGAATTTGTGAAATATGTGAAGATCTTATTGGTTTTCAACGTTTAAAAGTAAAACCTCATGCTATCTACTGTATTGATTGTAGAGAAATTGTAGAAAAATCTAAAAAAGGATAAATATATGTACATCAAAAGATATACAATAGCATCACTCATTTTAATGGGATTATTAGGAGCGTATGTTTTTTCATATGTTACACAAGAATCAATATCTCTTGATTTCTTTGGTACTACACTACCAAATCTTTTCATCGCAGTTTGGGTTATTGTACCTGTTGGTATTCTTTATCTTGTTAGTGTTGCACATATCTCCTTTTACTCTCTACTTAGATCAGTACAGTTACGTAAGTATGAAAAAGATTTTGATGAGATAATCGATGCTATTGTAGAAGCATATCTTGGAAAACAGAGTAGAAGTCATACTTTTAAAACAGAGAGATATACACTTCTAGGAACACTTATTGAAAATACTGCTCTTTTTCCTATGAGTAATGAAACAGAGCTTACTGGAAATGAAAAGATAGATGGTGTTTTAAAAATAATAGAACAGATAAAAGCGGGTGAAGTTGTAGATCTGAAACCTTTTAATCTTCGTAATGAAAATGAACTTGTTCTTCAAAATAAAAGAAACATGTATAAAAAAGGTATATTAACTGCTGAAACTATTCTTGCAAATAAGACGAAGTATGCAGATGTTTTACGTCAAGAGGTTTATGTAGATTATGTAAAAACTGCTTCATTTGCAAATATTGAAAAGTATAAAACACTACTAACAAAAGAGTCACTCTATTCCATTATCGCTCGTGTAAATGCGGATAAATATACCCTTGAAATGAATACAGAAGAGTTGCTTGTTCTTGTAAAAACATTAGATTTTAGCAAAAAAGAGTTTATAAAGCTCTCTTCTGTTGTAGCAAAAGGTGGTATGATTCCTGAACAACGTATTCGTCTTTTTGAGATGTTAAGTGATGAGAATGAAGATGCAATGGATGCATACCTTTATACACTTTTTGACTTAGAAATGCTAGATCCTGTTGATGAGATACTCGATAATGTTCAAGAGAGTGAATATCAAAATTTTAAAGCATATCGTGCACTGAAAGCATGTAATAAAAACTTTAGCATAGAGTTGTTTATATAGTTTATGCAAAGAAAACTCTCTTTTAATAAGCCTCTCTTTTTCCTAGCACCTCTTGCTGGGTTTACAGATCTTCCTTTTCGTAGTGTTGTAAAAAAATTTGGGGCTGATCTTACGATTAGTGAGATGCTTAGTTCAAATGCTTTAGCCCATAGTTCACAAAAGACACTTCATATGTTAGAGAAATCCTCACTAGAAGATCCTTACTCTGTACAGATTTCAGCTTCTGAGGTAGATATGGCAAAACGTGCTGTAGAAGTACTTAATGAGCAAGCAGGCATTGATATCATAGATCTTAATTGTGGTTGTCCTGTACCTAAGGTTGTTGGACATGGAAGTGGAAGTTCTCTTCTGTTAAATCTTCCTCTTATGGGTGACATTATTAAAACTATCAAAGAGACTTCAAACAAAAGTATGACAAGCGTAAAAGTTCGTTTAGGTTTTGAGAAAAAAAATCATATAGACATAGCTAAACTTGTAGAGGATAGTGGTGCTGACTTTATAGCTGTACATGGTCGTACTCGTGTCGGAAAATTTAAAGCACCAGTTGATTATGATGCTATAAAAGAGATGAAAAATGCTGTAAGTATTCCTGTTATTGCAAATGGAGATATAGACTCTTATGCAAAAGCTAAATGGGTTTTAGAGCATACTGGTGCAGATGGTGTTATGATAGGGCGTGGTGCAGTTGGTGCTCCATGGATATTTCACCAACTCCGTTCAGGTGAAGAAGATATTGATTTTGTACTCAAGCATAAGATTATAATGGAGCATTTTGATAGGATGATAGAGTTTTATGGCGCACATGGTGTTCCTATGTTTAGAAAACATACTCATATATATTCTAAAGGCTATCGAGGTGCCTCTACTCTGCGTAATCAGGTCAATAGCATTAATGATATTCAAGAGTATAGAGATACTTTGGATGATTTTTTTAGAAATGGGGCGTTTGCTTAAATGTTTGAAATTACTACAAGTATTAAAAACTTAGACAACATAGATATTGCTGACAACCTTTTTCATTATGACTACAATACAAAACATCTTCTCTCTCTCATAGCTAAAGGTCTTGAGGTAGATGACCCTGTATATATGAGCTCTTTTCGATCTTTTGAAGGGGAAGCTTTTGAAAATTTTGTATATGAGAAGCTTTTACGCTATGCACAAAAAGATGATAATATTACTAAGTTTGTACTTAAAGGTTTTCATCAAAATAGGCATAGAGCATATGCAAATACTCTCTCTATTAGTGAGAAAGAGCAGATAGTTTATCGTACGAAGTCTCGAGAGATTAGTGAGTTTGATGCTATGTTTATTACGAAAGATAATGAGCTCTATTTTGTAGAGATGACCTTAGTGAAAAATGTTCTCAAACTTCGCAAGAGACTACGAAAGAAAAAAGCACTTTTAGAAATTATCTTTCCAAATTATGAGATTAAAGCTCTTATTATCTTAAATAATGGGGCTACAGGAACAAGACAGTTCCCTGATTACTGTAAGGTATGGTTTACAAAAGAGTTTTCAGCAGTAGATGTCTTAGAGTATATAACAGCGAAAAATAAACGTAAGTTGCTTCCTAAAGAGAAAATAAAAGGTGGATGTATGATAGAGGCTCATGAGCTTAAGCTACACCCCTTTAAATATTATAACACGATGTCATGGATTACAAAGAGTTTACGAAATCAGAAAAAACATATTATCAATATGAACTTCTTAATGACCTTTAAAGTACAGCGCTATCATGATCTTTATAATAAATTTTACATAGGTTATATTTCAATAGAGAATGCGAAGAGTCTTCTTCATCTTACAGATGAATATAAAGAAGAACAACGAGTAATAGTTGCATTAGAGAAGAAGCATTCTGATGAGATTGTAGTCACTTACTATATTCAAACTGGTCGTAAAAAGCTTTATCTATATACTATAGATGAGGAAAAAATAACTAAAGAGAAGAAAGACCCTTATGGTATTACTGTCACAGAAGTTTTTCACTCTAATAGGCAAATGGATGACTCTTATGAACTAACAATGCAACAACTTAAAGTAATAAAAAAACTTCTTAAAGATCGTTTTTTACAAGAGAAGAAGTAGGCTCTATATTACTTTTATTCATTCTCTCCATAGACTAAGGATGCTGCTCTCTCTTTATAAGCTTGGAGAGGCTCCTTTATCTGCTCTTTTGGAGATTCTAAAAAATCCTCAAGTTGTTGATTTCTTTTTTGAAGTATAGAGTCAAACTCTTGTTGTGTATTTGGTTTGATACCTCTAAACTTCTCAAGCAAAATATTACTATTGCCCATCAGCACAAGGTAACTCTCTTCACCAAAGTCTAACATTACAACACTGTTTGTTGAGTCTATAGCTTTCTGAAATCTTATTGATACCATGTTTGTAGATTTTGGTGCTGCTTTTGTCTCTTTTGTATCTACTTTTTCTTGTGTGGTATTAAAGAGCCAAGAATCATCCTTCTCTTTATTTTCTACATTTGTTACTCTTTTTTTAATAAAAAGAAGAGTGAGAATACCTATAATTAAGATTGCAACAACGATATAGTAGCTCTTACTCATCTCCCCATCTTTTTTTGTGGGAAGGGCAGAGAGATTAGTGTTAAAAGAGCTCTTTTTAGTTGTAGCAGGATTGGCTAATGCTTTATGTGTAAAACGTAATCTTAACCCATATGCATCAGATGTTTTAGAGGCAATAAATCTAACATTTTGAGAAGTATATGCTGTTATCTGTGTCTTATCTTTAAGAGGTGTTATAGTGAGAGAGTGTAGATAAGCAGAGTTTACTTTTTTAAGTTTAGTGGACTCTATACTTGCACCTTCTAGTTTTATAATTATTTTGTTCTTCCCATTACTCTGCTTAATTGTTCCAGAGTAAGGTGTATCAAAAGTTATCATAACATCTGCACGATCACTACGTTCATAAATATTGTAGCTAAGTATTTTTGATGCATATATAGAGAGTGGTAGAAGTAGTAGTAGGAGATATCTCATCTAAAGTCTCTCTTTTGAGAGGTGATAAAGTACAGCACTTGAATCTAAAATTTCATTAATACGAATAGCAAGGTTTTTTTCATAAACCATCACTTCACCTTTTCCTAAAATTCTCCCATTTACATAAGACTCTACTGATTCACCTGCTGGTTTTTTAAGATCTATAATTGAACCTTTTTCGAGACTAAGAATTTCATGTATAGTGAGATCTGTCTCTCCAAGATCTGCAATAAATTCAACTTCCATGTCTAGGATACCAGAGTAGTCCATCCATTTAAGATCTTTTTGATTCAAGGTTTTCTCCCCATCTGAGACTTGTGTAGATTTAGACATAAAGCTCCTTAGCAGCTATACTCTTTGTACTATCATGTTCAAAAGAAAATAGATTAGTTGTTTCATCTCTCTTTTCAATAGTTACTAACATTATGAACCTTTAGAGTTATTATGTCAGATTATACTTTAACAAAACACAAAGCAAAATAAAATGGTATAATTCACTAAAAATTTATGGAAAATCTATGCTAGAACTCTCTTTTGTTGGTGCTTTTGTTGGTTTGATCTCTGGCTTTTTTGGTGTGGGTGGTGGTACTATCTTGGTTCCTTTGCTCCTTTATTTAGGATTTGATACTAAAATTGCTATGGGTATTTCAGTGGTACAGATGGTATTTAGTTCTGTATATGGAAGTTATCTTAACAACAAAAAAGGGACTCTTGATGTGAAAATGGTTCTTTTTATTGGTCTAGGAGGATTTGGTGGTGCACTCTTAAGTGGTTTTGTTACTTCAGCATTAACACCACAAACCTTAGAATTGATCTTTCTTGGATTTGCTATTTTTGCTCTTGTTAGACTTTTTATAAAGATAGATGCTAAAAAAATACAAAAACAAGTACATCCACTTCTTTTAATAAGTATAGGCTTTATTCTTGGTACTATTAGTATGACTATTGGTGTTGGAGGCAGTATTGTACTTACACCTATACTTGTAGGATTTTTGCATATTCCACTAAAAAAAGCCATTTCTGCAGGGCTATTTTTTGTCGTTTTCTCTTCTATCTCTGGGCTTATTTCGCATGCATTAGAGGGTAATATAGCTTATAAAAGTGGGTTTATTATAGGTTTGGCCTCTTTAGTCGGCGTTTACTTTGGGGTATATTTGAAAGATAGAGTAAACGAAAAGGTACAAAAAAATTTACTAGTGAGTTTTTATCTCTTCATCGTTCTATACTTAGTCCAAAGAACTTTAATATCATAAATTTGGTATAATAATTAACTTACAGGATTTTTATGTGATGTTTCAAGGGTTACAACTGCTCAAACATCGTACAAATACACAGTACAAAACAAATATAAAGGTAAAATGTGAAGAAAAAAGAGAGTATAGTCATAACGGGTGCAAGAGAAAATAATCTAAAAAATATAAATTTAACTATACCAAAAAATGAACTTGTTGTGATGACAGGTATAAGTGGAAGTGGAAAATCTACTCTTGCATTTGATACACTCTATGCAGAGGGTCAGCGACGTTATATGGAGTCACTATCAAGTTATGCAAGACAGTTCTTAGATCGTGTTGGCAAGCCTGATGTGGATAAGATAGAGGGACTCACACCTGCTATTGCGATTGATCAAAAAACTACGAGTAAAAACCCACGTTCAACTGTAGGAACAATTACAGAAATATATGATTATTTTAGACTTCTTTATGCTCGTGTTGGAGTACAACACTGTCATAAGTGTCATAAAGTGATCTCTCAAATGTCTGCAGCAGACATTATCGCTGAGGTGCATAAACTTCCACCAAATGCAAAATTAGTACTACTTGCTCCACTTGTTCGTGAGAAAAAAGGCTCCTTTACTGATATGCTAGAGTCTCTTGTTCACAAAGGTTATGTTCGTGCCATAATAGATGGTGTTATGGTACGTTTAGATGAGGAGATAGCACTCTCTAAAACAAAAAAACACACTATAAAAGTTGTAGTAGATCGTGTTGTAGTTAGGCCTGAAAATAAAGAGCGAATAGCTGCTGATGTTGAAAAAGCACTCAAAGAGTCTTATGGTGAACTAGAGATTGAGATTCTAAATCACGAAGAGCTTGATTGTAAAGCATATATACACTACTCAGAGCATAATGCTTGTTTTGACTGCAAAATTAGTTTTGATCCTCTTGAGCCACTCTCTTTCTCCTTTAACTCTCCAAAAGGTGCATGTCCTGAGTGTGATGGTTTGGGTCTGCGTTATGCACTTGATCATGAGAAAATTATTGATCAAGATTTAAGTATTGAGAAGGGTGCAGTTAAAATTGTTTATGGTTTTAATAAAGGGTACTATTTTACTTTTTTAAAGGGTTTTTGTGCGCATAATAAGATAGATATAACAGTACCATACTCAGAGCTACAGGAGCATCAAAAAAAAGCGATCCTGCATGGAAATATAGATGAAGTAACTTTTTTATGGAAAAAACATAAGGTCAAACGCCTCTTCCCTGGTATCATACGCATAGCTTACGATATGTTTAAAGATGAGAAAGAACTTCAAGACTATATGAGTGAAAAGGTGTGTGATATTTGTGATTCACATAGACTTAAATGTGAGAGTTTAGCTGTTAGAGTAGGGAATAAAGGAATAGCAGATCTTCTTGATATGCCTATAGCAAACACTTATGCTTGGTTCGCAGATGAAGAGCATTTTGCTTATATGAGTGAGCAAGATGTTATTGTCTCAGCTCCTATTTTAAATGAAATTCGCGAACGGTTATATTTTCTTTTTGATGTTGGATTAGGGTATATTACTTTAGGACGTGATGCTCGTACTATTTCAGGGGGAGAGGCACAACGTATTCGTATCGCCTCTCAAATAGGCTCTGGTCTTACTGGCGTTTTATATGTACTAGATGAGCCAAGTATAGGACTACATGAACGTGATACACTCAAACTTATAAAAACACTTAAATCTCTAAAAGAGAAGGGTAATAGCGTTATAGTCGTAGAGCATGATAGAGAGACCATAGAAAATGCTGACTTTATTATAGATATTGGTGAGGGTGCAGGGAAGTTTGGTGGGAATGTGATTTTTTCTGGAACGTTAGAGAAGCTCAAAAAAGCGAAAACTCTTACAGCAGACTATCTTTATGGTCGAAAGAAAATAGAGTATTTTTATAGAAGAAAACAGGATAAAATGATAGAAATAAAAAATGTTACTATCAACAATATTAATAATTTAAATGTAAAAATTCCACTTAACAACTTTGTATGTATTACAGGTGTAAGTGGAAGTGGGAAAAGTTCGTTGATGCTTCAAACTCTTCTCCCAACAGCAAGAGAACTACTTAACCATGCAAGAAAAGTAAATAAAGTTGCAGGTGTAGAGATAACAGGACTTGAAAATATTGATAAGGTCATCTATCTCGATCAAAGCCCAATAGGGCGAACACCACGTTCAAACCCAGCAACCTACACAGGTGTAATGGATGAAATACGAAATCTTTTTAGCCAAACAAAAGAGTCTCAAATCCGTGGCTATACAACTTCTCGTTTTAGTTTTAATGTCAAAGGTGGACGTTGTGAGAAGTGTCAGGGAGAAGGTACGATAAAGATAGAGATGCACTTCTTGCCAGATATACAAGTTAAGTGTGATACATGTAATGGTACTCGATATAACCAACAGACATTAGAAGTGCTTTATAAAGGAAAGACAATAAGTGATGTTCTTGATATGTCAGTAGATGAGGCATATGAGTTTTTTGCACCTATTCCAAAGATAAATTTGAAGATGAAAACACTTGTTGATGTAGGGCTTGGCTACATTACTTTAGGACAAAATGCCGTGACACTTTCAGGGGGAGAGGCACAACGTATTAAGCTTGCAAAAGAACTCAGTCGCAAAGATACAGGAAAAACACTCTATATCTTAGATGAGCCAACAACAGGTTTACACTTTGCTGATGTTGATAGACTTACAAATGTTCTCCACAAATTTGTAGAATTAGGTAACTCTATGCTTATTATCGAGCATAACCTAGATATGATTAAAAATGCTGATTATATTATTGATATGGGACCAGAGGGTGGAGCAGGTGGTGGGCTTGTCATCGCTGAGGGAACACCTGAAGTATTAGTTAGCACTTATGAAACAACTGGTTCATTTACAGGTAAGTATCTTAAAAAAGAGTTGGCATTACATAATGAGAAATGTAAGTGAAAATAAATTTGGTATTTATTGTTTGAGAAGAGGTTTATTTGAATTTAGAAAATTATTTTATATCACATTTTAATAGTAGCACTATTGGTGATGATGGTGCACTTGTTGGAAAATATGTTTATTCAAAAGATGCTTTTTTTGAAAATGTGCATTACAAAAAAGAGTGGCTTACATATTATCAGATTGCTCAACGTGCTATGCTTGTGAATATCTCTGATGCTATAGCTATGAATGCAGTGCCAGAGTATGCACTTCTTAGTGTTGCTATGCCAAAAAGTATGAGCAAAAAAGATATGAGTGATTTAGCAGAAGGTTTTAATGATATGGCGAAGTATTATGATATAGAGATTATTGGTGGAGATACTATTAGTAATACTAAACTCGATATTACTATTACTATTATTTCAAGAACTTCTCAACCACTTTTACGTTCAAAAATACGGTGCGGATATATTTTAGGATTTACAGGTCAGCTTGGAAAATCAGCTTATGCTCTTAAAAAGCTTTTTAATCTTGGTAAAATTCATAAACATTCAAAGTTTATAAATATACAACTGAGACAAGATTTCGTACAAAATAGTGAACGTGTATTGAAAGCTGGTATGGATATTTCAGATGGTCTTTTTAGTGACCTCGAAAAACTTGCTAAACTAAATAAAATAGGAGTTCATATCTTTAAGGAAATGCCTAAAAATGTAGTTTGTAGTGGAGAAGAGTATGAGATGCTAGTGGCGTTTGATAAACGTGCTATAAAAGCAGTCAAACGCCGAGCTACTCAAAGTCGAACAGATATAACATTTTTTGCACAAGCTGCAAGAAAGAGATACACAAACAGATGTAAAGTACACCATTTTTAAGGAATATTATGGATAGATTTTATTCTCTTGCACATGCAAGTATAGATTTTTACTTTAGACAATCTCCTAGAGATTTTGTTGTTGAGGAGATTCCTCTTTATGAGTTTTCAGGAGAGGGTGAGCATCTTGTACTTTTGGTAAGAAAAAAGAACCTTACAACAAATGAGATGATAGGGAAAATCGCAAGATATCTTAATATAAAAAATAGAGATATTGGCTATGCCGGTCTTAAAGATAAGCATGCTATGACAAAGCAGTATATCTCTATAGAGAAAAAATATGAAGAGGCATTACTAAACTTTAGCTTTGAAGGGATAAAAATAGTCTCAAAAACCTACCATAATAATAAGATAAGGATAGGACATCTAAAAGGAAATCGATTCTATATAAGATTGAAAAAAGTAAATCCTACAAGTGCAGTAAAAATTGATGAAGCTTTAAAAAATATAGAAAAAAATGGAATGCCAAATTACTTTGGTTATCAACGTTTTGGCAATGATGGAGATAACCATATAATCGGAGAAAAGATAGCTAAAGGTGAGAAAAAAGAACAAAATCCTAGAGTGAAAAAACTTCTTATTAATGCTTATCAATCACACCTTTTTAACCTCTGGCTCTCTCGTCGATTGGAGATAAACTCTCTAGTAAATAGTTTTGAGTCTAAAGAGCTTGAGGGCTTACTTAATATGCCAAATGATATAATAAAGAGAATGAAAGAGCAAAAGCATGTTTTTAAGCTAATAAGTGGTGATATTATGGAACACTATCCTAAGGGAAAGCTCTTTGAATATGAAGAGACTAAGCATGATATAGATCGCTTTAACTCTCGTGATATTACTGTAACTGGACTCCTATGTGGAAAAAAAGTACGAGTTGCAGAGTCTTTTGCGGGTGAAATAGAAAAAGATTTTGATGATGAAATAAACGCCGATGGTGCTCGTCGTTTTGCTTGGGTATATCCAACAGATATGGAGTGGCGTTTCAACCAAGTAGAAGCACAGTATGAGATGAATTTTACACTGCCAAAAGGTTCGTATGCTACGGTACTCATAGAGGAGATAGCAAAACGTAAGCTTTTGTAGTACTTACTATAAACTCTTACATTACTTATTGTATCTCTTCTGGAGTGTAGATTTTCTACTATATATTTTCCAATTTAGGAAAGATGGAAGAGAAAATAAAATAAAAAGGAAAAATAATTACATGAACAAAAGACATTTTACATCACTAATCTCACAATACTTTGGAAAGTTTGCAAATAGAGAGTTCCCATTTTGGTTACAAAAAATTATTAACCAATCCTATGTAACCTTAATGGGGCTTAATATGAGTGAGTTTCATAAGCCAAGCAGATATAAAAGTTTAAATGCACTCTTTACAAGAGAGTTAAGAGAAGAACGTAAATTTTCTCTTGATGGAGAAGATTTTATCTCTCCTTGTGATTCTTATATCTCTGAAACAGGTACTATTACTGAGGATTATGCTCTTCAGATTAAAGGTATGCGCTATAAGTGTGCTGATTTTATAGGGAGTGAGTTTAGCGAAGAGGAGAAAGCAATTGTTGCTGATGGAACATTTATAAACCATTATCTCTCTCCTAAAGATTATCATCGCTACCATATTCCTACAAATCTAAAAGTACTTAAAACTGTGCATATTCCAGGAAAATTTTATCCAGTAAATATACCTTCACTTAAAAAAAGAGTTAATCTTTTCATAGAAAATGAGCGTGTAGTGATATTATGTGAAGCAACAAATGGAAAAAGATTTTATATAATCTTGGTAAGTGCCTTAAATGTTGGTGTTATGCAGGTGAGTTTTGAACCATTGATTCAAACAAACGCCAGCATAACATCACCACAGACATATATATTTGAAGATATGTACCTTAACAAGGGTGATGATTTTGGATGTTTTGAGATGGGATCGACTATTATTCTTTTAACTGAAAAAGATATGTTAGACGTGAAAATTAATGCTGGTGATAATGTAAAGTTTGCTCAAACTATAGCAAAGATAAAATATAAGGATTAAGGATTATAGTATCACTACGAGCTTTTATAGCTACTTATAGTACTCTCTAATCAAACATTAAATCTAAATCAAACATCATAAATACGGTACTTTCTAATAGTAAGGTATCAATATACGGTATCAATTGATAAAAAATCAATCATTTTGACAATTTATCAATAACTTCTTTTTTAATCTCTTCAAAACTTAAATCAACCCTATGTGTTTCACTAAGATATACAGATTCATCTGCTTTAGACTCTTTTTTATATTTAATAAAATTGATTATATCATAAGTTGATTTTATTTTATTTTCAATTTTAGAAAACAGATCTATTATCTCATTAGTACTTAGTACTTTATGCTCTAAAATAGCTCCAAAATCAAACAAATCTCTTGATTTATCTCTCATGATTAGTGCAACTAGTTTTAGTTTTGCTATAGATTTTAAATCAAGTATCTTTAGCTGTGAATTTTCAAAATTATTAAAAGTAGCTTGAGATAATATCTCTTTTTGTATAGGTCTATTTGCTTGAAAGAACTCTAGTTTAACATTATCAAATACAAACTTTATCATATACGCATCAGGGAACAATCCAGCCATTCTAAGAGCTGTTACATTTTCATCTTGAAGTTTAGTTGCTCCTAGTATTGTTATATTTGGGATAATAGTTTTATGTGGCAATGATTTAGCAGATACTATATCTATATCTTCTGAAATCCTATGATTTAAATAATAAGCCAAAGCTGTACCTCCACAGAAGTACAACTCATCTTTAAATATATTGTTATTTTTTATTTTATCTAAGGCTTGTTTTGCATTAACAGTCATTGATTATACCTACTATTTGTTTATACATATCATTTTGATTGTAAGCACCAGTTAAAGGTATATCTATGCCACTAGTGGAAATATAGCCTTTTTTATACATCTTCTTATACTTATCTATAAGCACACTTTTTACCATATTTTTACCAAACTTAGTACATAGAGTTTTTATATCGTTTTCATTTATAGTTGATAAATAATTTGAAATAATTGCATATACTTTTTGTTGGCTTGATTTGTTTGTTTGCCAAAAAAGATTATGAGTATAACTTCTAGGATCAAAAATAACTACATCATCAATATCTACTGCATTTATCTTTTCTTTAGCTTCATCATATTCTAGTGATTCCAATAAACTATATAATCGCTGCCTATTGTGTTTCCAATCCCTTAAAGTTCTATCTGGTACATCTAATAATTTACTAATTTGTTGTTGTGTCATAATAGTACCTTTTTATTTTTTCATATTATAGGCGAATATTGCCTAATTGTCAATATGGATTTTATGAGTTAATTAAAAAAACGGGGGTTTGAAAACCATTACAAACTTCGGTATATTGGTAAGAAACCAAGGTATTTCTATAATGAATTATAAAAAAGCTCTAAAATATGCCCAAAATGCTCTTTAAAAAATATTATTAAAATAGGGAAAAGAAGAGGTATACAGAGATATTTATGTAAAGATTGTAAGTGTAAATTTCAACACAAAAGGCGACCAGAACAACTCCAAAAAATTATCTTCGAAGAGTATTTTTTACATCGCCAAACTCTCAAACAATTAGCAGCTAAATATGACAGATCTATACCTTGGATTATGAAGCAAAGAGATGAATATATTGTTGATTGTAAAACTCATCATCCAAGACCTGTAAATCTTATTTGTGATGCCACTTTTTATGGCAAAAGGAAAGACAAGTTGGGTATTTTAGTTTTTAAGGATAATGAGTCCAAAGAGATACTCATTTGGAAGCATATTGAAAGCGAACTTGTAAAAGACTATA
>JAICBP010000076.1:129224-228295 GCA_021766785.1 Sulfurimonas sp. endosymbiont of Alviniconcha boucheti
GGTGTATCACTAAAAGCTGAGAACCTAGGTCTTGCCCAAATGGCAGAAGTACCTTTAGTTCTTATAAATGTTATGCGTGGTGGTCCTTCAACTGGTCTTCCAACTCGTGTATCTCAAGGTGATGTACTTCAAGCAAAAAACCCATCTCATGGTGATTACAAATCAATCACTTTATGTGCTGGTTCACTAGCTGAATGTTATACAGAAACAGTAAGAGCATTTAACCTTGCTGACCGTTTTATGCAACCAGTTATTGTTTTACTTGATGAGACTATTGGGCATATGCATGGTAAAGCAGTTATTCCAACTGCTGAAGTTGTTAAAGAGGGCATTGTCCCGCGTAAATCATTTGATGGTCCTGCTGAAGAGTATTTTCCGTATGAGTGTGAAGCTGATGAACCAGCTGTTTTAAATCAAATGTTTACAGGGTATAGATACCACTTTACAGGTCTTCATCATGATAAAAATGGTTTCCCAACGGAGGAGATAGAGACTTGTCGTAAACTTATCCAACGTTTAGAAGATAAGGTAGCAGTACACGAAGATGAGCTTGAGTCATATGAAGAGTTCATGATGGATGATGCAGATGTAATGCTAGTAGCATATGGTTCTGTTTCGTTAGCCGCTAAAGAGACTATTCGTAACTTACGTGCAGAGGGTATTAAAGCTGGTCTATTTAGACCTATTACCTTATGGCCATCACCTGCAAAAAAGATGAAAGAGCATACTGATAAAATCAAAAATGTTTTAGTAATTGAATTAAATATAGGTCAATATCACTCAGAAGTACAACGTGCTACTGCAAGGTTAGATATTGATGGACTATTCAAAGTAAACGGTAGAGCAATTTCACCACAAGAGATCGCTTCAAAAGTTAAGGAGTTATACTAATGGCATTTAATTATGATAAATATTTAAGATTGGAAAAGATGCCAACACTATGGTGTTGGGGGTGTGGTGACGGTGTTATTTTAAAAGCATTTGTTAGAGCCATTGATAAGATGGGGGTAGATCAGAATGATGTATGTGTTGTTTCAGGAATTGGCTGTTCGGGAAGATTTTCTTCTTATGTAGATTTCAATACTGTTCATACTACTCATGGTCGTACTGTTGCTTATGCTACAGGTATTAAACTTGCTCGTCCTGATAAACTTGTTATCTGTGTTGCCGGAGATGGTGATGCACTTGCTATTGGTGGTAACCATACTATTCATGGTTGTCGTCGCAATATTGATCTTACCATGATAATTATTAATAACTTTATCTATGGTCTGACAAATTCACAAACCTCACCAACCACTCCTAAGGGTATGTGGACAGTCTCTCAAAAAGCTGGTAATATTGATCCAACTTTTGATACTTGTAAACTTGCGATAGCGGCTGGTGCTTCATTCGTTGCACGAGAGACTATGCTTGAGCCAAAGAAACTCGAAAAAGTTCTTGTAAAAGCTATGCAACATAAAGGTTTTTCAATGATGGAAGTACTTTCCAATTGTCATATTAACCTTGGTCGTAAAAATAAAATGCTTTCTGCTATGGAAAATCTTGAGTGGATTGATAGCATTACTGTATCTAAGAAAAAGTACGATGAAATGACTCCAGAAGAGCAACTTAACCTATTACCAACTGGTGTTTTAAAAGAAGATACTGAGGCAGATGAGTATTGTGAGATGTATGCCGAAATTCAAAAAGTTCATCAAGGTCAACGTGGCAAGATTACACAAGATGACTTTGCTAAAAAAATATAAGGAAGACGAATGAGTGATTCTAAAGTATTAATGAGATTTACAGGTGTTGGTGGACAAGGTGTTCTTCTTGCTGGTGAGATTTTTGCAGCTGCAAAAATTAAAACTGGTGGACAAGGGTTAAAGACCGCTACATATACATCGCAAGTACGTGGTGGTCCAACTGTTGTTGATATCCAACTTGATGATAAAGAGATCTATTATCCTTATGCTGTAGATGGAGATGTTGACTTTATGCTCTCCGTTGCAGAGATGAGTTATAGACTCTTTAAAAATGGGGTAAAGCATGGTGGAACAATTATTGTTGATCCAAATCTAGTTCACCCAACAGAAGAAGATAGAAAAACATGGAATATTCATGAGATTCCTATTATAACAATTGCAAAAGAAGAGGTTGGTAATGTAATTACTCAATCTGTTGTTGCTCTTGCAATTGCAAACACAATGATGGATGCAATTAATAAAGATGTTCTTATTGAGACTATGCTTTCAAAAGTACCTGCTAAAGTTCATGAAGTAAATAAAAAAGCTTATGAACTAGGCGAAAAGTATGCTTTAAAAGCGATGGGTAAATAGTACTCAAGTAAAAAAAGCAAGTTGAAAAGCTTGTTTTTTTATTTACTATAGAAAAAAAGTGTTCTATAGTTGCTTTATAAGTTACAAAAAACATTTCTCAATCCCTTTTCATACAACAAATAGTAATGAACTTATAGGAAGAGTAGGGGTACCTTTTGAAGAGTACTCAAATCTTGATACTTTCCCAGAAAAAATCTACATGTTTTTCAAATTGAGTTGCTAGTGCATTTGTTGAGAGGCTATCAAAACGTAATAGCATCACTTGTAAGCGAATATAGAATAGGGTGCTTACAAATTCATAAGCTATAAGTATAGGATCACTAGATTTGATCATAGAGTTCTGCATCATTATAAAAAAACCTTCAGAGAGAAGCTTAATATTTTTATTATGAAATTCGCTTTGAAACTGTTCACGTAAATCTCTATTTTGCATCAACTCTATCATCAGTAATCTAAACATATTTTCATTCTTTTTATCAAATGTAAGCATCTTATACTGCATAGAAAATTTACTTAAAAAGGGTTTACCCCTTAGTGCTAATTCTTTTATCTCTTCTGTAGAAATAGAGAAAGGTGATGAAAAAATTCCTTTTGCAACTTCAAGAAAAATCTCTTCTTTGTTCTTGTAATGATTATAAATTGCACTCTCTCTAATACCTACTTCTTTTGCAATTTTTCGCACACTTGCACCTCTATATCCTAATTCTGAGAATAGGGTAGTGGAGACTTTAAGTATTTTTTCTTTAGTACTACTACATTTAGTTTTTTCCGTATTTTTAGGCATTCTAAATCCTTTTTTACTGTATGAACATCTGTTAATTAACTATGTATTATATATGAACACTAGTTAATACTAGCTTAGAATATCAAGAACATTTGTTCACTAAATAAAAGTAATAGAAGAACAATCGTTCTTCTTATATAAAAAGCTAAATAAAGGATAATTTTAGTAGAATTTCATAGGTGCAAGGATAGTTACTTGAAGTTTTTCAAGAGGAAAGTCCGAGCTGCTGTAAGACAGTGTTCCATTTAACGAATGGCCGTAGTAATACGAGGGAAAGTGCAACAGAAATATTACTTCCATTATAGTTCACTAATGAAAATAGATTAAGCATTTTTATACTTTAGTGCCAGAGAGGCTAGTGAAAGATAGCTTTGGTTATCTATATAGTGGTAAAGGTGAAAAGGTGGTGTAAGAGACCACCAGTCTCTATAGCGATATAAGAGAGCTTGAAAACCCAACATGGCAGAAAGAAACAGATGGTTAGCGTCTTACTGAGTGCCTTTACACTCATGCTTTTGTTTCGCTAGAGGTACAACGCAAGTTGTACAGTAGATTAATAACTATCACTACAAAACTCGGCTTACTTGTACCTAATAATACTAAAAAATATGAATACTTATATTAATATTAAAAGATATGGATAAAAAAGCTAAAATTATTTTTGATATATAAACACTCTTGAGATCAGTAGGTATATTTCAAGAGAATTTACATTATGTTAACCAATAGAGATAAAATGGAGTTATTATGAATAAAAAGGAACAATTAATTCAAGATATACAAAACTTACTAAACACACATGAAAAAGTAACGACAACTGCTATAAACCCTAATCTCTTAGAGTTTATGGATGAAGAGACACTAAAAAGTATCATCGGCTCTCTTTTAGACCAGAAAGAAGCTTCTAAAAAAGATAATATAGAGTGGTTAGAACAGTTTAAAATGATTAAATAACAGTTTGTTCTTAGTTGCTGGTTATTTTAATTTGATAACTTCTTTATCTTTTTTTAAGCATAGTCTATCTATAATTCCAGCTCAACAAAATAAGTTGTATAAATGCATTAATGGCCCCGTCGTCTAGCGGTTAGGATCCATGGTTTTCATCCATGTTACAGGAGTTCAATTCTCCTCGGGGTCACCACTTCTTCTTTATAACTTCTAAAAATAAGAACTTTTACAAACGCCAATTCTAATTTCTAAGCTCTTTTTTGCTAAAATACTTCTCATAAATAAGTTTTCATGAATAAAGGTCTAATAATAATGAAAAAGAGCAAAAACTTTCTACAAACAATAGTTGAAAAAGATTTACAATCAGGAAAGTATAAAGAGATAATAACAAGATTTCCTCCTGAGCCAAATGGATTTCCACATATTGGACATGCAAAATCTATTTTTATTAACTTTGGTATTGCTCGTGATTATAATGGTCACTGTAACCTGCGTATGGATGATACAAATCCAACAAAAGAGGATACAAAATATGTTGAAGCACTCAAAGATGCTGTTCTTTGGTTAGGATATAGGTGGGAAGGGAATATCCATTTTACTTCTGATTATTTTACTCAAATTCATGAATATGCTATAAAACTCATTACAATGGGTAAAGCTTATGTTGATAGTGTTGATGAAGAGAAAATGAGAGAGCTTC
The DNA here is from genome assembly GCA_021766785.1 of Sulfurimonas sp. endosymbiont of Alviniconcha boucheti. Taxonomy (GTDB): domain Bacteria; phylum Campylobacterota; class Campylobacteria; order Campylobacterales; family Sulfurimonadaceae; genus Sulfurimonas. The sequence goes on from JAICBP010000076.1 coordinate 133,978, forward strand.
GTGGAACTGTTACAGAAGCTGGTAAACGCAGTAAGTATGCAAAAAGAACTGTAGCAGAGAACTTAGATATGTTTGAGCGCATGAGAAAGGGTGAGTTTAAAGATGGAGAACATGTTCTTCGTGCAAAGATAGATATGTCTTCTGCAAATATGAAAATGCGTGATCCTCTTATGTATCGTATACGTCATGCTGAGCATTTTAGAACTGGAAATAAGTGGTGTATCTACCCTATGTATGATTTTGCACACTCTCTTTCAGACTATATAGAAGGAGTCTCCCACTCTATCTGTACCTTAGAGTTTGAAAACAATCGTGATATTTACAACTGGGTACTTGATACATTAGACTTAACTCCTCCTCGCCCCTACCAACATGAGTTTGCGAGACTAGGTATAAACTATACAGTTATGAGTAAACGTAAACTCTTAGAGTTAGTCAAAGGGAAGTATGTTAATGGATGGGATGATCCGCGTTTACCAACTATTGCAGGATTACGAAGAAAAGGTTATACTCCTGAGTCTATAGTTACTTTTTGTGATAAAGTTGGTATTGCAAAAGCAAACTCTATGGTTGATATTGCTCAACTAGAGTTTACTATAAGAGCTGATCTAAACACTAAAGTACCTCGTGTTATGTGTGTACTTAATCCATTAAAAATAACGTTGGTAAATTACAGGGAAAAAGGAGAAAAACTTGATGCCTCTTACTATCCTGATGATGTGCCCAAAAAAGGATCACGTGCACTCCCTTTTTCTCGTGAAATTTATATTGAACGTGATGATTTTGAAGAGAATCCTCCCAAGGGCTATTTTCGTCTTACACCTGAGCAACCAGTAAGACTCAAACATGGGTATATTATTGCTTGTAAAGAGATTATCAAAGATATTAATGGTTGTATCACAGAAATAAAAGCGGAGTATTACCCTACTTCTCAAAGTGGATCAGATAGTAGTGGCATTAAAGTCAAAAGTGCTATCCACTGGGTAAGTGCTGATACGGCAAAAAGAGTAGAAGTGAGACTATACGATAGACTTTACTCCTCTGAAATTCCAGAGAGTATAGAAGATCTCAACCCTAACTCGCTAAAAGTTATAACAGATGCACTTATTGAACCTGCTGTCGTCAATGAAAAACCTGATGAAAGATTTCAGTTTGAGAGACAAGGATACTTCTATGCTGATCCAATTGACTATACAGATGAAAAACCAGTTTATAATAAAATAGTAGGTCTTAAAGATTCTTGGGGTAAAAAGACAAAAGTTACACTACAAAAATCACAGACAAAAGAGAAAAAAGAGCAGATTGATGGTGAGGTTGTAGCTATGACTCCAGAACAAGAGAAGCTTTTTGATAGATACAAAAAAGAGTTGAAGCTCAATAGTGAGATTGCGAATACTCTTGCACGTGATGCAGATCTTTCAGCTTTTTTTGAGATGGCATTAAAAGTACTGTATAGTCCTATTAACCTAGCAAATATCATTACAAATGAAGTAGCACGTGAGATAAAACAGAGTTCAAAGGATAGTCTCAAGTTTACCCCTAATCAGATAGCAGAGCTTATTGAAATGGTGGATAAAGCTACTATTTCAAATAAAATTGCAAAACAAGTTTTTGAAGAGATGGTAACTTCTGGAGCTAATCCAAAAGAGATAGTAGAGAAAAGAGGACTTTTACAGATAAGTGACCCTGACCATATCGGAAGAGTTATCGATGAAGTTATTGAAAAAAACTATGAGAATCTTGAGAAATTTAGAGCTGGAAATAAAAAACTCTTAGGCTTCTTCGTTGGGCAGGTACTTAAAGCTACAGGTGGTAAAGCTAACCCAAAACTAGTCAACCAACTTCTAGTACAAAAGTTAGGATAAAAGGGATTTTTTATGTTAAGATTTGCCATTAGCCCTACAAGTGACTTGAAACTAGATACCCTGCGTATCGCTCTATATAACTATATAGTTGCGAAACAACGGGGAGAAGATTTTATTGTTCGTATTGAAGATATGGAGAAAGAGAGAGTTATTGATGGGATGGATGATGAGATTTTAGATTTACTTGCTCTTTTTGGTGTGCAGTTTTCTCAAGTTATTCATCAGAGCCAAAATGTACGTTTTCATTCAGCTATGGCACTGCAACTTGTGCATGAGAGAAAAGCATTTAGCTGTTTCTGTTCAGATAACTGGTTAGAGAACAAACGCGAAGAGGCAGAACAAGCAGGTAGAGTCTATAGTTATGATGATGCTTGTAGAAACCTCCCTGTAGAGCTTATTATAGATAATACAAATCCTTTTAGGATTAGAGTTGTAAGACCTGATGCCGATATTATTATTCATGATAAAATTTTAGGTGATAAAAAGTTTATACCAAATGCGGTAGATAGTTTTGTCATTTTAAACCAAGACAAAACACCGACATATAACTTCTCTGTAGCTATAGATGATATGTTAAGTGATATCTCTCTTATTATTCGCTCTGAAGAGTTTATAGAAGAAACGCCAAAACAAGAGTATATACGATCAGCACTTAAGTATAAAAAGCAAGTGGAGTATGCTCATCTCCCTTTAATGAATAATCTTGATAGTGCACCAAGTGTTAAAGCATTACTTAAAGAGGGTTTTCTTCCTAATGCTATTTTAAATTATTTAGTATCAATCGGAAATAAAGTACCTCAAGAGATATTTACATTACAAGAAGCTATTGGCTTTTTAGACTTAGAGAGAGTATCAAAGACTCCAGTAAATTTCGATATAAATGTATTAAAACAAGTCAATAGAGCTCATCTTAAAGCACTAGATACAAAAGAACTTTCACGTTTCGTCGGTTTTGCTGATGCAGAGATAGGTGCATTAGCTCGCATTTACCTAGATGAAGTTACAACTACAAAAGAGCTAAAGGCTAAAATAGCTTCCATATTTGCAGAGCGAAATATTCCTAAAGCATTTGCTAAGGAGTGTAGTATATTAATTAATATTATTACAAATACACCCTACTTTGAGAAGTATGATGCATTTAAAAAAGAGACTCTTAAAGCATCTGGCTTAGAGAGTGAAAGATATGAGATTGCCCTGCGTTTACTACTAACAAACGCGACAGAGGGTCCAGATATTGCTGAAATATATCAGCACATTAAAAATTACATTGGGGAGATTGTAAAATAATGCAAGCACTTATAGAGATAATACAGGGAATTGGTAACATTTTCATCAGCCTTATTGGCGTTTATATTTGGGTACTCATCATCCAAGCACTTCTGAGTTTCGTAAATCCAGATCCATATAACCCAGTCGTACAGTTTTTACATCGTATAACTACTCCAGCTTATAGTTTTGTAAGAAGATTTATAAGAACTGACTACAATGGACTAGACCTCGCACCTTTAGTACTTATAATAGGTCTTCAGATAGTAACAGTTATATTAGGCACCCTACTTCGTTCTCTTTAGTCCTCTTTTTTGTAGATAAGAGGGTCTGAAGTGAAATTACTATTTTTAGCTATAAAGCTTAGTCTATTATCAAGTTTCTTAAACCGTACAAGATAGTATCTTTTCCACTCCTGTGTTGAAGAGAGGAGATATGAAAATTTATTTTTTACTTGTAACTCTTTAACGCTGAGTGCTTCTTCTCCATTGAGAAAAAACTTTATATCTCTCCCTTTATCTTTTGTTGTGTAGATAGAGACATAAAACCATTCATCTTCATTATATGTTTTAGCAAGTACTTGATTGAGGTAGAGAACACTCAGAGTACCTATTGTTTTATTTTGAGAATGAATTTTGGAACTTAAAATACTATTTTCACATTTAATCTGCATAGAGGTAAGGTTGAACCTAGAAAAAGCATTTGAGCTTGAACATCCTATAAAAAGTGTTGAAATTAAAATAATTAGTAAAAAAGTTTTCATTTTTTTCCTTTTGTATAGTCGAAATTATATCTTATTAAACTCTTCTTTTGTATAATCATTGAAATTTTATTTTAGGACTTATATATTGAGTAAAAGATTAGCAGTAGCATTTACTGGACCATCTAACAGTGGAAAAACAACTCTTATTTTAAAAGTAGCAAGAAAACTCATCCATGATCATAAGCTTAAAATAGCTATTATTAAACACGATCCAAAAGATAAGGCTCGTTTTGATGTAGAGGGAAAGGATAGCTATAAGTTCAGCGATACTGGTGCAGAGGTAATAGTAACCTCTCCTAACCGTACAACTTACTTTTCACAACATAAATCAGAACTTGATGATATGATAAGACTATTTAATAAGTTTGATATTTTACTAGTAGAGGGTCTAAAAAATCTTCCTCTACCAAGAATAAGTGTATTCCGTAATCATATTGACAAGGATTATTTACCCTATATGAATGCTTTAGCAACGGATAGTAGTATTAACATACAGAACTACGATATTCCAGAAAATATTGAGCAACTTGATCTAAATGATATAGATGCTGTAATAGAGTGGATATTAAAAAACGCCAAAAAAGTTTAAATAAAGGACAAAAATGAGAGATATATTTAACGCAATACAGAGAAGTGCTAGGAGAATTAAACATGCCATAGATGTAAAAGATATAGGCTACTCACAACTAGAGAACAGTTCTGGGGAAATGCAACTTCAACTTGATATTCAGTGCGATTTGATTATTCAAGAGGAGTTCTCTAAAGTTGCTTCTATCCATACGATAGCAAGTGAAGAGAAAGAGAGAGAGATGCTTTTAGATGAAAATGGAAAGTATTATATTGCTTATGATCCTCTTGATGGTTCTTCTTTAGTAGATGTAAATCTTAGTGTTGGCTCTATTTATGGTATCTATGAAAATGCATTTGGTACAGCAAATATGGTAGCAGCTTGTTATGTTGTTCATGGTCCTCGCGTTGAGATGGTTTTTGCAGAAAATAAAACAAAACTTTACTTGCTTCAAGATGGTGAGTTTGAGTTTGTTAAAGAGATAAGAGTTGGTGATAAAGGTAGGCTGATGGCTCCAGGTGGAACACAGAAAAATTGGGCTCCTTATCATAAAAATATGATAGACTCATTTTTCCAAGAAGGCTATAGACTTCGTTATTCTGGTGGTATGGTACCTGACTTACATCAGATACTTCTTAAAGGTGGTGGACTCTTCTCTTACCCAGGGACTAGTGATAAGCCAGAGGGAAAACTTCGTCGTCTTTTTGAAGTGTTTCCTTTTGCATTTATTTATGAAAAGTCTGGTGGCTATGCAATAGATGGTAAAAATGACCTCATGACATTAGGTCATGCACATATACACGATACTGCAATCTGCTTCTTTGGTTCAAAGTATGAGATAGATCGTGTTAAAGAGGTTTATATAAAAAATGCATAATGAGCAAAAAGACAAATTCGAACTTTTTCTTGATGAGATGATACAAAAGCTTCAAAATTGTCAAGAGAACAAAGGGCATAAAAGTTGTAGTCTCTGTGAATTATGCATTGGCTGTTCCTTGAGAAATGAATATGTAAAAGCAGTCTATAACAGTATGTCTAAGGGTGATACTGGTGGATTTGAATTTTAACAAAATATATATCTTAGTCTTTTATAGCTTTAATGACGATCTCAAATGCAATTTTTAATATTTTTATAAATTTTCTGCTCTTATTGCTAGATGGATATGTTGAAAACTATTTCCTCTGATTTACCTACTCCTTACATAAATTTTACATGATTTGGGATATATCTAAGGCTATTTAGGTAAAATAACATCAATACATTTGACAGGACAAGAAATTGAGTAAATACATAACTACACCTATATACTATGTAAACGGAGAGGCTCATATTGGGCATGCTTATACGACTTTTATCGCAGATACTACTGCGAGATATGAACGATTAAAGGGAAATAAGACTCTCTTTTTAACGGGAACTGATGAACATGGGCAGAAAATTGAGGAGTCAGCACAAAAAAATGCTAAACCTACTCAAGAGTTTGCAGATGAGATAAGTGCTACATTTAAAAATCTTTGGGATGAGTTTGAGATCTCTTACAGCAAGTTTATACGTACAACTGACAAAGACCATATGGTTGGCGTTCAAAAAGCATTTGTAAAGATGCTTGAAAAAGATGATATTTACAAAGATTTTTATGAGGGTCACTACTGTGTAAGCTGTGAGACATTTTTTCCTGAAACACAACTTGTTGATGGTGAGTTCTGCCCTGATTGCGGACGTACAACTAGTATTGTAAAAGAGGAAAGCTACTTCTTTAGACTCTCCAAATATGAAGATAAACTCCTTCAGCATTATAAAGAAAATCCTGATTTTATAATGCCACGTTCTCGTGCAAATGAGATCACAAACTTTGTAAAAGGTGGACTTCATGACCTCTCTGTTACTCGTACATCTTTTACATGGGGGGTTAAAATGCCTAAATCTTTACATGATGATAAGCATGTCATATATGTTTGGCTTGATGCCCTACTCAACTATATTACGGCATTAGGTTATGGAGATGATGAGGCAGATATGAATTTCTGGCCAGCTTCTACTCACTTTGTAGGTAAAGATATTTTACGTTTTCATGCTATCTACTGGCCTGCATTCTTGATGAGTCTGGATCTACCACTTCCAAAAACTATTGGTGCTCATGGATGGTGGACTCGTGATGGTGAAAAGATGTCTAAGTCAAAAGGCAATGTAGTATCGCCTAAAGAGGTTTCAGATGCTTATGGTGTTGAAAATCTTCGTTATTTTATGCTTCGTGAAGTACCGTTTGGTCAAGATGGGGACTTCTCTCAACGTGCATTAATAGACCGTATCAACTCCGAACTCTCTAATGATCTTGGTAATCTTTTAAATCGCATTATCGGTATGAGTGGAAAATATTCTGCTTACGAGATAGATAGTACAGATGTTGCAAAGTACCATACTCAAGAGCTTGATGCAATAGATAAGGTTCTTGACTCTTTAGATCACTACATGAGTGAGATACAGATACATAGATATCTTGAAGAGCTATGGAAACTTTTCTCTATTGGCAACGCTGCAATTACAGAACATGAGCCATGGGTAAAAATAAAAGACAATGAAACAGACAAGGCTTTAGCTACTGTTGCATTGGTTGCAAATATCTTAGCTAAAGCTGCAATAATGCTCTCTCCTATTATGCCTAAAACTACCACCACTATTGCTAATGCTTTAAACTTTGAGATAAATAATAAGAGTTATAATGAACTAGTAGTCAACAAAAAACTATTAAAACTATTTAATATTAAAAAAGTACCTCCTCTCTTCCCTCGTGTTGAAGCACCACTTATGCAAGAAGTATTACAAGCTGAAGCAAACTCTTCAAAAGTGGAGAAAAAGAGTTCTAAGAAAAAGGAGAAGTTTGAATCTGCTGCAAATTTTGGTGAAAACCTTATAGAAATAGGAGATTTTTTTGAGACATCACTCAAAGTAGGAACAGTTCTTGAAGCTGAGAACGTACCAAAGAGTAAAAAACTTCTCAAGTTAAAAGTGAGTCTTGGAGTAAATGATACTAGACAGATAGTAGCTGGAATTCGTGAGTCATACTCTGCTGAGTCGCTTGTCGAAACACAAGTCTGTGTCGTGGCAAACTTAAAACCTACAAAACTTATGGGAATTATGAGTGAAGGGATGTTGCTTGCTGCTAAAGATGAAGATGGACTCTCTCTAATACGACCAGAAAAACCTAAAAAGGCAGGTACTCTTATTGGATGAGACTTGAAAATGTCCTTGCACTTACATACGGCACTTTAGTAAACAAGCCCTTTGTAAAAATCTTTACTAATGTTGTCCTAGAAGCAAAAGCTGTCAAACGAGGTGATCTTTTCATGGCGTTTGATGAGACAAGTATAGAAGAAGCTATCCTTAATGGTGCTTACGGCATAATATTCTCAACTCCCACAGATATAAGTGATGATGAAATTGCTTGGATAAGAGTTGAAAATATAGAAAATGCACTCAAACGCCTTCTCCGATTTCGACTTATAGATAAAAATATCAAAGCTTATAAAACAAATGAGATAGTCTTAAAACTTGCTTTACAAGTTGTTACAGAAGAGTCATTTATCGCTGTTTTAGGAGATATTCAGACTTTAAGTAAGCACCTTTGGGAGATTGATAAGGGTACTATCGTACTATTTTGCCCTACTTTGTGTGATAAAGAGATCTTTACAAATACTATAGAACTCTCAGATCGTGCCTACAAACATGTAAATATTATAGAGCAAACTCTTTTTGAAACCTCTTTTATTTACAACGATACATTTTACGAACGCCAACTAATTTCGCCCTTTTTTATTCCCTATTTGGAGATACTTCTGCACCTTTTTAAGAACTTAGGTATAACCTATAAACTTAAAAAATTTATGCCTATAGATCATTTTGAAGCAGTATTTACAAATAAAAGGTTTGAGATCAAAGAGTTTGGAACGAGTGATAAAGTACTTATTTTTGAAAAAGATAGTAAGCTTATAGAGTCTGAGATACTTTTTTTAGAACGTGAGGTTACATGGGCAAAAACACTCTATGTACTTCCATCTTCACAAAAAGATATGGTTAATAAAATAAAAAATAGAGAGGATGTAGTACTCTATAAAAATCAAAATGAGATACTTAATATCTTACGAGAAAATTATTTTCACTTTGCACTAATAGTTGGAGTAGATAAAAGTTTACTTGCAAAACCTCTAGTTTCACAGAGAGAACTTACACTTTTTGATATTACATAAGGAAAAAATATGAATAGAAGAACCTTTTTAGTTACAGCTACTTCAAGTGGTGCAGCTCTTGCTATTGGTGGATGCAATGAGAGTAATCATCAGGCAATAGACTACTCAAAACATCCAAGAAAATCTAATAAACTCAAGCATATAAATATAAATCGTAATAAAAAAGTCATTATAAAACTTGCTACTTCATGGCCTGCACATTTTCCCATCATGGGGAGTGGTGTTGAGAAGTTTGCTCAGCGTGTTAAAGATATAAGTGGAGGTAGTTTAGAGATAAAGATTTACCCCAAAAATGTTCTTATTCCTGCATTAGCTGTTTTTGATGCCTGCTCTAGTGGTCAGATAGATGCCTTTCACTCGGGCCCTTACTACTGGAAAGGAAAAAACTCCTCTTTTTCTCTCTACAGTGGTATTCCTTTTGGTTTTACAGCTGAAGAGATTAACTCTTGGATGACTTTTGGTAATGGACTAAAACTTTGGCGAGAGCAGTATAAAAAATATAATCTACATCCATTTTTAGGAGGAAATACTAACATTCAGATGGGTGGATGGTTTAGAAAACCTATTAACTCTCTTGCAGATATGCATGGACTTAAAATGCGTATACCTGGTCTAGGAGGAGAAGTTTTCTCAAAGATAGGTGTAAATCCTGTACTATTGCCTGCAGGCGAGATATACACCTCTCTTGAACGTGGAGTTATTGATGCAACTGAGTGGGTTGGACCTGCTCTTGATATCAAAATGGGATTTTACAAAATTGCTCCTTATTATTACTCTGGTTGGCATGAACCTGGTTCTATTTTAGAGCTAACTTTTAATAAGCACTCTTTTTCTAAGCTTGCATTCGAGCATCAGTCTATTATAGAAGTATGTTCTTCTGAGATGAATGCAAATATGACTTCAGAGTTTCACCATAATAATATTTATGCATTACAAAAACTTAAAGATTTAGGTGTAACACTCTCAAACTTTCCAGAAGATGTAAATAGTGCTGGTAAAAAAGCTCTCATTGAAGTTGTAGATGAATTAAGTAGTAAAAATAGGGACTTTGCAGAAGTCTATGCAGATATAAGAGACTATTTAGATCTTTCTAAATCATGGAGTAATATTAGTCTAAAAAATTTTCTTAATGAGAGATAAAAGTAATGGAGTTTATTTTTTTACTGTATTATTGTAAAAATTTAAAAATATGGGTATCTTTTGAATAAATTCTTTCTTCTATCCTCTTTTTTTCCTTGTTTACTTATGGCTTCCTTTGGTGGTTTTTTAGTTGATATAAATAACTCAAAACCAGTAAAAAATGCTCTTGTTATTGATGGAAATAAAACTACATATAGTGATGCCAATGGTTCATTTAGTATAAATAATCCCTCATCAATTATTCATATAAAAGCTTATGGATATAGACCATTAGCCATAGATACAAATAGTACACAAAAAATCTTCAAACTTCAATCCATCAAAGTAAAAGCACTTTATCTTACATTTTGGGGGGCTAGCAATAACTCCCCAAGACTCAAAAAAATTATAAAACTCTTAAAAGAGACTCAAGCAAATGCTATTGTAGTGGATGTCAAAAATGAATATGGCTTTACCTCTTTTCTTACAGGATCTCAACAAGCAAACGCCTATGGTGCACATAAGAGTAGGACAAATCATAATATAAAGAAATTTATTAAAACTATGAAAAAGCATCATATATACACGATAGCGCGTATTGTAACTTTTAAAGATGAGATTCAAGCATCTCACAACCCTGAATATGTATTAAGACGTAATGATAATGGTTCAATTTGGAGAAATCATGACAAAATAGCATGGGTAGATCCTTTTGATTTACGTTCACATAGCTATTCAATTACTATTGCAAAAGAAGCTGCAAAAGTTGGTTTTGATGAGATAAACTTTGATTATATTCGCTTTCCTGCAAAAAAGGGGCTTCATTTTTCAAAAAAAAATACACAAAAGAACCGTGTAGAAGCTATAGAAAAATTTTTAGATATGGCAAAAGAGAGATTAGAACCTTATGGCGTTTTTATCTCAGTGGACACCTATGGAAATATTTTGTGGAGCAAGAAAGATGATAATAATGTTGGGCAGGTACTTCTCTCACTCACAAAACACTCTGATTATATCTCACCAATGCTCTATCCATCTGGATTCTCCTATGGCTCTTTTCATTTTAAACACCCTGCAAATCATCCATATGCTGTCATACAAAGAAGTTTGAAGAACATAAAAGATAAAGTAGATATTACAAGAGTTCGACCTTGGTTACAGTACTTTAGAGACTATACATCAAATAGGAGAGTATATGGAAAGTTTGAAATACAAGAACAGATACGAGCAACAGAAGAGCTCAATACTAATGGCTGGATGATGTGGTCACCATCGAGTAGATACCACAAAAGTTATCTTACCAAGTAATGTCTATTTCCTGTAAACTTATCCTATACTTTTTTTCTTCTTGAAGATAGGATTTGACTAAAGAGTGAAACTCCTTTGAGTGATTCATATACCGTAAATGTGCTAATTCATGGACTATAACATAATCTACTAATTCGCTTGCTACATAAAAAAGTGCCCTGTTGAGTGTAATAACACCCAAAGAACTACAAGATCCCCACCTTCGCTTCATTTTTCTAAACTTTAATTGTGAGTAATGTAAAGACATCTTTTGTGCAAAATAGTTAACACGTTCCTCTATCGATTCTTGAGTGTGCAACTCTATATTTCCAAGTTTTTTACAATTTTTTATTTTTTGAAGTTGTTTTAGTATCCATTCTTCTCTCTCATCAATAAAAGTAGCTATAAATTTTTGAGAAGAGATAGGTGTTTTGATTTTAAGTTTACCCTCTTTTGTAACACTTAGATAGCTATGTTTTAATTTTTTATTAATCTCAATAGAGAGATTATAGTTTTTATATTGTTTAGTATCATACATATTTTATGGGGTCTGTTACTCCAGCTTGAAGAAATCCATTTAAACGAAGACGACAGCTATCACAAACGCCACAAGCGATATCCGAATTTTTATAGCAAGACCATGTAAGGGAGAGCGGTACTTGCAGTTCTATCGCTTTTGCTACTATTTCAGATTTCTTTAAATGTACAAGTGGCATATCAATTTTTATATTTGTCTCATCTTTTGTACCGAGATTTATGGCATTTTGCATAGAGTGAATATAACTCTCTTTGCAATCTGGATATCCACTGCTATCTTCCTGAACAACGCCTATACTTATAAGTTCTGCACTCTCTTTTTCTGCAATAGCTGCTGCCATAGAGAGAAAGATACCGTTACGAAAAGGGACATATGTAACAGGGACAATGCCCTCTTCCACTCCATCTATAGGTATCTCTATTGTTTTATCTGTAAGTGCAGAAGTAGCTCCTAGCTGCTTAAAAAAGTCTAAATCTAAGATATATTTTCTTGTAACTTTCAATGCATCAGAAATATTATGAAAACACTCTAACTCTTTGCTCTGTGTTCTTTGGTTATAGTTAAAATGTACAGCTATTATATTATAACCTCTTGTTTGCATCATATATGCACTAAGAGTAGAGTCCATCCCACCACTCATAATACAGACAGCAATTTTATTGTTTATTTTTTTCATAGAGTAATTTTAGCATAATTTTTCACTCTTTTTGTTAGAGAGTAAGCTCATCACTTGAACTTTTTTTCAAAGACACAAACTCCAAAAAGAAAAGTAAAAACACTCCTAGTACAATACCTAAAATAAATGAAACTACTAAAATAAGTGCACGTTTTGGTTTGATTTTATCTTTTATGTATGCTGGAGTAGCAGTAGTTAAGAGGTCACATTGATAATATCTCTTTGAATGCATCATTACATTCTCTTTTAATACATCAGAAATAATATTTGCAATACTTTGACGGAGTTCAAAACTTTCAGCACCTCTTAACTCTTTTTTAAAATAGATTAGTTTACGATTGTTTATTTTTAAATGATTCTCTATTAAATATTTGCTTGCATCGTTTAAAAAGGCCTTAATAATCTTGGGTGGAAACTCTCTATCACTATCACTACAAGCAACAGAGATAAGCCCTGTTTTTTTATCACTACTAATAGAAATATGTTTTCTTATCTCTTTTACAACATCAAATATAACCTGTTCAAAATCCTTCTCATCATCTTTATCTGATTGAAATAGATCATACAGAGCACGAAAATTAAATGCAAAAACATAATTTTTATCTCTATTGCTACTTAAATAGTATCTATCAAATTTATTTTTAATAACAAATGTTTTCATAAAATTATAATCATCTAGTAGGGTATTAAACGCCACATCTGGAGTCATACTCCCTCCACCAACATTCATTCCAGCCAAAGAAGCGAGACCACCAAGCTTCGCTAATCCACCAGAAGAGTTACTATTCATAGGCATAAGCGTAGTTTTAGACTCATATACATTTGGTAATTTTAAAACATATAAAAAAGCAAAAAACACTAGAACTATAGTGGTAAGAGCAATAATTTTCCTACCCTTTACTATTTTCTGCCATAACTCTCTTAAATCTATCTCATCCTCTTGTATCATAGTAATCTCTTGCGTATTCATTAGAAAAGGCCTAAAGTACTAAGAGAAGCAGCAGTAAGAGCAAATGAGGCCATAATTTTAGAGACACTATCCCAAACCTTAAGTTTACTATACTCTTGGATATAAAGAGGTACTACAATAGTATCTCCTTTTTTAATATCTACATGGAAGCTAAAAATCCACCATCCTCTTTGAATAGGTTCACTAGTTCCATCAGCATGAATAACATAAACACTATTCTTATCTGCACCTTGTGTATATCCACTCGCTAATTCAATATAATCACTTCCATCCAGCTCATCATTATAGACAAAGGAGATAGGGTTAAAGACCTCTCCAAATAGAGTTACCGTATCAATTTGAGATGGTATTGTAATTGTGTCTTTATCTTTTAACACTAAATTGTATTTGCTCTTTTCAAATTTTGAAAGATCCCTGTCTATATCAATACTTACTCTTCCAAGTGGAGTATATTGTACGGCTTCTTCAACTATTTTATCAAGTTTTGCTGTTGATGTTGTTGGATTTTTTTGCATATTAGCAGGCATTGCATTAAAGAGAGAGAGTTGACGTTTTAGACGTGTGAGATTATTTTTATATTCACGTTTCTGTCTTGCTTGTATACTCGCTCGTGTAAATACAGTTCCCTTAATAAAAGCTTCATGGGTAAAACCACCTGCCCTTTTAAGGACACTACTTAACTTCTCTCCACTCTCAATAGAGTATGTACCTGGAAATTTTACTTCACCTTTTAATGTTACACTCTTCCTCTCATTCCATTTTGGAATCTTAAAAATTTGTACTTCATCATAGGCATGAAGTATAATGTTTTTTAGAGGTTTTTGTATAGTGCTAATCTTAAAAACGACTCGTTCTCTCTCTTCATCTTTATTTACTTTATATCTTACTATTTCCAAATTATGTTTGTATGCTTTTGGAGTAAATCCACCAGCTATATCTATTAAATCAGCTACACTCATATTTTGTTCATAAGCAACTGTAGTAGGATTTAGAACTTCTCCTTTAATTGTCACAGGTGTAAGCAAATGCATATCATAATAATCAAATACCTCTACTTCATCATAAGGTTTTAAAGTGGTATTTCCCTCATCCTTTAGTGAATAGAAAGTTGTCTTTGGCATAAGATTTTTAGTGCTGTATGTTGTTACACGCACTTTATCATCTAAAATACCATTAATTCCTGAAGCATTGAGGGCATCATTGATAGTGATTCCTTTGATAAACTGAATCTTTCCTGCCTTTGTTAATAATTTTCCTTTTGTGAAGATATAGGTATTTCTATATATATCATTATATGCGTATATATATATCTCATCACCAGCTAGGAGAGGTATAGTCTGTTTGCCCTCTATCACATCTAAGAGATTAAATGAATAACTATTATACTGTAGATTTTCTCCATAATGCTTGATAACCCCATACTTAAAATATGTATTTGGAAGAAAAAACTTCTCTTTTCCATATTGTAAAACATCTTTAAAAAAAGCATTAAGTGTATGCTCTTTATTGAGATGGTACTCCCCTGGTCTTATAATATTACCATACACCTGCACACTATTTTTTGAGCTATAATCGAGTGGATAGATATAGACTCTATCTCCATCTTTCATTTTAAATTTTTCGCTCTTTTTGTAGGAGATTTTATAACTTTTTTGCTCTAAATTATTATCATAACGACTGATTTTTATCTCTCTTTTAGATGCATTTGGACTCATACCTCCAGCATAATCTATGAGAGATTTTAATGTCTCTTGATCCTTGAGTTCAAAAATAGCTTTATTATTAACAGCACCATCAATACTCACTAATTTTTTTGCTTTATTGATAACAACAAGATCCCCATGCTTTAAGAGCAGTGAAGTAAAAGATTTTCCTCTAAAAAGAAGATCATAAAAATCTATATGAGCAATTACTCTACCCTCTCTTTTCACTACAATATCTCTTACTGATGCACTTTTTCTTATACCATTAGAGACTATTAAAAGATCTTTTACAGTTGCAAAAGAGGAGAGATTGTAGAGTCCTGGATATTTCACATCTCCAATAAGTGTGACTTGGATTGTGCTATATTTTTCTATATTGACGCTAAACTCACTTGTTTTAAAATGTTTTTTTAGATTTTCAATAAGATATTTTTTTGCATCTATAAATTTCATACCACCAAGTTTGATTGGTCCAATATATGCTAAATCTATCTTCCCATCATTTTTAATAGTCACCACAAAGGAGTCATCTCTATCTCCATAGATGTGAATAGTCAAAATATCTCCAACAGACATAATATAATTATCTGGTGTAGGGAGAGAAGAGGTGTCTAATTTATTTTTATTTGCATAAAAAGAGTGAGAATAGCGATTTAACTTTTTGTATGAGAGGGGATTTTGCTGTCGTGCTTTAAGTGCTTCGTGTATCTCGCTATTTGTTTTATAAGTAAAAGGAGCATTCTCTTTATTTTTGCTCTTTATTTTTGCTATTTTTTTTTGCTCTTTATCCTCTTCTTCATTACTTACTTCATTATCTTTCTCTTGAGACGACTCATTAGTACTCTCTTCTTCTTCATCTTGAGCTACATCGTCCTCTTTATCTATCTTTAGAACAGATTTCTTTAGTTCATTGATCGTTAAAATTTTTTTTGCTTGTTCTGAGGAGTTGGCAAGCTTCTGTTTTACTTCACTTTTAGTTACACCTCTTTTTGCCATTTCAGCTTTTGCTTCTTGTGTGTCAAGAAGTTGAGGGTTCTCAGAAATAGCTTTTTTCGCCCGAGCTATATCCTCTGGAGTTGGTGTATCTGTATAAGCGAGTGTAAATGTAGTAGCAAAAGAGATTAGCAGTAATAATCGTATAAACATATGTATCCTTGATAAAAATTTTCTTAATTGAATCATCTGCAGATTTGTACAGTTAAGTTAATTTTTTATAGTTAAAAAGTTTAAAATTATATCTTTATTTTTAAAAATATGGCTTAAAAAAAGACATGTTGATGTGAACTATACCACTTAATTAAAGTATATTTTAACCACACTTTAAATATACTCACACTCAATTAACTATTTTTGGTGGTAGCATTTGAAAT
Organism: Sulfurimonas sp. endosymbiont of Alviniconcha boucheti; assembly: GCA_021766785.1. Lineage (GTDB taxonomy): Bacteria > Campylobacterota > Campylobacteria > Campylobacterales > Sulfurimonadaceae > Sulfurimonas. The sequence goes on from JAICBP010000076.1 coordinate 150,348, forward strand.
CTTATCAAAACCTGTCTCTTTTGCAAAATCTTTATAGACTAAGAGCCATAGGTTATGAGTATATTGACCATTTTAATACAGATGAGAAAAGAGCTTATGAGACACCTTCTAGTATGGATGAACTTGCATCAAACATTGCCTCTTGTCACCTCTGTGCTTTGAGTAAATCATGTACACAGAGTCTAAGTGGTTATGGGTCTCAACATGCAGATCTTATGCTTCTAGATTTCAGTGTCTCTCAAGCACAAGATGCTACAAATGACTACTATAGTGGTAGATCAGGGGAAACACTTAAAAAAATGTTAGAGAATGTTCTTCTAATTCGAAGTGAAGATGCTTTTTTAACACACTGTGTCAAATGTAAACCACTTCATGCAAATAAACCTTCAGCTTCTGAGTATCACTCTTGTAAGAGCTATCTTTACTCACAGATGCAGTTTATAAAACCAAAAGTAATTGTAACACTAGGAGAGGATGCATATGCTCATCTTACAGGAGATAGTGGAAACTTTGAAAATGTACGTGGACATGTTATTACATTTAAAGATATGAAACTTATTCCTATCTACCATCCACAATATTTACTTAGAAATCCAGAATCAAAAATAATAACACTCCATGATCTTCACACTGTAAAAGGATGCTTATGAAAAAGAAACTACTACTACTATTGCCAGCTTTTGTATTTGCGCAGAGCTTTATCATCTCAAACATTCCTCTGCCTAAGACATATATACAGAACTTATCTCCTCTTGAGTGTAATACCTACTGTATGCAGAATTATCTAGATAATGGTCAAGTTTTTTCTTTTTTAGCATATGCTGGAAGTAAATTAAAAGATGCGAAGCAAAATGAGGCAAGAGAGCTGTTTGTTCCTATCTTCAATCTTGGCTCTATTCATAACTCCAAACAACTTAAAATCGCTCTCCTTCTCCCTTATAAAAAGATAGGAAAATATGCTTCTTCCGTTACAAATGCAAGTCTTGCATATCTGATGACAAAAGGTCACCCATTTATGTTAAAAAGTTATAAAATAGAGAGCGAAAATATAGAGGATTTGAGTAGTGTGATAAAAAGGATACACAAAGATGGTTTTGAATATATAATAGCCCCTCTAACACATACAGGAGCAAAAAATATAAGCAACCTTGATCCTACTATTCATATCTATTTTCCAACTATCAATAAACAAGATAGTAATAGCACATCTCCATACTTTATATTTGGAGCTATAGATTACCATGCACAAAGCAACCTCCTCCTCAAAGAGGCCTATGAACCATTAGTGATATTTTCTGATAAATCAAAAATAGGAAAAGCACTTGCTGCATACCAAAGAGAGGAGTTTAGCTACTCTTCTATAGATGATTTAGGTAGTAGCTCTCTCTTTGGAAATACATTTAGTATCTTTTCTCAAATAAATGAAGAGAGCAATAAACCTATCAAACAAACTACAAAAGAGATACTCAATTACTCTGTCTCAAGACGAACCACAAATCTTGAGTCCTATTTAAAAGAAAATGAAAAGATAGCAGATGCAACTATCATAGTAAACACGCCTATTATCAAAACAGGAATGATACTCTCACAACTTACGCTTTACGATGTAAATGAAACAAATATACTCTCTACACAGATAAATTATGATCCACTTTTACTCTCAATGACTCAATATATTGATAGAAAAGAGATGGTTATTGCAAACTCTATTACAGAGCACAACAACATTCTTATAGAGACTAATGCACTACTTGGTAATGATATAGAGTATGACTGGATTAATTACACTACGACCATAGGAATTGACTATTTTTATTCTCTTATAACTGGTGATGAAAGAACTTATAATATAAAAATAAAAGATAATCAAATGCTCTATGATATAGAACTTCTACAACCTGCAAGATCTCAGTTTGTAAGATATATTCGTCCAACACGAGAGCGAGACTTTATGCAAAAAGAGCAACGAGAAGAGGATCAATAAAGATATATTTTCGTACTACTTCATCTTCTCATATATCTCAACTAAAGCATCAACAAACAAAGAGCTATCATTGGAGCATTTAACAACACGATACTCACTAAAGCCCAACTCCTTAGCAACTTCTCTATACTCAACTTCAAGTTCAAAAACTGTCTCTGAATTATCTATAGTAAAAGCGATAGGAACAATAATGACACCACGATTACGAACCACTTTTAATTTATCTTCTAGTGAAGGTTTTAACCACTCAAGAGGACCTACTTTTGACTGATATGCCAAATGTATCTCATGAAAATTTATTCCCTCAGACTCTAACATTTTTTTAAGTATCTCTACATGTTTTTTTATATGACTCTCATAAACATCTCCAGCATCTACGATCTTTTGGGGTAAACCATGTGCAGAAAATATCATATCAAAATCTCTATAATTATCACTCCCTACACTTTTTTTTATCTTCTCTATCACAGACTTATTGTAGTTTACATTTTCAAAAAAGTATTTTTTCTCTACTAAAAGAGCATCCCTACCCTCAAGGTGATAACACTCTTGAAAATCCTCTAATGAAGATTTTGTTGTAGTAGTTGAAAACTGAGGATAGAGAGGGATAAGATAAATTTTTTCTATATTAGCTTCATTTAAACGCGAAATTACTTCAGAGGCAAAAGGAGGGGTATAGCGCATAACAAAATCTACTAAGATATCATTACCTAGTTTTTTTTGAAGCTTTGAAACAAGACTTTTTGTATGATCAACTATAGGAGACTTGCCGCCAAGTTGTCTGTAAATCTCTTGAGAAGATTCTACACGATTAAAAACAATCATACCTCCTATCAATTTTCGTAAAATACTATTTTTTACAGTAAGTATATTTTTATCTGCAAACATATTTTTTAAGAACATCTCAACTTCGTTAAGATTATTTGGACCACCCATATTAAGTAATATTACTGCTTCTTTTGCCATTATTCCTCTTTTACTCTCAAACTTACTTCATACATAAACTGCTGTAAAGGTAACATATCTTCATAAATTTCATAGAGTGTATCTATAAGTTTTTTACCATTAGTAATTAATTTAGGCTTTAAAGTTTTAAAGGTAGCCATTCCTTTATATAAAGATAAATCAGCATTACTCATATCTTTATCGAAACCTTTTGGATACCGTTTGTACCCTTTTTCTAAGTGAGTATAGCCTTTATTTAAGCCTTTAATATTTTCTAAAATAGAAGCCAACTCTGCCCTCTTTTCATCACTTTTAATATACTCACGATAGGCATCAAGCATAGGTTTTTCAAACCATCTCACACCTACAGCAACCATAAGCTCTTCAGGAGAAAAGTGCATATAAAAACATGAACTCTGCATACGCTTACTGTTGCCCTGCCAAAATATCACACCTATGCGCTCTTTTATAGGCATCTTATTTGCACCCATTCTTCGTGTGTCTCTATAGATACGATAGAGAGATTTATTTATTTTTGGTTCTGCATTTATAGTAGGGACAAGGGCTTGAAGATGTTCACCCATCTCAACTACAAAAGTTCGAGATGGATTTAATATAGAAGATTCATACTCAAACTTGTGAGCTAAAAACCACTCTTTATTATTATTTTTCTTTATCTCATTTAAAAAAGAGAGTGCAGTTTCTGGAAATCCTTTAAACTCCATACACCCTCCTACTTATGCTATCTTTCTATTTCTAAACGCCAAAAGGATCACTATAGCCAAGATAGTATAGGTTACAGGAACAAAGTCTGGAATAGGGACAGAATCACCTTTTGCATAAGAGTGCATACCAGCGAGATAGTAGTTTACTCCAAAGTAAGTCATTAGTACAGATGTAAATGAAAGTAATGAAATAACACTGTAGTTAAACTCATTATAAATAGACTTAATAAAACGTAAATGTATAACAACAGCATACACTAAGATAGTCACAAGTGCCCATGTCTCTTTTGGATCCCAACCCCAGTAACGTCCCCAAGACTCATTTGCCCAAACGCCACCCAAAAAGTTACCAATAGTAAGTAGAACTAATCCTACCATCAGACTCATTTCGTTAATGGCATTTAACTCTTTTATGGAAAGTGCTATCACTCTACGGTTATTCTCATTCGCTATAGCATAGAGGAGTACACTAATGAAACCAAGGAGAGCTCCAAGACCTAAGAAACCATACGAAGCAGTAATCATGCTAACATGAATACTTAACCAGTAAGAGTTTAGTACGGGAACTAGATTTGTTACCTGAGGGTTCATCCAACTAAGGTGTGCTACAAAGAGAATAAGACCTGAGAGTATCGCTGTAGCTGCCAAAGTAATAGGTGAGTGTTTGGAGAAGATAAATCCAGCAAGAACTGTCGCCCAAGCAATATAGGTCATAGACTCAAAACCATTACTCCATGGTGCATGTCCAGAGATATACCAACGCAGTGCTAATCCCATAGTATGTAGGACAAAGAAAAGTGCTAAAAGTCCTAAAGCTGAACGTGAGAGAAGTCTCATCTTTATTTTTGGGTAGATAATATTTGCAAAACTTGCAAAAAGTAGTACAAATCCCATCATAAAATAGAGTGGCCACAGAAATTCAAAAACATTAGTACTATTATAAAAGAGTTCTGCTTTTATTTTATTAGCACTTGGATATACTGCTGAGCCATACTTATGTTGATAAGCATCAATCTTTTTTAAAGCTTTATCTGCCTTATCCCATTTTCCATTACTAAGAGCTTCATCAACTGCACTAAAGTAAGCAACTGCAGCATTACGAACCTCTAACCTTACTTCAGGAGAAAATGTTTCTAGGGCATCTATAGTTGCTAACCATTTATTTGTTTTATCGTGTGGAGCTGGCCAGATTTTAAGAAGTGAACCTGTAAAAACCATATATGCAACATTCACTCTCTCATCTATTTTAAGCACTGCTTTATCTAATTTATTTCTATCTTTTGGAGCTTTTCTTGTAGCTGTATCCACTAATTCATTAAGCTTATACCCTTGCATATTTTTAAAATTTTGAAAGAACTGTGAAAATGAGGCATACTTTGCATTGTGTTTTATACCTAATGTATCATTTATTTTAGGATCACTCGTGCGAATAAGCTTCACATCTTTATAAATATCAGGTCGAATCATCATTCCTAAGATTACTTGATCTGCATTTAAAGACTTTGAGCCTATCTTTATATCTGCACTTCTATGCATCTTCTCTAATATTTCAATTGCAAGAGTATTCATAGGCTTCATTCTCCCTCTTGTATCTTGAATAATTAACTTTCCAAATTTCTCTGTATGCCCTTTATCAAATAAGAGTATTGTTTTGAGTGCTGGATCTAATTCAGCTGCAATAGATGGAGTAGAAACAGATACCATAAAAAGTGCTAAAATAGCAGGAGCAACTCTCTTTGCACTCGCTTTGATCGCCTTATCTGTCAGTTTTGCAAATCTATGTTTTTTAGAAAAAAGTGACCAAAATAATCCCAAAGATAAAAGAAAATAGCCTATATATGTTGGAAGAGTTCCAGGGTCATTATTGACTGAAAGAAGTGTACCTTTTTCATCTCTATCGTAAGAAGCTTGAAAAAATCTATATCCACGATATTCTAAAATATGATTCATATAAATCCTATATGGCATATTGATCCCTTTCTCTTTATCAACGAGAATAACATCACTTGCATAAGATGCGGGAGACATAGATCCTGGATAACGATCAAGTTGAAATTTTACAAGTTTGATCTTAAATGGTATGTGAATATCTTTTACACCAATTGCGATAGAGACCTTGACCCCATCTATAGTAAGATCTGTTGGAATACCTAACTCACCTTTACGCCAAAAAACATAAACTTCTTTCCTTGTATCATTAACTCTAATAAAAAAACGAAGTGCATCTACTCCACTAGAGTTCATTCTCATTTTTCTATTTATTTTAGAAGCTGAGTTACTCACGAGTCTCTTAGCCGCATGTACCATAAAATCACGAAGAACAAAACTCCCACCACTTGTAGTACTATAAAGTACTCTTTTGTTTAGTTCATCTTTCTCATTTGCTTGTAATTCACCCTTTGAACGATCTATCATCTTAAGAAAAGAGAGTCTCTCCTTATGCGCGATATAAAGAGTATCATCTTCAAGTATAATTTTTACTACAGGCTTAGTAAATGTTTTGTGAGAACTAAAATCCAAGATAAATGATCCAGCATCAAAATACTCACCTTGAGCTATTACAACAGGTTTTCCTACTCCTTGTGATGTTATCATAAACTTTGCTATAGGCTCTCCATTTTTTTTATCCTCTACTAACGTTTCCACGGCATCAGGAATATATTCAAACAAATTAGCTATAATTTTTTTATCTCCAACTTTTGTTGATAAAGAGAGGATATTGTCATTTTTATTTGAAAGATAAACGGAACTCTCTGCTTTTGAGTGTTGTCCATTTTCACTTGCTTGTAGTGTTACAAATGTTTCAGCACTCAATATAGAGGATGATTCACCACCCTCACGAATGTGCATTGTCCCCTCAAATCCAGTATAGCGAGTTACTGCCGCACCAAAGAGAACCACTAAAAAACCAATATGAAAAATAAATAGAGGAGCTTTATGGAGTGTGTACATTTTATATCTGTAAATATTTACTAATAGGTTAAATGCCAAAAGCCCCAAAAGAACTTCAAACCAAATGGCATTATATATCTCAGCTTTAGCTGTCATAGTACCAAAATCATTCTCAATTATAGTTGCATACCCTATTGATACTGCAAAAATAAGCATAAGAATTGCCATACTCTTCATTGATGAGATGAAAGATAGAACTTGTTTCATTAAAACTCCTTAAAATTCAAATTGTAGTAGCTATAAGCAAATAGATAGTATCTTTTGAGATTAAATTGCAATCTTAAATTTTTAAAGGATAATTTTGAAGTCAAAATCTTAAAAAAATAGATTTAAAGGGAAATAATGCTATCCTTTCATTATAAATTTTATCTCTAATAACACAACTAAGGAAAAAAATGATTAAGTCACTACGTGGAATGAATGATATACTTAGAGAAGATTATGAGCGCTTTACATACTTCATAAGCCTAGCGACAGAGGTTGCACAAAACTATGGCTTTCATTTTATTGAAACGCCACTGCTAGAGGAGACTGCCCTTTTTAAACGTAGTGTTGGAGAGAGCAGTGACATCGTTGGTAAAGAGATGTATCAGTTCATAGATAAGGGTGAAAATGATGTCTCTCTGCGTCCAGAGGGAACTGCTGGTGTTGTTCGTGCCTTTGTAGAGCAGAAACTTGACCGTGCTGGTGGGATACACCGCTTTTTCTACTATGGATCTATGTTTCGCTATGAACGTCCACAAAAAGGTCGCCTCCGTCAATTTCATCAGTTTGGAGTCGAGAGTTTTGGTGTTGCAAGTGTTTATGAAGATGCGACTATGATTATGATGATTGCTGACATTCTCAAACGATGTGGGATTGGGTATCGTTTACAAATAAATTCACTTGGTGATCAAAACTGTATGCCTGAGTATCGTAACGCTCTTGTAAGTTTTATAGAGTCTATTGAGAATAAAATCTGTGAAGATTGTCAACGTCGTAAATCTACAAACCCTATCCGTGTACTTGATTGTAAAAATGAGCATTGTCAATCTCTTTATGAGAATGCACCAAAACTCATCAACTCTCTTTGTAAGGAGTGTGAGAGTGACTTTAATAAGTTAAAACAGATTTTAAATGACAACGGTGTAGCTTTTGAAATAGATACAAATCTTGTTCGTGGATTAGACTACTACTCTAAGACGGCGTTTGAGTTTGTAAGTGATAATATCGGTAGCCAAAGTGCTATTGCTGGTGGTGGGCGATATGATAGGCTTGTAGAGTTTTTAGATGGCCGTCCTACCCCTGCCGTTGGTTTTGCTATGGGAATAGAACGACTTATGGAGCTTATTGTTATGCCTGAAATTACTCGCAAGGGGTATTACATAGGTGCTATGGATACAGAGGCTGTAGATTTAGTTGTGCAATTAACACAGATAAAACGCAACAAGACAAAAGTAACTTGTGATTATAAGGCAAAAAGCCTCAAAAATCACCTTAAAGCGGCAGATAAAGTTCATGCTAGGTTCTGTTGTGTTATAGGTGAGAATGAACGTAATGATAATACTATTTGGGTAAAGGATTTAGAGACTAAAACAGAAAAGGTTATGAAGCTTAAGGATTTTTAGATGGAAATTAGGAGATTTCTTTGAAACATTATGGTTTACAACATTGGTCGGAAAATAACTTTACTATAAAGAATGGTGAACTAATAGTCAATACTAAATCCCACCCTTCTCTCTTGGAGATCACTTCCACTATCCGAGCAGAAGATGTACGAGGACCTATAATTTTACGTTTTCCACACCTTATACAAAAACAACTTCAAAATCTCTATAAACATTTTGAGTACTCTATAGAAGAGAATAACTACAAAGGCTCTTTTAAAGCTGTTTTTCCACTCAAGGTAAATCAGTTTCCTCATCTGGTTCAAGCCGTTGTTGATGCTGGAAAAATGTTAAACTATGGTCTAGAAGCTGGAAGTAAAGCTGAACTTATTCTCGCTATGAGCCATATAAATGAAGGTGCTTATATAACGGTAAATGGTTTCAAAGATAAGGAGATGATTACTCTTGCCTTTATCGCAGCACAAAGTGGACATAATATAGTACTCACTATAGAGGGCTTAGGTGAACTTAAAACTATCATTGAGGTAGCCCAAGAGTCAAGTCTCACTATACCAAAAATAGGTATCCGTGTACGTTTACATGCTACAGGAAGTGGTTCATGGGCAAAGAGTGGTGGGATGGATGCTAAGTTTGGACTGACAGCTACAGAGATACTCGAGGCAACAAGACTCCTTAAAGAGAATAATCTTTTAGAGCACTTTACTATGATCCACTTTCATATTGGTTCACAGATGGATGACATCTCTCCTATGAAACGCTCATTAAGAGAGGCTGGAAATATATACGCAGAGTTGAAGATGTTAGGTGCTTCAGCACTCTCTAGTATAAATATTGGTGGAGGTTTAGCCGTTAATTATACTCAAAATGATCACTCAGTCATGCATAATTATACCCTTGAAGAGTTCTCTAGTAGTGTTGTCTTTTTACTTGGAGAGATTATGGATGCTAAAGGCATTGCACATCCAGATATTTTTACTGAGTCTGGTCGCTATATTGTCGCATCGCACTCTGTACTTATTACTCCTGTTCTTGAACTCTTTTCTCAAGATTATCATGAAAATTTACTTGATTTAAAGAACTCAAACCCTCCTCTAGTTGAAGAGCTTCATGATCTTTATAGGACACTCTCACCTAAAAATGCGCTAGAATACCTTCACGATGCACTTGATCATATTGAGTCACTTTTCACACTATTTGATTTAGGTTATATTGACCTTCAAGATAGATCAAATGCAGAAATATTAGTCCACAATATTATAAAAAAGTCCTTATCTCTCACTTCAAATGTTGAGTCAAAGGAACTAAAAGAGCTACAAGTCCATATGCAAGAGCGCTATCTTATAAATGCTTCCATTTTTCAAAGCATTCCAGACCACTGGGGCTTAACACAAAATTTTCCAGTAATGCCTATCCACCATCTTGAGCAAAAACCCCTCCGAGGAGCTTCTATCTGGGATATAACCTGTGATAGTGATGGAGAGATAGGTTTTAATCCCTCTGAACCATTATATCTACACGATATAGATTTAAAAAATGAAGAGTATTTTCTTGCATTTTTTAATACAGGAGCTTATCAAGAAGCACTTGGAATGTCTCATAACCTTTTTACTCATCCAAATGAATATACAATAGAGATTAATGACAAAGATTTTACAATTAGCAATGCTCAAGAGTCTAAAAATATCCTAGAGATCCTCTCTTCTCTTGGATATGATGCTCAAAAACTTTTAGAAAAGCTTAAAAGAGAGCTTACAAAAAGCACTTTTATCACAGAAAAAGAAAAAAATGATACACTATCAAAATTAGAGATTTTTCTCTCTCAAAATGGGTATCTTAGAACAACAAGTTAAGGTTTTTTATGGGAATTTATACAGATATAAAAGAAGATTTTTCAAATGCTTACCACAATGACCCTGCCCTCAACTCCAAAACTGACTTTCTTTTTAACTACCCTGGCGTTTGGGCTGTTGCTTGGTACCGTATTGCAAATAGGCTCTACCATGCAAACTTCAAACGTTTGGCTCGTATAATAATGGGAATAAACCAAATCTTTACTCATATAGACATTCATCCTGCAGCGACTATTGGAAAGCGTCTTTTTATTGACCATGGAACAGGTGTAGTTATTGGAGAAACGGCAGTTATTGAAGATGATGTTCTCATCTATCAAGGTGTCACACTTGGTGGCGTTTCACTCGATCAAGGCAAACGCCACCCTACTATAAGAAAAGGTGTAGTAATCGGTGCTGGAGCAAAAGTACTTGGGAATATTACAATAGGAGAATACTCAAAAATAGGGGCTAATTCTGTTGTAGTCAAAGAAGTACCAGCATGCTCTACTGCTATTGGTATTCCTGCGCATGTTATAGAAAAAGGTCGCTGTAAAGATCCATTTATGCACAATATGCTTCCTGATATTAACAAAGAGATGTTTGAGTATATGCTCAAACGTGTAGCTGTTTTAGAACATATTTTAGTTGAAGACAACAAAGAGTTACTTGTGCAAGACCTTGAACTTGAACATATCTATGAATCTTTTATAAATTCTATGAAAAATTAGTTCACCTTAATTTATATCTACTATTATTTTAGTATAATTCATTTTATATAAATTATGGAGATTTTTTAATGCTAACTCATCGTGTAAACACACTCTCAGAATCAATCACAATTGCTGTATCGACACTTGCTCAAGAGCTTAAAGCCAAAGGTAAAGATATTTTAAGTTTTTCTGCTGGTGAACCAGACTTTGGTACTCCACAAATCATTAAAGATGCTGCTATTGAAGCGATTAATAATGACTTTACAAAATATACGGCTGTTGATGGTATTCCTGCCCTTAAAAAGGCTATAGCGAATAAACTACAACGTGATAATGGACTGACATATACTTCAGATCAAATCATCGTAAATAATGGTGCGAAACACTCTCTCTTTAATCTTTTTTCTGCAACTATAGATAAAGGTGATGAAGTGATAATCCCTTCACCATACTGGGTTACTTATCCTGAACTTGTTAAATACTGTGGCGGGAGTGTTGTCAAAATAGAGACCCAAGATGTTTCTGCATTTAAGATTACTCCTAAGCAGTTGAAAAATGCTCTTACACCAAAAACAAAGATGCTTATTCTCACAACACCATCAAACCCAACAGGAAGTGTTTACTCAAAAGAAGAGCTTACTGCATTAGCAAAAGTTTTAGAAGGTACTAATGTTATAGTGGCAAGTGATGAGATGTATGAGAAACTTGTTTATGAAGGTAGTTTTACTTCAGCAGCATCAGTAAGTCAGGATATGTATAAGCGTACTATCACTATTAATGGTCTCTCCAAATCAGTAGCGATGACAGGATGGCGTTTTGGTTATATGGCAGCAGATAATAGAGAACTTATTCAAGCAACAAAAAAGCTTCAAGGACAAAGTACATCAAATATTAACTCTATTACTCAGATGGCAGCTATCGTTGCGCTAGATGGTAAAGCAGATAAAGATATAGAAATGATGCGACAAGAGTTTAAAGCTCGTCGTGATGAAGCTGTAAAACTTTTTAATAATATAAAAGGAGTAAGTGTCCTAAAACCAGATGGTGCTTTTTACCTTTTTGTAAATATTTCAGAAGTATCTAATGACTCTCTTGTATTTGCTAAAAAACTTCTTGAGAGTACTGGTGTAGCTGTTGTTCCAGGTATTGGTTTTGGTTGTGAAGGGTACTTTAGATTTAGTTTTGCAACAGATATTGAGAGTATTCGTATAGGAATTGCACGTATTGAAAAGTTTATAAAAGAGCTATAGAAGACTCTTTTAGAATCTCTACTTAAGAGATTCTAAGGCTTTTATAACTTCGTCTAGGTTATCCATAGGAATATGAACTTTCCAATCAGGTGCTTCACTATTTCCAGTCAATGAGATACCTATACTTGCTACAGGAGCACTATCTTCTCCATAGGGTTTCTCTATTTTAGTAACAGAGATTGTCCCTTTTTTTGTTGAATGTAATGGAATCGTTTTCATTTTTCTATCCTTTTATCTATTTTCGTACTTACTTTATAAGTCTAGCTAATTTCACCTGAATTTTTAACCACACTCTATGATTCATCAATGGAAAACCTGCAAATGTTTTTCCACTCTCTTTGATACTCTTTGTCACACCACTTCTAGCAGCAAATGTATTAAACGGAGCTACCTCTAAATGTCCTGCTACCCCTGATTGTGCACCAAAGACATTGTTACGACCAATGATAGAAGATCCTGCTAGACCACTTTGAGCTGCAAAAACACTGCCTTCGCCTATTTCACAATTGTGACCAACTTGAATAAGGTTATCTAAACGTGAACCTTTCTTAATAAGAGTAGTACCAAATACTGCACGGTCAATAGTTGTATTAGCACCAATCTCTACATTATCTTCAATAACAACATTACCAATATGATAAATCTTTTTATGCTCGCCTAGTCTATTTGAAGCAAAACCAAAACCATCACTCCCAATAACTGTACCAGCATGAATAATAGACTCGCTACCAATTGTACAATCACGATAGAGCACAACATTTGGATAGAGAATAGTATTATCGCCTATTATAGCATTTGAGCCTACATAAACGCCAGCCATAAGTGTAGTGTTTTTTCCTATTACTGCGCCATTTGCAACTTCAGCCTTTGGTGAGATTATACTCCCCTCACCTATTATAGCCTTAGGACTCTCTCTATCTTCAAGAGCAGGAGCAAATTTTGCTGTGACTCTTGCCATCTCCCAGTAAGGTGCATCGACAACAAGTGCTACCGTTGAGTCTGGGATATACTTCACAGTAGAAGCATCACAAATAATAGCACCAGCGTTGGAGTTTGCGATATCTTTAATATACTTAGAGTTTGATACAAAAGAGAGTTCTGTAGTAGTGGCGTTTGAGAGAGTATTCATAGAAGTAATCTCTTTATCAGATCCACTAAAGCTAGCGCCTATAAGTTTAGCTATTGCACTGAGTTTCATCTCTTATCTCTCTAGTGCAACAGCACCACTTCTGACTATCTCTTTTGGATTGTAACGTTTGAGAGCTTTGAGGAAATTGTCTATACGCTTTGGTTCATCTGCTGCCATGGCAATAATAGTGTTCTCCCCTGCATTAACAATCTTACCATTATAAGCTTCACAAAGGGCTTGAATATCACTAAGATTTTCACTTACAGGAAATTTTATCATAGCTATCTCTTTCTCTACCATATCTTCATGCTCATAGACACGAAGTACAGGAATAAGTTTATGGAGTTGTTTTGTGATCTGTTCAATAACGCGAATACTTCCTGAAGTTACTATTGTCAAACGAGAGTACTTACTCTCAGGGATAGGAGCCACTGTTAAAGAGGTAATATTATATCCACGTCCAGAGAAGAGGTCAGTGATACGTGAGAGTACACTTGCCTCATTTACAACGATTACTGAAACTACTCTTCTTTCCCTATTATCAGTCATTATTTACTCTCCTTTTTCTCTAATAACATCATATTAAATAGACTTCCACCTGCAGGTACCATTGGCATAACATTTTCCATTCTGTGGACTATTACCTCTATAAATGCCACTACATTTTTCTCAATAGCATCTTTTAGAGCAGTATCAAACTCCTCCTTTGTATGCACTCTATACCCTACTCCACCGAAAGCTTCAGAGAGTTTTACAAAGTCTGGCTGTACTGAAAGATCTGTCTCTGAGTGGCGTTTATCATAAAAGAGTGTCTGCCACTGACGAACCATACCAAGAAAGTTGTTGTTGAGTATGATATTAATGACTGGTATCTTTTTCTCTACTGCAGTCATAAGCTCTTGTACATTCATTAATATTGAGCCATCACCTGTAAAGTTTATACTTATTTTTTCAGGACAAGCTGCTTTTACACCGATAGCAGCTGGAAAGCCAAAGCCCATCGTTCCAAGTCCTGAAGAGCTTATAAACTGACGAGGTCTAGTAAATGGATAAAACTGTCCAGCCCACATCTGATGCTGTCCAACATCTGTAGAGATATTTGCATCATCACCAAGAAGTTCACCAACACGCTTTATAACCCACTGAGGTTTAATCCTCTCAGAATCTTCATGAAATGCTAGAGGGTGTAAGGCATTAAAATTTTTAATAGTTTCTCTCCAAGACTCATACTTTAGAGCATCTATCTTCTCAATCTGTGTAAGCATATCATTAACAACATTTTTTACATCACCAACTATAGGAAAGTCGGCGTTTACAAGTTTAGAGATGGAAGCAGGATCTATATCTACATGAATTACATCAGCATTTTTAGCAAATTCAGAGAGTTTACCAGTAACACGATCATCAAATCTTGCACCAAGAGCAATTACTAAATCAGTTTCACTCATCGCCATATTTGAGGCATAGGAGCCATGCATACCAAGCATACCGACAAGAAGCTCATCATCATAACTTAAAACGCCACGAGCCATAAAAGTCTCAACTGCTGGAATACCACTCTTTTGTATAAACTCTCTTACTTCATAGGCTGCATTTGCATTGATAATACCACCACCAAGGTAGAAGAGTGGACGAGAAGCATTTGCTATCGCTTCTATCGCTTTTTTGATCTGTCTGGGGTTACCATTTGTATGAGGCTTATATGTCTCTAAATCAAGTTTTATATTGTAATCAAACTCCTCTATCTGAGCAGTAACATCTTTTGGAATATCAACATGCACAGGACCAGGGCGACCAGTTCTTGCGATATAGAATGCCTCTTTTAATATACGAGGAAGATCTTTTGCATCAGTTACAAGATAGTTATGCTTTGTACAAGAGCGGCTAATGCCAACAGCATCTATCTCTTGGAAGGCATCTGTTCCGATGAGGCTCATAGGAACCTGACCAGAGACAACAACCAGAGGAATAGAGTCCATATAAGCATCAGCTAAACCAGTTACGGCGTTTGTAAAACCAGGACCAGAAGTGATCATCGCCACTCCTACTTTTCCACTTGCTTTTGCATACCCCTCAGCAGCATGGATAGAAGCTTGCTCATGTCTGTTAAGTATATGATGAAATTTGTTCTGTTTGTAAATTTCATCATATACATTCATAATTGCTCCACCAGGGTAACCAAATACTGTATCTACACCCTCGGCAATAAATGCTTCAATGACCATTTGTGCACCACTAATTTGCATGAAAAGTCTCCTATTAAAAAATAATTTTAAAATTTTGTGATTATACTCAAAAAGAGTTATGTTTAGGGTTAAAAAAAGGCTAAATTTTTAGACTAAGTCTAGTCTAAGATTGAAGAGACTATCATAGATGGTTGCCACATACTTAAAGAACCTTGTTTTAGCCGTTTTAAATTCAGCTTTGTAGAGGGGTATTTCTCTTTAAATTGCATAAAAAAATTCTCTATATGCTCAATAAGACCAAAATGGAGCATATAGTTTTTAATACCCTTTTCTATAGCATGCTGTGAACCATTCGCATATGCTATATCTTCTAGTTGTACTATATAGCACCATGAAAAGAGTGTAGCTATAGCTAAATTTTTTGAGTGAATTGTGAAGTATTTTGCTAAAACTTTTTTAACACATAAAGCATCTCCTTTTGCTGCACACTTATTTGCTTTACTCTGATCTTCTTGCCACCTGTTATACAATATACGACCATCTTCTGTCTTTTCAAGCTCTTCCATCTCATCCATCATCTCATATGCGATATTGAGATTCTCATTTTTAAGTGCAGTAAAAAATTTTTGTTTTATCTCTATCTCTTGCATTAACTCTTTTACTTCCTCTTTAAAATCATCAAAAGTTGAGAGTACTCTTAATATCTTCACAGCAGAGTGAGTCTCTCCTTTAGATAGAAGCTCATGGACTTTTATATATAATGTATCCGCATATTTTGCGATAATATCATACTCAGGAATCTCTTTTAAAAAAGGGTACTGTTTTATAAGTTCAAAACAACTTTTAAAGTCCTTTTGCACAATGGCAATATGAAATCTTTTATAGACTTTACCTTTTGTTAATAGTACTTGTATAATCTTAGTCTTCTCACTTATACCACGATATGGGGCAAAAATTTCGTTAGCTTTTTCTACTGTTTTTGAGTCAAAAATATATTTTTGAGCTTTTTGACAATCGCTCTTCCATCGTTTCTCTAATGCTTTATAGAGTCCAGACTCCTTATAGACAGGGTGTGCATTCGCTAGAGTATAGGCAAGAGAGAACTTCTGCTCTTTTACAAATCTTACAAATTTTGGAAACTCTTCATATTCGTTCATAACTTTTTGAATAATTTTATTCTTTGAAGGTATGGACTTAAATTGATTTAAAAGCAATATCGCTGTTTTTTTATCCTGCTTTTGCAGTGCTATTTTTGCTTTTTTTAGCCTACTCTCCCAAAAATCATTTACAAATTTAAATATTTTACTCGTCTTTAAAATAGGATTTTCTGATACCTTTATATAAATAGAATCAAACTCTTTTCGTTTAAGATATTCTCCCACAATATCCTCTCCCTCATAGATATCATAGGTAAAGATAAAACCATCCTCACTGCCTAATATAAGCAGATTTTTTTCTTCATCAAACGCCATAGCTGTTATAGAGGAAGCTATCTTTATATATCTAGGAGCTAAAAGTTCATATGTGTTGAGATCATACAGAAGAACATAACCAAGTTTAGTACCTACAAATAAAAACTCATCATTTTTACTTGTACATATCTGTTTTATCTCATCATGGATACCTTGTAGTCGTTTTAATACCTTGTTAGAGTGAAGATTCCAGATTATAGCTGATGAATCTTTATCCACACTAATAAGTCTATTATTGATTAAAAATTGCATTTTTATAACAGCTACAGAGTGTGCTTTAAGGTATGTTTTTGGTGACATACTTACTAAAGAGTATAAAGAGATCTTTTTATCATAACTACATGTTGCAACCCAATTTCCATTTTGACTAAAGGCTATATCATTAACTCTATCTACATGGACAGGAAGAGTGAACACAAGTTTTCCACTTTTTATATCTATTGCAAAGGTCTTACCATCATCACCACAAGAGAACATATACTGATTTAAGGAATCAAAACCGATACAAGAGACCTCCCCATGGTGCCTATCTAATTTTGTAATAAGTTTTTTTGTTTTCGCATTATAAAGGTGAGACTCTTTTTGATTTGCAGTTAATGTAGCAAAATACTCTCCATTGCTACTAAAAGCTACTACGGAGGAAGTATAATACTTATGTAAAATATTTACTTCAAAACTACCCAATATCCCAAAATCTTCTCTATCTATATAGCAGATTGTTGTTTGATTATCAACTACTAAAAGTTTCCCATCATCGAGAATCTTTAGTAATATAACAGCATGATTAATCTCTTTACTATGTATAACATTCATACGCTACATACCCCTTAGATATCCCTCTTGCCTAAGAACATTTTGTATCTCTCTTTGATGCTCTTTACCCTTTGTCTCCATATGTACAGTAACATTTGCATCACCATAATCAAGAGATATGGAAGTTCTATCATATGAAATATGTACAATATTGGCATTTAAATCTTCTAGTAATTTTGTAAAATGCATCAATGACCCTGGCTTATCAACTAGTGTCACAGTTATATTCATTTTTCTATGAGATTTTAAAAGTCCTTTTTCTATAATAACTGAAAGTAGTGTAACATCCATATTTCCACCACTTAAAACGATAGCTATCTTTTTACCTTTCAAAAACTCAAGTTTATTGTGTAACAGTGCGGCAACACCTACAGCACCTGCACCTTCAACAACAAGCTTCTGTTTTTCCAAAAGATATAAAATAGCACTTGCTATCTCTTCATCATCTACAGAAATAATTTTATCAACATTTTTTAGTGCATACTCTAAAGTCACCTTTGAAGTATCACGAACAGCTATACCATCAGCAATGGTTCTTACACTTACACTGTCTATAGGCTCTCTTTGCTCATAAGATTTTTTAAATGCAGGTGCACCACTAGCACTCACACCTATAACTTTTATCTGAGAATTTTTCTCTTTGAGTGCTGCACTCATTCCAGCTATAAGTCCTCCACCACCAATAGGGACAATAACAGCATCAAGATTTTGGCAACTCTCTAATACCTCTAATGCTACTGTACCTTGACCTGCTATAACTTCTTCATCTTCAAATGGATGTATGAATGTCATCTCATTGTTTTTACTGTACTCTAGTGCATAAGAGTAGGCTTCATCATAATTACTACCGTATAAAATAACCTCTGCACCATAATGCCTTACCCCACTAACTTTTGTAAGAGGTGTTGACTCAGGCATCACTATGACGGCTTTTATACCAAACTTATTTGCCGAGAGAGCTACACCTTGAGCATGATTACCTGCACTTGCAGCTGTAACACCACACTGGCGTTCACTATCACTTAATGACGCTATTTTATTGTAAGCACCTCGAATTTTAAATGCTCCAGTAATTTGTAAGTTCTCTTTTTTAAGATATACTTCACAACTAGAGAGTTCGCTAAGATAGGGTGCATAAGCAAGAGGAGTCTCAACTACAATATCTTTGATCCGTATCTCTGCTTCATATATTTTTTTTAGATTTAACACATAAGTTACCTATTGTTTTATATTTATTTTTTTAATTTATAGTTATCATTATAGCAAAATTTATCACAATTTTTAAATACCTAGTTGATAGAGCTTCTTTCGTTCACTAGAACCTGCAATATTGAGTTGCTTTCTATATTTTGCAATAGTACGGCGAACCATTTTTACATTGAACTTCTCTTCTATAATTCCAAGAAGCTTTATATCACTAAGAGGTCTCTCTCGACTCTCTACTTTTATTAATGAGACTAAATACTCTTTAATAGCGGCATTACTCACATCCTCATCGATAGCTGTTGTAAAAAACTCTTTCATTGCAAATGTACCACGATTACAAGCTATATACTTGTTAGCTATAGCTCTGGATATAGTTGAAGGATTATGACCAAACTCATCAGCAAGAGTTTGAAGAGTAAGTGGCATAATCTGTCCACCTCTAAAAAAGTCATACTGATACTCTACTATCATTAGCCCTACTTTATAGAGTGTTGCTTTTCTCATATCTAATGCATCAACGAGAGACTTTGCCTCTTTTATCTTCTGTGATATTAGCTCATGCTCTACACCATAATTTGTATCTATTTTTATGACTGGATAGTAGGCATTATTTAGTTTTACTTCTATATTATCATCTGCATCAAAATAGATCATCAAATCAGGCACTATCTGTCTTGACTCTTCTTGATACTCTATATTTGGTGGATTTTTAAAGCTCCCTAAAACATGCATAACCTCACTAAAATGTTCATGCTTTGCATAGTTATGAATATCTTGCATATTATTTATAATCTCTACTGCTAAACTATAAGCCTCATCACTTATCTCTGAACTATCAAGTTGAAACAAAAAACACTCTGCTAGATCTTTAGCACCGATACCTATAGGCTCAACATGTGCAAAGCGAAGACGAGTTTGCTCAAAGAATTTCTCATCAATGGCATGTTGCTTGCAGAACTCTTTTGTCTCTCCCTCATAAAAACCAAATTCATTCAGGTTTGCAACAACAAAAGAAGAGATCTCTTGAGATATTGGTGTGGGAAAGAGTGGAGCTTCTAACTGTTCATCAAGTATATCGTATAGAGTTTTGCGTTGTATTGTAAGAGCTTCTATATATTGTATTTTAGAGTTACTCACAGAAGAAGAGATAGCTCTATCATGGATCTTTACCTCTAAATTCTCTTCATAACCAGACTCAACTTCAATAACAGGATTTGCTTCAACAAATGGTGCCATCGCTTCACCAAGATCTGAGAGAGAGGAGTGTAAAATAGGTAACCAGCTTCTTAGAGTGTTAGAGAGTTTATGCTTTACCTCTACACGCTGAGTCTCTCTTAATGTTGTCATTATCGCCCTTAAAGCTTAAAGCTTTCACCGAGATAGTGTTTACGAACATCTTCATTTTTTCCTATCTCATCGCTTGTACCATTTGCAAGGAGTTCACCAGCTTTGATAACATAAGCACGATCACATACATGAAGAGTCTCACGAACATTATGGTCTGTTATAAGTACACCAATACCATAAGTCACTAACTGTTTTATAATATTTTGAATATCTGTAACCGCGATAGGATCTACCCCTGCAAAAGGCTCATCAAGAAGTAAAAATTTCGGTTCATTCACAAGTGCACGAGCTATCTCAACACGACGGCGTTCACCACCAGAGAGAGTAATTCCCTTTCGATGACGAATTGGCTCTATATTGAACATATCAAGTAACTCTTCTATACGCTTCATCTGAGCCTTTTTTCCTTTTATTCCTACTTGTGCAGCGACCATAAGATTATCTTCAATAGTTAAGTCTTTAAAGATAGATGCCTCTTGAGGAAGATAACCTATTCCCTTTAATGCACGTTGGTGTAAAGGCATATTTGAGAGATTATCTTCATCAAAAAAGACCTCTCCATCACTTGCATTTACCAATCCACATATCATATAAAAAGTAGTTGTCTTTCCTGCACCATTTGGACCTAATAATCCTACTACCTCTCCACTTGAAACTTCAAGGCTCATCCCTTTTACTATTTCAAGAGACTTTATGCTCTTTTTAAGGTTTACGGCTTTAAGAGTGTGCATATGTTACCTTATACTTTCGTTTGTTATCTACAGCTTTTTCTATCTCTATAAGTGTTACAGAAATACCTGCATCCTCTAAAAGCTCCTGAAGTGCTGCATCACCCCACTCTACAAAGTGTAGTCCCTCTTTTTCCAACTCTTCAAGCATACCCAAAGAGATAAAATAGTCTAAACCGTGATTATATAGGTCATAGTGATATATCTTTTCCCCATAACACTGCTGCAGTGAAAAAGTAGGAGAAGTGACACTCTCCTCTATATTCATAGCTTTTACTATTGCTTTGACAAGTGTCGTCTTTCCAGTGGCTAAATCTCCTCTTAGAAGAACAACACCATTTACTATTTTTTTATCAAATTTTGAGATGATCGGAAGAAGATTATCCTCACTTAAGGTATAATTCATTGTCATAATTTTTGACTCACCTCTCTAATCTGTTTAAGTTTTTTCTTTGCTCTTTTATTTGCAACTGCTTCTCTAGCCATCTCTAATCCATCCTGTATATCACGAGCGAGTCCATCTACCATAAGTGAAGCTGCAGTATTTATAAGTACTATATCACGCTGAGCATCTGTAGCTCTCTCATCAAAGATCTGTGTTGCAATATGCGCATTCTCTTTTGCATCTCCACCCATTATAGCTTCAAGTGGCATCTTTTTTATACCATACTCTTGTGGATCTATGATAAACTCACGAGTAACACCATCACGAAGTTGCGAAGCATAAGTAACACCACTTATACTAATCTCATCCATCCCCTCCTGTGAACTTACAACCATTGCAGAGGTAGCACCATTTATCTGCAGAGCTTCAAGCATCTTTGGTACAAAGAGTTTATCAAAAACACCAAGCATTGACTTTTTCACTCCTGCAGGATTTGTCAAAGGTCCAAGTATGTTAAAAATAGTCTTCTCTGGTATAGATTTACGTATCGGCATTATAAACGCCATCGCAGGATGATGATTTTGAGCGAACATAAAAGTAAAACCACTCTCTTCTAAAAGCCTTGCACTCTGTTTTATACTTAAGTCAAGACGAATACCAAGAGCTTCAAACATATCTGCACTGCCAGACTTTGAAGTAACACTACGGCTTCCATGTTTTGCGACAGTTGCTCCACATGCAGCAGCGAGGAGTGCTGTTGTTGAGGAGATATTAAAAGAACCTATCTTATCTCCTCCTGTACCAACTATATCAAGAGCTCTCTCTTGCATAAGTTTCTCTATAGGAAGAGCTATGGCGTTTACTCTCATAACCTCTGCTCCTGCTGCTATAGAGTCTGTAGATGTTGTAGCATCTAACTGCATACTTACTAAAAACTTTCTCATCTCTGTATCACTCATTTTATGAGCGAAAAGTGATAGGAAAGCTTTTTTTGTCTCTTCATAGTTCATTATAACAACTCCTTGATATACTCTGATTGCAAAGATTTTGGTGTAGATTTTGTAGTGGGTATTTGTAGTACCTCATACCTTTTTACACTCTCTAAATAGTTTATAGTTATAACATCACCAAGTGTTATATTTTTACTTGGTTTTACAACAGCATCATTTATGGATACTACCTTATTTGCAAGCATATCTTGTGCGATACTCCTACGTTTGGTAATATTAACTGCATTTAAAAATTTATCTATTCTCATGGCATTATTGTAGGGAAAAGTAACTGAAAGTAATGTAAGAAAAGAGGCAAATTTCAAAGTTGGAACAGTTATTGCATTCTTCGTAACCTGTTTTTGAGTATAATTCTTTTATGCAAAACTTTTCACAAACCCCATTGATACAAATCATTTCGTCTTTAGAGATTGAGGTAAAAAAACTCACGGCTAAAACAACAGTAAGATTCAAAGTGTTAAACCCTGATTTTGGCAGTTCAATTTATAATGGAAGTAGAGTAAAAATCAATGCACAAGAGTATATATACAGAGGGTATAAAACATGGATAGATTTAGCACAATATTTAGAGTGCCGTATGCTTACCCCAATAGTTGTTGAGAGAGACTTTATCATCATAACATATGAAAAACTCAATAGCGATATGAGTTTTCACAAAGAAGATACTGATAAAGAAGAGAAGTATGGTCTTAATTCTATCTTTTCACGCATCCACAAAGATGAAGAGGCATCATATCTCTCCTTCTATTTACAAGCCCTCAAAAATGTCAAAATAGATAAAAAGGTACGAATACTCAACCTTGGAGTAAATAGAGGAGATGAGTTTCAATCCATTATAGAGATAGCCGACAATTTTAGTAGTTTGGAGGTAGTAGGTATAGACTACTGTAGATCAGCGATAACAAGTGCACAAAAAAAGTTTAAGAAGCATAAAAACATCACCTTTATTCAAGCAGATATTAATGAACTTGAAACATTACATCTAGGAGAGTTTGATCTCATCATAAGTATAGGCACTCTACAGAGCTCAAATCTAAAGTTTACTAAAGTACTTATGTCTCTAGTACAAAAGCAACTCAAGCGTAGTGGTGCTATGATACTTGGATTTCCAAATTGTCGATGGATAGATGGAGAGATGGTCTATGGAGCAAGAGTAAAAAACTACTCATTTAGTGAAATGGGACTTCTTTATAAAGATGTTGTTTTTGCAAAAAAGTACCTACAACAGAAAAAATTTAGAGTAACAATTACAGGAAAAGATTACATATTTTTAACAGCTACTTCTATTGTGTAGCTGGCGTTTACATTCTCTATCTATATTATAACAGAGATAGACTCTTATTCAGAAACTCTATAGACAAGCTGTCCAGCCAACTCCATATAAACACTTTTCTTTAACTCCTCTAACTTGGCAAGGTTCTCATACTTGTAACGCATAATCATATTATCTAAATCTTCTACATCATGAATCTCTGCAAGCATAGCTTCTAATGTTGCTATACGCCCGACTAAAACATCGAACTCATCTTTAATCAGATCTTGACTAAGCTGTGACTGAATATCCCAGTATCTTGATTGTGGTGTCCCTGCAAAAATATCATTCTCATCTTCAAATAGTGCATCAAATTTTCCCACGAAATTTCCTTAATCAAATTGTGGTTGTACAAAAGGTACAACCTGCTTTTTACGACTTAAAACGCCATCTAGCCAAACTTGGTTATTCTCAAATTTTTTGTTAAATGCGGCTTCTATCTTTTTTATATCATCACTCACACACAAAAGCTGTGATCCCTCTTTCATAATATCTGTTAAAAGAACGATCATAGTGTGTAAATTCTCTTCCTCTTTCATCATGAGCATATCAGAATAGATCTCATCTTTTCTTCTATCAAGTGCTGAAATATCTATCATCTCTAGTTGATTTATGCCAACTCTTACATCACCCATATTAAAAACTTTATAGTCTCTAGTGTTAAGATCTCTTGCCGTTGCACCATCAGTTCCAGACTTGACTATGAACATCTCCTGTGCTAATGCTTTGTAATCCTCTATCTCTGCAATTTTTGCAAGCTCTTTGACTGCTTTTGTATCGACATTTGTGCATGTTGGTGACTTGAAAATAACTGTATCACTGAGTATCGCAAGCATCATCATTCCAGCAATATCTTTGGGGATTGCTATGCCCATAGCGTCATAGACCTCTTTGACAATACTATTTGAACATCCTATTGGACGTATCCAGCACTCAAGAGGAGTAGAGGTCATAATATCACCTAATTTATGATGGTCTATAATCCCTAAAATAGTCGCCTCATCAATATCATCTTGAAAATGTGGTTTATCAGTAGAATCTACAAGATAAACTCTCTCTCCTGCTACAGATGTTTTAAGCTCTGGAAGTTTACCTCCGAATCTATTCAAAATAAACTCAGTCTCAGCAGAAATATCTCCTTGACGAGCTGGAATGTACTCCTCATCTTCAATCTGATTTTTTAAGTAAGATATAGCAATAGCTCCTACAATAGAGTCACTATCAGGATTTTTGTGTCCAAAAACATAAACTGACATAGATATAACCTTTAATAATTTTTCGTGATTATACTACACTTTTATAAAATTTTTTACTCTCTTTAATTGTTCATAAAAAAATTAAACTTTTTGTTAAACAAGAGACTCGTGCTATTTAAGTAGAGATTCTGCGATACTTCTTGCTGCTTCACGACCATCAAACGCCGCTGTTACAACAAGATCTGCACCACGGAAACAATCACCTCCAGCATAGATACCAGCGGTAGTAGTCTCATGCGTCTCCTCATCTATAATAATCCCACCCCAGGAGTTAGTATCAATACCATTTTCTGCTAAGAAAGAAGGGACAGCAGGATCAAACCCTAGTGAGAGTATAACTACATCTGCATTTATACGTGTCTCAGATCCTTTAACAATCTCCATACATTGACGACCATCTTCACCTTTTGCACCCAAAGTGGTCTTTACATACTCTACAGCTATAGCACTTCCAGATTCATCAAGCACGATCTCTTTTGGAGAAGCAAGAAAAGTAAAATCTATACCCTCTTCCATAGCATTTTTATACTCTTTTTTTGATCCTGGCATATTATATTCATCACGACGGTAGAGACAAGTGACAGATTTTGCACCTTCTCGTTTTGCAGTGCGAAGACAATCCATAGCAGTATCACCACCACCAATCACTACTACATTTAAATCTTTAAAATCAAACTTTTTCTCATAACTTATCTTAAAATTTTTCCTCTGGATATTTGTAAGGTAGTCCATAGCAGCATAAACATTTGATGCTTGTTCACCAACAAGACCTGCAGACTTCGCTTTTGTTGCACCAACACCAATAAACATCGCATCATGCTCATTAGCGATCTCTTCAAATGTTTTATCTTTTCCAACTTCACAGTTTAGAATAAGTTGCATCCCTGCGTCTTCAAGAAGTTTCACACGGCGTTCGACTACTTTTTTGTCAAGCTTAAAGTTAGGAATGCCGTATGTTAAAAGTCCACCAGCACGATCAGATCTCTCATACATAGTAACACCAATACCTGAACGTAGAAGATAGGTAGCAGCAGAGAGCCCAGCAGGACCAGAACCTATAATAGCTACTTTTTTATCAGATGTAATACCAGGAAACTCAGGAGTTAAACCAGCCTTAAAGCCCTCTTCTGTAATATGAGTCTCAACACTACCAATAGTAATAGCACCATGACCATCATTTAGTGTACAGTCACCCTCACAAAGCCTATCATGAGGACAAACACGCCCCATAACCTCTGGAAAAGGTGAAGGCTCATTAGAGAGCTTAAATGCAAACTCTAAATCTTTTTCAGCGATTGACTTTAACCACTGTGGAATGTAGTTGTGAAGTGGACATTTATTCAAACAGAATGGATCTCCACACTGTATGCATCTTTCACTCTGACTTGCTGCATCATTTTTATCAAATACTTCATAAATTTCATCAAAATCTTTCGTACGCTCAACTACTAATCTTTTTGATGGGTCAACCCTCTCTGTTGTTAAATATTCTCTCATGATCGTTAATCTCCATTCTCTAAGTTAAGTGGTAATTTTGTTAAATTCTTCGGTTTTACTAACCAGAAGTTACGAACTTCTACACGGAAGTTCTCAAGTAATTCTTTAGCCTTCTCACTAGCAGTTTCAACAACATAATCTTTGAGAAGTCGCTTGAGATAGTGACGAGCCTCATCACCCTCATCTGTATCTATTCGTACCGCTTCTACAAGTTCATGGTTTACATTTTCAACAAATTTATGCTCTTTATCATATACAAAACTAATACCACCTGTCATACCAGCACCAAAGTTTATACCAGTAGATCCAAGGATTACGACCACACCACCTGTCATATACTCACAAGCATTATCTCCTGTTCCCTCTACAATAGCAAAAGCACCTGAGTTACGAACAGCAAAACGCTCCCCTACACTTCCAGAGATATAGAGTTTACCACCTGTAGCACCATAAAGACAAGTGTTTCCACCAGCTGCATACCTTTCACCCTCATTCTTAGAAGTGATAATAATTTTACCACCATTCATACCTTTACCTATGTAATCATTTGCTACACCATCAAGATAGATAGACACACCAGGAGCCAAAAATGCACCAAGTGCCTGACCAGCGATACCTGTTAAATTTATCTTAATAGTATCTGATTTGAGCCCATCATCACCATAATACTCAGCGATCTCACCAGAGACTAAAGCACCAAAACTTCTATGAATATTTTTAATTTCTCGTTGAATTTTAATTGGTTGCTCTGGACTTTTTATTGCTATAATCGCTTCTTTTAAAACATCTTTTTCAAATGCATTATCATCAAATGGATGGTTAAATGGTTGTTGGTGAGTATTTACACCCTCTTCTTTATGGAGGATAGAGCTAAAGTCAAATTTGTGAGCAAATGCATCATCTTTAAGCTGTAGAAGATCTACTTGACCTATCATCTCTTCCATACTCTTGTAACCTAGCTCTGCCATGATAGATCGGATATCTTCCGCTAAAAGTGTAAAGTAGTTAATAACCTGATCAACATGTCCTTTAAAGAACTCTTCACGAAGTTTTTCATTTTGAGTTGCTATACCAACGGAACACTTATTGACATGACAGATACGTAGCATTTTACAACCAACGATAGTAAGGACACCTGTACCAAAGGCAAAAGATTCAGCACCAAGAAGTGCTGCTTTTACAACATCAAGACCAGACTTTAGTCCACCATCAGTTTGCAGTTCTACTAGTCCACGAAGATTGTTTGCTTTGAGTGCATTATGAGCTTCAGAGAGTCCGAGTTCCCATGGATTACCAGCAAACTTAATAGAGGTAAGGGGTGCAGCACCTGTTCCACCATCACCACCAGAGATAATGATTTTATCCGCGTAAGCTTTTGCAACACCTCCAGCAATAGTTCCAACACCAACAGTAGAAACAAGTTTTACAGCTACTCTAGCCTTAGGATTTACCTGTTTGAGATCAAAGATAAGCTGTGCCAAATCTTCAATAGAGTAAATATCATGATGTGGTGGTGGGGAGATAAGTGTCACACCAGGTACAGTATGGCGAAGTTTTCCAATAAGTGGAGTAACTTTATGACCTGGAAGCTGTCCACCCTCCCCTGGTTTTGCACCTTGTGCAACTTTTATTTGAATCTCTTCAGCAGAACGTAGATATGCAGGAGTTACTCCAAAACGACCAGAGGCAACTTGCTTAATCTTTGAGACTCTCTCTGTACCAAAACGAGCTTTATCCTCTCCACCCTCACCAGAGTTTGACTGTCCACCAATACGGTTCATAGCAATAGCAATAGTCTCATGTGCTTCAGGAGATATAGACCCAAGACTCATAGCAGCAGAAGCAAAGCGTTTAAATATTGCCTCTTTTGGCTCTACTTCTGAAATGTCAATAGGTTTTCTCTCTGATTTAATATCAAAAAAATCACGAATAAATTTCAATCCACGTTTATTGACTAAATCACGAAGAGTATTAAAATCCTCTTTTTTACCACTTTGTGCCACAGCATGAATTGCATGAATCACAGCTGGACCAAAATCATGATGCTCCTGTCCTGTATAGAACTTATAGTAACCACCTATATTAAGTGGAAAGATTTTCTTAAAGCCATCATTTTTAAATGCAGAGTTATGAAATTTTGTAATTCTCTCATCAATATCATCATAAGTAAGACCAGCTATTACAGAGTGAGATGTTTTAAAACACTCCTCTACTATCTCTTTACTAAGCCCCATAACGTCAAAAAGAGCAGAGTTTCTATAAGAAGCAATAGTAGAGATACCCATCTTAGACATAATTTTTAAAAGACCACCATTGAGTGCTACATGTACTGCTTTGTAGGCTTCAGAAGAAGTAATATTTATCGATTTTGATTTTGCTAACTGCGAAGTTACTGTCGCAAAGAGTAGATTAGGATAGATGGCAGATGCACCATATCCTATAAGAACTGCGGCAGAATGAGAGTCAATAACCTCTGCAGTGACAGCTATCATAGAGACAAGATGACGGATTTTCTCTTTAAGAAGAGCGATATTTAAACGACCAATAACCATAGCCATAGGAATAATTTTTGTATGCTCATCAAAGGCAGCATCATCAAGAATGATGATACGAGTTCCTCTGTTTTTTACAGAGTCTATTACTTTTTCTACTAATGCGTCTAATGATGCTTTTAATCCTTTTGTATAAGCAGTTGAAAATGTAGTATTTTGGTAAAAAGCTTGGTATCGTGGTGATTTTTTATCTCCAAATGACTTAAGTACTTCTAACTTTTCTCCTGTGATGATAGGAGAGATAGACTTAAGCCTATGTGCGTGAGAGGGAATCTCATCTAAAATATTGTGTACTTCCCCAAAACCAGTGTTAAGGCTCATAACAACCTTTTCACGAATAGGATCAATAGGTGGGTTTGTTACTTGTGCAAATTTTTGTTTAAAGTAGTCTGTAAAACTTCTCTGTTTTTCTGAAAATGCTGCTAAAGGTGTATCATCACCCATAGAACCAACAGCCTCTTTAGACTCTCTCATCATAGGTTCTATAACCTGCTCTACTACCTCTTGTGTAACATTAAAAAACTTCTGTTTTTTCACAAGCATCTCTTCATTCAACTCATCACAAACTGAGTACTGCTCTTCTACATGCTCTTGAAGATAAATCATATGCTCATTTAACCACTTCATATAAGGGTTAGTAGATTTAAGATAATCATCTATCTGATTTGACTTAAGAAGCTTACCAAACTTAAGATCTAGTCCAAGCATCTCACCAGATTGCAAACGCCCACGCTCTTTGATCTCTTCCTCTGCTATGTCCACAACACCATACTCAGAAGCGATTAGAAGATTATCATCTTTTGTCACTATGTATTTAGAAGGTCGAAGTCCATTTCTATCAAGTACACAACCGATATAACGACCATCTGTCACAGAGAATGCTGCTGGACCATCCCATGCCTCAAATACAGTTGAATGGTACTCATAAAAAGCACGAAGTTCGGGATCCATATGTGGAGCATTTTGCCATGCTGAAGGAATAACTGCACGAACTGCCTTAAAAAAATCCATACCATTTACTATCAAAAATTCAAAAAAGTTATCTGCTGAAGCAGAATCAGAAGCGTTCATTTGAAGAATAGGCAAAATTCTCTCTATCTCTTCATCTGTAAAAACATCGGACTTTATAGATTCAGATTTTATCTCTACATTTATACGGTTCCCCTCAACAGAGTTAATCTCCCCATTATG
This sequence comes from Sulfurimonas sp. endosymbiont of Alviniconcha boucheti, assembly GCA_021766785.1. Classification (GTDB taxonomy): domain Bacteria; phylum Campylobacterota; class Campylobacteria; order Campylobacterales; family Sulfurimonadaceae; genus Sulfurimonas. The sequence continues at coordinate 180,437 of JAICBP010000076.1, forward strand.
GGCAACTGCACGAAATGGTTGTGCTAAACGCCACTCTGGAAGTGTGTTTGTTGAGAAACGTTGGTGAAATAGTGAGAAAGATATTTGAAAGGTTTCATTTTGAAAATCTTTATAAAACTCCTTGATATGTGTTGGCATAACAAGACCCTTATATGAGAGTACTTTTGAACTCATAGAAGCGATATAGAAATCTTTATCTTCTATAAGCTTATGCTCTGCCTCTTTTCGAGATAGATATAAAAGTGCATCAAATCTATTTGTAGCCATAATAGAGTTAGGAACGATAAAAAGTTGCATAATGTTTGGAAGTGAAGCTATAGCTTGATCACCAAGTGCGTTTATATCTACTGGAACTTCACGGCGAAGAACAATTTTGAGATCATTATTTGCACAGGTTGCTTCTAGTATATCTAAATGCTCAAGATCTTTTGTAAATACAGAAGCAACTGCAAACTGACTTGAGAGTTCAACACCAGCTTTTTGTGCTATTTCTACCATAAACTCTGTAGGCATAGAGAGAAGTAAGCCACTACCATCACCTGTTTTACCATCAGCAGCAACTGCTCCACGATGCATCATACGTTCCAATGCAGTAACTGCATCATCTAAGACCTTATGTGAAGCCTTGTTTTTTATGTTAGCAACAAGACCAAAACCACAATTATCTTTAAATGATCTTAATAAATCATGATGTTCAACCATTTTCACTCCTAAATCTATTAAATTTGTATATATTCTTAATATTTTAAGTTGTTTTTAAAGCAACTTAGTCTATTTAGAGATTAAAGTTGCTCATTATACTAGATAAAGGTTTAAAGAAGCATAATAAAAGTAATATTTTATTTATAAAATAAAAAAGTGTGCATTTAGGGAGCATTTCGTGAAGGGTTACATCATAAATCTTAACAAAGTCAAAGAAGAAGATTTAATAGTAACCATTTTATCTGATGGGAACTTAGAAACTCTTTATAGGTTCTATGGAGCACGCCATGGAACTATCAACATAGGTTTTAAAATAGACTACGAGATAGAGCCAAGTGCCAAGAGTACTATTGGGCGACTCAAAGATATTGTCCATATTGGCTTTCCTTGGATAAACGACTTTAAACTGCTAAGACTTTGGCAGGATTTCAGTGGACTTTTTTACAAACATCTCAAAGATGCAGAAGAGATAGGCTCTTTTTACTTTAAACTACTAGAAAATGCATCTACAGAGTGGAACAAACAAAACCCTAAGAGAGTTGCAGTTGAGTCTTATGTCAAACTTTTAGAGCATGAGGGACGACTTCATAAAGAGCACTACTGCTTTTTATGTTCTAAGGAGATTACTCAGGATATTTCACTTATCCGTGCATATCTTCCTACACACTTTAACTGTTCTCATACTCTAAGTATTAACAAAGATGCACTTAAGGAACTCAACAGCAACAAATCCTCTCTTTTTTTAAATGATAAAGAGGTTGAAAGACTCTGGAGTGTTTTAATGGAAGGTTTATAGTTTTACTAGTGTATCTATTCCCATAGAGAACAATGGGAAGAAGAGAAACTGCTAGCAACTTTTCTCGTGACTAAGCTCTAGCTTAGTCATGCATATCTCTTATTTTTGGCTTTATTTTGTTGTTGTAGTTTTCTAGGAGCTAATGCTCCAAAAGTTAAATCATCTAACACACCTAACATCAGAGTTATTGCCCTTAGCGGAAGAGTCTACACGGCCATAATGGAAGAAAACAACCCAAGCATAGGACTTATTTTTCTCATAGCTGGTAGAAGACCAATAGTAGTTAAAGCTAGTATTCTCAAATCCTACGGCGATAGCTGGATTTACTTTAGACCTATCAACTATGCTTTTAAGCTCATTTATGTTTGGGAGTCTCCAGTCACTATATCCATCTAACTCTAAGGCTTCACATCTATCTATAGCAGCCTGCCAAGTTATAGATGAACCTACTGCATCATCTTGCCACTCTAACTTTGAGAGACTATCTTTTACTATGTTTCCTGTCTTTGTAAAGTCTGCTTGTAGCAGACTAAGCCCTATTATAATCAAAAGGATTATTTTCATTTAAAACTCCTATGTTTTTTTGTAAATTGTAGCTATTTAAGTGCTGTATATAAGACTCAAATGAAGCTTTATGCCTTTTTTATACTTGTCAAAACTTTTAACAATTGTCTCTATGTAAACACAAAGTTCTAATGCCGATCGAAATATAGGATAGTCTTGACTTGCCATATATCCTCCAAAATTTTTCTAGGAGCTAACGCTCCAAAAGTCAAATCACTGTCCATCTCTAACACACCTAACATAACCATTAGCGCGTTTAACGTTGCGACCCACATCGCCACGGTTGAAGTTAACAATCCAAGCACGGTACTTTTCCTCCTCATAGCTAGTAGAAGACCAATAGTAGTTAGAGCTAACATTTTTAAAATAAGCAGTATCTATCGCTAGAGTATATTTGCCATAATCAATTATACCCTCTAACTCTGTAGATGTAGGAAGTCTCCAGTCTGTGTAACCTCCAAGAGTTAAGTCACTACAATATGTTGCAGCTGTGTCACCACTTGTGTTGTAACATACAGGTGAGTTTTTATAATTTGAGCATGTATTATAGTTCGCATTGGTAAGCCATGTTTTTGTTACACTAGCTACAGCCGCATTATCTTGCCACATAAGTTCTGTAAGTTCATCTGTTACGATGTCTGATGCTCTTGTGTATTGAGGAGTTAACCCTTTTTGGTAGTAACCATCATCTTTGAGAGAGCCATCTGTCACTTCATTTCCACTTGCATCATAAGACTTTGTTTGTCCTGTTTTTTTGGTGGCAGTTTGTATGGCGTTTATAGTTATGTTTATAGTTGCTATAACCGAATCAACACTACCATCATTTACTTTATATGTAAAACTGTCTGTACCGCTATAGTTTTCATTTGGAGTATAAAGTAAATTTGGAGCTGTACCACTTAGTGTTCCATGTGATGGATTCTCAACTACTATGTATGTTAGAGTATCTCCATCTTCATCCTCACCTACTAGAGTAATATTAAAATTTTTATCTTCATCAGTTACAAGAGTAAGAGCTCTAGCCGTTGGTATTTTATTGGGGTTGGCAGTTTGTATGGCGTTTATAGTTATGTTTATAGTTGCTATAACCGAATCAACACTACCATCATTTACTTTATATGTAAAACTGTCTGTACCGCTATAGTTTTCATTTGGAGTATAAAGTAAATTTGGAGCTGTACCACTTAGTGTTCCATGTGATGGATTCTCAACTACTATGTATGTTAGAGTATCTCCATCTTCNNTCCTCACCTACTAGAGTAATATTAAAATTTTTATCTTCATCAGTTACAAGAGTAAGAGCTCTAGCCGTTGGTATTTTATTGTCAGTAGCAACAACTGTAACTACTATATCATCAGAAGATGAACTTCTACGGCCACATCCAGTAAACAACAGACCAAAAACGAGTAAACTACACAGGACAATATTATATTTTTTCAAAATAATCTCCCTAATCAATTGTACAAACTTATCTAAATAAATATTATAAAACAATAAACATTGACAAAATCTCTTTCATTTTTTTTTGGGGGATGGACTCTGTATATTTGTAACTTTTGAATTTATAATTTCTATGCAATATTCTCGTGACTAAGCTCTAGCTTAGTCATGCATATCTCTTATTTTTGGCTTTATTTTGTTGTAGTTTAGGCATTTCCAAGTGGAACTTGGGAAGGAGGGATGGAAGGACTCTAAGCCCTTTTTCTTGCAACAAGTGAAGCTACACGGGTGTTTTCTCCACGAAGATTTACATCACTCCTCTCTTCATAAAAAATAATATCTAATCCTATAAAGGCATGTAAAAGTTCATTTTTACGAAGAAGAAACTCTGGATTTTCAGGTTGTGTAAACTCTCCATGAGCTATGATAAATGTTTCAAAGATAAGAGTACCACCACCACGAAGTGCCTCTTTTATCTGTGGAAATAATCTTCTACTTAAGTAGTTTATATTTACAATAAGATCATAGCTGTTGCTCTCTAGGTTATAAGTGTCTAAATCAACTTCAAACTTTTTTATAGTTTCGATATTTTTCACTTGAGAGAGTGCATAGTCACTGATGTCAACTGCATCGACTACAAAACCTTTCTCTTCTAAGAAGTGTGTATTTCGTCCTATACCACAAGCTATATCTAAAGCTTTACCAACTTGAACCTCTTCTATATACTTCTCTATGAGAGGTTCAACTCTCTGCCTCATTGGTTTTTCTACATGGCGTTTGTTCCAACGTTCTTTATCTGCTATCATATTCTCCCTTTACTTTTAGCTTAATCTATCTCTATACTCTTTATACCCAAACTCTTTGACAACTTCTAGACTTCCATCTACTCTCTCTACAACTAAAGAAGGAAGCTTTATACCATTAAAAGTAGTGTTTTTTACAAAAGTATAATGTATCTGATCTTCAAAGATAACTCTATCACCTATTTTTAGAGGTTTATCAAAAGAGTAATCCCCCATAATATCTCCAGCAAGACAGGTATTTCCACCTAAACGGTAGGTGTATTTTTTTTCACCTGATCTACCTGCTCCTCGTACATCTGCACGATAGGGCATAGCCAAAGTATCTGGCATATGTGCTTCTGCTGAAGTATCAAGTATAGCTACAGGCATACCATTTTCAAAAACATCTAAAACAGTACTCTCTAGGTAACCAGTTTCCCAGCCAACTGCTTCACCAGGCTCCAGATAGACGTCTATTTGATATTTCAAACGAAACTCTTTGATTATACAAATCAACTTCTCAATATCATAACCTTTTTTAGTAATATGATGACCACCACCAAAGTTAATATATTTTAAATTTTTGAAATACTTAGAAAAGTTCTTTTCAAAAACTTTTAACACCTCTTCTAAAGCTTCTACATTTTGCTCACAAAGCGCATGAAAGTTAAGCCCATCTAAGCTATTCAAGGCACTTTCATCGATATTAGCAAGTGTTGTCCCTAAGCGTGAGTAGAGACCACAAGGATTATAAATATCTTTTGGAGAGGCTGAAACTTCAGGATTTATTCTTAAAGATGTATGAATATTTGGATTATATTCTTTGGCTTTTAAAAGAAACTTGTTTATTTGGTTTATTGAGTTAAATACTATATGATTTGAGAGTTTTGAAATCTCTTCTATCTCATTTTCTTTAAAAGCTGGTGAGTATGTATGTACTTCGGCATCTCTGTTATAACGTGAAAACTCTTCTCTTGCAAGTCTTGCTTCATACACTCCACTTGCAGTACACCCCTTTAGATACTTAGAGACTAGAGCAAATGTACTCCACATAGCAAAACCTTTAAGTGCTAAAATAATCTTCGCACCACTACGATTTTGTATATCATCCAATATCTTAAGGTTTCTCTCTAAAAGTTTCTCTTTACAGAGATAAAAAGGTGTCTCTATAGCTCTTTTATCTGCCATGGTAAGCCCTGCTTATTTAACTCATCCATAAAAAAATCTGGATCAAACTCTTCCATATTATAAACGCCGTTACCAGACCATTTCCCTTCAAGCATAAGTTTTGCACCTATCATTGCTGGAACGCCAGTTGTATAAGAGACTGCCTGGCTATTAACTTCAGCAAAACATCTCTCATGGTCACTAACTTGATAGATATAAATAGACTTCTTAGATCCATCTTTTATACCTGTAGCCACTATGCCAATATTTGTTTTTCCTTTTGTTCTTGAACCAAGAGAAGCAGGATCAGGTAGAAGAGTTTTTAAAAACTCTATAGGAACTATCTTCATTCCCTTATGTTCTACCTCTTGTATGCCTAGCATCCCAACATTTTCAAGAGACTTCATATGCATAAGATAACTCTCACCAAAAGTCATAAAAAATCGTATACGTTGCAGCCCTTTAATATGCTTGACTAAAGACTCCATCTCTTCATGGTAAAGTAGATAACTATCTTTTTTTCCTACTTCAGGATAATCCCAAACCATCTTTATCTCCATTGGTTCAGTCTCTATCCATCTGCCCTCTTCCCAGTAGCGTCCTTTTGCAGAGACTTCACGAAGATTTATCTCAGGGTTAAAATTTGTTGCAAAGGCATAGCCATGATCTCCAGCATTACAATCAAGTATATCAATAGTCTCTATAGTATCAAAGTAGTGTTTTTGTGCATAAGCACAAAAAACATTTGTTACACCAGGATCAAAACCACTACCAAGTAGAGCCATGATACCAGCCTTTTTAAATGCCTCATCTCTCTCCCACTGCAACTTATACTCAAACTTTGCCTCATCAGGATGCTCATAGTTTGCAGTATCTAAGTATGGCGTTTGTGTAGCTATACAAGCATCCATAATAGCAAGATCTTGATAGGGCAAAGCTACATTTATGACAATATCTGTATCTATGGACTCAATAAGTGCTATAAGTGCCTCTGTGTTGTCAGCATCTACTGCTCTAGTCTCTATATCAGCATTTGGAAGTTCACTCTTTATCTCTTCACACCTACTAAGTGTTCTACTTGCTAATATTATCCTACCAAAAACTTCTGCATTTTGCACGCATTTATGTACGACAACACGACCAACACCACCAGCTCCAATTATTAAAGTCGTTTTTTTCATTATGATCTCTCTCCTTTTATACTATTTTCTTCAATAAAATCATACTAATGCAAACGCCACAGCTAAAACACTCAACCAAATCATCACCATCACTATAAGGCTCAACAGAACCATAGCAGCACCTACATCTTTAGCTTGTTTTGCAAGTATATGGTAATCGCTTGTCACAAGATCTACAACTCTCTCTATTGCAGAGTTTGCTACTTCTGCAAGTATAGGAATAAAAAGAGATAAAAAGAGGATACTAGAGTATCCAAAGCTAATAGGAAGATTCCATGCCACTATGCCTAAGAGAAGAAGCATCAGAAGTTGCCACTTAAAAGATGTTTCATTTTTGACTATATCTACAAAACCTTCTACGGCATAGATACCGTTTCTAAACAGATTGTGCTTTGGTTTATTGAGTTTCATATTTTTCCTTCATTTTTTGAATTTTATATTGGATCTCCTCTGCTTTTGTCTCTCTTGGAAGCTCCCTACCAAAGTAGATATGAATCTCTCTACGTCTATAAAAGGGCTTGTTACTTTTTTTATACCTAGCAAAACTACTTCCAAACATACCATCTATAAAAACAGGAATGATACAACCCTCATATTCAGGTTTTATGAGTTCATACCCACGATGAAAGCTATTGAGTTTCCCATCAGCAGTGATTTTCCCCTCGGGAAATATCCCCACTATATGACCTTTTTCAAGTCTCTTTTGAGCTTCTCTCCATGCATCTTTACTCCCTTTTGCAGATACTGGAATTGCCTCACCTTTTTTGAAAAAAGCGTGAAACCCAAACCAGTGATAAATATCTCTATCTATCATATAGTTTATATGGCGTTTAAGTGGTAACTGTAGCACTACCCAGTCTAACCAACTGACATGATTACTGAGTAAAAGAACAGCACCATTTTGTGGAATATTTTCTAAGCCGTGGTAACGATACACATGTCTTAAACTACCAAAAATAGTCATCACTGCCCAAAAAGTATCTACAAAATAGTGTTTGAGTGTTATATAACTTAAAAATACTCCAACAACTCCCATAAGGTAAAAGAGTACCTCTGTATGCATACCATAGTAAGCAAAAAGTGTAGTCAATACTAAAAAACTAAACATAAAAATATTTTGAATAAAATTATTTCCAGCTAAAATAGTCCCCAAATGCACAGGTGAAGCCAAAAATTGTATACGAGCATTTAAAGGTACCATCAAAAAGGCAGAGAAGATACCAAAAAGTGTAAAAACAGTAGCCATCAACCAAAGAGAGTGAATAAAAGGGACACTAATGACAATAAGAGTAATAGATAAAGCACCAATACCTACAAGACCCATATTAATAAAATACTGAGAATACTTCAAAGCAATAATAGCCCCAACAACTATACCAATCCCTGCTAACGCCATCACACCCTGTACAAAGATAGTATTTGTTATACCTAAGTCACTCTTGGCATACTCACCGAAAATAGCAAGTACCACCTGAGAGATAGACCAAAAAAGACTCAAAGCGATAATAGCTTCAAATATCTCTCTATTATAAGTGAGTCTTTTTAGATTTTTACGAAGATAAACGCCACTCAAATGGTGTTTTAGTTTAAATTTACTCCTGCTTGCCTCTTGCATTTTGTTTGGAAGTTTTGATGCAAAAAACCATTCCACAAGAGAACTACCAACTAAAAGCCAACCAATAGGAGCAATAGCTTTGAGTATCTCTTTTTCATTAATAAGGGTGTCACTATACATTCCCTCAAAAAGGATAGTATAAAAAATAATGCCTCCAAGAATTGCAACAGTAGTCACAGACTGAATGAGAGCATTTGCACTACTGATATACTTTATACCAACAAGCTCTTTAATGTACCCATATTTAGCAGGTCCATAGATAGCACTCTGTAGAGCAAGTAAAAATGTCATAGCAAATGCAAATAGGAAGAGCCCGTTGTAGTATGCATAGGTGATACCAAGAGTAATGAAAACAGCAAAAAGAGAGGAGTACTCCATAATCTTATTTTTAGGAAATCTATCTGCTAAAAAACCTGAGGGAGAGAAGATTAAAATAAATGGTAAAAGGATAAGTCCATTGACTATAGCTGTCAAAACAACTTGTGTATTGCCATCATAGACTTTAAAAATTGTATTTTGTATAATGATTTTATGCCCCAAATCAGTAAAAGCATTGAGAAAAATCACTACAACATAATTAATAACACCTGCAATTTTGTACATCTACTCTTCTACCTCTGAAGCTAAAACTGTACTCCAACCTTCATAATAACCTTGTGCTTTTTTAATAGCACTAAAAAGCCTACTTACCTCTTCGTAAAGTGTTGTGCTTTGAACATCATGCTTCTTAAGCAGAGCTATGCCATGCTCAAACTCCTCACTACTTATCTCATCTTTAAGTGTGTAGCCATCAATATTTAGAGTATTGATAAATCTATCTTTTTGTGTTGGCAACTCAAAAGAGATATAGTGTTCTACAGGACGGATAGAGGCTAAATCATCACCCTCCTCTTCTAACATAGAGATAATCTTTTGACTCTCTATATGGCAGAGTTCAAGTTCTGTAGGTTTTAAGTTTTTATGGTGGAAGTCCCATTTTGTATCACGAACGACACTATTTTCATAAATATATGGAGTTGAAGAGAGTATTGTAGTAGCTATAGCGTCTAGCTCTTTTGAATCATTTGCATAAAAATAGAGTTCACTCCAACCATCAACACTACGCATACCTACATATTTTGCACGATCTTTATGCTCTAAAGCGATAATAAGAGCTTCTCTGTTCTCAAAGAACTCCTCAAGATCTCCACTTGACTTATCAGAGGCATCAAACTTTATAAAGAGACTAAATAGCCATGGATAATCACTACGGTAAGCAAAAGCATCCATCTCCACTTCTAAATGGACTAGATTATTCTCTTCCTCTCTTGTAAAAAATTCTCTCATATTCTCTCTTTAAGTAAAATTGGCATACATTTTATAATGAGATTATAGCCAATTTTAACATAACTATGAATACAATTAGCATTATGAATAGTATAGAATATAACAATGCAGTAGAACAGTTAAATCTTTGGGCATATCATTACTATGTACTTGATGATCCTATTAATACAGATGAAGAGTATGATAAACTATATCATATCGTGTTAGAGTATGAAGAGAATAATCCTGACTCTGTATTGAAAAACTCTCCAACACAGAGAGTTGGTGACAATATAAGTGATGGTTTTATGAAAGAGCCTCATCTCTCTCGTATGTGGTCACTTGAAGATATTTTTGACACAGATGGACTACAAAAATGGCTAGAGAAAACCTATAGACTAAATGGTAGTGTTACCTTTTACTGTGAACCTAAGTATGATGGAGCTTCACTTAATCTTGTTTATAAAGATGGTGTTCTTATTAAGGGGATCACTCGTGGAGATGGAACTATTGGTGAACTTATTACTCAAAATGTGAAGACTATCAACTCTATCCCATTAACTATAGAGCATAAAGAGACTATTGAGATTAGAGGGGAGGTTGTTATATTTAAGAGTGAGTTTGAAAAGATCAATAAAGAACGACTCGCACAAGGTCAAGCTCTCTTTGCAAATCCTAGAAATGCGGCAGCAGGAAGTCTGCGTCAACTTGATTCAAGTATTACAGCTTCACGCAATCTTGTCTTTTTACCTTATGGTGTTGGGGTCGATAATCTGGCGTTTAAACTACTGAGTGATAAGATGGAGTATATCTACTCTCTAGGATTTAAAAAACCACCTCAAAGAGCTGTAACAAAAGGCTTTGATGAGATAAAAGAGATTTATGAGATTATGCATAGAGATCGCGACTCTTATGAGATGATGCTTGATGGTATGGTAATCAAAGTAAATGAGATAGCAGCTCAAATAGATATGGGCTACACGGTAAAAGTACCACGTTTTGCTGTTGCTTACAAATTTCCAGCAGTTGAAAAGATAACAACTCTCAAAGATATAGTACTTCAAGTTGGTAGAACAGGAGCTATTACACCTGTCGCCATAGTAGAGCCTACAGATATAGATGGTGTAGTAGTTGAGCGTGCGACTCTGCATAACTTTGATGAGATAGAGCGAAAAGATATAAGAGTAGGAGATAGGGTTATTATCCTTAGAAGTGGAGATGTTATTCCCAAGATTACTAAAGTGCTAACCCATGAACGTGATGGCAATGAGACTAAGATAGAGAAACCTAGATACTGTCCAGTCTGTAAGCATGAACTCCTCCAAGAGGAGGTACTTCTTAAGTGTCAAAACCTAGAGTGTGACGCTCGTATTGTCAATGCCATTATATACTTTGCCTCAAAACCTTGTCTTAATATAGATGGACTAGGGATAAAGATAGTAGAACAACTTTTTCGTGAAGGTTTAGTAAAAAGTCTGCTTGATCTCTATGACTTAACCCTAGAGAAACTCCTTAAACTTGAGGGCTTCAAAGAGAAAAAAGCACAGAACCTACTCAACTCTTTAGAGAATGCAAAAAGAAGTGAATACTGGCGTTTCATCAACTCTCTAGGGATTGAGCATATTGGTGAAGTGGCATCAAAGATATTGGCTAAAGAGTTTGGCTTTTGTTGGGTAGATGCTACAAAAGAGAAGATAGTGGAGTGCGAGGGTATAGGTGAAGAGATGGCTGAGTCTGTTTTAGAGTTTGTACGAGTAAACCGTAAGACGATAGAGAGACTCCAAACCATTCTACAACCACTAGAACCTGTCAAACACAAAGAAGCTGTAGAAAATTTATTTAAAGGCAAAACTATCGTACTTACTGGAACAATGAGTAAGAGCAGAGGCGATATCAAAGATATGCTTGAGGCTCTTGGAGCAAAGGTAAGTGGGAGTGTAAGTAAAAGAACAGACTACCTTATCTATGGTGAGGATGCTGGAAGTAAATATGATAAAGCTGAGAAGTTAGGTGTAAAGACTCTAAGTGAAAAGGAGATGAGAGAAAAAATATAATGGACTTCTCCTAAAACTATCAATGTCTTTCGTATTTTATAATGCTCCTAAAAATCAAAAAGACCGTTCAAGAATATGCAAATATTCATAAGTTTTATTAGCTTTATGATTTCTATTTTCTGTTTTATCTGCTTTAAATCTTTGATACTCTTTTATTTGTAAACTATATTTTCCATATTTTTTCATAACTTCTTCTACATCTTCTTTACTCATCAATCCCTCATTATTGTAACTTAAAAATATATATTCAAAATTTGCATTTTTGATAAGTTCATCAAAACTATTTGTTACTTCAGATTTTTTACAATATTTTGAACGATTGTATTGTGGTAATCCTGTTTTACCTTTTGGATCAAAGGGTTCATATTTTGTTATAGTATTTAGTAAATGATAATTAGAACTATATTGTCTTTGATTATAAGGTGGGTCAAGATATAAAATATCTCCACTTATATTTTTAATGAGTTGATTACTATCCATATTAAAAACTTGATGAGAATTATCATTTACAATAAAATGAGCAGGTTCTAAAATTAATTCTTTTGAAGCAGATTTTTTAATATGCTTTAAAAATGCTCCATAGACACTAGCAGTATTTGCTACTTTATCGGCACTTTCAACTAAAGATGCTAATAAAAAATAGTATAAACTATCATTTATTTTTTTAGCTTCATACCATTGTTTTATTTTAGTTCTAATTGTATCTATTTTTTTACCATTAATATCACTAAAATATTGTCTTTGACTTCCACTTCCCATACAATAGTTTTTATATATAAAACCATTATCAATTAAAGGTAGATTATTAAGTTCTTTAATATATTTTTCTTTATCGTTTATGTCTTCATGATTTTCTATATAGTTTTTATTTAATACATAACTATAATGTTCCAAATCATTACTAATCACTTGTTTAACATCTTTTTTAAATGTTCTTCCAACTATTCCAGTTCCAGCAAATATATCGCAAAATACCTTTTGAGATAAATCATCTCCAACTACTTTTTTAACTTCTTCCTGTATCCAAGAAGATAATTTAAATTTTGAGCCTATATAGTTCACTTGTTAACCTTTTTATTCTCAATAATTTCTAATGGGCTAACCTCTAAAAATTCTGCTAATTCAATAACATTACTTTTTATAGGATTAAATTTTTCAGATAAAATATTTGAAACTTGATTTTTAGAAATACCTAATACTTCTGCTAATTCAGTTTGATTATTTATTTGCTTTTTTGCCATTAATTCTTTTACCTTGAATTTGTTTATTTTCAAAATTATATCCTATAAAAACTTAAAATACAAATATTTTATTAACTTTATCATATTATTTTATTAATTTTAGTTCTTTTCTAAAGGCTATTGGATCATACCAAAAACAACCTATGCATCCAAGTTTATCTGTATAATTTATATCTCCTTGTGTAAATGATACAGTATAACCCATATGTTCTTTAGCATCATATCTTAAATTAGTTTCTTTACACTCTTTACAGAACTGTCTTTTTGCATCATTTGCTGGTTTACTTAATGGTTGAAAGTCATCTAAAGTCTGTGTTGTGGTACTCATCACTCTTGAATCGTTCTTTCTTCCATCTTTGTGATCTACCTCTGTTTTATGATCACAACTTCTAGTTGTACCTAGTACAACACATCTTTGTTTAGCAATTTCTTTTTTTATATCACTTCTTATTGATTGTGTATGTATTGATGTAGGACAAGTATTAAATCCATTCAATCTAATTCTATCAATCTTATTTCCACTTGTTATAGATTTGTCCGTTTCTAAAATATATTTTTTTGCTAATGCTGAAGATTTTCTTCCCCAACTTAGACCATTTAAAAGCTCTAAAGTTGAATATTGACCTACAAATTCAGTTGTATTAACCCATCGTGAAACACCATTTTTGTCAGGGTTTGCTAATTTTAAAAATAATTCTTGTTGTGTTGCCATTATATTATTTGACTCCTTATTATATTCCAATTGTTTAGATAGTCAATTTTGTTTAAAATAATTGAATTATTATTTACTTCATATTCAAAGTATTTAAGTGGCATTGCATTTGAATTTTGATTAAAATAAATAAATTCTTGTTGTCTTAAATTTTTTTTACGAGTACCATTAATTTTGTAACCAATAATTATTGGTTGAAAATATATCAAGTTAAAATTTTGAAATCTATTTTGTAGCCATTGTACATATTTAAATATTTGAGTTGTTATACCTTTAGGTATTTCATCTTTTTTTATTTCTATAATATTAAAAATATTATTTATGTCTATTGTTAAAATATCAATAGCTTGCATACCAGCTCCTGAATACACTTCGTTACCAAGCCATGTAATGTTATTGAATAGTAAATTTGGAAGATTTTCAATTAATAAGGCATGAATATGGTGTTCTGAATATTGATTATTCAATATTATATTTCGTATATTTGGAGTATTTATTTGTCCTTGATACAGCATTCTGTTAAAAGATAAAATATTATTTCCGTTAAATGAAAAACTATTTCCAAGCATTGGTGTTGAATTATTTACTAAATTTAGTTTATTAAAAATAATGTTAAATTCATGTGGAAAAATTGGACTACAGCCTCTAGCCCCTTTTAATTTTCTGTATAATACACTCCACAATATATCTGTAACATTATTAGGTAATATATCAAGTAAATCAAATTCTTCAATACCATATTGAAAAACAATGTCTGGTTGAATTAAAGCCCTATATTGCAACATTATATTTTGATTATTACCCAAAAATGGCATTATCATTGGTTGTAAATAATGTGTGGTATCAAAAAAAGGATAAGATGATACTTTATATACTCCATAGAATTTTTTTGTTTTTTGAACATAAAAAATAATTTTGTCATCTATTTTTAATCTTGCAATATCTTTCCATAATCCAATATTAAAATTTTGATTTGAATTACCAGTACCCACAAATCCATATTCTAAATGAAATTTTAGACTAATTTCATCAACAATAAATAAATGATAATTCATATCTTAAAACTCCTTCTTAAACACAAAAATATATTCATGTTTAAATATATAATAATCACTATTTAAAGCCCTATATCTCCAAATACCACCAACACCAAGCTTTCCACGATTTCCTTCAATATTTTTAATAATTGTGCCTTTTAATTTTACTTTAAAATTTCTTTTTATCATATCCATACAATAAAACCCAAGCGGTATTACTTCACTATTTTTATAAACATCACCAATAACCACAGCAAAATATCTACCTTTTTCTAAATATTTTAGACTATTTTCACAGATAATTTTAAACTGTTTTACAAAATCATTTATATTATCAATTTGTGATAAATCATCTTTATTTTCAGTAAATTTAACTATATCCATATAAGGTGGGTGCATAAGCACAAATTGTACATTTTTAGAACTAAACATTTTATTTGCATTATCTATGTTTTCATTTACTTGTAACTCATCTAATGAATTACAATGATTTATATAAAAATTATTTGTATAATTTTCATTATTCATACTATTGTTTACATAATCTAACATTTTAGGATTTATGTCAAATCCTATATATTTTCGATTTAGTTTTTCACATTCAAAAAGTGTTGTACCACTTCCCATAAATGGTTCTAAAACAATATCATTTTCTTTTGTATATCTTCTAATTAATTGATTTGGAATTTGTGGTATAAAATTACCATGGTAAACATTTTTGTGTTTACCACTTTTATCTCTTTCACTTATCATCCACAGTGAATCTGTATTTATATCAAGTTCTTTCCAGTTTTGCATATCTAAATCATTATATTTCATATCAATATAGTATCTAAAAAATTCCATGTTTTTGATAAAATGAAATTATTAATGTACATCCAACAACTGAAGATAGCCAATAAATTTCCGTTAGGTAATTTATTGGCTATATAGTGTATCTCATTATAATGCCCCTAAAATCTAAGACAGCAATTCAGTAGAATTTATTTTCAAAAAAGTTAAAATATAATATCCTCCTTTGTCAAGACCACTTAACCAAACACTCTTATTTTACTCATTATGCTACTAATCGTAACTCTTGATTTTGAAACTCTAAACTATGAACAGCATTATAATAAACCTCATTAGGAGTTTTGTTTCCAATAGCAGAGTGTAATCGTTTTGAGTTGTATTTTACTATGTAGTTATCTATAGAATACCTAAAAACTCTGCGCTATATGTTTTTCTTTTGGTACTTATTTGTATTGTTCTTATTTTATCATTTGAAATAAGAATATTTTATTAAGTGGTTTATTTTTCTGAGGACATTATATTTATCAATTTTTTAAGTAACTTTAGTGTACTATATTACAAATAATCTAGCAAAAAAAGCTTATGTTCCTATACGAACTTTGTTCAAAATGGTTACAAATTTACAAGCAAATAAAAGAGTAAAAATGATAGATAAAAGTAAAATAATAGAAGCCTACAACTTTAGACATGCATGCAAAATTTTTGATGCAAAGAAAAAAATCAGTGAAGATGATTTTCTTACTATTTTAGAGGCTGGACGTTTGAGTCCTAGCTCTTTTGGATTTGAGCCTTGGAAATTTTTAGTAGTACAACATAGCAAACTTCGAGAAAAACTTCTTCCTGTGACATGGGGTGCACAAGGGAGTCTTCCTACAGCTAGTCACTTTGTGATTATCTTAGCACGTAAGCAAAAAAGTATGCACTATAGTAGTAGCTATATAGAGCATATTATGTCTGATGTGCATCATCTACCAAAAGAAGCTTTGGAGACTCGTAAAGAGCTTTATAAAACTTTTCAAGAAAAAGATTTTTCTCTTTTAGAGAGTCAGAGAGCTACTTTTGACTGGGCGGGGAAACAAGCTTATATCGCCTTGGCAAATATGATGACCACCGCAGCTATGCTTGAGGTTGATTCTTGTGCGATTGAAGGGTTTAAGAGTAAAGAGCTAGAAGATGTGATGGCTAGTGAGTTTAATGTCGATACAGAGATGTTTGGTGTAGCTGTTATGGTGGCGTTTGGGTACAGAAAAGAGTCTCAAAAGGTCAAAACTCGTCAAAATATGCAAGATATTACTGAGTGGTATCACTAAAAGTATCTACTGCTTTGGTAATACTGCATGAAAAGCTTTAAACTCTTACTAGCATTATGATATAGTAGCAAACAAGAGAAGCACCTTGTAAAGGGCTTATGGCATACACTTATGTTATAATTTTACACTTCAAAACAACTAAGGTAACCGTAGTGCAAACAACTTCACAAATAAAACAGAAATTTATACTCAAACTTTTTCCTGAGATTATGATAAAAGGCTCTTCAGCAAAACGCCAGATGATAGGACAGCTCTACATAAACTTACTCACTATATTTGAACGAATTTCTTCAAATATTGAAGTGAAAAAGTTCTCGGACAAGATGGAAGTACTCTGCCCTACTCAAGCACTCCAAGAGGTAAAACAGAAACTTTTAGATACTTCAGGTATCGAACAGATATTAGAAGTACTTCAATTTGATGGTATGGACTCTTTGGAGAAGATCAAAGTAAAAGTTGGTGAGCTTGTTATAGATAGCTTGGAAAATAAAACTTTTGTGGTTCGTGTGAAACGTACAGGAAAACATATGTATAGTTCTATTGAGATTGAGCGAACTGTTGGTGGCTATCTTCTTGCACACTCAAAGGCTCTTAAAGTAAGCCTAAAGAACCCTGAAGTAGTTGTCCAGATGGAACTCATAGAGAACCAGCTTAACATCATCACGACAAAGTATAAAGGGCTTAGTGGTTTTCCTATAGGAACGCAGGGAGATATTCTCTCTCTTATGTCTGGAGGTTTTGACTCAACTGTTGCCTCTTATCTTACTATGAAACGCGGTATAAAAACACACTTTGTCTTCTTTAACCTTGGTGGGAATGCTCATGAGATAGGAGTAAAGCAAGTAGCACTCTACCTCTGGAATAAGTTTGGCTCTTCTCATAAAGTAAAATTTATAACGATAAAATTTGAAGAGGTACTTACTGAAATATTTCGCTCTACACCACCTGCTTATATGGGTGTAACACTCAAACGCCTTATGCTCATGGCAAGTGAAAAAATAGCAGATGATATGAATATAGATGCACTACTAACAGGTGAAAGTGTTGCACAAGTAAGTTCTCAAACACTTCGTAACCTTGCACTCATAGATGAAGTAAGCTCAAAACTTATCTTGCGCCCTCTCTCAACTATGAACAAGCCAGAGATCATTAGCATAGCAAATGACATCGGAACACGTTCATTTGCCGAGAGTATGCCTGAGTATTGTGGTGTTATCTCTCAAAATCCTATCACTCATGGTTCATTTAAACGCATGGAAAAAGTCGCACTCAAGTTTGACTATGATGTTTTAAACAAAGCAGTAGAAAATGCTGAGCATATCTATGTACACGATATAGTACAGGATATTAACGATTTGGCTGCTGTTGAAGTTGTCCATGATTTAAAGAGTGATGAGTTTGTTGTGATCGATATTCGTGGAGAAGATAAAGTGATAGAGACAGAGTGTGAAACACTCAACATCCCATTTCATAAGCTCAAAAAAGAGTTTCAGTCGCTTCCAAAGGACAAAGAGTACTTACTTTACTGTGAGAAAGGGATAATGAGTCAGCTCCATGCTCAGTACTTAAGAGATGAGCATAAGTGTGAGAATGTAAGAGTTTACAGACCATAAAGGATAATAATGAAACTCTCTACTCTCAACGTTTTATTTTTATTTTTTACTCCGTTTAAATTATTCTTTATAGGATTGCTTTATGAGTCAAATCTACCTAACTCAAAGGTAGCATTTACACTAACTGAGCCGTTATAGAAGCTTCAACATCAGAGATATCTGCTGTTCCATCAACTGTGATATAAGTTAAACTACTGTTCTTTGTAGCTTGTTCTTTGTAGTAACCTATAAGAGGTTGTGTCTGCTCATGGTAAACTTTTAGACGGTCAAGAACAACCTCTTCTTTATCATCTCGACGTTGCACAAGATCTTCACCTGTCTCATCATCTTTACCTGCTACTTTTGGTGGGTTATACTCTAAGTGATATGTTCTTCCACTTGCAAGGTGAGCACGACGACCACTCATACGCTTTACGATCACTTCATCAGCAACATCTATCTCAATAACTGCGTCAATAGCGATACCTGCATTTGTAACAGCATCAGCCTGTGGAAGAGTACGTGGAAAACCATCTAAGAGGTAACCATTTTTACAGTCATCTTCAGCAATTCTATCTTTTACTAAACCTATAATAATCTCATCAGTAACAAGCTGACCAGCATCCATAGCAGCTTTTGCCATTTTACCCATATCTGTTCCAGCTTTTATAGCCGCTCTTAGCATATCACCTGTAGAGATTTGAGGAATATTAAATTTTTTTGTAAGAAATTGAGCCTGTGTACCTTTTCCAGCACCTGGAGCTCCTAAAAGAATTATACGCATATTTATGTCCTAATATTTTAATTATGAAATTATATAGTAATGAGTTTAAAACTAAATTTAGATATCTTCTCTACTCACCCCACCCTAGTTTCTCTTTGAGCACATCAAAGTAGTTAAACTCTTCTCTGTGTATAAGCTTTACTTTTTTTAAATCAAGTTGTATCTTAATACTCTCATCTTGCTCTAGCTCATACTTATCTTGTCCATCTATGATAAAGAGTGCTCTCTCTTTTGGCGTTTTCATCTCTATAGAGAACTCCCCTGGAAGTACTACTGGTCTCTGTGTTAGAGAGTGGGGACAGATAGGTGTAAGTGCAAAAACATTTGTAAGAGGAAAAAGTACTGGTCCTCCTGCTGAAAGGTTGTAAGCAGTTGACCCTGTTGGTGTTGAGACGATGACACCATCTCCAAAGTAAGTATTAAAAGCCTTTGAATCCACAAGAGTTTCTATCTGTATCATATTTGAGATAGAGTGGCGAGTAAGAACTATATCATTAAAGGCATACTGTACTATCTCTTTTCCATTTTGCATAAACTCTACTCTCAAAATAGCGCGCTCATCAATTCGCACATCCCCTGTTAGCATCTTCTTGACAAACTCTTCAAGCTCTTTAAGTTGTATATCTGCTAAAAAGCCTAAAGAACCCGCATAAACGCCAAGTATAGGGATATCATATTTAAAAGAGCGACGCACAACAGAGATAAGTGTGCCATCACCACCAAGAGTAACTAAGATATCTGACCATTCACAAAGCAGATCAAAGTCCATTCCCATTATACCTATCATACCACCACTTACACTATCTATATTTATTTCAAGATCTAAAGATCTAAATATTTTTTCGATTACAAGATAACTAGACTTAAGTTCTGGTGTAGATGGACGGAGGATAACACCAACTTTTTGAATATTTTTTGATAACATAACTTTTCTCTCTTTTTAAGTGCACAATTATAACCAATAAACACCTTTTTGTAAAAAAAGCAGTTTCTAAAGTAGATTTAGTTATAATCTAAAAAATTATTTTTAGGACTCTATATACGATGAGAAGCCATTACAATACAGATTTAAGTGAAATAAATGTTGGAGAAGAAGTTACTCTAACAGGTTGGGCAAATAGCTACCGTGACCATGGTGGGATTATTTTTATTGATTTACGTGACAAAACTGGACTTATTCAGCTTACTTGTGACCCTAAGGATTCAAAAGAGTCTCATGCCATTGCAAATGATGTAAGAGATGAGTATGTACTTATTGCTAAGGGAAAGGTTCGTCTTCGTGGTGAAGGTCTTACAAACCCACGCCTTAAAACTGGTGCTATTGAGATAGTTGTTACTGAGCTTATCATCGAAAATAAGTCAGCGGTACTTCCATTTGTTATTGGTGATAAAAAAGTTGGTGAAGAGACTACTCTTAAGTACCGTTACTTAGAGCTCCGTGACCCAGACCTTTACAATATCTTTAAACTGCGTTCAAAGGCTGCTATTGCAGCACGTAACATTCTTGATGCAAACGGATTCTTAGAAGTTGAAACGCCAATCCTTACTAAATCAACTCCAGAGGGTGCAAGAGATTATCTAGTGCCTTCTCGTGTACATGATGGTGAGTTCTATGCACTCCCACAATCTCCACAGCTTTTTAAACAGCTCTTAATGATTGGTGGATTTGAGCGTTATTTTCAGATAGCAAAATGTTTTCGTGATGAAGATCTTCGTGCTGATAGACAACCTGAGTTTACCCAAATAGATGTTGAGATGAGTTTTTGTACTCAAGAAGATGTTATTAAAGTTGCTGAGGATTTACTCGTTGCTATGTTTAAAGCAGCAGGACATGATATAAAACCACCTTTTAACCGTATCACTTATAATAATGCGATGGAGTGGTATGGTTCTGATAAGCCTGATATGCGTTATGATCTTAAAATGGTAGATGTTATCGATATTTTTAGCCGTTGTGATAATGAGATCTTTACAAATATCGCTAAAGATCCTAAAAACAATCGTATAAAAGCTCTTAAAGTTCCAGGAGCTGATCTCATCTTCTCTAAACGAGAGATGAAGTCTTTTGAAGAGTATGTTCGTAAATTTGGGGCACATGGTCTTGGTTATTTCCAGATGAAAGAGGATGGATTAAAAGGTCCTCTTGTTAAATTCTTTACTCAAAAAGATATAGAACTCATCATCAAAACTACTGAACTAGAAGTTGGTGATGTAGTATTCTTCGGTGCTGGTGAGAAGAAAACTGTATGGGATTATATGGGTCGATTTAGAAACTTTATCGCTGAACATGAGAAGATGAATCTCATAGATGAAAATGTTTTTGAGTTTGTATGGGTTGTAGATTTTCCTATGTTTGAGATTGAAGATGGTCGTGTTAAAGCACTGCACCATCCATTTACTCAACCAAAAGATACAAATAAAGAAGATCCTCAAGAGATAGAATCTATCGCATATGACATTGTTCTAAACGGTACTGAGCTTGGTGGTGGATCTATTCGTATCCATAAAGAAGAGGTTCAAGAAGAGGTATTTAAACTTCTTGGTATAAAAGAGGAAGAGGCTCAAGAGAAATTTGGTTTCTTACTTGATGCTCTTAAGTTTGGTGCACCTCCACATGGTGGTTTTGCTCTTGGTTTTGACAGACTGATGATGCTAATCTCAAAAACGCCAAGTATTCGTGATGTTATCGCATTTCCTAAGACACAAAAAGCAGCTTGTGTGCTTACAAACGCACCTTCTGAAGTAGATAATACTCAACTTCGTGATCTTCATATCCGTTTACGAGAAAAGAAGTAAACAATTTTATGAAAACAAAAAAATTATTTTTAATCATAGGAGCTCCAGGCTCTGGCAAGACTACAGATGCAGAACTAGTAGCTAAGCGAAATAAAAATATTACTCACTACTCTACTGGTGATATGCTTCGATCAGAAGTTGCTAGTGGTAGTAAACTGGGCAAAGAGATAAACTCCTATATCTCTAAAGGGCTTATAGTTCCTATTAAGATCGCAATAGCTACTATTACTAATGCAATTTTAAATGCACATACTGATGTTGTAATTCTTGATGGTTATCCTAGAAGTATTGAGCAGATGGATGCTTTGGAAAACTTTTTAAACAGTAATAATTCTATTAAATTGACTAATATTATTGAGCTAAAAGTAAGTGAAGAGACTGCCCGTGAAAGGGTTCTTGGTCGTGCTCGTGGGGAAGATGACAATGCAAAAATATTCAATAACCGTATGAGAGTATATATTGAACCTTTAGAAAAGATACAAGCATTTTATAGTGAGAAAGGTCTTTTAGAAGTTATAAGTGGAGAAGGAACTATTGAATCTATTGTGACAGAAATGGAATCTTTTATAATTTCTAAAATCTAACTCTCTATACTTAAACAGTTAAACGCCAAGTAATGGCGTTTGGACTACCCTACTCTTCTACAAATCCAAACTCTTCTACCTCTTCACTACTTGCTTGAGCTTCTTTAATATCATCTATAAGCTCTTTACACTCATCCTCTTCAATATCCCCACTCATAATATCATCTAAAACATCTTGCAGGTCAGCTTTAAACTCACGAAGCTCTTCTATCTCCTCTTTTGCATCTTCTGTAGCCTCTTTATTATCGGCAATCTCTTCAAAAATAGTATCTAATGACTCATCAATATCTGGAATAACACTCTCTTTTATCAGTATTTCTAACTCTTGTGCATAGGACATAATTTAAACCTTATTTTTTTAATATTATACTATAATTACCTTATGAATTTTTATGCAGTAATAATCGGAACAGAAATATTAAACGCCAGACGTAAAGATGCTCACTTTGAGTTTCTTCAAAAAGAGTTAGCAAAATATGGTCATGAACTCTTCGCAAGCTTTATCATTAAAGATGATAGTGAACTCATAAAACAGACCTATAGAATGATACTAGAAGATAAGAGTGCTGTTATGTTCTCTTTTGGAGGAATTGGATCTACTCCTGATGATCTTACAAGAGAGATAGCATCTGAAGTTTTTACAGGTAAACAGGTAGAGACACATCAAAAATTTTTAGCAGATATTATTGAAAGATTTGGTGAAAAAGCTTATCCTCACCGTATCCATATGTCAGAACTCCCCCCAAATGCAGACTTAATACATAATCCTATAAATAATATGTCAGGATTCTCTTTAGAAAATCGCTACTTCTTTACCCCTGGCTTTCCCTCTATGAGTCATCCTATGGTTACAAATATCATTAAAAAATATTTTAATGAAGCGGTACAAAAAAAACGACTTACACTCTATGCACATACAAGTGAAGAGCAGCTTATCACTCGTATGCAAAAGCTTCCAAAGAGTATAGAACTATCTTGTTTACCACTTTTTGTGGATGGAAAACCTCATGTGGAACTTTCGCTCTCAGGAAGAGACATTCAAGAGTTAGAGAGATATTTCTCCCTTTTTAAAGAGGATTTAGATAAGAAAAATATATACTATAAATTAATATAAAAAAAGTAAATACCCATTTTTCTTATATATTCTTTGAATATTGGTACTTTTTTTGCTACTTTATTTTATATATGTTGTTTCCCGCGCAAATTTTAAGTAAAATTCAAGAAGAAAAGCAACATTGGACTTTTAAATATAAAAGAAGAACTTATGGCAATACCATTTAACAACCATGTATTTAAGGGGCATCGTACACTACTAGGAAATAAGTATGTCACTTATGCCGAAATAGAGTTACCAACAAGAGAAGAACTGTGTGCATTTTCTACATATGGTTTTGACTGGGGAAATTGTGGTAAATCAGCACAACAACTTGCATTTTCAATGCTTGCTCAACTCAGTGATGCAACAATGGCTCAAAAATATGCTAAACAATTCACAGAAGATGTTATCATAAAATTAAATGGAAGAGACTGGATACTCTCAGCCCCTGAAGTATTAGAGTGGATAGAAAAGCACTATGATCTTCCAAAAAATGAGACACACACGCTAGAACAACCTAAACCATTAAATAAACTTCCAAAAATCGCAAAAAAACAGAAATCAAATATCATCAAAGATATTTGCAAAGAGTTAGGTATAACACAAAAAACACTTGCAAAGATACTTGAAGTTCCAGAGGGAACTGTAAGTTCATGGGCTGTAAAGAATGAGATACCACGTTTAGGAAAAAAAGCTATAGAGTTTTATATGCTTAATGTAAAAAATCAAAAAATAGTAGATAGCTATAGAAATTTCAAAGAACTTATAGAAAACTCTTAAGACACCGAATCTAAAAGAGTTACAATAGATTTTTTATTCATTTTTCGAGCAAAGTCAATAGCTTTAAAACCTTCAGCATCTGTTGCATTCTTATTTGCTCCTGACTCTAACAATAATTTAGTAATTTCACTACGACCATAACAAGCAGCAGCCATAAGTGCTGTAAAGCCACTTCTTCTACTTGTTACATTAATATCTATACCATGCTCTATTAAGTATTTTACCAACTTTATATTATCATAAGTAATAGCCATATCAAAAATGCTAACACCCTCTTCATCAAACTCTTTAATCTCTGCCCCACTCTCTATAAGAAGCATAATAGTGTCAAACTCGCATCGCTCTCGTATAGCACACGCCAAAACTGACTCACCACTCTCATTGGTCTCTTGTAAGTTCGCTCCATTTTTGAGGTACTTTTTTATCCCAATATAATCATCATTTCGTAAAAGTTCAAGCCATTTATTCATTAGATACTCTTGTAATTATAATTGGCAAGATTATATACCAATTTACATTTAAAATGTATAATTTTGCTACGAAAGTAATTAAATAAGTTATAAAAAGAGTCTATAGTACTACCTAAAGTATAAGTCTAATTTGTTATAATTTACCTTATGATTGAATTAGACAATAGAACCTCACTTGAGATTGAAGAATCTTTTTTAAATACCATTGCAAATACTCTTACAGATAGAGTAATAGAGCTCATTATTACGACAAATAAAGAGATACAGAAGATAAATAAAGAGTGCAGAGGAATAGATAAACCTACTGATGTACTTAGTTTTCCTTATGAAAATATGCCTATGTCTCCATTAGGAAGTATAGTTATTGCTCAAGGGTTTGTAGAGTCCAAAGCAGAAGAGCTGGGTCACACTCAAAAAGATGAATGTACATTACTCTTTATTCATGGGCTATTACATCTACTCGGTTTTGATCATGAGGTAGATAGTGGTGCGATGAGAGAAGAAGAGAAAAAGCTTATAAAAAAGTTCAATCTACCAAAAAGTTTAATAGTCAGAACAGAAGGATAATTATGGATTATATAATATTTTTAGTATCGATGGCAGCACTTATTTATGGTGCTGATTTTATTATTAAGGAGTCTGAACGTATTGCACTACATTTTAATATTTCACACTTTGTCATTGGTGCAACTCTAGTTGCATTTGGAACAAGTCTTCCAGAGATGGCAGCTTCTATGATGGCAGCTAGTCATGATAAAATTGATATGGCAGTAGCAAATGTTATAGGAAGTGTAGTGTTTAATATTACTTTGGTATTAGGAACAATCTTTTTTATAGCAAAATCCATAAACCCTGAACGTGATCTTTTTCGACTAGATAGTGCTTGGGTTATTGTACCTCTCATTATATTTTTAGTGATGATTCAAGATGGTATTATTGGGCGAGTGGATGCTGTAATATTTTTATTTATTATGGTCTCTTATCTCTTCTTCTTATTTACAAGTTCAAAAGAAAATTTAGAGGGTGAGATAGATGACTCTATGAGTAAAAAGTTTAACTGGTCAAAAAGTATATCTCTTTTAGCAGTTGGTTTTACTTTTACACTAGGAGGAGCTAACTTTGTTGTAGAGAGCGGAACAAGTATAGCACACCAACTTGGTGTAAGTGAGTGGATTATTGGGCTATTTCTTATCTCCTTAGGCACTTCTTTACCAGAGCTTGTCGTTTCTCTTGTAGCTATTAAAAAGGGAAATGCAGATATGAGTATTGGTAATATAATTGGATCAAATGTTGCTAACTTTTCTATGGTTCTTGGTGGTTCAGCACTTATAAAGCCACTCTCTGTCAATCTTCAAACAAGTAGTTTTGATCTTATAATACTTACTGCTGCATCTTTCACACTACTCTTTATACTTGCTAATAAACTCTATAACAAAGTAGGATCAATTTTTCTCTTAACAATTTTAGTACTGTTTATTCAAAACTCTTTCTCTTGAAGATTACTTTTTTATATATCCAAGTTCAAGAAGCTTGTTATATATATTTGAGACAATACTACCTGCTGCATGACCACCATGACCACCATGCTCTACCATTGCCATAACAATATACTGAGGGTTCTTATAGGGTCCATAAGTAGTAAACCAAGCATGGGAACGGTTATAGTAAGAGAGTTCATGCTCTAATTTTCTTTTTTCAATATCTTGTTTAATCCCAACAACTTGTGCAGTTCCAGTTTTTCCTGCTATAACTACTTTTGAGTGTAAAAAGTGTGTTGCTGTTCCTTTAGTATGATTACATACTTGATACATGGCTTTTCGAATAATGGATAATCTCTTTTTTTCAAACTCTGTAAGTGGATCTTTTAACTCTGGCTTATATATCTTATCTCCTATCTTCTTAGCGAAGTGTGGTGTCGGAAGTTTTCCTGTGGCTATGAGTGCTGTCTGTTGGGCTATCTGTAGAGGAGTAACAAGTACATCACCCTGCCCTATAGACATATTAAGAGTCTCTCCAGCATTCCAATTTTTATGATATTTTTTTAATTTCCATTTACGAGAAGGTACAACACCGATAAATTCATTTGGAAGATCTACACCTGTTTTGTGTGCTAAACCATAACGCTTGAGACCCTCACTCATTTTTTCATTTCCAAGAACGAGACTTCCCTTATAAAAATAGTCATCACAACTCTCTCTGATAGCTTTTATTATACTAGTCTTGCCATGTCCATGATGTTTCCAGCAACGGAAGATCCTTCCTCCAAGTGGTAAGTGAGATTTACAATCAACACTCCATGATGGTGTTAAGTCTGTTGTTATATATATTAGACCAAGCATAGGTTTTATAACAGAACCTGGAGGATAAAGACCATGTGTAAGTTTATTTGAAAAAGGGTGATCAAGACTAGAAGAGAGACTATTATACATTTTGTGGGACATTCCATTCACAAAAATATTAAGATCATAATTTGGAAAGCTTCCAGCAGCTAAAATAGAACCATCAACATTCATAACTAAAATAGCCCCTACCTTACCTTTAAAAAGTGTGGATATATAAGATTGGAGTTGCATATCTAGTGTCAGAGTAAGTTTTCTATCTTCATCAGCATTTTGGTGCATAATCTCTGCAACTTCTTGATTATTTGCATTTACTTGAATCTTACGTACTCCTGCCTTTCCCTGAAGATATGTATTATAATACCTTTCTAAGCCTGTTTTTCCTGTATGTCCTATTAGTTTCAGTGAATTATCTGCATCAATATCTCTTTTGTTTGCACGAGCTACATAGCCTATCATATGTGCTGCAATATTTTTATAGGGATAAAAACGTTTAGGCACTGGTCGTACACGAATATATTTTTTTAAGTTTAAAATAGAGTAAACAGGCATTATATCTTTATAATCAATAAATGGTACAATATCAATGAAATTATGGTTATAAAATGACTCTTTTTTTCTGTAAATTTTCATTATCTTTTTTTTATCTAAAGATGGAAGAAGTTTTACCAAAAGATCAACTGTCGCAATGAGATCTTTTTGCTTTTTTTTAGAAGTCATATGTGGTGCTAAAGATATTTTAAATCCAAGTTCATTTATAGCGATTGATCGGTTATGATTATCAACAATTTCTCCACGAATTGGGGCTATCTCTTCATTATGTATAGTGTTGTGTTCTGAAAGTTTTGAGTATTTTGTATTTGACTCAATACTAAGCGAAAAGATACGTGTCAAAAGTGTTAACCATGTCACAAAAAAGAAAAAAAGTATAAATTTTATTTTCATAAAAGACTCACTAAAAAGAATTCAATTACCATATAGTAAATTACATAATAATTTATATTGGGAGTAGGCAATAAAAAGATATTTGTCACTAAAGATAAAAAGAGAAAATAGCCAATATAAGCAAGAAAAACACTAAATATCTTTACACAAGAGAGACATGAAAAGTTTTGATATATTTTAGGTAAAAGTATTTTATATATTAAATAAAAGTAGATAATAGAACTAAAGAGAATATAACCATAATTAGCTTCAAAAATGACTAAACAAAAAGCTAAGAGTACAATCTGAAATGTCTCTTCTCGCTCAAGAGCTCTCGAGAAGAGAACAAGTAGCAGAGCGAACATAGGAGGTAGTATAGGGTATATACTACTTAAACTACTATAGAGAATAAATACTACTACATAAAGTAGTGCTATAAGAGGGTTTTTATTAAAGAGATTTCGTTGCATATTGGGAAGTGTTTACATTTGATACAATCAGCCCAGATTTTATGTTCTGGGAGGGACTCTTTAGGAATTTCAATAAATCCCAAACGTTCAAAAAAGGTCTGTTTATAAGTAAGGCTAAGTACTCTTTTTATCCCTAATTTTACTGCTTCTTCTAAAGCATTTTTAACTAGATACTCTCCTATCTTTTGTCCTCGCATTTCATCTTTTACTATCAGTGAACGTACTTCTGCCAACTCCTTTGTATGAATATGTAGAGCAGTAAAACCTACAAGTATATCCTCTTGATAAGCTAAGATATAGGAGCGAATATTTGTAGCAATCTCATCTTCACTTCTATCAAGGATTATACCATTATCAACTTCTGGAAGAATTAAATCTTGCATCTCTTGGATATTTGAGAGTTTAGCTTTAGCGTACTTAATTGGCATCATCGACTACACCTCTATTTTTAAGTATGTCAAATATGACTCTGTTTATCTTATCTGTACCACGTTTTTTTGAACTTGATACTGTCATGGCGTTTGGAAATTCTCGTCTAAGTGCACTCTGCTCTTTTTGATTAAGTTTATCTATCTTTGTAAATATCTGCAAAATAATTTGGTTTTCTCTTACATGTTCAAAAAGAAATTCACTCACTTGTGTATCTATCTCTAAATGAGGATGGCGACAATCAATAAGATGTATGAAAAGTTTTATCTGTTCACGTTCTGCAATATAGTCTGTAAGATTTTTCGCCCAGTCATACTTCATCGACTTTGAGACTTTTGCATAACCAAAACCAGGGAGATCTACAAATTTTGCAATCAGTTTTTCATTTTCATTATCTCTATCAATATAAGTAATTTCAAAATAGTTTATAAGACGTGTCTTACCTGGTGTAGAAGATACTTTTGCTAAGCCTTTATGATTTGTAAGTGCATTCAAAAGTGAACTTTTTCCAACATTACTTCTTGCTAAAAATACCACCTCATTTTGTGTTGTGGATTCTGGTGCTAAGTTTAAGGTCGGTGCTGATGTTATAAATTTTGCTTCTACTATCTCTACCATTATCTTTTTTTCTCATCCTTTATATCATATATCATGATAACTGGTGCTTTTTTAAACCCTTTTGCACTGGCTTTGCCATCAATTGTATTTAGTATTACTTCATCACCAAAAATCTCTTTTTTCTCATTTATCTGCTTTAGATGCACATCTTTATAAAACTTATACTCTTTTTTGAGAGGTAGATATATTGCCTTTTGCGCAACACCCTCATACTCTGTAAGGGCTACTGTTTGAATCTTAAACGAAACATCACCAACTGCTACAAACTTTGTAGGCTTATTCTTCTTATCTGTATATATCGTAACTTTTGTCGCATTAAGTTCATCATGATCCCTTTTAATCTTTACATTTCCAGTAAAAATAGAGATGCCAACGACCTCATCAGCGGAAAATGTATCTGCGACTACCTTAAGCTCTTGTGCAACTAGTATCTTACTACAAAACATTACTATTAGTAAAATATACTTCATTCTATTTTTCCTCATCTAGTTTATATATGATCTCTACTGTTTTTGAGTGCATTTGTTTTAACTTAGCATTGTACATTAACTCTTTTCCTTTCATATAGCTTTTACCTTTATGTGAGGTATAAGGAGTTGTTGTCGTTACAATTTTACTCTTAGTATTATAAAGCATAGCATCTGTATTAAAAGTGAATCCATCCTCTCTAACATATACAACATCTCCCTTTAAATCTACTAAATTAGCTTTATAAACGCCATAGTTGGCTTTCATATTTGAAACAAATCCTTTAGAATTATCAGTATAGTCTATACTCTCTACTCTATATCTATCACTAAAACGAAGAGCATTTTTTCCAGTCATAATCGTTTTGATCCCTTTTGTAGTCAGCTCATAAAGTGTAAATTCATGAGCATTAAGTAGTGGTACATTAGTAAATTTCTTCTCAGTTATTTTAATAGGTTCAAAAAGAAAATAGATAGATATTAATCCACCTAAAATAGCTACAAAGAAGAGATTTATATTGATAACTTATCCTTTTATCCAAATAGACAAAAACTCTTCTCTCTGATCATTTTCATCGATTATTATCTCTATCATCTCTCTAACAGCTCCATCCCCACCCACATTTTTGAGTGTAGTCTTCACGAGTCGTTGAATCTCTTTTGCTCCATTTTTAGGCGTGAAGCTTCTTCCTACCATACTAAGCATACCATAGTCATTAAGATCATCACCAATAGCAGCTACTTCATAAAGTTTTAGATCCAATGAGGCTATAATTTCTTGAAGTACTCTCTTTTTATCTCCTATGCCTTGATACAGATGTGTAACTCCAAGCTCTTCAGCACGTCTTTTCACTATAGTAGAGTTGCGACCAGTGATAATGGCTAGACTATGCCCCATTTTGATCCAAGTTGTAATACCTAATCCATCTTTGACATTGAAGTTTTTGCTCTCAACACCGTTCGCATCGTAAATAAGTTTGCCATCACTCAGACATCCATCTACATCTAAAACTATAAGTTTAATCATAATACATCTTTTGTACTAGGAATAGCAACTCTTTCATTTTTAGTAGTTGCACGACGAATTGCTACTGCTAGAGATTTAAATGCAGCTTCTATAATATGGTGCTTATTTTTTCCACGAATTTCTACAATATGAACACTCATACGAGCATTAAGAACAAAAGCACGAAAAAACTCCTCTACTAGCTCTGTATCAAACTTTCCAACCTTACCAGTAGGAGAGAGTTCAAAAAGTAAAAAAGGACGATTACTTAGATCTAAATCACAAGAGACACAAGCTTCATCCATCACAATATTAGCACTTCCAAAACGCTCCATCTCCTTTATAGGATAGAGTGCTTCTGCCAGAAGTGAGCCTATCACTATCCCAACATCTTCAACACTATGGTGATCATCAATATGAGTATCACCTTTACAAGTAATGTTTAGATCTATAAGTGAATGCTTAGAGAAACTCTCTAACATATGATCTAAAAAACCAACACCTGTTGCGATGTTACTCTTCCCTGTTCCATGTATATCTAGCTCTATTTTTATATCTGTCTCTTTTGTTTTTCTCGTTTTACTTATCATATCTTTTAATCCTCTCTTATTATAAATGCTCTATTAAATTGACTATTTAGTTTATAGTCTCTTGCCTCTTGCTCACTTTTAAAACCAGTAAGTATAACTTTATATATATGCCCATTAGAACTCTCTACATCTTTGATAATAGTTCTATAACCATCTCTACCATCATACTCCTCTTGAGTAGAAATTGCTCCCTCTATATGAGAAAAAGAGGCTATCTGCAGTGCAAAGTTACCAACAATATTAGTTCGTGGAGCTCTTTGCATCTGTTTTTTTGTTGATATGCTTCTTTTATCTTTTGCCTCAAATCCTAAAACCTCTATAGTGACAGGTGCGGTACCATGTCCAATCATATTGATCTTTTTTGCAGCAGCATTAGAGAGATCTATAATACGAGTCGATACGAAAGGACCTCTATCATTTATACGTACTACAGTAGTTAATCCATTTCTTTTGTTTGTTACTTTTACTATTGTATTCATTGGCAATGTTTTATGTGCGGCTGTCATAGCATACATATTGTAGGTTTCACCATTAGATGTAAGTTTACCATGAAAATCAGGACCATACCATGAAGCATTTCCGCTAAATTTATCACCAACACTCACAACAGTTGGATAATATGTTATACCACGTATAGTATAGGGTCGCATTGTAGGATGAGAGTAGTTTTTAGCAGAGTGATGTTTAGATTGTAAATAAGTTCTGTGTCTATATGCACCTTTCCCTCTTGTACTACATCCACTCATAAAAAGAATGAGTCCAGAGAGACCTACGATATATAATTTATTCATAAATTTTTAACCTTTCACCAACTTTTATTAAAGA
The DNA here is from genome assembly GCA_021766785.1 of Sulfurimonas sp. endosymbiont of Alviniconcha boucheti. Taxonomy (GTDB): domain Bacteria; phylum Campylobacterota; class Campylobacteria; order Campylobacterales; family Sulfurimonadaceae; genus Sulfurimonas. Next base: position 212,906 of record JAICBP010000076.1, read on the forward strand.
ACCTTTTATGTTATTTTGCATTTTAATATTTCTTACACTTACTCTATATGCTCTTGCAATAGAGTCAAGAGAATCACCACGTTTTACCATATAGTAGTTTCGTGTGTTTATCTCTTTTTTAGCTCTTGATTTAGAAATAGGAATAATAAGCTTTTGCCTCAAATGAAGTCTATCGCTCTTTAGATGGTTAAAATCTTTTATAAGAGGATAAGAGACCCCATACATCTTTCCAATATAGGAAAGATTATCTCCACTTTTGACAATATGAACTTTATAGATATTTTTCATTGGTGCTTCATAATATTTACGCTTAAAATCAGCAAGCTTAACATAGGGGATATATATATCATACTTTTTAGAGTAAGGAGGTACAAAATCGTATTTGAGATGACGATTTAGTTTTTTCAAATCTTTAAGTGGAAGATCTATAAGTTTTGCTAGACGCTTAAGCGACTCACCACCAGAGATTTTTACAGTTGAAATTGAGTAGGCATTTGCACGATTAAGAAGGTACTCATACTCATTAGAGAGAAGATGTTGCTCATCAGTCCCAATAATAGCTAATGCAACAATCTTACGAATATAATTACGACTCTCTTTTGGAAGATATTTCTTCTTCTCATCAAGAAGCACTGAGAGTTCATCACTACCTGCCTTTTTGATAGCACGACTCAATCTAGCACCACCACAATTGTAAGCGATAGCAGCTAAATACCACTTTCCAAATTTTTTGTGTAAAAAAGAGAGATACTTTGCTGCTGCCTCTGTTGATTTAACAAGATCTCGTCTCTCATCTACATACTCATCTATATGAAGGTTATAGAGTCGTCCTGTTGCAGACATAAACTGCCATAAGCCTGCGGCACGTTTATTAGAGTAGGCTTTTGTATGAAAATTTGACTCTGCCATTGCCAGGTAAAGAAACTCTTGTGGAACATTATACTTTGCTAATATATTCTTAATGATAGGAATAAAGATATATGCATCTTTCATAGTACGGAAGAAATGTTTTCCTCTTTGTGTAGAACTACTTTTTCTTCGCATACTATTCATAACAGGATCATAAAGAAAAGTAGGTTCTATATCAAAAGAGTTAAGCAATGCTAACTCATTTTTTGAGTTGGATTCATATGTTAAATTAGCAAAAAGGAACAGAGGCAAGAGAGAGAGAAGTAAATATTTAAACATGGGCAACTTTTCTATATTGATTTTGAATTAATAGTTATTATTTTAGCTAAAAATATATTAATCTTCTATGATAAAGCTTTTTATTAGAGATCTAAATATTAATATTAAGAAATATTAAATAGTTTTTGTGCATTTTTTGTAGTATTTATCTCTATTACCTCCAGAGGTGTTTCTAAAATATCAGAGATCTTCTTTGCTACAAAAGTAGTATAATAAGGCTCATTTCTCTCCCCTCGATGGGGTGTAGGAGTAAGATATGGTCCATCTGTTTCTATAATAAGTTTTTCCTTTGGAATTTTAGGAAGTATATTAACAAGTTTTTTGGCATTTTTAAAAGTAAGTACCCCTCCTATACCAAAGTAAAAGCCCTCATCTGCTAGACTAAGCAACTCTTCATCTGCATTATAGCAGTGCAACACTCCGCCAACTTCACTAGCACCCATTTGAAGTATTAACTCTTTTGCATCACGAGAAGCATCACGAATATGAACTATAAGAGGTTTTTTATACTTTTTGGCAAGCTCTATTTGTGCACAAAAGACCCGCTTTTGTTCTTTTTTTTCAGCTTTTTTCTCTTCATCTGAACCTTCAAGACGAAAGTAATCAAGCCCACACTCACCTATAGCCACACACTTTTCATGTTCTACATAGTTTTTAAAATCAAGCCCATTAAACTGCTTCATATCATAAGGATGTACTCCAACTGCAAAGTAAATATCTTCATATCTCTCAGCTATTTGTACTGCTTTATCGAGAGTTGTAACATCAGCGCCAGGGATGATAAAGCGCTCTACTCCACCCTCTTTTGCACGTGCTAAGACCTCCTCTAAATCATCATCATATCTCTCACTATCTAAATGTATATGAGTATCTATTATCACCTATTTGCCTCCAGAAGTTCACGAGCAAATTTTTTCGCTTCATTTGAGATGTTTTCCCCACTTATAATACGGGCTATCTCATCTACTTTTTCATTGAAGCTAAGCTCTTTTGTTTTTGAAATAGTACCATCTTTATAGACCAAAAAGTGTTGATCCCCCATTGAAGTGAGTTGTGGCTGATGAGATATGACAAATATTTGAAAATGTTTGGAGAGTGTACGAAGGACTTTTGCAACTGACATAGACTCCTCACCACTAAGGTTTGCATCTATCTCATCAAGCATCAATACCCCACCATTTTTACTCATAAACTCAGACTTCAGTGCTAAAATAGCCAAACGTAGACGGTTAAACTCTCCCGTACTTATTTTAGAGAGTGCTGTATCACTAAGTGCTATACTCAACTCATCACAACCACTAAGAGTATACTCTTGGCGTTTTAATGATAGAGTAGCATCACGGAGATAGAGACTACTAAGGTAGCTATTTAAAGCACTCTCAAACGCCACTAACTCATTTTCTCTTAAGTCACTAATCTGTGCAGCTAAACTCTCTACTAATGTACTTAGTATCTCATATCTATCACAAAGGTCACTCTTGGCTATCTCTATGTTTTCATACTTTGCAAGTTCTTGTTTTTTTAGCTCTTTGTAGTTTAAAGCTTCCTCTACACTTCCATAACGGCGTTTTATCCAACTTATCTCTTCTATGCGTGTTAATATCTCTTCTACATCTATATCTTCAAGTGCTGAAAACTTCTCCGTAGCTGAGTCAAAATGTGCACGAAGCTCATTCATAGCATCATCAAAAAATGAACTCTCAACTCCCAAAGTATCAAGTGCAGAAGAAGCTAAATGCTCATAGTTGAAAATCTCCATGGCAGACTCTAAACTCTCAAGTACTTTCTCTTTTCTAGAGAACTCTTTTTTGACAAGCATAAGCTCTTCATCTTCCCCAACAGTTGGGTTAATATCTTCTATCTTTTTTATCTCAAACGCCGCAAACTCTTTGAGCTCAACTATCTTTTTCTCCTCCTCTTCTATTTTAGAGAGCTCTTTTTTCACTTGAATATACTCTACAAAACTCTTTTTATACTTCTCTTTAAGTGTCGTTATCTTTTTTGATTTTGAGGCTATTCTTGCGTCTACTATGGAGAGCAAGTTCTCGTTTTCAAAGTCACTAAAATCTTTGAGACTTAAATGCCTTAAGTAGCTAGAAGCAACTGCACCTATAGACTTACGAGATAGACTCTGGTTGTTTATAAAGTAGCGAGTTTTCTCTTTTTTTATCTGTTTAAAGACATTAATATCTTCATTTTCTATACCCATCTCTTGAGTGTTTATATCCCAAGTAACACTAGACTCACACAGAGAAGCATCACAAGGAGTACCACCTAAAGATGCAAGTATGGCGTTCATAAGTATAGACTTTCCACTCCCACTAGGACCAGTAAATACAACTAATCCTGTATCTAAGTTGAGTTCTGTCTCTTTAAAACTTAGGTAATCTTTGAGGTAAAATCTCTCTATCATTTTTTCTTTCCTTTTAAAAGTCTAATGGACTTATGAGTTTGGTTTTGTTCATCTCAGAGACTACATGAGTGTATCTGGCACTAAATGCCGACACCACCGTCGCTAAAGCGTAAGTGTGGTGAATCATAGTAGTCTCGACAGATTTATGCCCTAAAAGCTCTTGTATCGACCTTAAATCTATACCAGCTTGAAGAAGTTACTCTTTTGTTTAGGTTGGCTTTTTGTGCAGCTACTTTTATATTTCGTCCTAGTGTTTGTGGATGTACATGATGCCGCCTTTTTTCTTTACTTCGTGGATCTATTGAGATATTTTTCATTGGAAATAAATATTGCCATTTATTTTCTATCATGGAATGAGGATATTTTTTAGCTAAAGCATAAGGTATATAAACATGTCCATACCCTTTATCTAAATCCTGTTTATGAAGTGTAGTAACCATTTCTACTTGCTCGAACAACTTCTCTTTTAGCTTTTGAGGAAGGGGAATCGTTCTGTCTTTAAGTGATTTAGAGTCCCAAATATATATCTTGTCAAATCCAAAATCTATATCTTTTATTCGTAAACTTAAAGCTTCATTCATTCGTAAGCCACAGCCATACATCAAATGGACGAGAAGACTATACTCTTTGGAAACATTTTGTAAAATAACTTTTACCTCTTCTTTTGTTAGAACAACAGGAATATGCTTTCTCTCTTGTGCGCGAAGTGCTTGAATATTCCACTCAGACATATCGATACCTAAAACCTCTTTATATAAAAAGAGTAATGCACTAAAAGCCTGATTTTGTGTCGTTGGTGCTACATTGTCTTCAGTAGCAAGTTTTGTTAAGTACATCTCAATTTCTCTTTTCCCCATTTCAATTGGATGCTTTTTAGAATGAAAAAATATATAGTGCTTAATCCAATGTACATAAGTTTTCTCTGTTGAATAACTATAATGTTTAAATTGTATTTTCTCTCGAACTAAATCTAATAACTTCTTTTTTACTCTCATAATCAACTCCTTAATTAAGAACATTTTTGTGTATTATGTAAAGATTCTACCAATTAACTATCATTTTAGGCAGTTATTTTTCTATGGAGCATTAAAAACACACAAATTCTTTAAGAATAGTATGAGATTTTTAGAAAATTTATCAATTTTATTGCGTTGTGCCATATTTTCTAGCTAATTAGTAGGTTTATCAATAAATAATCGTGTGTGTTATTTTTAGTATTTAAGGTTCTTCTGTGTATAATGTGTTTGAATAAATAGTTATATACCTCAAGGAATTAAATGCAAATAAATAACACTCAATATAAACCAATCATAAAATTTATTGATGAAAATTTTCTTCAGTATTACAACATGTATGATTTCAGTAAATATTCTTTAGATGAGTATAAAGAATATCAATATAGTTTTTCAAGGTTAGCACCTACAAATACTTTTATTGAAGAAGCATTAAAATGGAAATGGGGTCATGCTGGAAAAAGTAATTTTCCTCAAAGTCATAAAGATATTATCCAAGAAGTTCAAAGCAATTGGAAAACTTTTGCATCAAAAAAATTTACTAACCCTCAAGATACTTTTGAATATTGGAAAAGTATATTTAATAGAAAGACAACATATATCACAACAGTTTACATTACACACCTTGTCCATTATTCTGAAGTACCTATAATAGACCAACATAATTATAGAGCGATGAACCATTTGACAAAACTTTTTGTAGATGGCGATTACCAATTTAAAAAGAAACCGTCTAATTGGAATGATCTAATTCAATTTACAAAGTTTATTAATGATATTTCAGAATCTATGACTATTGATAAAGAAAAGTTAGATAAATTTTTAATGATGTACGGTAAAACTATTAAGAAAAGTATATAACAAGTACGAGGAGACCAATAATTTACCCTAGCGGGAAAATTATCGCTCACGACAGTCGTTANCGTTAAAACACAGGAGTAACTTTGGCTTTCACACAAGAAGAAATTATCAACATTTATAAAAAAAGAGCAAAAAACTTTGATGTATCTTCAAAATTTTATAAATTAGTTGGTTTTAATGATGAAAAATATCGCAAAAAAACAGTAGAGTGCCTTAAATTATCAAAAGGTGATAGTGTTGTTGAAATTGGTTGTGGAACAGGATTGAATTTTCCAATACTATTGGATGAAATTGGAAAAAATGGAAATATAATAGGGCTAGATATTTCAGTAGATATGCTTGAACAAGCAAAAAAGAAGATACAAGTATTTAGTTGGAATAATGTTAATGTTCATGAAAAAAATGCAATGGAGTTTGATTACACAAAAGTTGCAGGTGTTATTTCAACATTAGCTTTTACTTTAATTCCCGAATATGAAGAGTTAATAAAAAAAATCTCAAAAGAGTTACCTAAAAATAAAAAATTTGTAATAATGGATTTAAAACTTTCAGAAAGTTTACCTTATTGGATGATGAAGTTTTTAGTATTGTTTGCTAGACCTTTTGGTGTTACTTTAGATTTAGCCAATAAAAAACCTTATAAATCTATGCAAAAATATTTTAAACATATTCAAATGGAAGAATATTTTTTTGGGATATTGTATATCTGTGTTGCTTGGAATGAGTAAGGATTTTAACAAATCGTAGGAGAGAAATAAATGCCCTCGGCGATTTTTAAAGAGTTCTTAGATATACCTGTAATAGAAATTAACAACTATTGAAAAACTATTAGAGAGGCATTTATTTCTCTACTCAACCGTTATACTCAGTTTTCTAACACATATGAAAATTGACTACAGCTATATTTATATAGTGAGTTTAATCAAAGGAAGAAATTATGGCAACCGTAGAATTAAGTTATAACTGTGCACATTGTGGTCAACAAAATATAGAAAAATGGAATGCTGGCTCTGGTACTGTTACTCGTCAATGCAATGTTTGTAAGAAAAAAAATGCAATAAAAATTGTTAACAAACAAATTAAAGATGTTACTGCTAAGTAAGTAATAATAAATATTCCTTACAAAAGTTTCCACTTTGTAAGGAGTACAAATAAAGGCAAAATATGATTATAGATAAAGATAATTTTTATGAAGTAATTGATAAATGTTTTACTCTACTACCTGAAAAAATTGAAGAAATAACAGAAGAAAATTTTCAAAGTGTTTTCGGTTCTAAAACAGCAGAAAAAAATAAAAATATTGTATATATTTGGAAATCTAAAGCCAAAATACCTAGACTCAATGGTTCTAGTAATATTTTATATATTGGTCAAACAAAGCAAAGCTTTAAAAATAGATATTTTCAGTATGCAAAAAAAGAGGCATCTACAAAAGCAAACTCATTAAAATATCAAACAATAATTGAGAATTATGGCTCTATTACAATTTCAGTATGTGATTTCTCAATTTTTGGTGATACTTTATTAAAATCAGAAGGACAATTATTATGGTGGTACTTCCAAAATCATTGTGAATATCCACCTTTTAATTATACTCAAACTAAAATTAGGAATGATACAGTCAAGTATAACAAATCGTAGAGACTGTGAACTTAGTCCAAAAACCCCTAATTTAGCCAAGTTTTTGAGCTAGTTTTTTATAAATATCTCATTTTTTTAGAGATATTTTGTAAAAAAAGAAATCTTTGTAAAATAGAGCTAAAATTAACTCCAAACGCCAAGATATAAGCTGCTATTTCTTCTCTTATTTGGGTTAAATCATTCTTTTGTATAGCTTTACAGAGTTTTTTGAACAGAACTATCCCTATGAGGTTTAGTACTCTTTTGAAATTGTAGGTAAACATGATGAGAGCGTTCTCTCCGAGAACTTTCTTTTTAGTTCTAACAAGAAAGTGATCCCAACCTAATGTTCTTTTTATAGTTCCAAATGGGTGTTCTACAATTGAACCTCTTTTTTTAACTATTGCTTTTGCTTCAGGGGTACTCATTTTCTTTGTATAGCTATCTATGAGGTCTTCATGTTCCCATCTATACATCTGTTTATTGGGTGTTGCATCTGATAGGCAGTTTTTCTTTAGAGGGCAGATTTTACAATAACTACTAGACACTCTATAAACATCCAACATCCTTCCATCTCTTTCGTACTGTTTTTCTATCTTTTTGAGTTCTTGATTATTTGGGCAGATATAACAATCATCTTCATGATTGTAGATAAATTGATTTTTAGAGAATCTTGCATTTTTTATCTTTTTAGTTTTTGCTGTAGCTCTTGGAGGTATGATTGTCTCTATACCATCTTCTATACATTTCTTAATCTCTTTGCTACTGTAGTAACCCTTATCTGCTGTTACAACTATATCTGAGTTCTCTGTTATCTCTTTGCTTCTTGTTGCCATATTGTGGAGTTGGTCTAAGTCGTGACCATTGGTAGATATATCAGTAGCTACGATAAACTTATAGGTATCATCAACTGCTATCTGAGAATTATACGCCATCAAGTTATGTGCAGGTTTACTCATAACTGTAGCATCTTTATCTGTCTTGTTGTGTTGCTCTTTTCCTAGTGCATCTAGCATATCTAAATCTTTTTGGAACTGCTCTTTTTTAGTAAGGAGTTTATCTATCTCCTCTTTTGAGACTTTAAGCTTTGAACTGTTCTTGTACCCCAAGGGCATCCCATCCTCTTTATCTAGTGTTTCAAGGAGTGTCATATAATTTTTTATATCTTCATCTATTTTAGCTATATCCTTTTTTACTGTCTTTCTCATGATGAGAGTGTTTTTACTTGCATTTGCTCTTAAAAATGCTCCATCTACTGCTACTAAATCCCCAGTGATGAGTTTTAGATTTTTTAGAAGTATACTAAACTCTTTAAATATAGTCTGTAGGGCTTTAGGATTATTTTTTCTAAAATTAGCAATAGTTTTATAGGATGGTCGAAGACCTTGTGTGAGCCACATCATCTCTATATTTCTATTAATCTCCTCTTCAAGCTTTCTACTACTTCGTATTTTATTTAAATAACCATAGATATAGATTTTTAGGAGTAGCTTTGGATGAAACGCAGGTTGTCCATCTTTTATGAGACTTTTTTTGGTTTTTATATTGAGTTTAAATATATCTAATGTATCTACATATGCTTCTATAGCACGAACTACATTATCCTCTTCTACTAACTCATCCAAACTTGGTGGAAACATTAGTTGCTGTTTTCGGTTTAAACCTTGTTTGTAAATACCCATACACCACCCTTTATATAGGAGTCATTATACTATTTTTATGATTTTAGTATGGTTAAATTTAGAATAGGTTTGGTAGAATATTTGATAGCATTTGGGATTGGGTTCTTTCACAGTCTCATAGTAAAAAAATATGTTACCTCGCCGAAAAAAACTTGAATAACTAGAGAAGTTTAGTTACCATTGTAGAACTTAAAAGACTACAAAGACAGGTAACATATTTTTATATTCAGTCGTTGTATCTATATATAGAAATTTTAGCAACTATTGACGGAGTAATAAAAATGAGAAAGACAATTATCGGCGCTACATTATTAGCTTCATTATTATTAGGTGGCGACTATTTGGGCAATTATAGCAGTAATCCATATGGAGCAAACTCATCAAGTAATAAATATGGCTCAGGAAGTAGGTATCGTTCAAATAGTATTAATAATTCATATGGACAATATGGTAGTAGATATAGTAATAAATCTGCAAATAATCCTTATGCTACAAATGCACCTAAACTATATGATTCACAAGGAAATTATAGAGGCAAATTAAGCAGTAATAAATACGATCCAGATTCAGTATCAAATCCTTACGGAAGATATGGAAGTAAATATTCACCAGATAGCATAAATAATCCTTATGGTGCTGGTAGTAAATATAAAAATGATAGTCCAAATAATCCATATGGTGCAGGATTAAAAATATATGGACAATAAAAATAGGAGAAAACTATGGTAACAAAAAGTACACATGTAGTTCCAAATAAAGAAAAAGGTGGTTGGGATATAAAGCAAAGTGGTGGTCAAAGATCATCGGGACATTTTGATACAAAAAAAGATGCTATTGATAGAGCAAGAATAATCAGTCAAAATCAAAACACAGAATTAACAATACATAATAAAGATGGAAAAATATCCAGAAAAGATAGTCATGGCAATGACCCATATCCACCGAAAGGCTAAAATCAAAACTTAAGTGAAATTCACTTAAGTTTTGTTATAATTATAAATATTTAAATTAGTGGAGTTCATTATGCAAACAATGGCAGTACAAATTCAAGATAACTACATACAGCAGTTTATAAGTTATGTTAATGATCATAGTGAGAATATTACTATTACAAAAGATAAGAATTTAGAACATGATCCATATTTTTATGATAGACAAAGAGAATTGCATCAAATCAAAAATGATATTGATAGTGGTAAAATCCAAATGATAGAAAATGACGATTTTTGGAATGATATTGATAATTTTGTAGAAACTTTACAAAAATGAGAATTATAAATAATCCAGATTTTTCAAAAGAATTAAAAGATATACTTAGGTATATAGCACATGATAAGCCATCAGCTAGTATAAAATTTAAAAAAGAATTACAAATTAATATTAAAAATATTATAGGTAATCCATATATATATCCACCATCAAAATATTTTAATGATAAAAATGTACGAGATATGACATATAAAAAATATACTATTATTTATCAAGTAAATTTAGATAGAAATACTATTGAAATCATGAAGATTTTTAATAGAAATAAACCATCATAGCAGTAGCAGATACAACAAATCGTAGGAACTAACAAGGCTTTACTTGTGATAATTTAGGCTTTTATTTTGAAAATTTACTTTAAAGTAATTCAAGCTTTAAAATAAAAATATCGCCTTGTAGTTCAACTCAGCTGTTATATCCAAAACAAACAAATTTAAAATGAGAGAAAAAAATGCCAGCTATAAAATTGATTTCAACTTCAGCATTAGCTAAAAAGCTTTCAATAAGTAAACATCAACTTGATGAGCTACTATTAGCAGCAAAGTATATTACACAAACTGATAATGGATATAAATTAACTGAACTTGGTATTCAAAATAGTGGAGCAACAAAAAAACATGCAAAATTTGGTGAATATATTGTTTGGGATGAAAATATAGAAATACCAAATAAACTTATTTCTCAAGGAAAAGAATTTTTCTCCTCAACAAAAATTGCTACAAAGTACAACTTATCTGCAAGAAAAATCAATATGATTTTATCTGAAATTGGTTTTATTGAAAAATACTTAAAAGGTTGGACAATCACTATTTTAGGAACAAAAAATGGTGGTATTCAAAAAGAAAATACTAAAAATGGAATCCCATATGTTGAGTGGAGTGAGTCTATTTTTTCAAACAATGCTTTTTTAGCCATCATTCAAGAAGTTAAAGGTGAAGCTGGTGAAAGCACACAAAAGAAAATTGACAATTCTAAAGATTCAAATTTTCGAGAAAAATTTATAGCAAAGCATAGAGCAACAGATGGGCATATGGTTAGAAGTAAAGCCGAGATGCTTATTGACAACTGGTTATATATGGCAGAAATCGTACATGCTTATGAAAGAAAACTTCCAATTGAAGAAGAAGTTTATTGTGACTTTTATATTCCAACTGGAAAAATATACATAGAATTTTGGGGATTAGAAAATGACCCTAAATACGCTAAAAGAAAAGAGATAAAAAGAGAAATATACAAAAAGTATGGCTTCAAACTCATAGAACTTACGGATGAAGAGGTTTTTAACCTTGATGATGTTCTTCCTAGACTATTATTAAAATATGGAGTACAAACTTACTAGAAAATACAACAAGACATAGTAGCGAATAAGTAGCCTACGGCGACTATAATATCCCCAGAAAAATAAACCACTTAATTAGTAGATTACTCTTTAGACTTAGATTTTCTAGCCTTTATACTTATACGTTTTCCACCTGCTTTTGGTGCATCATACTTATCTCTCGGCGTTCCATCATATTTATGGTTTCTCTCTCCTGATTTTCCTGAAAAAATTGCTTTTCCATTTTCATCTTTTCCCAAAAACCTATTTGGCTCTTTTTTCTTTTTTGCCCATCTCTCACCTTTCTCATGTTTATGCTTATCTGAAAAATCTCTCTTCGACTTTTCAACAGTTGCATCTTCATGGCGTTTTTTTGCTATTTCTATAATCTGCTCTTTTGTAAGTGACTTGCGTTTTTTAAGATCCTGTGGATCTTTAGTCACTATCTTATAGGTAAATCCTTCTATAACTTCTTGCTTGATAGCACGACCCATAAGTGACTCTATTGAGTGTAGAAGTCGTTGCTCACTCTCATTAAGGAGCATTATAGCTTTTTTTGTTGCACGAGAAACTCTTGCCATATAAACTATCGCTTTTATAGGCATATCATAAGAGATAAGAAACTCACATTTAAGATCTTTATCTTTTACAAGCTCCCTATCTTCTACCACTCTAATCTCTTTAGAGTCAAGTGACTCTCTCAATACCATCACATCAGAAGAGCATACAACTAAAATATCAAGTTTTTTATTCTCTTCTATAAGTTTATTTATTAGTGCTAATTTTTTCTCATCTGGACATTGGTAAATACGATGATTTGCCGCTTTTATGGTGATGGTAGTTTTTGACATTGGAGTATCCTAAATATTAATTGCAAAATTATAGCCACTTTAAGCCAAAATTATGCTATTATGGTTGCCATATAAGGAATATAATGACATTTAATGATCTAGGACTTAACAAACAACTGCTTAAATCTATCAAAGAACAAGGGTATGAAAACCCGACACCTATCCAAGAAAAAGCAATTCCCGCTATTCTTAAGCATAAAGACATTCTCGCAGGAGCACAAACTGGAACAGGAAAAACTGCTAGTTTTACTCTTCCTATACTTGAACTATTTCTTCGTTCAAAAGAGCAACACAAAAGTAAACGCCATATAAAAGCACTCATTTTAACACCAACAAGAGAACTAGCTGCACAGGTTGAAGAGAGTGTGAGACTTTATGCTAAATATACTGACTATAAGTCAACTGTTATTTTCGGTGGAGTCAAGATAAGCCCTCAACTTACAGCACTCCGTAAGGGTGTTGATATTGTCGTTGCTACACCTGGCCGACTGTTAGATCACATATCACAAAAAAGTATAGATCTCTCACATGTGAACTACCTGATTCTTGATGAAGCAGATAGAATGCTAGACATGGGTTTTGTAAACGACATCAAAAAAGTAATGGCAATACTCCCAACAAGTCGCCAGACACTTCTTTTTTCAGCTACATATTCAAATGAGATCAAGAGACTCTCAAATAAGTTCCTCAACTCCCCTACTCTCATAGAAGTAGCAAGAACAAATGCATCAAATGAGATAGTAAAACAAGCTGTCTATCATGTAGATAAAATTCGTAAACGTGAACTCTTAACACATCTCATCACTCATGGAAAATGGAAACAGGTGCTAATATTTACTCGCACAAAGCATGGAGCAAATCGCCTTAGTGGTCAGCTTGAGAGTGATGGCATCACCTCTGCTGCTATCCATGGCAACAAAAGCCAAAATGCAAGAACAAAATCTCTTGCAGACTTTAAATCTGGAAAAATCACCGTACTCGTTGCAACAGATATTGCCGCTCGTGGAATAGACATAGACCAACTCCCTCATGTAGTCAACTTTGAACTTCCAAATGTGAGTGAAGATTATGTACACCGTATCGGTCGAACTGGTCGTGCTGGAAATAGAGGTGAAGCTATCAGTCTTGTCTGTGTGGATGAGAATGAGTTCTTAACAAATATAGAAAAACTTATAAAAAAAGATATTCCAAAAGTATGGCTAAAAGGTTTTAAACCAGATCCAAGCATCAAAGCAGAACCTATTAATATGGGTGGTAATCGTGGAGCGAGGAATAAACCACGTAGGAGTGGTAATAGAAATAGAAGAGAAGGAAGATAATCTTCCTCAAAAATCTACAGAGAGTTTAAATGCGCTATAAATGGTTTTGGTTCCATATAGCCTACTACTGTTTTAGACTTTCTCACCTTATGGTTTTCATCAAAAAAGATAATAGCTGGAGGACCAAAAACACCATACTTTTTGCTTAAAGCCTTCTCATCTACACCATTTTTAGTAACATCAGCACGAATAAGAACAAACTCATTCATCTTAGCAATAACAACTGGATCAACAAAAGTAATCTCTGAAAACTCTTTACAAGATGTACACCAATCAGCTGCAAAATCTAAAAGTACTTTTTTGCCTTTGTTCGCTTCAAGTAACTTATCTAGTTCTACTATAGAAGTCACTATATTAAAATGAAGTTTCTCTGTTTTTGCCTGCACTACATTTGCAGCACTCTGCTTATTTAAAAAGCCAAGTGGTTTTGTCAAACTAGCAGATCCAGCTAAGAAACCTAAAGTAATACTAAAGGAGTAAATAAACATGAACACAGCTATACTTTTCTTAAATAGATGCTGTTTGGCTTCAAAAAGACCTAAATAAATAGAAAAACCGATACCTAAAACTCCATAAAGCAGTGTAGTAATAGATGAATCGACAACTTTCTCTAGCATCCAAATAGCCACACCAAGCATCATTACACCAAAAATAGTTGTTACCATAGTCATCCAGGCACCTGGTTTTGGCATAAACTTACCAGCACTCACACCTACAACAATAAGTGGAAATCCCATTCCTATACTCATCGAAAACAGTGCTAAACCTCCAAGAACTGCATCACCAGTCTGACCGATATAAACAAGTGCACCAGCAAGAGGTGCAGCTACACAAGGACCAACAATGAGTGCTGAGAGAAACCCCATAATAGCCACACCTACATAGCCACCTCCCTGACCTTTTGCACTGATTTTTGATACAAAAGCATCGGGGAGTTTAAGCTCATAAAAACCAAACATACTAAATGCTAATACTACAAAAATAGAACTAAAAGAGTAGATAACCCATGGCGTTTGTAATGCAGCTTGCAAGTTTGAACCAAAAAGACCAGCCAGAACACCAGCTATAGTGTAGGCAACTGCCATAGAGAGAACATAAACTACAGAGAGCATAAATGCTTTTCTTGTAGTTAATCCTTCGCCTTGAGAGACAATAACACCAGAGATAATAGGAATCATAGGAAAGACACAAGGTGTCAAGGCAAGAAGCAGACCAAAACCAAGAAATGTAAGTAAAACTCCTACTAAACTTCCAGATTTTATAGTATTTACAATGGCATCAGTTTCAGAAACATCATCTTTACTAACAGTAGCAAGAGTTGCTAATCTTTTTTGACCTAGTTTTGCAGTATCTATAGTAAGAGCGAACTCTTTTGTTAAGGGATTATAGCAAAGTCCCTTGTCTGAACATCCTTGATAAGAGATTACAACTGTAATTTTTTGCATACCTGTAAGCTTTTTATCATTTTTTAAGGTTAAAACAAAATTTACTGAAGTGAGAAAAACTTGAGAATCATGATGTTCTACTGCTTGAGGTTTATCCAGCTTACGTATGCTAAACATATCATCTTTTATCTTTACAGAAAATTTATTTTCATAAAGATAAATTCCATCAGCTATATTCACACCAGCCTCTACCTGCATCTTCTTATTTACTTTTGCGTAGGGCTTAAAAGCTTCATCTGGCATCAAAAAGCTATCTGCATTAAGGTGATTAAAAGAGAAAGTTACAAATAAAAGTATCTGTATAATATGTTTCATTGAACAACCTTTTTATTATTCTGGATTTATTATATCATCATTATATGCACATATTTAAGTATTTCTAAAATACTACACTTCTAAAATGAAGAAGAT
>JAICBP010000076.1:228395-238850 GCA_021766785.1 Sulfurimonas sp. endosymbiont of Alviniconcha boucheti
ACAGATAGGATTTGACAATTCTACCATTTAACTCTTAAATTTTGCTAACTTGCAAAATTGTCAAATTTTTTGTATAATGACATTATTTTTTATAAAAAAGGAACCAAAATGAATTTTAAACAAGTATCATTAATCACACTTTTTATTCTTGGAACTCTCATGACTAGTTGCGGTAACAAAGAGGAGATAATAGCTGCTAAAGACAAGAGCTCAGAATTTTCAATGGCACTAATTAGAGCGTATGCAAATGACAATAACAAAACAGAACCAACTGTTCAAGATTATAAAAATATAGGCATAACAGGTGTAAATACAAATAATGTAGCGATAATAAATGCCTATATCAATGCAGTAACGGGAACTAATGAAAATACCATTACTAAAATTCAAACAATAGCGAGAAGAATAGGTAGGTCGATGAAACTCATTGCTACTTATGCAGATGACAGCACACAAACAGCACCGACTACTACAGATTATACAAATATAGGTGTAACAGGTGTAAATACAACTAACATAGTAACAGTAAACGATGGTATTGCCGCAGTAACTAGTAGTGATGTAGATACAGTACAAAAAATTCAAACAATTGCAACAACAGTAGATGAAGCGATGAGATGCATTATTGCTTATGCAGATGGCAACACGCAAACAGAACCAACTATTGCAGATTATCTGAATGCAGGTGTAACAGGTGTAACTAGAGATAACTTAACAGCAATAAACGCCAATATCAGCATAATGGTTGGAAATATAAATACAGTACAAGACATTCAACAGATCGTAATATCTGCAGCTCTTGAGGCAAGAAAAGCGATGAAAGTAATTGCAGATTATGCAGACAATAATAAAAATAGAACAGTACCAAGAATTGATGATTATAAAGATTTAGGTGTAAAAGGTGTACATACAGCTAACTTAGCAGCAGTAAACGCCAGTATCGCTGCAGTGACTAGAGCTGATGTAGATAGAGTACAAAAAATTCAAATGATAGTAAGGAGAGTAAATCTTGCGATGGATCTCATCGCTCGTTATGCAGATGATGATAATACTCAAGTATCACCAATTGTTGAAGATTATGTAAATGCAGGAATCATAGGTGTAAATGAAACTAACTTAATTGCGATAAATGCAAATATTGCCGCAGTGACTAGAGTTGATGTAGATAGTATAGCCAAAATTCAAACAATAGTTAATGAATTTCTTAATCCACTTCCTGCTAATATAATCATCACAGATGCAAACTTAAATTATGCAATAGTAAGTACAGACAATACACCATATGAACCTGCTATAGATATACAAGGGAAAATAAATATGAATACTACACCTAAAGGTGTGATGATAAAAGTACCCTATAATCGTCTTACAGATGAAACAGCAAATCTACCAGCGTTTAAGAGTTCTTTTACTATAGAAAGTAGTAGCACTCAAGATATGGAGAGTGGTATTATCGCTACTTTTGCATGGCCAGCACAAACTCTTTCTGGAGAAAGTGGTACATTTGATGCCTTTATTACTATAGATGATAGTGCAGGAAATAATGATCATATCTTTAATGCAAAGAAATTAAATATAGACATTGCAAATGGGGTTGAGATTGCCTCATTTAGGTATCCACTAGATAATATAGGTCATTATGGAATGATGAAGATAAAAATATATTCAGGAATAAAAGATAGAAACTTCAATACATTCACAAATAATAGACGTGAGCATCAATTCTTATATCTTCCAGTCACAAATTTTACCACAGGAAGAACATGGCTCAACAACAATCTAGGTGCTGAATACGCAGATGTAAATAACCCCAATGGCCACTTTAATAAAAAACAACAAGCAACTGCAAGTAATGACTACTTAGCTTATGGTTCACTCTTTCAGTGGGGAAGAAAAGCCGATGGGCATGAATTAATTGACTGGTCAAACGCTACAGGAAAATACAGTACAACAAATATAAGATCTGATAATCCATCTAACTCACTCTTTATAGCAACTCCTTATCAAGACTGGAGAGTACACCGAGATGACACCCTTTGGGCAGATGAATCAAGTGCAAACAATGTTTGTCCAGTAGGATATTTACCACCCACTAAAGATGATTTCGTTAAAGAGACACAAGGATGGACAAGTCAGAATAGTGAGGGTGCGTTACACAGTGTCCTAAAAATGACAATGGCTGGTCAGCGCAAAGACGACACTTTAAAAGAGAGAGGTATCTATGGAAACTACTGGGCTAGAGACTTCTATGCTGCTTATCAACCACACTATTTAGGCTTCGAGGAAGATGCTGTATATCCTTATAACTACTATAGTAAAGTATTTGGCAACTCTGTTCGATGTATAAGAAAAAATGATATAGATATTAGGATAGTACCTTTCAACTACTACTAAAAAGACAAACATAAATGTTCACCTATTTTAGCTGACATATCTCTATAAGAAGTGAATAAAACTTAATACAGTATAATTTTAAATATTTTACACCTAAATAGTGTAGAGTAGCTTATAAATAACAGATGGGATTAGATAATTCTATTAACTCTTAAATTTACTATATAATAGTATTTTTACAATATTAGGAATGAACAAATGAATTTTAAAAAAGTATCATTAATCACACTTTTTATTCTTGGAACACTCATGGCTGGTTGCGGTAACAAAGAAGAGATAATAGCTGCTAAAGACAAGAGTTCAGAATTTTCAATGGCACTTATTAGAGCGTATGCAAATGACAATAACCAAACAGTACCAACTGTTCAAGATTATAAAAATATAGGTGCAACAGGTGTAAACACAGCTAATTTAGTAGCAGTAAATACCGCTATTGTTAGAATAACTAATGATATAGATATAATAACTAAGATTCAAACAATTGTAACTAGAGTAGATAAATCGATGAAACTCATTGCTACTTATGCAGATGACAGCACACAAACAGCACCGACTATTGCAGATTATGCAAATGTAGGTATAAATACAACTAATATAGTGATAGTAAACGCCGGTATTGCTGCAGTAACTAGTAGTGATGTGAATACAGTACAAAAAATTCAAACAATTGCAACAACAGTAGATGAAGCGATGAGATATATTATTGCTTATGCAGATGGTAACACGCAAACAGAACCAACTATTGCAGATTATCTGAATGCAGGTGTAACAGGTGTAACTAGAGATAACTTAACAGCAATAAACGCTAATATCAGCATAATGGCTGGAAATATAAATACAGTACAAGACATTCAACACATCGTAATATCTGTAGCTCTTGAGGCAAAAAAAGCGATGAAAGTAATTGCAGATTATGCAAATGATAATAGACAACCAGTACCAACTATTATAAATTATGTAAATGCAGGTGTAACAGGTGTAAATATAACTAACATAGCGGCAGTAAACGCCGGTATTGCTGCAGTAACTAATAGTGATGTAGATACAGTACAAAAAATTCAAATGATAGTAAGGAGAGTAAATCTTACAATGGATCTCATCGCTCGTTATGCAGATGATGATAATACTCAAGTATCACCAATTGTTGAAAATTATAATGATATAGGTATAAAAGGTGTACATACAGCTAATTTAGCAGCAGTAAACGCCGGTATCGCTACAATGACTAAAGCTGATGTAGATAGTGTAGCCAAAATTCAAACAATAGTAAATCAATTTCTTAATCCACTTCCTGCTAATATAATCATCACAGATGCAAACTTAAATTATGCAATAGTAAGTACAGACAATACACCATATGAACCTGCTATAGATATACAAGGGAAAATAAATATGAATGCTACACCTAAAGGTGTGATGATAAAAGTACCCTATAGTCGTCTTACAGATGAAACAGCAAATCTACCAGCGTTTAAGAGTTCTTTTACTATAGAAAGTAGTAGCACTCAAGATATGGAGAGTGGTATTATCGCTACTTTTGCATGGCAAGCACAAACTCTTTCTGGAGAAAGTGGTACATTTGATGCCTTTATTACTATAGATGATAGTGCAGGAAATAATAATCATATCTTTAATGCAAAGAAATTAAATATAGACATTGCAAATGGGGTGGAGATTGCCTCATTTAAGTATCCACTAGATAATATAGGTCATTATGGAATGATGAAGATAAAAATATATTCAGGAATACCAGATAAAAACTTCTATACATTAACAAATAATAGACGTGAGCATAGATTCTTATATCTTCCAGTCACAAATTTTACCACAGGAAAAACATGGCTCAACAACAATCTAGGTGCTGAATACGCAGATGTAAATAACCCCAATGGCCACTTTAATAAAAAACAACAAGCAACTGCAAGTAATGACTACTT
Source organism: Sulfurimonas sp. endosymbiont of Alviniconcha boucheti (assembly GCA_021766785.1). Lineage (GTDB taxonomy): Bacteria > Campylobacterota > Campylobacteria > Campylobacterales > Sulfurimonadaceae > Sulfurimonas. The sequence goes on from JAICBP010000076.1 coordinate 232,727, forward strand.
AGCTTATGGTTCACTCTTTCAGTGGGGAAGAAAAGCCGATGGGCATGAATTAATTGACTGGTCAAATCGTACTACGGGAAGTGGAAGATATGGTACAACAAATAAAAAATCTAATAATCCATCTAACTCACTCTTTATCATAGCTTCTGATGATTGGAGAGTAGATAGCAGAAATTACCTATGGGTAATTGAGTCAAGTGCAAATAATGTTTGTCCAGCAGGATATTTACCACCCACTAAAGATGATTTCGTTAAAGAGACACAAGGATGGATAAGTAAAGATAGTGAAGGTGCATTACAGAGTGTCCTAAAAATGACAATGGCTGGTGACCAATACGGCAAAATAGTAAAAGGTGCGGGTGAATATGGACGCTACTGGGAAAGAGACTTCGATAATGGAGAAAGCCACCCACATCTTTTGCGCTTAGAAAAAAATGCTGTATATACTAATAACTACGATAATAAAGTATTTGGCTACTCAGTTCGCTGCGTAAAAGAGCATGATATGGGAATAGTATTTTCCTATAGCTATAAATAGTAAAGATAAGTGTAATTTATACCTAATGTAACTAATGTACTTATACTATTTATCTTCTAATTCCTATAGTAGTGGGAGGTAAATTTTTTATTAGAATTATAACCCACAAGTGAGAAATATTATGGCAAACAGATTGGAAAAAGAAGATAGTCCCTATCTCCAACAACATAAAGAGAATCCAGTTGACTGGTGGCCTTGGTGTGATGAAGCATTTGAATTAGCAACACAAGAGAATAAAGCAATATTTATCAGTATAGGCTATAGCTCTTGTCACTGGTGCCATGTGATGGAAAAGAATGTATTTGAAAATAGAGAGTGTGCAGATATACTTAATCGTGACTTTATTTGTATAAAAGTTGATAAAGAAGAGCGACCTGATATAGATAAATATTACCAGAAAGTATATCAACTCCTTAACCACCGTGCAGGTGGATGGCCTACAAGTATTTTTTGTACTCCACAGAATAAACCATTTTTTGCAGGAACATACATTCCCCCTGAATCAGATACTAGAAGTATAGAGGGCATGGGCTTTAAAGAGCTTACTACCCTTATAGCAACTAAAATAAAAAAAAGCGATAAACAACTCTTTAAAAATGCAGATGAAGTAGAGAGTTTTTTGAACCATATAAAGCATCCCAAAGAGGCAACTTTACTCAAAGAGGATTTTACAAAAAATTTTTTACTTCAAGCAAAAAATAATTTTGACACAAGAAACGGAGGCTTTTCTGTAAAACCAAAGTTTCCTCATGCCTCTACACTTAATACTCTACTTACCATAGATAAACTTTATGATGACAAGAGTGCCAAAGCGATGGTAGAACAAACACTAAACGCCATGAAACAAGGTGGGATGTATGATCTAGTAGATGGAGGGTTTTGTCGCTACTCAACAGATGAAAGATGGTGTGTACCCCACTTTGAAAAGATGCTTTATGACAATGCTCTACTTATTGGCGTTTATACAGACTCTTATCTCGCCTATGGAGACAAATCTCACCTTAATACAGCTAAAGAGTGTGCAGAGTTTTGGTACAATTTTATGTGTGAAGATGATCTCTTCTACTCAGCAAGTGATGCAGATACAGAAGGAGAAGAGGGAAAATACTTTGTCTATTCTTATGAAGAGGTTACTCACCTTTTAGTAGATGCAAAGATGGAAGATATAAAAAAGAAACTCTTACAAATGTCTGTTACCCCTGAAGGGAATTTTGAAGGTAAAAATATAATCCGTTTTGAAAATGGTGCAGTGCCTAAGTGGTTTAGTAAACTAAAACCCTACCTCAGTGCGCTCCGTTCTAAACGCCAATACCCTTTCATAGATAAGAAAGTACAAACTTCTTGGTCAGCGATGATGATAAATGCAATGTTTAAACTCGGTACTATAGATAAAAAATATACAAAACGAGCACTCAAGCATCTTGATAAACTCCTTGAAACTATGTTTCTTGATGGTACTCTTTACCATACAACACTTATTCATAAAAAGCCAAAGGTTGTCGCTTTTTTAGAGGACTATGCATTTATAGCCCAAGCACTTCTTTCAGCATATAAGTACACTCAAGAAGAGATCTATCTTATCCATGCTCATAGATTTGCCAATAAAGCTCTTGAAGAGTTCTACGATAAAGGGGTTTGGAACTTTAGTGTAGGTGAATTTGTAACTCAAGCTGAAATAACAGATAATACATATACAAGTTCACTCAGTGTAATGATAGATGTGCTTCTCACACTTGGCACTCTTTTAGAGGATGAAAAATACACTAGCTTTGCATTTAAAACTATAGAGTACAACTCGTATGAACTAGGTCGTAAGCCTATTTACTCTCCATTTATGCTCATACAAGCTCTACGTTATATTAAGGGAGATAAAATTATTAAGACCAAAATCCAGAATATAAAAAATAGTGCCTATGAGTTAGCAAAACTAAACTATCCATTTATACTCTATAAAGCAAATAGCAAAGAGAGTTTTATGATATGTGGGGAGAGAAGTTGCTTTGCTCACACTTATAATGCTCAAGAGATAAATAGTCTCATAAATTAATGAGTATCTAAACTCTTAGAGTTATAAGTACACTTAGTGGTTGCAATAAGTCAAATTAGCAAGATCTTAGATACAGAAGTAGTCACTAAAAAGTATTCCTATTTTAACTATAGAGTTGTAGCTCTTTTTGTGCACTAAATATATCTTTTTGTATCGCAATTTGAAGAGCTTTTAGTGATGTAAATTTCTTATTTTCTCTCAAATATGAGATAAAACGTATATCTGCTCTCTCCATACAGAGTACTTCACCATCTAAAATATGAGACTCAATCGCAAAACTCCCATCAGTAGTAATACGGTGACCTAAAAAGCTCACACTTGGATGAAAATACTCTTCATTATCAATACGTGTTAATGTCGTATATACACCCTCTTTGGGTATTAAAAAATCTGGTGCATCTATATTTATAGTTGCTACTAGCTCTTTAGTACCTATCCCCTGTCCCTTAATCATCTTCCCCTCTATAGTATAGTTATGACCAAGAAATTCATTAGCTTCTTTAATATCACCTAACTGAAGTTTAGCTCTAATTTTATGTGAGTGCACTGAATTATTTTTATATTTTACCTCTTCTACAACAACAACTTCACCGCTACACATTATTTTTAAATCTTCTGCTGAGTAACATCTATTTTTTCCAAAATGAAAGTCATACCCTACAACTATTTTTTGAAGTTTTGGAAAATTACTATATAAAAACTGCATAAAACTTTCTCCATCAAAATGACGAATATCTTCTAACTTCAAATACACTATAGGATGGGAAGTGAATTTCTCTCGTACTCTTGCAGGTGTAAGATTTGCATAGCCTGTCTCTATTACAACAATAGTACCATTTTTATCTAGTTCACGAAAAAGTGCTTGATGCCCAATATGCATCCCATCAAAACCACCGATTGCTATAGAGGTTGTATGTTTCATTCTTCTAAGATAGTTGAAAAATAGTATTTTTTTGTGTTGTACAAAATGCATGACCATAACACAAACGTTGTTGTATGCCACCTCTAGCATTAAGATCTACGACAACACCAAGATTTTTAGACTCTATACTTTGCACTATTGTCCTATAAATCTCATAAGCGATATCTTCTGCATAAAACGCTTTATTACGAAGTGAAGTGATGTAGCGCTTGAAACTAAGCATATCAAAACTCTCACCTAAAGAGTCAAACTTTACATAAAGACTCCCTCTATAAGGCTGTCCATTTTTTGCTAAAAAAAGCAACTCTTTAGAGTGCAACTCTATTTTTGTCTCTTTTTGTATATTTATCTTCTCTAGTCTCATTGATGAACTCTTTTTGGATTTAAATTGGCATTCATAAAACGATATTTTTCTAGCTCCTTATACTTTTCTTCACTATTTGAATAAAAAAATCTAGGATGAATACTGATATTGCCACGAGGATGAAAAAGTCCTATTACTTCTAAATACTTCGGATTCATCAATGTAACTAAATCTTTACCAATTTTATTTACTACATCCTCATGAAACTCACCATTATTTATAAAAGAGAAGAGATAGAGCTTAAGAGACTTACTCTCTACCATCTTTATATCTGGAATATAGTTAATGATAAGTGTTGCAAAATCAGGTTGGTGAGTTATAGGACATAAAGATGTAAACTCATCGGCGTTTAACGTCACCCAATAATCATTCTCTTTATGGGCATTCTCAAAGGTCTCTAAAAGTACAGGGTCATACTCATACTTATACTCTGTAGATTGTGAACCTAATGCGAACAACTCTTCTTCTCTTTCCATACTCTCTCACTCACTAATTTTTTTAGTATTATAGCAAGATAATGGATACTCTTCACAAATTTGTTTAACATTTATTAGCTAATTATTAAATTTTTATTTACACAGGAATATTACAATTTTAATCGAATTTCAAATTAATTAAAAGGAGATATTATGTTTAGTAAAGTACTTTTAACACCACTGCTTGCAGGTGCTACACTTCTAAGTGCAGCTAGCTACATCCCAAATCTTAATGAGGAACTCGCACACAATAAAGAGCTCCTTAAAGAGTATAAAAAGGGCATAAAACAGTTAGAGAAGCGAAATGCATTTTTACTCAAGGCTAAAAAGGCTGATCCAAAACTCTATGAAGAAAAACCTCTTTTTGAGGAGACTAAGAGTGCTTATATTCAAAGAATAAAACTTGGAGGTGCAAAAGCAAAAAATATCAATTTTAAAGTAGAAAACCATACAGCTACTATTTCAATGAATATCAAGACAGAGAGAAAAGATAAAAACGGTTACTACCAAAGTTCTCGTTCATTTTATCAAGAGTACCAAATCCCAAAAAATGTCAAAGAGTCTAAGATCAAAGAGTATGTTGATGGTGATTACTTTGTTATCAAAATGCCAAAGAGATAGATAAAATTTATTTCCTAAAGTAGTAACACCACTCTAAGTTGCCCTCTTTTCCTGTAAGTTTTGAGGGTGACTTTTTTATTAAACGCCACTTCTTTAAAGCACAAGCATCTTCAAATCTCTGCATCGCATTTATTATAGCTCGTTTATCTTGTACTACCCCATTTTTGTCACGTTTAGCCTCACGACCTACTTCAAACTGCGGTTTAAAAAGAAGAATAATATCATGAGAACTTACTCTATCCACATCATTAAGTATATGAAGCAGCGATATAAACGCCACATCACTCACCACCAAGTCAAATCTTTTCTCAGACATAAACTCACGAATATCACAAGACTCATAAACATATACTCGCTCATCCGCACGAAGTGACTTATGAAGCTGATCTCTTCCAACATCCACAGCACTTACCTCTCTCACACCATTTTCAAGCAAAACTTGAGTAAAGCCACCAGTAGAGGAGCCTATATCCAATGCTACTCGTCCCTTTATATCAACTCCAAGCTCTGCTAAAAAAAGAGCCAATTTAAATGCAGCACGTGAGACATAAGACTTATGCTCACTCACACAAATCTGATCACCCTCTTCTACTCTAAAAGAGTTTTTTTTTATTTGTTTTGCATTGACAGAAACAAGCCCCTCTTTTATTAGAGATTGTGCTTTATTCCGACTATCTGCAAACTCTTTTTCTAGCAAATAATTATCTAATCTAATCACTATTTACTATCTCTTTATCTACTGGTCCCACTACAGACACTCATGCTTGAAATTTATGGCAGCACAAATGTGTTAGTTTTTAATACAACGAATAGATTGCCCAACAGACGCAGCGATACGATCTGAATTCCAATATGCTGTATGATAACTAGAAGGATGACTTAGAAATCGATAAAACATTCCATCTGGAGCCACTGAACTACTCCAGTAGACACCAAATAATGTTCCTGCATATTGTCTATTACCATTTGAATCACGCCATCCTGAGAGAGTCAGTTTAAGTTTACTATCATAAGCACCTTCAAAATCTTCACTCTTCCATGTAACCCCCTCTTCTAGCCACTCATTATTAGCACCTGCTGGTTGCGTTTGATCATTTGTTGGTAATCTATAACCAATAGGACAAGGATTATTTGGAGCATCTACACCTCTCCACCT
>JAICBP010000077.1:0-3941 GCA_021766785.1 Sulfurimonas sp. endosymbiont of Alviniconcha boucheti
ATTATATATATATATATATATATGAGCATGTGCCAAAAGGTGCTGCTTAGAAGGTGGACATTAGAGTGAAAAATAAAAGCAGAAAAGTCATTTAGCAAGTAACACCATTTAAAAGATAAGTCTTTTTTATATACATTTCAGGTCTGAAAAAGATAACTTGATGAAGCGAGTCTGAGAAAAAGACATTTAAAGACGGACACCTGAATCTGTCGGATGCAACACAGGACACAATGTTTGTTTTGATTTCATCTTTGAATTTAATGATTGCTATCAATCTGAGGGGAAAATAAACATCCATCGTTTATAACAAGACAGTAAAACTTAAATTGACTCAATTCACTTTTTATTTCATATTCAAAATCATAACAATGATGTCCTGTGTTACATCCGACAGATTGCCACCTTAATTTTTTTTAATAAAATGAAAATGAAACACAACTCTGAATCAAAAATAGGATGTGTTTATTAGAATTTATGAAGCATAGTTGTTTCCATGACTGCAGCATGAAATAAGGTCATCAACGACATTTTTTTACATTTTATCTGTCGGATGTAACGATTATTGGATGGACATAACATTTCCCATGCTCACAATACACAGCTTATAAAATAACAGTGCTGATTTCCCTACACTGCAACAAAATGTTACCAGCTGATTTAGTAGTGGTTTTGATGACTGCAGCACTAAACAAGTTGCTTGTATAGTTGTAATTTTGTGAAAGGCCCTTTTTAAGCATTTTATCTGTTGGATGTAACAACTCTATGGTGGACACAACACTTCCCTTTGTAAAGTTTGTGAACTTTCCTTTCCTATAAAACATATGCACAGCTAATAAAATCACTTAGTTTTCCTACATCTGACACATTGCTGTAAATACTGAACAAGGCCGAAACCATTATTTAAAGTAATGCACTATCGGATGCCACGCATATCAGAGGACACAATGGAATATGTAACACAGGACAGTCAGTATGTGACTTAGAAAAAGTACAGCCAAGTTGTCATTATTATTCTTTCATTGACAAAACAGAAAACCATGTGAATTACAAATGTACATTCACCCTATACCCTATTGTTAACAGCAGGTAAAATTCAATTACAAAAGACATTGATTTGGCATTCAAGTCTCACTACCTGGAATAACAACTGTAACACACTGTAAGTAACCAGAAACAGTAATGCAAAATCTGGAAACTGATGACAAAGCATAGAGAATTTCCCATGTTAACACTAATTCTTCCCATCCTAATAAATTTAAAAGATTTGTTTTCAGTGAGTTGGCAGTTCAGCATTGAGACATATCTTTATTTCTCTGCTGTTCCTAAGTACTGCAGTGCTTCCCAGGACGAATCTGGCTTCACGCTCCACTAATGTTGTCCCTGCTGTGTCATGAAAAACACTTGCTCTTCCCCTTTTGGAGCATCGACCTCTTTAGCCTGAAAAGAAACATGCATGTGTACAAAATAAGGCAATATAGCAACTGTTTTTGAGGATATGTCTCCATATTTATAGGTATGCAACTCTGGAGACGTACATGCATATAAGATATTGTGTGTGTCTGCACGTGCACGTGTGTGTGTTTTGACTTTCCCCAGAACATATATATATATATATAGTACTGTAGTTGAAACATAATAACACAAATACCAGATTACCCCGTCCTTTTTTAAATTTCTGTTCATTTGGTCTTTTCTCCCTACTAACTTCCACCCCCACCCTACATTGTGCCACAGTGTATTGTATTTTGTGTTGTATGAATTTTTTGTCTTCATGTTGCATATTTATAGTGAATTGTCACAAGGATTCTACTTTATATGCTGCACTGTATTGTATTTGTACTGCAATGCACATATAAAACTACATAAGTTAAAAAATTCTATTCTGGCTTTCACTAGTTTCAGCACACACTTTAGAATGAATCTGTCCTGCTAGAAATAGAATCAAAACAACAATAACAATATGCTTTATTCATCCCAGGGAAATGGGAAGGTCTGGGAAGATTTTTAAAAAAAATCAACAACAAAAATCATCTCCCTAATCACAATATTAATGTCATGGTAATGCTTCTTTTCTTTTTCTTTCTTGTTGTTGTTGTTGTTGTGTGTTTGTACAATTTGTATAAATTGCTATAAATAGATAATTTACGGCTATGCCTTTTTTTAAACTCTTAGTTCACATCACAGACGGCAATAATAAACCTGTAGAGTTGCAGAAGTGTACTGAGGAGTAAGAATTTGTGTCATGGCATCATGCTGTTCCGATCGACTGAACAAATGAAAAAAACGCTGTCCGACAGCGGCAAATCAACTCCTAAATGTGTGCCGTCGTAAACACGGGTATTTTCGCCATTACGAAGTAAACACTTGAACGTATACGTTTTTCTCTTTCAGTCAAAACACTAAGAAAAAAAATAGTTCATTCGATCGGTACTTGGACATTATTGTGCAAAAATCGGTCTCTCGCGATCGAAACACTGACCTAAGGCCCGTTTGTGTCATCCGAGAAACAGCTGGCTATCGAACAAACACATCACTTTGAATTTGCACACTGCCGACCGAAACCTGTTTAATAATGGTCATTTCGCTTACAATTACGAATGAAAATGCAAAAATAACGATGTATCAATGAAAAGTAACTATTTAATCTGTCGGACGCAACATCACATTTCGATCGAAACTGTAAAAAGGTACATGACCCAAATCGAAAATTCACTCACCGTTCCTTGTTGGCACCATGTTGGAAGAGAAAGTAGGCGCAAAGCACTGTGGGTAAACATGGCCGTGCTTTGCGCAAAAAGACCGCGGTCACAAATTCGACGTTTATCCCCAGGATCGGCAATTTTTCGATCGTAACGGACTGACAAAATAAAAACTTGAAATTTTAAACTTGATTTTTTTTTATTACGAACGGAATCCAACGCTTTTATTAACACTGCTTTCGACTAAACACTGATTTTAGCAACAGCTTCTTTGTTTTACCACCCACAAGTCCGCAATGAATAGTAGCAGACGAACGTTTTCGTCAGCATCGGAACCGGACCCAATGCGTATCGATCGAAATAAACATATGTTTATTTCATTTATTCAGATTTTACAAGTAGTTATGAGCCGTTTTCACAAGCATTAAAAAGCTTTGACTATGTCCTGTCAGGCAGCAAAGGGAAAATTGCCTAAAGAAGAAAGATGCAAACAAAACGACAACTGAAGCGGTGCACCCGAAATGTCCACCCTTCCTTTGCCGATTTTTTGGCCCGGACTTGGTGTAAATTTTCATATTTTACTAACTCAAAACTGACTTTGGGAGTCAAGTTTATCTTTATTATCTCTTTGATGCATACTCTTTCAGATAAAGTTAGGTTTGTTCAGGGAAAACTTAAACCTGAAGAAGCATTTACGACCAAAAAATGGATGGTCCACACCGAGCACCTTTTGGCACAGGCTCATATATATAATACTAATTTACCCACAGGACTATGAACAATCAATTTAACAATATGATTGATAACATCAGTATTACACAAAATATCTATTACGTTGTTGCAAGCAGTTAAGTCATATCCATTTTTCTGAAATAACTCTGTGTAATAGGACATTCAAGTAGTATGTGTTTAACAGATAAGATATTTTTTACGCATGTCACATTCTGTGAATAATTAATGTTCCATGAATTTAGACGTAACTTGTATATATATTACTCTTGCTAAATATATTGAACAAGAAGGTAACGCAAATTTACTTTTTTTCAATTTCTTTATACACAGTCTTCTCAAGTATTGAAGTAATCTCATGAGACGAGAGTAGTAGGTTATTGTATGATATTTCAGACATGTTTTTCATTGCATCTTGTTTAGCTAATTTATCTGATATTTCATTCCAATAAAGACCACAATGAGACGGTACCCAACACAACTCAATCCCAGTACCTCTATACATGATACAAT
>JAICBP010000077.1:6987-10396 GCA_021766785.1 Sulfurimonas sp. endosymbiont of Alviniconcha boucheti
CGCCATTTGTGACATGGCTTTGGGAAGGTTAGCTGATCGCAGATATTTCCTTGGAATCGTTCATGATTGAATAAAAACAGGTTTCATGAGAAAGAAGGCCAGTTCTTACATACAAATGGTATTTATTGTGTGTTGCTTGCTATTAACAGCTCCAAACAAAGGAAAGATAATCAGTGTCTCGCACGTTACCGATGGTGTCTTCTGAGTGTGTATCACGATATTGTGACTTGTTCACAACGGAAACTAAAAAACTGTCTTTTTTTCATCAGCTTAGTAGATAACCACATTTCACCTTATTTTTAATGCTTGTTTGATGACAAAAGAGTAGATACGAAATAAATTACAGTCATTTCTTCAGGGGTGGTTGACGTGGTGTCTTACAATGGTGTAACGTGCGAGCACACAAAATAATTATTTCTGCTTGTACCATTGACTTTCGACCTACCCTAACGTACCAGTCCACATCAGCTGACTTGCGGCAGCAACGTTTGACCTTTTGCGCTGTGTGGTGTATTATTTTACTAGAAAAGGGAAAGCACTGTGGTGTCTTCAGGGGTGAGGGATGTAACGCTCGTGACACATATTTGTTCCCACTCGGCTGAGTGTTTGTTTGCAATCTTTTGTAACCAAACTTGGTATTGTGGTGCACCACCATGAGCCGGAATGTCATGCGAAAAAATGGGATTCTATCTTCAAGGTCAAGGTCACAGTGTGGGCTTATATAATCAAAATATGACAGTTTCTACTATATCTTTTATTAGTTCTAAACCAGTGAGTCTTTTGCAACCAAACTCAATTTGAGTGTAGATCATCATAAGCAAAGAAGTGTCCAGTGAAAATGTTGGATTGCTGTGTTCAAGGTCAATGTCACAGCCAAGGTTAAAAGTTTCAGTTAATGTTAGTTTGGATGATATCTTATGCATCGCTGAACCATTTGTAACCAAACCCAGTATGGTGAGACATCATTATAAGCCAGAGCGTCATATGCGAAAAATGGGTTTCTATCTTCAAGGTCAAGGTCACAGTAACTGAATTTCGGTTCATACAATCAAATATGACTATTTCTATTATATGTTCTGAACTGCTGATTTTTTGGGGCGACCAACTTAGTTTGACAGTGCATGTTCATAAGCTGGAGTGTCTTGTGAAAAGGTTGCTTTGCTGTATTCAAGGTCAAGGTCACAGTGAAGGTTCTGAACTTCAGTGAATGTTTGCCCGGACAATATCTCTGATCGGTCAAACTTAGTATGGTGATGCATCATCATCAGCCAGAGTATCATTCAGAAATATCATTTTGCTATGTTCAAGGTCAAAGCCACAATCGTTTCTACTAGATCTTCAGAAATACTGAAACTTTTGCAATCCAAATTAGTTTGATGGTACATCATCACAAGACAGGGTAAGACACCGTGAAAAGATTTTCTTGCTTTTACACAGGGCGTGAGACAGAGAATATGGCTTGGGGGACTGTGGACTAGATTGCTGCCACTCTTGGCTATCCCGATATCTAAAGCAGGGGTCAATACCGGTTCCAATCAAGAAAATGTGGAAAGAACATTGCTTTTGTAATGAATATACTTGTTTATTAAGTTTTTTGGTCAATGGTTCAAGTGTGTTATTCTTATGTAGGGCAGTGGGGTGGGGAGTGAGGGAAGCAGGTTGGAAGCATGAATGAAGAGTCACAAGTCAGAGGTTGCTATAACATAACTTTTTATTTGCACACCAACCAACCAGGAAACAGTGTCTGTGTTGGAAAAGACACAAGCAAACAAAACATTTAGAACATGAAGACACAAGCAAACAAAACATTTAGAACATGAAAGCAAATGTAAAGTCTAAACAACAGCAATTATCTAATAAATACAGTAACCATGTAGTTTACCTGTAGGTTACTATAATACATGATGGTAACTGTGACAAAATGATTAATAATCAAGCACATAAATTGTGTGCATGACTTGCACTTAAAACCCGTATCTCACAGTGAGTATACAAGAGACGGCCACTCAATTAACTGATGAACTCCCAGTATATAATAGTATACAATAAAGTAACAGTGAAAAATACGGATTACCAAGATCATTCTTAACTAAACAGGAAGAGTGAGATAACTGTTCTGTTCCACTTAAGCACACAACGAGACGGACAGTGACACGGGTGGCACTTGGGACCATGCCGTGAGCGGGAGGAAGTCAGTCATAAACTGACCGGCTCCAGCCTCGTTACTCAACGCGTGTACAAAAGGGCTACAGCATGTTACTGTTACTGACTAGCAGAGCATATCTGTGAACAACGTCAAGCGTCTTACTGACGCGGGTAGCGCATCAAGAATCTAAGCTTGTTGATCTGGCTGCGCCTGTCTGCTCGGTTAGTGAACAGAGACAAAGACCTAATTGCCACCACTGACGCGCATCGCCGGCCTGTTCGGGTACAGTGACGCACAAAGACCCGGAAAGGGTTTACAAGCTAAGCAGAGTGAAAGTCTGCGCGCCCAAGACTCGGCCATACAAAAGCCGGATCAAAACAGAAATAACATGTCTCACAGTTTATACAATCACCCCTATGCATTAAACCATATTCAACTAGTAAAATGAACATTCGAGTCAAAATGAACATTCGACAACTATGAAGTCAACATCTTCAAAGTGTTAGCCATAATATACCACCGATTTCATGTAGAAAAATAGATCGGTAGGAAACTAAACAAATAAGTTATGCCGCACAGAGATCTGCACGGTCGCACAAAGGAACCATACCCTACTGAGGGATAACCGTTTACATCGGCAAAGCATCACTCCAACTGAACATCCAACAATGGCAGCATAACATACTAGCTACATATCAGCTAACCAAGGTTAGCTGCATACATTTTGGAAACACCGGTCATCCTGTGGCATAAAGGCTTAACATTTGAACGCACAAACAATGTACACTGACGGCTGCAACCAGGCGGCAATCTGACGCCGAAATTACCCACGTGTTCAAGAACCAAAATCAAGGCACGTTGTGAACATGGTAACATTATAAACATACATTATTTACATCAATAAGAAACAATAGAATAACAAGCCATAGAAAAATAACGCCTCTGCAGGGACACTGGGGGGAAAAGGGACGCTGCCGGCCCAGCGCACAGGTTTTAACACCTTAGATAATTGGGGCATAAAACTCCCACCCAATCAAAAAGGAAAAGGAACAGGAAAGAAAAGGTTAAAGGGTCATGGCCCGGAACACACAGAATACACTGGGTTACACTTATATCCTTTTGTACTTGTGATGATGTCTACATAACATGTGAGACAGATTACTAATTAAGTGCAATTGGTTATTAACTTTAGAAAGCAAGAAACAAATATCCCTCTGACATGTATATTTATATATACGGTTCAGACCAAGTTAGTGCAATGCA
>JAICBP010000078.1:0-3394 GCA_021766785.1 Sulfurimonas sp. endosymbiont of Alviniconcha boucheti
AGACAGATAGACAGACAGAGAGTAAAATGAAGAGCATGCATGAATGCATAATATACATATCTAACACATCATATTCACAAATATTGAGAATATAAATGTTCAAATCATGTTCAAAATCAAAGAAATAGTGCACATATCCTTAATCAATGTTTGTTGTGATTTTTTCCATTAAGTACTGTTTAAATGTTTTTTTAAATGCTTTGTGATCTGACAAAATTTTGATTGATAATGGTAAATTGTTCCATAGGTTTCCTCCGGAATACATCAAGCTACATTTAAATAAATCTAATCTAGGACGGGGTACTACAAGTTTGTGTGAATGTCTGTTCTGATTTGAATGAAAGTTTAATTTTAGATTTGATGGTGCATAACCAAATACTATTTTATGCATAATAATGCCTTTATTAAATTCTAATTTTAATTTTAGCGGAAGAACATCTAAAAGTTTATAGTCGTGAGCTGTCAAAGATGTGGATTTTAGAAGGGTTAATTTAAGGGCTCGCTTGTGAATACTAACAAGAGGTTTTAATGTGTTTGCACTAGCAGAGTCCCAGAGTGTTGAAGCATAGTCAATGATTGGTTGGATATGTGCATGAAAAAATAGTTTTCGAGCATGAGCATTTAGAAAATGTTTAATTTTTGCGAGTTGATATAGTTTTTGAGAAACACGTTTGGTTAGTTCATTTACATGATTTGTCCAAGACAAATTATTATCAATAGTTACTCCTAAAACTTTATGTGTTGCTACTTCGACAATTTTCTCATTTCCAATATAAAGTGGCATGCGAGAAGATATGTTCTGGCGTTTTTGTCTTGTTGTTATGGTCATGTATTTGGTTTTGTACGAGTTTAGCGACATATGATTTAGTTCAGTCCATTGAAGAAGATTATTTATACTTTCTTGTAAGCTAAGCAAAAGATTATTTAGGTTTGAGTGACTAGAATGGATAGTGGTGTCATCAGCAAATAGTTCACATAAAGCTTTTATGAATAAGGGCAAGTCGTTTATGTAGAGAGAAAAGAGAAGTGGGCCTAACACTGAACCTTGTGGAATACCGTATTTTACGGGAAGAAAATCGGATTTAATTGTGTTTATACAAACAAGCTGTTCTCGATTTGACAAAAATGAAGAAATTAAGTGCAGGGTGTCATTGGATAATCCATAAAGAGCTAATTTCCTCAAAAGTAGATCATGATCAATGACATCAAATGCCTTTGCAAAATCCACAAAAAGTACTCCTGTAAATTCATTGTTGTTTATGTTCTTATAAAAAGTATCTACTAATGTTGTAAGTGCGGTATGGCATGAGTGGTGTTCCCTAAATCCAGATTGGTTGGGGTGTATAAGTTCATTTGTTTTAAGATAGGATAAAAGGTGTTTGTTAATATGTTTTTCTAGAGGTTTTGAAAGAACAGACAGAATTGAGATAGGTCTATAGTTTGAGGGGTCTTTATTATCTCCTGATTTGTAAATGGGTATAACCTTAGCTTGTTTGAATGCTTTTGGAAAATAGTTTTTGTCTATGCAAAGATTATATATGTAGGTAACAGTCTCAGTTATGACGTGTGCAGACATTTTAATAATTTTGCCGTCTAGGTCATCCAGGCCTCGGGTTCCTGTTTGTTTCAGTTGTAATAGGGCATTGTACACTTCATATATTGCAATTGGTGGAATCGTTAAAGTAGAATTTGATATTTTTGATTCGCAAAAGCGTTTTAAAAGGCTTAAATCATTTAGTTTTGATTGATCGTTGGTAATGATTGTGTCAGATACATTTGCAAAATGACTGTTTAGCTTATCGGGGGGTAATTCTTTGACTGTGACTTGAGGTTTTGATGCATCTTTATTTGTTAGAGTGTTAATGGCCTTCCAAATAGAGCGAGAATCATTTTTTGAGGCGACTAAATTTTGAAAGTATGTTTTTTTGGAAGCACGTATTAAAGATGTCACTTTGTTCCTCTGCTTTTTGAATTCTTCGTGTTTCCTTGCTTTCAGTAGCCTATCTCTTTGATGCATGGCCTCTTCTATCTCCTTTGACAACCATGGAGGTTTCCTTGTGTACTTAACACGCTTGGTCATAAAAGGAGCATGCTTATTATAAACAGAACTAAATGTTTTGTACCAAAACTCAAGAGCTTCATCGGGGTCTGTATACTGGTATACTTGTGAGAGTTGAGAGTGAACCAAGTCAAGCAAAAAAGCATCTTTGTCAAAATGAGTAAAACATCGGTACTGTATTTCTTTATGCGCAGCTTTAGGAATTTTTACACCTTTTTTAAACCATGTAATGCAAATAGGTAAATGGTCACTACAACCACACACAGGAGAACATACTTCGGCAATATTTTGTTTGGTAGAAATATAAATATGATCTATCAGAGTTTCAGAATTCGTAGTAATTCGAGTTGGTTTATCTATTAGTTGATGTAAGTTAAAGTTTTCATACAGTTGATTCCATTTAATATGTGGCTTTAAAAGATTGATGTTAAAGTCTCCTAGTAATATTATTTCTTTTGCTTCTAGACAAACGGCATCCATCATTAAAGTGAATCTATCAAACCAGTCAGTACGTTCGGAAGGGTTCCTGTATGTGAATCCCACGAGAATTGGTTTACTTCGCTTTAGACATACTTCTATCCAGATAGATTCAGTATTGTGTTGTTCTAGATGCGAGGCACGCTTTAGGTTAACTGAGTGGGAAAAGTATAACAACAGACCTGTGTCTTTATGGGTTTTGGGGTCTAGGCGCATAACGTTGTAACCAGGCATTGATACGTCAGAATCAGATACATGATTTGATAATCGGGATTCTGCAAAACAAAATACATGAAAGTTTCTTCCAGAATTGAACAGAATTGAGGAGATATCAGTAAGTTTGTTAATGGCATGATTAATGTTTAAGTACCCTATTCTTAGTCCATCCTTAGATGGCCAGGTGTTTACAGTTATAGGCATAGTAACAAAGAAAAAAAGTAAAAAAGTATTGAAACCTAAATTATGTACACTGTGGAGTAAAGTAAAAAAATAAATAACAAAACAACACTTAATTACCGAAGTTAAATAATGAACAATATGACACGCGTAAGCAATCAATAATTATACAAAACGTTTTACGCGATATTCAGCCTTACTAGAACTTAATTACCGAAGTTAAGTAATGAACGGCAGCAAAACACAATGACAGTCAAAATATAAACTTTTTGCAAACAATCAGTCTTAACTATCCGCTTCAGTGACTACACAAGTATTAGCTGTTACAGTATAAGCAATACCAGCACACACATCTACAACACACACACACACACACACACACACACACACACACACACACACACACACACACACACACACACACACACACACACACACACACACACACACACACACACACAA
>JAICBP010000078.1:6391-8906 GCA_021766785.1 Sulfurimonas sp. endosymbiont of Alviniconcha boucheti
CTCTTTCCAAATTTAACGAATGTTTTGAATATGCTGGCGACTGTATGAAGAAAACAATATTTATTGGGAGTGAAAAAAGAAAAACTTGGTTTGACCTAGAATGCAGGGAAAGTAGAAAAATTCTTAGACAGCGATTGCGGAGGTTTTGTAAGTCTAATTGTGACAAAGACAGGCTTAGTTATTCACAAAAAAGAAGAGAATACAAAGAACTTTTGAGACAGAAGAAAAAGTCCCACAAAAATAATATTCTTCATTCTTTGCAGGCTCACATAAAAGACCCCAAGAGGTTTTGGGACACTGTTCGTTCGGTGCGCCCTAAGTCTGGCGGACATTCTGCTATAACAAGTGAAGAATGGTATAATTATTTCAGTAGCATATTTAATTCTCCACTGAGTGAATCTGAACCAACTGCTGAAGACTTAGGGGATGCGGCATTTGCTGATAACGAAATGAACTGTGAGACCTTGAATCAGCCTATCACCGTAGATGAAATCAAAACGGCAATAAGGGCATTAAAAGATCAAAAAGCTGCTGGTCCTGATGGACTTATCGGAGAGTTTTATAAGAATAGCACAGTACACATTTTGCCATTTCTAGTTAAGTTCTTCAATTTCATCTTTGATCATGGTTTATTTCCAGACGAATGGTCGTTGGCAATCTTACATCCGTTACATAAGAAAGGGGACATAAACGTACCGGATAATTACAGGGGTATATCCTTGCTCAACATATGCAGTAAACTGTATAGTTTTGTGTTGAATAAGCGGATTACCAACTGGATAGATGATAATGAGATAATTGGAGAAGAACAGGCCGGTTTTAGGCAAGAACGTAGTACTTTTGACCATATTTTTACTCTTTTAGCGTTAGTCCAGAAACAGCTACTGAGGCACAGAAAACTGTATGTGGCCTTTATTGATTTTCGTAAAGCTTTTGACACGATATGCAGAACAAAATTGTGGACTGTACTGCACAGAAACGGCCTTAGAGGCAAAATCGCGATTGCACTACAAAGTATGTATGCCATTGTCAAGGCTCGAGTTCGTGCTGGGGGGGAGTTAACCGATGTATTCTTATGTCCTCGTGGTTTGAAGCAGGGTGAAGTGTGTTCACCAGTTCTTTTTTCGTTGTTTATTAACGAACTGACGAAGGACATCATTGAAAGTGGCAAGCATGGCATCCAGTTAGCTCCTGATTTGATTCAATTGCTGATTTTGTTATTTGCTGACGACGTCGTTTTGTTGTCTGATAGTGTCTTTGGTCTTCAGACTCAACTGAATGTTCTGTTTAACACTGCCAAGCGTCTCGATTTGATTGTAAATTTGGACAAGTCTAACATAGTTGTTTTCAGGAATGGGGGTCATCTTGCTCTGAATGAAAAGTGGTGCTTTGGTAACGAGGAACTTGAAGTTGTAAACATGTACAAGTACCTGGGAGTCTATTTTACCACAAGACTCACGTTCTCACCTACTCTAAACGACCTTGCAGATCGAGCCAGAAAGGGAATGCTAGCAATTATGAAACTTTTATGGTCCATTGGTGAGCATTCACCAGAAATCTTTTTTAAAATGTTTGATTGCCAGATACAGCCTATTTTGACTTATGGTTCCGAAGTATGGGGACTGTCAGATAACCAGGAAAGTATCGAAAGAGTACATTTATTAGCTTTGAAAAGGTTCTTGGGTGTCAACTCAAAGTCTCCCAGACATTTAATATATGGTGAAACGGGCAGACACCCCCTTTTTGTAAACACGTATGCCAGATGTATAAAGTTTTGGCTGCGCCTGACGTGTATGGATGACAGACGGTACCCCAGAAAAGCTTATAATATGTTATTAAATCTTCAAAGACAGAACTACACTACATGGGCTTGCAAAGTTCGAAATGTTTTATACAAATTTGGCTTTGGTGTGGTTTGGGAAATGCAAGGTGTTGGTAATGTAAACTTGTTCATTAAAGAGTTTAAGTTGAGGCTTATAGATTGCTTTAAACAAGACTGGCATGCTGCTCTGGGTTCACACTATTTTTATAACGTATACTCTAATTTCAATCAGTCATTAGTACTCAGTCAGTATCTTCGAACTCTTAACAACATAAGCGTGCGGAGAGTATTTACTAGATTCAGAATTGGAATGTCTGCATTAAAATGTCATTACCTACAGTATAGATCCTTTGCTCGCGACAGAGATATAAATTGTCCATTTTGTAATACGCCAGAAACAGAAGTACATTTTTTATTAGTATGTCCAAAGTATACAGCCTTGAGGGATGAACTTATTCCACCAAAGTACCATAGACAACCATCCATGTTTAAATTTTCCTTATTATTAGCTAGCACGAACGCACCCACCATAGAGAAATTATCCACCTTCGTTTTTAAAGCTTTAAGCACTAGAAAACTGAGTTTAAGTCCGTCGTTGGATCCATGAGAATTCGAATTGCCTGAATGTTCACTCCTGTTGTAATGGGCCGGAGGCCTGACAATAAAATAATCTTGTCTTGTCTTGTCTTGTCT
>JAICBP010000078.1:23338-25880 GCA_021766785.1 Sulfurimonas sp. endosymbiont of Alviniconcha boucheti
TATATATGACTAAGTGCCAAAAGGTGCGCAAATCGTGGGTGAAAATATTAACAGTCAATAAAATCTGATCCAATTACGTTGTGTTGATGTTACGTTTAGAGAGTGTTCAGAAATGGCCCAAAAAACAGTGGACACAATATAAACATTTATGCTGAAGCGCATATGGAGATATTTGCATTAGAAGGCGATTTAAGCTCTGAAATCGGGCGCATGAAAACGGACAACGTAACAGTGACTGACTTCTTCGACGATTACGTACATGTGCACAATACACAAACAAGTTTAATTTCACGAAGGATTACGAAAGAAGCATCCCTTTACATAATTCAGTAAACATTAACAGACAAATATTTAATTTGTGTTCATGATCATTTCTGAAAGATCGTGATGACCGACGTCGCGCGTAGTGTAATATTTCGATCAAAAGTGTCGGTCGCTAAAAATCGTCTGCAGAGCTTCGAACAGGCCGGATGTTGACGTCATTCGCTTGACCTGAGTGTTGCACTGCGGAAACAGTGTTGATTTTTACCACCGAAAATGCGCTTGACTTTTTACAAAGGAATTTGTGCCAGTTCCGATATTGCGGTAATAAACGACGTTCGTCATAATACCGAATAAAATCGGGTTGGAAAAAAATTAATCATTTTCGCTTTTACTGTACATCCGGGCTATTACACGTCACTTCCTCCTTGCTGCGTTTCCATGTGGAGCCGACGCTGCGGCTTTTTTTGCAGAAAACAGGTACGTGGTAATATTTTTTTATGCTGACGTTCGTCATCAAACAACGTTTGCCGCCATTTTCACCCAGTTTTGTTGATCTACAGTTGTAATCAGTCTTTTATTCATATATTCCTTTGTAAGCAATATACGCTGATGCATTAGCTGCAGTTTCGTTCATGTCTCGGGGTAGGAAGTTTGTTCTGTTGGTGTGATAAGAATGTGCAAGGCAAGGCTCTCGTTACTACGGGGGGGGGGGGCTCTGATGTCTGTTTTTGTCAATCCATCTCATGACCTGAAGACATTTGACAATGTTTGTGTCCATCCATCTCATGACCTGCACTTTTGACAATGTGTCCATCCACCTCATGACTTACACATTTGACAGTGTTTGTGTTGATCCATCTCATGCCAGTACTGTTACGTATTACTATTGACTGTGTTTGTCCAGACATCTCACGACCTGCAGACACATTTGACAAATGTGTTCATCTCATGACCTGCAGACGCTTTTAACAGTGTTTGTGTCCTTCCATCTCATGACCAGCAGACACTTTTGACAGTGTTTGTGTTCATCCATCTCATGACCTGCAGACACTTTCAACAGTGTTTGTGTCCATCCATCTCATGACCTCAGACACTTTTGACAATGTTTGTGTCCATCTATCTCATGACCTGCAGACACATTTGACAGTGTGTTTGTCCATCTCATGACCTGCACACTTTTGACAGTTTGTCTCCATCCATCTCATGACCTGCAGACACTTTTGACAGTGTTTGTGTCCATCCATCTTATGACCTGCAGACACTTTTGACAATGCTTGTGTCCATCCATCTCATGACCTGCAGACACTTTTGACAATTTTTGTGTTCATCCAGCTTATGACCTGCAGACATTTTTGACAGTGGTTTTACGTCCATCCATCTCATGACATTCAGACACTTTTTAAGTTGTGCCTTACTGTCACTTGATAATACAACATTCTATTTTTCTATTTTCTGCAAATTGTTTCCAGGGTACAAATTGATACTGATGCCATTACTTTGTATTTCAGACACCATGACAAAGACACGCTCTCCACTTGTGGTACCTAAATTTGGCGATGCAAGAGAGAGCAGCAGAGCACTCGTGGACGACAAAGAGTCCAAGAAAGCTGCAGACCAAAGAGCAAGAAATAAACTGACTTCCTAAGGTGACCCTGTGTGGTTGACAGGACATTAAAATCCAATTACTAACTAAACGTCATAATTTTGTTCTTGCTCAGTTTAAGGTGGAAAAGGCATGTACATATTGTAATATAAAATGACTGTACATGTAACAGTGATCCTAAATTGATTCTGGAAGTGACTTGCAATGTCTCTGTTTTTATTTTCATTTTTTTCCTTCTGAAAGAAAGAAAATGTTGTAAAACTGACATGCGTCATATGTTAGATTTTGCTTGATGTAAAGAAAATGACATTGTTGTCAAATATTTTTATTCAGAATCACTGATTTTGTGTTGATGCTGCATAGCTTAATGTTTGAAGTGACCTACAATGTAGTCCTGTTAGTGTTAGTGTTTTTGTTTGCTTGAAAAGGAAAATGTCGTTGTAATACTGATGTCTGTCATACTTTTCTTTTGGCCTGGTGGGGGAAAAAAAGGCATGTACATTAAATATTTTCATCTGAAAATACCCTCTTTGTTTGTATTGTGTTCTCTGTTGACATCTTGTGTGGCTGAAAGTGTGAAAAATTGTGTTAGAAAAAAGAAGAAAAATTACATGATGACAAACATCAGCTATTACAACAAATGACCTCCGCCATGCATAGGTCAGTGGCAAAGAT
>JAICBP010000078.1:26111-27101 GCA_021766785.1 Sulfurimonas sp. endosymbiont of Alviniconcha boucheti
ATACAGCCATGGTTCTGGTATCTGCAGATTCAGCATTAATCAGAGAAGGAAAATGCACAGCATAAGGAAATTTAGGCAAATTTTAGATATATGTAGACTTGTTTGAATGAGGAAATGAAGTTAAAAACTGCAGTCCAAGTGTGGCCTCGTGGTAGATGTTGGGGCCTGCCTCGCTTTCTAGGACCAATTCTCTCCTCAAGATGATGAAACTGATCATCCTCTGAAATCATTAACAAAGAAATATATAAACAAACAGGTAAAAAAGATTTATTTCAACATAAACAGCACACTAACACTTAATACTCACCAATTAAATACACTTAATACTCACCGATTAAATCATCAAATTCTGAAGTTTAGTTGTAAATAACACTTACTTGACTTTGTGTGAATCATGCAGTAATAACTTGAGAAATAAATCAATCAGAAAGGTACAAACAAAAGGAAGCAGACAAGAACTAATTTTCAGGTATTTGACTACTACTACCAGTCTCAGCTACTGAAACAATCCCAGAAGCAAAACCCCAACTGGAGTCGCTCTAGCCATTATTTGACAATATTTAAAAACAAAAAACTTCCCTACCTTAGATAAAAGACCTGGATTATTAAGGAAACTAACAAAAATTGGAGTCCCACTTCAATGACATTTAAAAATTGACATGCTCAAAACTGTATTTAATGTTGCTCTGTGAGTTATTTTATTTCCCCCACCCCCTCCCACCCCCACATTTGATGTGGCTCTTGAAGTGTGTGTGTGTGTGTGTGTGTGTGTGTGTGTGTGTGTGTGTGTGTGTGTGTGTGATTATTTCTTTCATTTTGTTTCCTGTTCAGTCTTTCTTATTGACTTAGTTACTTCTGTCTTGTTACCATAGTCTGTCTTGTCAATCATGCTTGTAAAATGTTAAACAAAAAAACAAAAAACTTGTCATTATTACTTCTCTTTTTTTAAATCCCCCCTTGTAATTATTATTATTATTATTATATACAAAG
>JAICBP010000079.1:0-34532 GCA_021766785.1 Sulfurimonas sp. endosymbiont of Alviniconcha boucheti
GCATTATACGTTATACTCACAGCACAAATTTGACTTAATATGAAAAAATCATTATAATATCATTATGAAAGAAATAAAATTTGATTGGGATAAAAATAAGGCTACCAAAAACCTTGTTAAACATAAGGTTTCATTTGAAGAAGCACAATCTGTATTTGATGATGATAATGCTAGATTAATTTTTGATCCTGATCATTCAGAAGATGAAGATAGATTTATCTTGCTTGGATTAAGTTACTCTTTAAAAGTACTTGTTGTAGTTCATTGTTATAAGGATGAAGAAAATATTATTCGGCTTATTTCAGCAAGAAAAGCAACGAAAAAAGAAGCAATAAATTATAAGGAACTGTTATGAGAGAAGAATATGACTTTAGTAACTCTGTAAAAAACCCATATGCAAAGAAAGTTAAAAAACAAATATCAATTCGTATTGAAACTGATACTATTAGCTATTTTAAAGACTTGGCAAAAGAAACAGGTATTACTTACCAAAACCTAATCAACTCCTATTTAACAGAATGTGCACAGAAACATATTAAACCAGAATTAAAATGGGCTTAAACAAAAGTATAACAACCTAAGTTCAAATCATAAATGCAATTTTAGCAGATGTTGTATGTTTACCGTTATTATAATGCACTTGAAGGTGGAGTATTCTCATATATTAAGAATATGATTAGTTTATATCGTGGATTGAGTAAAAGTTTAAAGTTGAATTGAGTAGATTATTATTTGGTGAATTATAAGAAAAAGTAGAAAAGTAAGCACTCATTTTTTTAATTAAATCTAAAAAAAGTGTCTTAAAGTTTATATTTTAGGGGGGGGNGGGGGGGGTTAGAGTTAATGGTGCGCAGAGGGGGATTTGAACCCCCACACCCGAAGGCACAACGACCTCAACGTTGCGTGTCTACCGTTCCACCACCTGCGCATTTAAGAGTGATAATAAGATGATGACCTAACTCAAAAGAGTTAAGTCTGAGGTCTAAAAAGTTTAGGGTAACTAATTAGCCTAAGTAAGGGTTAGCATAAAGTGCAATTAATGCAATTACGAGTGCATAGATAACTTGTGCTTCAATCATTGCAAGAGCAATAAACATTGTAGTCATTAGTTTAGCACCAAGACCTGGGTTACGTGCAGTACCAGCAATAGTTGCAGCAGCAGTATGCCCCATACCTATAGCTCCACCTAATGCAGCAAGCCCCAAACCAAGACCAGCAGCGATCATAGAGTAAGCTTTAAGAGTTTGGTTTGCAACCTCCTCCTCATTAGCGAATACAGCAGCTGAGAATGCCACTAAAAGAAAAAGAATTTTTTTCATAAAATTGTCCTTATATTTATTACAATATCGTTCGGATAGCGTAACCTTATCTTGCGATAAAGCAATCCACACATAAATGCTAGGATTTCCCTACTAAAAATTGATAGTGCAATTATAATGAAACAGTTCTAAAGAGGAGTTTAAACTATCTCTAAACTCTTCCTAAGGATATTTTGTTTCCTTTAAATTCAAGTATCTCTACTGTCACTTTATCACCTTCAGAGAAAACGTCTGAGATATTTTGAATATGTTCTTTAGAGATTTTAGAGATATGTAAGAGTCCATCAGTACCATCAGGAAGTTCTATAAATGCGCCAAATTCTACTATTCGTTTGACTATTCCATCATACTTTTCACC
Source organism: Sulfurimonas sp. endosymbiont of Alviniconcha boucheti (assembly GCA_021766785.1). Lineage (GTDB taxonomy): Bacteria > Campylobacterota > Campylobacteria > Campylobacterales > Sulfurimonadaceae > Sulfurimonas. The sequence continues at coordinate 1,678 of JAICBP010000079.1, forward strand.
TACTTCATACTTCACTTTCTCACTTTTAGGAGCATTAACTATACTCTCTATATGTCCACGAGCTCCAGCTACACCACTTTTATTTTTACCAGTAATTTTTACTTTTCCATCTTTTTTATCGATATCAATAGCTACTTCAAACTTCTCAATCATCTCACGAATAGTCTTGCCAGCTTGACCGATAATATCTCCAATAAAAGATGGATCGATATGAAAGAAGTCTATACTTGGAAGGACACCATCATTAAACTCTATTTTTGATTCAGCTTCAAGCATAATATCGATAATATGTGAACGTCCCTCTTTTGCTTGATAGAGTGCTTCTTTGAGAATATCCAAAGAGATCCCACCAAGTTTTATATCCATCTGCATAGCAGTGATACCATCTTTTGAACCAGTTACTTTAAAGTCCATATCGCCATCATGATCTTCAAGTCCCATAATATCTGAGAGAATAGCATATTTATTACCCTCACTTACCATACCCATTGCAATTCCAGCAATAGTATCACTTGTCTCAATATCAGCTGCACGAAGTGCCATATATCCACCACATACAGTCGCCATAGAAGATGATCCATTTGATTCAAGTATCTCTGAAACTAGACGTACTGTTTGTCCTTCTAAATTTATCGCTGGTGCAAGCGCACGTTTTGCAAGATTTCCATGTCCGAGTTCACGGCGTTTGGTTCCCATAACTGGACTAGCTTCTCCAACTGAAAAACCTGGGAAATTATAGTGCACCATAAAATTTTCGTTTTGTGCTTGGTTATCAGTTAGAGATTCAAACATCTGTGCATCTTTTGACCCACCTATGGTAAGAACGACAAGAGCCTGTGTCTGCCCACGGGTAAAAAGACATGACGCATGTGCATTTGGAAGGATATTTGTATCTATACTAATGGGTCTTACTTCCGTTAAAGTACGTCCATCAGCACGTATGTTTTTGTTTAAGATTTGTGCACGAACTTGCTCACGTTTCACTTTGTCAATGGCATCTTTAAGTTCTACTTCTAAAGTACTCTCTCTCCACTCTTCTTTAAGAGTTAAGATCTTCTTTTGAAGTTGCAAAAGTGCAGTTGAACGTTCAGATTTGGACATCTGATTCATTGCATCTGCAATATCATTCATATGGTTCTTTTTTATATACTCCATCATCTCTTCATTAGGTACATGTGCTTTTAAGTTAAGTTGTGTAACTGGCTTCTTAGAAGCTATAAATGCCGATTCATATTTGTGATTTGCAGAAAAAAGTTCTGCTTGTGTTTTTTCAAATACTTTTATTAGTTCATCTTCGCTCATGGCGTTTGATGTGTGTGATGCTACAATAGATCCTGTCATTGTAGGATCGAGCATAGGATCAACTACTATCTCATTCATCTCTATCTTTTTCCCACCAACTGTGCGCATCTCTATCATTAAAAGATCATCTTTTGTTCCAGAGAGATAAAGGTCAAGTGTAGAATTTTTAAGTTGAGTGAGTGTTGGGTTGATCACTAATTCGCCATCAACTTTTGCAGTACGAACAGCAGAGACAGAGGTATTAATATCTATATCTGAAGTAAAGAGTGCTGCTGAGGCAGCATTGAGCGCTAGAACTTGAAGGTCTGACTCACTATCTGCAGAAAATACCATAATTGTTATCTGTGTTGGATGTCCAAAGCCTTTTGGGAAGAGTGGGCGAAGTGAGCGATCCACTATGCGAGAAGTAAGTGTTTCAAAGTCACTTGGCTTTGTCTCACGTTTAAAAAAACCACCAGGAATCTTTCCTGCAGCATATGTTTTTTCTATGTATTGTACAGTAAGAGGTAAAAAGTCATCTTTTACTATCTCTGTCTCATCAATAACTACAGTTGCTAAAATTACTGTTTTTCCTGATTTTATCCAAGCTGCACCATTGGCTTGTTTTGCTACATCTTTGAATGAGTAAGACTCTTCTCTGTTTTCTAATTCTAAACTTACATCGTATGTCATCTATTTTCCTCTAATAATTTTTCTATCTTTTCATCTTCAACTTTTTCTAAATTTTTATAATATAGACTTGTTTCTACAAAATCATCTATCTCATAAAGAAAAAATATCTCATCTACAAATGGTTCTAGAAGTTCTAAAACATCTGTAGGTAAAACAGGTACTGCTATATAAATAGCCTTTGGATTCTGAGCAAGTACAGTTTTGAGTGCTGTTAAGAAACGACTTCCCGTCTCACTTCCATCGTCAACAAGCATAACAATTTTGTCACACATTGAAGAGAAAGGTCGTCCTTTTCTATACTGATAAATATAGCTAAGTATATCCTCTTCATGCTTTCTATGTGCTTCACCATAAATATAATCGTACTGAATATCAAATGCTGCTACTAATTTCTCATTTATTACTATCTCTTCAGTCTCACTTACACGTGCCACCTCACACTCTGGATTATTTGGTGCCATTACTGGTGCCATAAAGAGTGCTTCTAAGGGATTGTGTAGTTTTTTTGTTAAGAGAGAACCTAAGGAGAGTCCGCCTTTAGACGTAGCAACAATCTGCCACTGTTCATCTTTCAGCTTATTAACAGGAATAATATCAAGAAGTCTTTTAGCGGCATCTACTCTATCTTCAAGTATATTTTTATACTGCTTCATCGCTTTTCCTCTTTTTAATTTGGTAACTGATAAGTAAACAGAGAATTTTTACTGTTTTGCATAATAGGTTTTAAAACTAAATTTATAAATACAAATTTATCTTCTATAAATGAGTTTCCACTATTTGCTGTTATAGGGCGTCTATTTTCCTGATACTTCAGTCCAAAATCTAAACATTTACTTTTATAAAGAAAGCCTACTCCACGAGATTTCAACTCATCCTTTTGCATATCATAGTTGAAAAGTGCTTCAAAAGAGTAGTGACTATTGTAATCATAGCTAAATGTGGATGTAATATAGCTTGTATATTGTTCCTTATCTGTAGCATTTACTTTTTTCTTGAAACTATCTTGGTAAAGATGAGAGAGTGTAGTTGAAACGCCATGTGTATTAAGTGTTATTTTATTAAAAGCTTTAGAGAGTAAATTTTTTTTATAATTGTAAAACATATTATTGTAAAAACTTAAATAACTTGTTATACTATAATCAAGTTCATTTTCTAATTCACTATAAGATTTATTATTGTTAGTGAATGTAATAGATTGTGCTATACGTTGGTAGAGTATTTGTGATACATTTGCATCATAGAGATATTGAGTAAATTCTAATTGAGCCTCTTTATGCACTGAAGATATATTATAAAACTCACACTCTGCAGTATTAGAAGTTAATTGACAACTTTTATTATCGTTATAATAACCCTCTCTGAACTCTTCGCCTGGTTGATTATATCTTACTCCCAAAGAGACAACATGAGAAACTGTTTCATAACCTTTCGTGAGTTGTGTAGAGAGAAAGAGAGAGTGTCTATTTTCAACATAGTATCCATCTTGCAGATTCAAAGATAAGGGTGCGACTTGACCAGGAAGTGCTGTTTTATCTGAACCAGAGAAACTAGAATGCTGAAAATAAATATCAGAAGTATATGAGAGATTTAGATACTCATCAAATAGAGTAGTATATAAAGTAATAGGCAGTTTTATATTAGTCTGCACTGCTGTTTTACCATCTTGACGGGAACTATTATTTACCTGTACATCTACATTATAAAGAAGATGATTTTTTAAAAGAGTATTTAAATAGTAGTGATACTGTAGAGTAGGTAGTTTTTGCAGTAACTGCTTTTGCTGCTGTGGTGTATAAGTAAGGTTGCGATAGTACTTAAAGTATGATCCTATATAGTGCTTATCTGTGTTGTAAAAGAGATTAACACGTGAAAGTATTTGTGTTGTCGTTGAAGTATTAAGTGCGTCATGTGTAGCTAGATTAATATAATCAACATCATTCATATAATTAATATCTGTGTAAATAGCTGATTGACCTTTGAGATCTGTTCCAAACACGTTATTTATAAAGTCACTATTGTCATATTTTAAGTTGAAACCATAGTGTGCTTGATTTTGAAGATTCTTTTTTTGAAAGTAATTATCATCCTCTTTAAAATAACCTGCAGTCAATGTACCATGTGAAACAGAAGAGTTTGTAAAACGGAGAGTCTGGTAGATTCCTTTTCCTCTTAAAGTTCTGATTTGTGGAGTAATCTCCATATCCCACCAATTTTGTTCAGCGATATAAAGTGCTTGTGCATAATAGACACCTTCACTAGAGGAGACTCCAAAAGAGGGCATAAGTAAACCTGTACGTCTTGTTGTATTTGTGGAGTATCCAAAGTAGGGTGTATAAAGGATAGGAATATCTCCTATATAAAATCTAGCATTATAGACATTTATCCATTTACCATCATTATCATAATCTAAAGAGGAAAATTCTATCTTCCATTTTGGATGAAAGGGATCACAACCACTTAGTGTTCCTTTATAAATATTAAAAAGTGTATCTTTTGTCTTTCCATTATCTGCACTCATCCAGAGTTCTGTTTTTTTATTTATCATATAAAACGGTTTAAAAAAATTCTCTTTTTTAGCAATATTGAGTTTAGCATAATGCCCTAAAAGTTTATACTTTATACCACGATTCACACGGATATTATCAAAAAGTTCTAAATCACCATTTTCCTTGTTATAGAGGGCTCTATCAGCTGTAATAATGTAGTTTTTGTAGATAATGGTCACTCCTTGAGATACTTCTACTATCTGTCCTTTAGAAGTCATATTAGAAGTATATATCTCTATCTTATCTGCACTAAATAGTGAAAGAGAGAGCATCAGTGAAAAAGCGAGAAGTTTAAGCATTGACTACCAAGGTTTTAGCTGTGAGATCATGCCATGTTTGTCTGTTGGGGTTCAATATACCCCATAAAAAACCAAGATAAAAGAGTAGCTCACTAATAATACGAAATATAGCACGGTTTAAAGAGACTAGAATATTTGGATTTGCGACTGTTCTGATCTCAATTACACGAATTTTCATCGCTAATTTCCCAATAGTTGCACCATACTGCATTACAAAAAAAGATTGGTACATAATTTTTATGATCATATATTCTAATGTAAAATTATTAATAAGAGCTATTAGCGCTTCTATATTTTCAGCTTTTGAGAAAGAATCACCTATAGCAAAAATAAAGATAAAAGAGAGTAAAAACTCATCAATAGTAAAAGCTAATGCACGCTTTTTAATATCCGCTAAAACAAGCTCTTCTCTATGAAGTATCTCTGCTAGTTCTTCATTCAAATTTTATTCCTATAGTGCTTGGTAAGCTATATCTGTACGGATCTTCTTACCTGCAAAATGTACTTGACCACAACGAAGATATGCACGATCACGAGCCTCTTTAATAGTATCACCTAAACCAACACATACCAAAACACGACCACCATCAGCATAAAGTTTATCATCTTCTCTACTCACACCCGCATAGGATATATGAGTATTGTTTGCTATCTCTTTGTGATGTACTTCATCTACTATAATTTCAGCTGGAGTTGAAGATGCATATGGATAATTTTCACTTGCCATCACTACACCTACTGCATACTGTTTGGAGAATGTAACATTGATATCTGAGAGTCTATTTGTTGCAGCTTTATGAAACATATCTGAGACAGATGATGTCATAAGAGGCATAAGAATCTCACACTCTGGATCTCCAAAACGTACATTAAACTCTAATGTAATTGGCTCACCATTTACGACCATAATCCCGATAAAAAGCACACCCTCAAAAGGAGTTCCCTCTTTTTTCATACCATCTAAAGTTGGACGGATAATACGATCACGTACTTTTTTGTAAAGTTTTTCATCTACTAATGGTGTTGGAGCATAAGCACCCATTCCACCTGTATTTGGACCCTTGTCACCATCTAAGAGGCGTTTATGATCTTGTGCAGCTTGGAGTAAGATATAGTCATCTCCATCACAAATAGCAAACATAGAGAGCTCAAATCCATCAAGAAACTCTTCTACAATTACTTTTTTACCAGCATCCCCAAAACTTTTACCACTAAGCATCTCACCTATAGCCTTTTTGGCTTCATCATGAGTTATGGCGATAATAACACCCTTTCCACCACAAAGTCCATCTGCTTTTACAACAATTGGTGCAGTAAGTGTATCTGTGAACTTGTAAAGTTCTTCTATAGAATCAGACTCTATGTAAGAAGCAGTTGGAATATTATATTTTGCTAAAAAGTTTTTCATGTAAACTTTTGAACCCTCAAGTTGAGCGGCTTTTTTACTTGGTCCAAAGATAGTAAGCCCCTCTGCTTTAAAAATATCAACAACACCATCAACCAAAGGTGCTTCTGGTCCTACAATAGTAAGTTCTATCTCATTCACTTTTGCAAATGTTGCAAGTTCATTGTAATCACTTATTTTAAGATTTTTTCCTAACTCTTTTGTAGCACCATTTCCTGGTTGAAAAAAGAGTTCGTGACTTGCTTCTTCATTTTTTATAGCTCTTGCTATTGAATACTCACGTCCACCACTACCTAGAATCAAGATCTTCATATAATCGCTCCACAAAATAAAAAAAGTATTTATCTAAAAGATCTCTATCTCATAGATAAATACTTTGTAGAGATACCCCAAGTAGCCGTCTCGTAATTGGTTCGGTTCTAAAAGCCGAATTTGGGAGGAGAGAGAACTTTTTATGGCGATAGTCTCTTAGTATGGTTAACATACCTCAAACGATACCACTGCACTCAAAAGCTCTACTTGTCCTCTATATGAATATGTAGAACCCTCATTGTTACGATTGTTCGAACTACTCAGAATATCTTCTTGTAATTATACAAAAATCTAACTTGATTTAGTTTGATAACTCTTTATACCTAAGAGAAGATTATTAAGAAGTATCACTCTATCTCTTTAAAACAGCTTTGTATAGTTTTTTGTTTTGCTATTTTATACTTAATTTGCTTTGGTAGTGCTTTTCCTGTCGTCTTACCAATAACAATGACCTCTTGATTATTATCAATGGTATGTCTTTTTAAAAAACATTTTATACTCGAAGGAGAAGTAAATATTAAAATTGCATTCTTTTGTACCTGTACATTTTGTATAGCTTTTGAGCATTCACTTTTATAAACTATGCTCTCATATATTTTGTACTTCTCTTTCTCTAGTACTTTTACAAAATCAGAGGCGATTGTCTCTGCACGAAGATAGAGCCATCGCCTCTTTTTTGGATATTTTCTTATGATATTTTTTAGATCATCACCATATCCAGTACCAACTTCTAAAATTTTACCACCAAGCTCTTCATAACTTTTAGCTGTTTGTGCAGAAATACAGAGTGCTTGTTTATCTATATACTCCTCTTTTTGATACTGTTGCAGTGCTTTTACAGCCTGTTTTGAAGTAAGAATAAAATAGTCATATTTGGAAAAATCTATAGAGGGCTGAAAAAAACTTATATCTAAGGAGCTAATACTAACTGCATCAGGATGAGAGGAGATAGAGAAGAGATAAATCTGCTTTGTCATGAGAGAAGCTTTCGCTTATTCCCACTCAATAGTTGCTGGTGGCTTAGAAGAGATGTCATAAACGACACGATTAATTCCATCAACTTCATTGATAATACGGCGAGAAATTCTTTCTAATAGATCATGTGGTAAGTGTGCAAATGTAGCGGTCATACCATCAACAGCTTCAACAACACGAATACATACAGTGTTATCATAAGTACGGTTATCTCCCATAACACCTACTGACTTTACATTAAGAAGTACTGCAAAGGCTTGCCATGTTTTAGCATAATAACCACTCGCTTTAAGTTCATCAAGTAAGATAACATCTGCTTCACGAAGTAGTGTCAAATCAGGAGTATTAACATCCCCCATAATGCGAATAGCAAGTCCAGGACCAGGAAAAGGGTGACGGTTGATCATATCTGCTGGAAGTCCAAGTTCAAGACCAATTTTACGAACTTCATCTTTAAATAGTTCTCGTAAAGGTTCAATAAGCTCAAAATCCATCCAGTCAGGAAGACCACCAACATTATGGTGAGATTTAATAACTTCAGAAGGACCATTAACAGAAATTGACTCTATAACATCAGGATAGAGTGTTCCTTGTGCTAAGAACTTAATACCATCATGTTTTTTAGCCTCTTTTTCAAACTCTTCTATAAAAGTATGACCAATAATTTTACGTTTTTGTTCAGGATCGACAACACCTTTAAGCTTTCCTAAAAAACTATCAACTGCATCTACTGTAATGAGTGGCGTTTTAAGATTTATTTTAAAGACCTCTTCTACCTGTTCACGCTCACCTTTTCGTAAAAGTCCATTATCAACAAACACTGGAATTAGTTGATCACCAATCGCTTCATAAAGCATGGCCGCTACAACAGAGCTATCAACACCACCACTAAGTCCACAAAGTACTTTTCCATTGCCAACTCTTTTACGAATAGATTCTATCTGTTGTTTTAAGAAGTGCTCCATTTTCCATTTTTCTGTAACACCACAGATATTTTTTGCAAAGTTGCGTAACATTAAGTAACCCTCTTCTGAGTGTTGCACTTCTGGGTGAAACTGCATTGCATAGATACTTTTTTCTTCATGAGCTATAATGGCAAAAGGAGAGTTTGCAGAAGTAGCAATAGGAGAAAAACCTTTAGGAAGAGTATCTACCTTATCTGAGTGACTCATCCATACAATACGCTCATTATCACAATCTGCTAAGAGTGGGGAATCTGTCTCTATTTTGAGTTCGGCTTTTCCGTACTCATGATGGCTAGAACGAATAACACTCCCACCAAAATCAACTGCAATACGTTGCATACCATAACAGATACCAAGTATAGGAATTCCCATAGAGTAGATCGCTTGATCTACCTCATAGGCATCTTTATTGTAAACTGAAGATGGTCCGCCTGAAAAAATTATTCCCTTAGGTTTTTTTGCTTTAATATCTTTCATAGAAGTCATAGAAGTATGATAAGGAAGAATCTCACAATAAATCTTGTCTTCACGAAGACGACGAGCAATGAGTTGTGTATATTGAGAACCAAAATCTAAAACAATAATGCTAACATTTGTCATATAAATGCCTTTAAAAATAGAATACTTAATTACGAAAGGATACAACAATAAAGATTAATATTTGGTTTATCTGAGATGAAAAAAAGTGTATCTCTTATCTAGTTCCCATATTGTATATGAGATACTAAAAAGAGAAGAAGATTTTAATAAAGCCCTAAAATTTCAAACTGGAAATACCATATTGCAATAGAGACTATATACCCTGCTAGGATAGTCCAAGCATGTTTAAAATGTGAACCAAAAGTGTAGATCCCATGGAGTCTGCCCATAACACCAACACCTGCTGCTGAACCGAAAGAGATAAGAGATCCACCAATACCAGCTGTCAAAGTAACGAGCATCCACTGTGTAATATCCATATCAGGAGAAGATTTAAGGATAGCAGACATAACAGGAACATTATCAACTATTGCTGAGAGGAAACCTACACCAATATTTGTTGCAGTTGAACCTGAAAATTCATATACATGATGAATATATTCTAAAAATCCAAGATAGTGAAGTGCACCAACAGCAGAAAGGATACCAAAAAAGAAAAGGAGTGTGTCATTTTCTACTTTTTGCATATTTACATAGATATTAAATGAATTTGCACCACTTTTTGAGAGAAAAGTAGAGTAGAGTTTTAATACAGCCATACCAAACATCATGCCCCACATTGCTGGAAAATGAAAAAATTGATGTCCTAAAACAGCCATAATAATAGTTGCTACACCTAAGTAAGCTACACCCATACCACCATCTAAAACTTTTGGCTTCTTCTCGCTAGCCGCATCAAAAGGAGGTTGTCCACTTGGTACAGAAAGAGAGAGCAAAAATGCTGTCACAAACCAACCAATCACAGAGGCCGGAAAGAGGTATAAAAAGTCAACGAACTCACCCTTGTTTGCAGTCCAAGCCATCAGTGTTGTAATATCACCAAATGGAGACCAAGCACCACCAGCATTTGCAGCGACTACAATATTTATTGCACCAGGTACAAGAAAAGCAATGTTTTTTTTGTCAATAGTAAAGAGTACAGTTGAAAGAATCAATGCAGTCGTAAGATTATCTGCAACGGGAGAGATAAAAAATGCTAAAAGACCTGTTAACCAAAAGAGTTTTTTGTATGTGTAACCCTTTGAGACAAGTTTATACTTCATAAGATCAAAAACACCACGCTCAATAAGTGTCTCAATATAAGTCATAGCAACAAGTAAGAAGAAGAAAATTTCTGCAATCTCAAGGATGAGATGTTCCAACTCTCCATGAAGTGAATCAGGGTTGAGTCCATTTATCGCATAAAAAATACCAATAAGCATAAACATAAAAGTACCAGCAAAAAGGGCTGGTTTTGCCTTATTTACTTCATATTTATCTTCAGTAGCGATGAAGTAGTATGCTAAAACAAAGAGAGCTAAGCTTAACCAACCCACCCAACTTGTGGCAAGGTTTATGACCTGCCCGTCTAATAATACATGACCAGTATCTAATGCAGTTACCAAATTGTGTTCCATTTATATCTCCTCTTGTATTGTATGTACACCTATTGATTTATCTCTTAAAAGTGCTCCAGAGACTATTGCTTTTGCTGTTAACAAACGAAATTTCAGAAGTGTACCAATATTTTCTTTTAAAAGAGCATTAATTGTTCCTAACGCATCATTTAATCCATGTTTTGTACGAATAATTGAAAGATTTTCCCACATTATTCGTCTAAGTTGATTCTTTTTTGCTTTATCATCTTTAAAACTCATTACAGTTTGTGATACTTCAAATTCTATAAATGCTTTCTTCTCATTATTTTTTAAGATCTCTTCAACTGCCCGTGATGCAAAAACTAAACCTTCAAGCAGTGAGTTTGAGGCTAAACGGTTTGCACCATGTACACGAGTCGAAGCGACTTCCCCTATGGCGTATAGATTTTTCACACTTGGCACTCTGGCGTTTAGATCGCTACATATACCACCTATGGCATAGTGAAAAGCTGGAGATATAGGTACTTTTTGCATTGGGACATTGAACCCTAACCCTCTTAATGTTTTGCAGATATTTGGAAAACGTTTCTCGAAGTACTTTGTTTCAAAATTATCAAAACAGAGATATACATTCATTCCTGTCTTTTTCTTATGTAAGTAGATAGATTTGCTCACTATATCACGAGAAGCAAGTTCACCACGTTTATCATAGTCAAAAAGAAATCTTTTTCCATTTTCATCTTCTATAGTTGCACCTTCCCCCCTGAGTGCTTCTGTAAGGAGCATCTTTTGTGCATTGTTACTATCTACAAAGACAGTAGGGTGAAACTGCAACATTTCCATTCTCTCAAGCTCTATACCTTTCATAATACAAAGCCCTTGCATATCTGCACTAATACAAGGTGCATTTGTATGGTATTCATAGAGTGAACCTACTCCTCCACTTGCAATAATGACCTCTTTTGCATAGATATTTCTACATGTTCTATGATCAAGGACTGTAACGCCATAACACTCCTTATCTTTTATAAGAAGATCAACGACTCTTGCATTTGTAAGCATAGCATGAGGATTTTGTTCTAGTAGGAAGTGATGTAGATAGCGACCTGTAGCATCTCCACCAGCATGTAAGATTCTTTTACAAGAGTGTGCAGCTTCTTTTGTATAAAGAAGATTCCCGTTTTCATCGCGATCAAACTCAAAACCTTTTTTTACAAGATTGTTGATAGCTTCACGGGAGTACTTAGAGAGAATAGAAACAGCTTCTTCATCACAAAGACCTGCTCCAGCATTGAGAGTATCTTGTATATATGGTTCTATATCATCTTTATCTCGAGCTAAAGCTATGCCACCCTGTGCATAAAAAGTGTTACACTTAAATGTCTCACGTTTGTTAATGATAAGAACATTTTTGCTTTTTGGTAATTTCATAGCAGCGTATAGACCTGCTACACCTGCACCAATTATTATGACATCGTACCTAAACATTACTTACAGCTCTCATTATTTTTTTTTACTGGAAACTTTTTTTCTTCTAAAATAAATTTTACATTTTTATCTTCTACGAGAACACGCTTTTTGTTGAATGGATCGGCTTTATACCCACATCCTTGTAAACTAAAGAGAAAGCTTGCTATAATTAGCAGATGAAAAATGCACAAGATATTATTACTACTCTTCAATATCAACCTCAGTATAAAAAATTACTACACAATAAATGTATTCAAAAATTACTTTCAACTATTTTACCAGCAATTCGTCGTAGTGTGAAGCATAGTTACATTCATAAAAATAAACTTTTTATTACTATTACGGCTGGACTCAATAAATATGATAAGGATAATATTATAAATAGTATTAAAATGGTTTTAAATTCTCCTATGATTTTAGAATCTGAACGCTTTATGGAGTGTAACAGTACGGATATTGAAGATGTTATTGTGTATATCGACCATAAACCAAAAACTCCACTTTACCTATATACTACACAAACAGACAAACTTAAGTACCTTGAACGTGCTTCTGGAAATGTAACAATAGAGTTAGAAGATAAGAAACTTCAAGAGCTGATGCAAAGTATTCAAGATATTATCAAAAAAGAGAAGCAAGAAGCACATGACACTTAAAGAGACTATAGAACAACTTCCCTCTACTGCTGGCGTTTACCAATATTTTGATAAAAATGGACATCTTCTCTATATCGGTAAAGCAAAAAATCTTAGTAACCGTGTCAAGAGTTATTGGCAATTTACTCATAAATTGGCTCCCAATGCAAAACTTTCACAACGCATTACAAAGATGATAGAGCAGACATATTCACTTAACTATATAGTAGTAAATAGTGAGCATGATGCTCTTATATTAGAAAACTCACTTATAAAACAACTCAATCCAAAGTATAATATTTTACTTCGTGATGATAAAACCTATCCTTATATCTATATAGATACAGCTGAGAAGTATCCACGTTTTGATATTACTCGCAAGATATTAAAAAGCAAAAGTATTACTTATTATGGACCTTATTCTGTAGGGGCTAGAGATATTTTAGACTCTCTGTATGAGTTGTGTAAACTTGTACAAAAAAAGTCCTGTTTAAAGTCGCATAAACTATGTCTCTACTATCAAATAGACAAATGCTTAGGACCTTGTGAACTTCTAGTAACACAAGAGCAGTATAAAAAAGAAGTAGATTTTGCTACTTCACTTATAAAAAATAAAAAACATCTACTTAAAGAGCTTGAGTCAAAGATGCTGTTTTATGCCCAAGAGATGCGTTTTGAAGAGGCTGCAGAACTTCGTGATCGTTGTGAACGCATAGGTCGTTCGGAGATCAAGAGTGAAATAGATTTTGCTACAAATGAAAATTATGATATATTTGTTGTAAAAAACTCTGCTACTCGTGCAGTCATCGTTCGTATTTTTATGCGTAATGGTAAAATAATCTCCTCCTCCCATGACTATATAAATATCAAAGAGGAGGAGTTTTTTGAGGATGAACTCTATCTGAGAGCACTACTTGACTATTATAAAGAGGACAAACCTCCTATAGTAGCTCCAATACTTATTGCTAAGAGTATTGAAGCACAAAAGAGTATAGAGGCACATCTTTGTAAAGTTTTTGAAAAAAAGGCAAATATCTCTACACCACAAAGGGGTAAACGCAAGGATCTTATTGATTTAGCTCTCTTAAATGCAGAAGAACTGCTCAAAAAAGATAAAAAAACTGACCATAGGGTTATACCACTTCAGATACAAGAGCTCTGTAGATTAGAGAAAGTTCCTTCACGTGTAGAGTGTTTTGACAACTCTCACATTTCAGGCGTTGCTACAGTTGGTGCGATGATAGTCTATGAAGATGGAAAGTTTGATAAAAAGTCCTATCGTACATATAAGTTAGAAGCAAAGGATGAGTATGGACAGATGAGAGAGACACTTACAAGACGAATCAATAGTTTTGAGAAAAATCCACCACCAGATCTTTGGATACTTGATGGAGGTGCAACACTTCTTAAACTCGCTAGAGAAATACTTGATTCAAACGCCATCAATCTAGAAGTTATTGCTATTTCAAAAGAAAAAGTCGATGCAAAAGCACATCGTGCAAAAGGAAAAGCGAATGACATCATCTATACCAAAGAGGTACAATTTCATCTTAAAAATAGTGATAAACGCCTCCAATGGATACAAAATCTACGAGATGAAGCACATAGATCAGCAATTACTTTTCATAAAAAAACAAAACTTAAGCTTGACCAAGAGAGTAAACTTCTCTCCCTCAAAGGTATATCTCCAGCAAAGATTCAAAAACTATTACAACATTTTGGTACATTTAATGAACTTAAGAATGTTTCATTAGAAGAGATAGCTACGATTTTAAATAAAAAAGATGCAAAAATTATAAAAAGTTCCTATAAATAAGTTCTATTTATCCTTGTTTATGATATATTTATTTGATATCAAGAGATGCTATATGCAATTTTTGCACAAGTATCAAAATATAACACTAAAGGGATTTTGCAGATGATAATCTACAACCATAAAAAAGAGTTCTTAGGAATTGAAGAAAAAGATTTGCAAGCTTTAGGCTTCAATGATCTTCAAAGTTTACAAAAGGAAGTGAGTGATTTTGCAGATCTTTTTGTCAAAACACCTGGTCATGTATATAATTTTCAACATGTACATTGGATTGACTTTATTACATGTGCCGAATCAAATGAAGAACAAAAAGTGATTATTAGTGCAAATAATAAAAACTATAAGGCCACTATACAAATAACAATAACTTACCTCGTCGATAATCCTACCTCTAAAGCATATCTGATACACCTCATTCATCTGTGTGAAATAATGCCTAAAGAGAGTGAGAGTCTCTCTGAAGATACTGTAGAAAAAGAGGTACTAGTAGATCCAACAGATGAGAGTTTAGAGTTTCAAGAAGGAAACACATCTTTACATATTGATAAATCTGAAACAGAGGAAAATTCCATAAATGTTACTGTTGATACTTATGAAACGCCACTTGAGATTGATCTTGAAGATGAATTGGAACTTAAAGATAAGATAGAACAAACACCTTCTGTAAAAACAGCACAAAAAAGATTCAAAAATGATTATATATACGATCCTACAGTTGCTTCTGAAGAGCTAGGTCTTCCTCTTGAACTCATAGAAGAGTTTATTCAAGATTTTATAGAACAAGCAAAAGAGTTTAAAGAGAAACTTTATGTTGCTCTTAATGAGGGGGAGTTAAATAACTTAAAAATACTCTCTCATAAACTAAAAGGTGTTGCAGCAAATCTTCGTATCGAAGATGCACTTGAAACAATTACTCTGGCAAATAGTTCTTCAGATCTTCATGTGATCCGAGAAAATTTAGATGCTTTTTATAGTATTATTGCAAAACTTGTAGATGAGAGATTGTAAAAAATATCTAAAATATTGCACTTAAGATTCTAAAGAAGTATATGCTTTAAGACCTCTTCAACACGGGTCACCCCAACTATATCCATACTATTTTGCACTTCCTCTGGAATATCCTCTAAATCACGTTCATAATTTTTTGCAGGAATAAGAACCTTAGTTATGCCAGCTTTATGAGCTGCTATAAGCTTCTCTTTTAGCCCACCAATAGGAAGGACATTACCACTTAATGAGACTTCACCAGTCATAGCTATTTCAGAGCGAATTTTTTTATTGCTAAGTATGGAAGCGATAACACTTACCATTGCTATACCAGCACTAGGGCCATCTTTTTTCGTCGCACCATCTGGGACATGAATATGAAGATCGTAGCGCTTATATACTTCGCTGGTATCTACTTTTACTTTCTCTTCTTTCTCTTTAAAAGTCATAGGAATATTTGCACTACTAATCTTTAACTTTTTTGTATCTATGAGGGTCTTGACAACACTCATAGCAATTTTAGCAGACTCTTTCATCACATCACCAAGACTACCTGTGAGTTGCATAGTACCTTTACCCTTAATACGAATAGACTCTATTTTAAGTAGATCTCCACCAACAGCAGTCCATGCAAGACCATTTACTACACCCACAACAGCAACTTTATCAGTTTTTTCTATTTCAAATACACTCTTATCAAAAAAGCTTTTTAGATTTTTCATAGTTACAGTAACTTTACTTGTTTGAGGATGTTGGAGGATCTCCTTTGCCACCTTACGGCTAAGATCTGCGATGCGTCGACGTAAATTACGTACACCTGCTTCACGTGTATAACTATGAATAAGCTCTTTCATCGCTGGTTTGGTTATATTAAGCTCACTTTTTTTGAGACCATGCTTCTTAATCTCTTGGGGAAGAAGGTAACGTGATGCTATCTCAAACTTCTCTTGAGGGGTATAAGAGCTAACAGGGATAAACTCCATTCGATCTCGAAGAGGTGCGCTAATATGCCCAATATCATTTGCTGTTGCTATAAAAATAGCATTAGAGAGATCAAGATTAAAATTTAGGTAGTAGTCTCTAAACTCACTATTTTGCTCTGGGTCAAGTATCTCTAATAGTGCTGCTGTAGGATCTCCACGTTGCGATCTTGAGACTTTATCTATCTCATCAAGTACAATAACAGGGTTCATCTTTTTTGCATCGATAAGTCCTTGTGTTATACGTCCAGGCATAGCCCCTACATAGGTACGTCTATGCCCTCTAAGTTCATTTACATCTTCTAGTCCACCAAGTGCTATACGAACAAGTGGGCGTTTAAGTGCTGTAGCTATAGAGTTTGCTAATGAAGTTTTTCCAACACCAGGAGGTCCACTAAAACAGAGAATAACACCTGCACTTTTTTTGTTTGAAACGCCACGAAGCTCAAGGAGCTCTTTTACAGCGAAGTATTCAACTATACGTTTTTTAGGTTTCTCTAAAGAGAAGTGATCTTTGTCTAGTTGCTCTTTTACATTATCTATGTACAGAGATTTTTTTGCCATATTTCCAAAAGGAATATCTAAAGCCCAGTCAAGGTAAGTCTGTGTCATGGAAGCATCTGAAGAGTCTGGATGCATTCTAGAATAACGCTCTAATTGCTTGTTCACCTCCTTATAAGCATCTTCATTCATCTTCTCTTTTTTGGCTTTAAGTCTCTTGCGGTACTCCTCTATCTCTTCATCACGAGAGCCATCAGTTCCTAGCTCTTCTTGAATCTGTTTAAGTTGCTCTTTTAAGAAGTACTCTTTATTTACCTTCTCAATGTGAGTATGTACTTTTGTGCGAATCTCTTTTTGGAGTTTATTTGCTTCTATCTCATCTATAAGAAAATCAATAAGATCTAAAAATCTTTTTTCAGTATCTAACTCTACAAAGAGTTTATAAGCTTGTTCTTTTTTGAGTTTTATACTTGAACAGATGAGATCAATAATACGGTTATGATCATGGTTCTCTTCTATGGTGCGAAGTAGATCAGGTGGAAAATATGTACTGATATTAGAGAGCGCTCTAACTTTCTCACGTACAACTTCTAAAATAGCATCTATCTTTGCAGTATGTACTTCTGTCGCCTCAATAATATCTACATGTACGACAAGAGGATCTTTACTGACTTCACTTATACTTTTCGCACGAGCAAGACCTTGAAAAAGTATCTTTACACGACCATCAGGAAGTGCCACTTTACGCATTATATTTCCTACTACACCAGCATCATATAGAGAGTTAAAATCACGCTCACCCTCATGACTTTGTTTAGTTGTGCAAACCATCACTAAAGAGTCTTCTTCTATAGCTTTTGTAGCAGCTGCAATGTTTTGCTCATCACTTAAAAAAAGTGGGCTAATCATAAATGGATATAAAAAGATTTCATCTTCTGCGATAAGAGGAATATTCGCTGGAAAATCCTCATAGTTACTTAGTTTCATAATATTTGTTCCTATTTAATTATTCATCTGTGCTATTACTATCTACAACAGAGTTACGTGAAACGACACTCTTTGTATCTGGAATAAGATAGCCATACCAACTTGCAGTACCATCACCTTCAAACCACTCTTTATACCAAGGTGTGTTTGCTCTATTTATTTCATTCCAGACTATCCAAGGCTCTAGTTTTTTTGCTCTGTAATAAGCTGCAGACTTAGGTTTATCTATACGATTATAAAGGTCAGCTATAGTTTTATTAAGTACAGCATCTGCTATATAAAGATTTGTTGCAATTGTATCAACAATACTATAGTACATAGAATGAGGATAGTTTGTTTTGAATTTTTCTGCTTCTATAATGGCTTCTTGAATGAGAACTTGATCACGGCGTGGATTTGGTAAAGCCATATACTTCGCTTTTATTTTTAAAAACTCAGTAAACTCTTTTTCATTTGCATTTGCATAGTGTTTAATGTACTCATTTAAAAAATCTTCACTTAAACGATACTCTTTATAGTACATATGAGCAGTAGCTAGAATCATAGTTGCTTCAGGTAAAAGTGGAGAGCCTATATGTTCACCTTGAAGAGAGTAGTAGTAGTCATCAGCTTTATCTATGTTTCCTTTAGAGATAGACTCAATAATCTTTGAGTACCAGTAAATTGCTGGCTTATTATACTCATCTAAATTTTTAGTACAGGAGCTTAAGAGTAGTGTTAAAGTAAGAAAAGTGAGTAAAGTTTTTCTATATAGCTTTTTCAAAAATCTTCCTATTTTTATATTAGTCCGTTATTCTAGCAAAAAGAACTATATCTCTCTTTAAATTATTCAAATTTAGCTTTCATTATGAGCAAATTAAGACATTTGTATTTAAAAAGAGATTAATTATTATATTTAATTATGTTATAATACACCTATCAAGGTAAACAACAGGAGTATATTATAAGAAAATTAAGAGAAATATTTGTTAGGAGTATTCTTCTTTTCTCCTTAGCCTCCTCTTCACTTTTTGCTGTAGTAGGTCATAAGACAAATTATTTAAATCCTTTTCAAGCTGTTTTTAATCCTAGTCCAAATGTTATATATGGTGACTATGCTTCCATAGCTTCATCTGTAGAGTGTATTGAGAGCGTAAATGCTACTACCTGTGATGATGGATATAGTGGTTATTTATTTAATGCGACAACCATGTATAAAAATGATGTAAATATTTCGGCAATCCCATTAAACTCTTCTACAGAAACATTACAGTTACCAACTGATATTGATGGAAAAGATATATTATTTGCAGGTCTATATTGGCAAGGCAATATTGTTGGTGAAGATGCAGCAAATTATAATACACAATTTAGTAACATCAATAAGCATGGTGGAATACTAGGACGAGATAAAGTTATTATGATAGATGCCAAAGGAAAAAAACATACTATAACTGCAGATAAAAATAGTACTTGGTTTTATGATTTTTGGGGAAATGGTATAGGATATGCTGGTGGGCATAGATCTCTTTATCAAGGCTATAAAGATGTAACAGCCATCCTTCAAAACTCCTATACTAAAGGAGTAATAAATAGTTACACAGTTGGAAATATTAAAGCAAGTGCTGGAAAAGACTACCCTACATACTTTTGGGGAGATCAAAATACGAGTTTTAATGGCATAAGTATAGGTTTTTGGGCTAACTGGCAACTCATAGTTGTTTATAGTCATAGTAATCTAGCATCACTAACACCAAAACCAAAACCAAAAAATATTACTATTTTCCATGGCTTTGAGCCTCTTATACCTCTAAAAGATGAAGTGAAATCAATTACTATCAACCTGTCAGGATTTGTAACACCTAAACA
Organism: Sulfurimonas sp. endosymbiont of Alviniconcha boucheti; assembly: GCA_021766785.1. Taxonomy (GTDB): domain Bacteria; phylum Campylobacterota; class Campylobacteria; order Campylobacterales; family Sulfurimonadaceae; genus Sulfurimonas. The sequence continues at coordinate 21,432 of JAICBP010000079.1, forward strand.
GGCTCCAGTAAATGCAAAAATGCTTTTTTATGGTTCAGGAGGAGAAGCGAAACTTGACTACGATAGTTTAGAGATTCAGAATAAGAAAACAGCGGGCTTCGTTCCTCTCTATAACTCTCCAGCAAATCCTCTTTCTGGTGCTTTTAATGGTTCTATATCTAGGTTTGGAACACGTGTAAATCCAAATATCACCTACTATCCAGGAACAGATAGTGATGAGTTTAATATCTCTAATATGATGGATACAGAACAATCTACGACTGTACTTAAACTCAGCACAAAAAAGGTAAATGGAACAGGAGATCAGTTTTTACCAGGTCTTGTCGCTTTTTCGACTGATGTTTATGAACCAAGTTTCTGTTATGATTATGCTTATAGAGAGTCTGATAAGTTTTTTACTGAAGATAACAATGGTTCACAAAATCCTAGAATTATTGGTTCTGTAACTCCTCAAAAGCCTATAACCATAAATATATATTTAAAAAGTCTTATCGATTCTAATGTTCTTGTCAAAGATATGAAACTTACAGTACAAGATATTAATACAACACAAGCAAAATATATAAGAGACTCAACACTTTTAACTCTCAACTCAGGTATTAAAAATCCTATTTTTGATAGTTCCATTGGAAGTGTATCAGATAGCTCTATTAACGATATTCCCATAGGTACACTCAATGCAAAAGACCATTTTTCTGCTTCGTATGATTTGTTGCCTACCGTAGGAACACAAGATCTTAACATGACACTTAACGCAAAGGTTTCATACACTTTAGAGACAACTAGTATGTCTATTCCCTACTCTTTAAATCTCTCTTCTGATATTCCTATGTGCACATCTACTCCCAACAAATATACATCAGAAAAAGGTAACTTTAACATGGTTCATGAGCACTACTATAATTATGATACAGTTACTCCAACCAAAAGATACTACAACCTTCCAACACAGATTACAAATAGGGTTGGACATTTTAAGATTATCTCAATTGATGAGAATGAGACGCTTACTCCTAGATCTACTATGGTAGCTGTTGAGATGATAGATGCAAGTGCTTTTCACTCATCTCTTCTCTCTTGTCAAGAAATATCAAGCTCCATTAGTCCAAGATCCTGGATGCTGTTTGATGCTGTAGAATCAGTGAAATTTGATAAAACGACATTAAGTAATCCTTTAAAATTTTATACAAATGCAAAAGAAAATACTGCATTTAGGGTATCACAAATGTTAGACAATAATGGCAACTTACAAGTCATAGAGCATGTCTCTCCCACCACATGGCGATTGAAAAATTTTCCAACATATACAACTACACAACAGTGTACAGATAATAGTAACTCTATCTTTAATGTATGTGGAGATACTGGTAATGGACCTAATAATACAGGTATGAATAAAACAGAACTTGCATCATGCATGGAGTGTATTTATGGCTTGAAGACAAAATTTACATGTTCAAGAGACAACTTTGCTATCCGACCAAACTCATTCTCTTTTGTATTGAATGACACTAACCAGAGTAGTGCACCTAAACATAAACTCATAGACAATGTTAGCTCCACAAAACCGAGTATAGATCTTGCAACAGGCTATGAGTACAATATAGATATTAATGCGACAAATTATATAGATAACAATGCTTCAGATGGCTACACTAAGCTCTTTAACACAGTTAATACTCAAGACTCTATGACTTATATTTGGTCTCAAAAAACTCCTTTAGCTACTTGTAATGATGCAAATAAAACTCTTTCATTTCATATATTTAATGGGAGTGTAGATTTAGATCTTCCTCCTTTTGATCAAGTTGGACAATACCAACTTAATCTTTTAGATACAAGCTGGACAGCAGTAGATCATAATCCAGTATTTATGGGACATCATACTAGTGCAAACGCCATCTATCCTGATGGTACTCCTATGTTTGAGACTGCCTCCTTAGATTGTAAAGTAAACTCAGCTTTTACACAAGATGAAAACTCTAGTGAACTTAGTGGCTGCAATATCTCTTCAGAGCATAATAGTAGTTCTGGAGTTATCACCTCAAATATAGTAGCTATTTTTCACCCTTACAAACTTGATGTGACCTCATTAATTGCTTCACACGGTAGTGATAAAAATATTACCTTTCCAACTGCTGTTAGTAGTAGTGCATGGATTTATATGAGTGATATTGCTCATGAGAATAATATCTCCTTAAACTTTATAGGAGATATAGTAGCCAAAGGCTTTAATAATACAAACAACAGTAATTTTGTAGATGGATGCTATGCAAAACCACTTACTCTTTCACTCAAAAGTGATCTTATAAATGCAAATCCTGATTATAAGTATCATTTTGTTAGTAGAGAAGTAAATAGTAGTGTTATCTATGACTCTTGGGATGCAAATAACTCTTCACAAGAACTACTTAACCTCACTACTGCAAACTTTCCAAAAGATGCGAATGGTTCACTCTCTATGACTCTTCACTACAACTATGAGCATAATACTTCAGTTGCTCTCAACCCTCAGAAAATAAATCTAGTTGGATTAGATGTAAGATGTACAAATGCAAGTGATTGTCAGATGAATGTTCTGCAAAGAAATAACTATGAGAATAATCAAACAGTGAGTATTAATGCTCCATTAAGACACTTTTATGCAAAAGCATATACAGGTAAACAACGTTTTAATGTTCCAGCAGATAGTCCATATAACGCAAAAATCTATTATCAGATATACTGTTTTGGAGATGGATGTAACACAAATCTACTGCCTAGTAAGGAACATATAAATGATATACGTTGGTATAGAAACAGATTGCATAATCCAAACCATGATGGAAATATTACTGCTATTTTTAAAAAAGGATCAGTAGGGAGGGTTATACTAACTAATGCGTTTATCAATACAACAAATCCTGCAACTGTAAATTTACAATATGATAGTTCTAAAGGGTATCCATACATAAGCACTATGGAGATCAACGCATCAAACTGGTTAATTTATAATCAAAATAATGAAAATGCAACATCTAACCAATTTCAGATAGAGTATAATAAGCTAGGAACAGGATACTCTGGAGAGCATGAAACCACTAGTGAAACAAGCACTAGAGGTAATATCAAAACAAATAGGAAAACGATGTGGTAAAGAGAAACTCTCAAATGGCGTTTACAATGATAGAGCTTATATTTGCTATTGTCATTATTGCCATTACTGTCGTCTCTCTACCAATGATGATGCAAGTAAATACTAAAGGGATGGATAATAATCTTGCACAAGAGGCCATCTTTGCTGCATCAGTGGAACTTATGCAAGCAACTACAGGCTATTGGGATGCTACCTCTATGAATGATATTGCATTAAGTAATTATTCAAGAGTAATCAATATAAGTGGAGATTGCAATAGCATAACAAAGCTCCGTCCTGGTCATATAGCACAGCCATTTCACAGAAGATGTATAGAAGACACTACAATTACATCTCCAAGCAATATTACAGGAAATAGTCTCTATAAAACTTTAAATGATCTTGAACATACCTCTCAAAAACTTTATATAGGAAATGCAAGTAGATCAGGATATAAAAATACAAACCTAACTATCTCTCTTAGTGTCTCTGTTGATGCAGATACAAACATTAAAATTTTAACAGCCACTGTAAAAGACCCAACAGATAATAATAAGATTGTAACTAAACTCTCTACTCAAAGTGCCAATGTTGGTGAACCCCAATATTATAAAAGGATGTTTTAGTGCTACGCCGATATGCTTTTACAATGATTGAACTCATTTTTGTTATTGTTGTTATAGGCTTTTTAGCAAAGTTTGGAACAGAATTTTTAGCACAGGCCTATAATGGATTTATATTTTCAAAAATTAATAATGAACTACAGTCTAAAAGTGAAAGTGCGGTAGAACAGATAGCAGCAAGACTTCAATACAGAATAAAAACATCTATTATAGGAAGAGATCCTAACAATAATAATTTTAAATCTCTACCAAATATCACAGTAGCAGACTCAAAAAAATATACTATACTAGAGTGGATTGGCATTGATAATGAAGGTTTTAGAGGAACCGTCACAACTGCTTTATGGAGTGGTATAATAGATATAGATAAATCAACTGCCACATATCTAGTATCTCCAGAGACAAATACATCAGAGTGTAATGAGCTTATTAAGATACTCTCTTATGCTAGTGGTACAGATATTAATAGCTCGGCAATTTATTTTATAGGTTCTACTACTGACATCAATGGATATGGCTGGGATGGTAATGCAATAACCACACAAAGCCTCACTATGCACCCTATTCAAACAGATGCAGATCCAACACACCTTATTCCAAGAAAAGGAGGCACTTTAAATAGTGCAAACACATTTTCAGGAGAAGATGTTTATGAGTACTATCAACTCGCTTGGAGTGCCTATGCAATCGGAATTGATGATTATAATACTACAACAAAAATGGGAACACTAAAGCTTTGGTATGATTATCAACCATGGGATGGTGAAACATATAAAAACAGTGCTAAGTCTGTCACTCTTATGGAAAATGTAAGTACCTTTCGTTACAATGGGATAGGCTCTTTATTGAAAATTCAGGTCTGCACAAAATCAACATTTGGTACGATGGGTGAAGGAAACTATTCGATATGCAAAGAAAAAACAGTTTATTAAAGAAAAAAAATGGATTTGCTATGATTATGGCAATTATAGTTATTGTTATCATCGGGACTATAATGGCATTATCTATTTCTCTTACATCACTCACAACTAAAAGGACAACTGATATTTATCTTTACGAACAGGCATCACTCTATGCAAAAGTTGCGGCAGAGAGAGCACTCTTAAAAATTGCCAAAAATGATGTATCAATAAACCCTTGTGGATTTACAGGAGACAACTATCAATTAGGTGGTATTTATGATGTCAATGTTTCCGTCAAATATGTCTATACTAACTTTCCTATAGGTTGTAATGCAGCGCAACAACTTACTACTATTACAACACCTGAGCAGAATGGAACAGTTATGCTAGATATCTCTGTCAGTGTGAACAACAGTACAATAGATACAGAACCTATTCGTTATTTTAGAAGAACTCTTCAAAAATTATAATATATTATTTTTTGTAAACTATTAAATGCTATAATCATTTTATTTACAACAAAAGGATTATATTATGAATATTTCATTAACTGGAAGACAACTTGATCTTACTGATGCTATTAAAGCACATATGACGACATCTATTGAAACACTTAGTAAATTTAACATGGATATTATCTCTGTAAATGTTATTGCATCTAAACAAACAAAGAAAGGTAAAGAACATTTTGTTGTAGAGTTTGTAATTAATCTCGCACACAAAAACTCTATTATTATCAAGCAGAGTGATGCAGATCTCTATGCTGCCATTGATCTTGCCACTTCTCGTGCTCAAAAAGCACTTCGTCGTATGCATGACAAAGAGGTAGGACACCAAAAAATTGGACTTAATGAGCTTAAAGCTGAGATAATAGATATAAAAGAGTCCACAATTGATAGTGAAGATGAGATTGTTCCTGTTGAACTTGAGCTTTATAAACCTCGTGAAGTTGAAGATGTTTTAAATGATCTCAAGGATAGTGATAGAATGTTTGAGATTTTTTTAGATAACGAAGGAAAAACTCGTGTTCTTTACAAAAGAAACGATGAGAAGTTTGGTCTTTATTAGATTACTTCTCTAAGTGCAATGCACTTTTTATCTGCTGAGCGATTTTTGCATCCTCAGCAAAGTCAAACCAACGGAACTGATTTCCACTCTGATTTAGCCCCTTTAATAGATCTCCACTTTTTCTAAACTTCAGGTCTAAGTTCGCTATATCAAAACCACTTTTTGTATGTACAAACTTTTCTAAACGTGAAGAATTTTCTTGATTTGTATAGAGATAACAGTAGCCTTTGAGTCCAGTTCTACTCACACGACCACGAAGTTGATGTAGTGTTGAGAGTCCAAGTCTTTCTGCTCCAACTATTATCACAGTAGTAAGCCTAGGGAGTGAGATCCCAACTTCTACAACAGTAGTACTTATAAGTATATTGCCTTTATCTCTAAACTCTAGTAAAACCTGTTCTTTCTCTTTATCTTTTCCATGAGTGACAAAAACATTCTTGAAGTTTTTCTCCCAATAGCCTCGTGCCTCTTCAATACTCTGGTATTCTAATACTTCACTCTGCTCTACTAAAGGGTACACTATAAGTACTTGATTATTCATACTAATTTCACTTTTAATATGTGTAAGCAATTCAGGAAAATCTCTTTTATGTATAACTTGCGAATCTATATCTTTCGTAAAAGGTGTAGAAGTAATGAGGCTTACATCTATATTTGCAGACTCTATCATCGCTAATGTTCTGGGTATTGGAGTAGCAGAAAACTGAAGATAATGAGGTTTTTCTTTTCCTTCACTAGTTAATTTTTCTAGTATATTTCTCTGTTTTGTTCCAAATCGGTGTTGTTCATCGACCATGACAAGTGCTGCTTCTGGTAACTCTCTATACAAAACTGCATGTGTTCCTATGATAAAATCATACTCTTTAAGATTTACTTTTTTACTTTTGTTTGTTATTAATACAGATTTTATATTTGGCAAAAACTTACAAGCCTCTTCATAGAGTTGATTTGCAAGTATGGTAGTAGGAGCCATTAATATAGAACGATGAGGAGAGATCATAAACGCCGAAGCAAGTATAACCATAGTTTTTCCACTTCCTACATCTCCAACTACCATACGTTTTGAGGCAACATTTTTGGCAAAATCTTTTTGGATATCTTCTATAGCATTGATCTGCTCAGGAGTAAGCTTAAATGGTAGAGTCTCTACCCATTCTTGATACTCAGACTTTTTAGATATAAGGGCTTGAAAATATCTACGTTTTCTTTGTAACTCTTTCATATAAGAGTATATCTCTATATACTTGAGTGCTGCTAAAGTTTTTGTATCAAGCTCTTTTTTCTCTGATGTAATAGTATCTACAAAGTGAAGTTTGAGTACCTTTTGTGCCATCTCTTTGGGGATACCCTCTGCTAGTAACTTCTCTAAGTTTAACTCCTTTTGCACTAAACGCCACATCACATCAGTTTTTAGTCCACATTTGTACTTAGGAGTAATAACTCCTATAGTAGTAACTTTTTTAGGCATACTCATACTATATTGCCCTTGTTTACACTCTACTAAACCATAATAATACTCTCTTCTTCCTACACAAAACTGATGTGTCATATAGGGCTTTGGACGAAAGAGAACCCCAGTAATGTGATGTCCAAAATTATGTGCATAAAAAGTAATCTGTATAGAATTTGCTCCTTTATAGAGTGATTCAACAGTTGCATCTATGAGCTGATGGGTATGCGGGTATAGTTTATTATGTAGGCGTAAGTCCTCATAGGAGTGAGGAATAGTGAGTGCGAGTTGTGTGTAACTACTGATACCTAGTTTAGCAAACTTTGTAGCTACATCTTTGGAGAGTTCCATCTCATTATTTACCGAGTTTTTTCTCTAAGTCTCTTACTCTGAGGTGCATATTACCCATGATAAGAGTTATAACCACTATAATTATTGTTCCAAGTGAATCTGATAAATTTTCCATTATTTTCCTTTTTGTTCCACCTTTTTGGTGGTGACAAAATAATTCTACAATAAAAATCACAAAACTTTCAAAAATATGTCACTCTGCAATATTTTATGAAATTATTTTAACTTAGTTATTTACTCTTTTAAGTCGCTCTGCTTCTTGTTCTTTGTAAAGCTCTGCACACCCTTTTGAGAGTTCACGTATTTTAAGCATATAGTTCTGGCGTTCAGTTTGTGATATCGCTTTTCTGGCGTCTAGCACATTGAAAATGTTTGAGACCATCATACAGAGATCATACGCTGGAAGAGGAAGTTCTGCTTCAAGAGTTTTAAGACACTCTGTACTTTTTGCTTCAAACTCTGCAAAGAGCATATCTGTATCTGCTACTTCAAAATTATATTTAGAGAACTCTATTTCACTCTCTTTATGTACATCTTTGTAGTATGTTTTGTTGCCATTTTTATCTTCATTCCATACTATATCAAAAACAGTATCAACACCTTGAAGATACATAGCTAAACGCTCAGTTCCGTAAGTAATCTCAACTGCAACAGGATTGCACTCTATGCCACCTACCTGTTGAAAATAGGTAAACTGTGTCACCTCCATGCCATTAAGCCATACTTCCCAGCCTAAACCCCATGCACCAAGTGTTGGAGATTCCCAGTTGTCTTCAATGAAACGAATATCATGCTTAGAAACATCAAGACCTAAAAACTCTAATGATTTTAAGTAAAGCTCTTGAATATTATCTGGTGATGGTTTTATGAGTGTTTGAAATTGGTAGTAAGATCCTAAACGATTAGGATTTTCTCCATAACGGCCATCAGTCGGACGACGTGATGGTGCTACATAAGCTACCGACCAAGGAGTAGAGTCTAGTGAACGGAGAAATGTTGCAGGGTGAAATGTTCCTGCTCCTGAAGAGATGTCATAAGGCTGTACAATATTGCATCCCTCATTCATCCAAAATTCTTGTAGTTTTAAGAGCATCGCACTAAAAGTTATCATAAATATCTCACTTGTGAGCATTTAAAAAAATGCTCTATTTAAAATTTGTATGATTATAGCTTTTATAGGCTTGATTGATGATAAATATAGTTATAGAGACTTGATAAAGTCTCCTATTCACACTGTAATTTTAATTACAAAAAATAGATTAAAGGCTTAGCAAATTTGCCGTAGTGTTGCAATTATGATTTGAATTTAGGTTATAATTTATCTCATGGACTTACTATAAATATTTTGATTAAAGAAAGTACAGTATAAAAGGGAGTAGCAGATGCAAAAAGTAGCATTAGTAACAGGAGCGAGTTCTGGGATAGGTAGGGCTCTAAGTGAGAGGCTTTTAACTTTAGGATACAAGGTGCTTGGAGTAAGTCGGACTATAGAGAGTAGCTTGTTCTCTTCAGATAATTTTAGCGCTTTGCAGGTAGATTTTTCTAAAGAGCAAGAGACTTTGGCTTTTTGTGAAAAAATAAAAAAAGAGAATATTCATATTCTTATAAATGCAGTTGGTTTTGGAAGATTTGAGCCACATGAAGAGCTCAGTGCAAAAACTATAACAGAGATGAGTTATCTTAATCTTACCGTTCCAATGCTCCTTACAAACGCCACACTAAGAAGCCTCAAAAAGAGTGAGGGCTATCTTGTAAACATTAACTCTATTGAAGCACTTAGAGCAAGTAAGTTTGCTGGCGTTTACTCTGCTACAAAAGCTGGACTTAAAGCCTTTGGAGACTCACTTTTTGAAGAGACCAGAAGATCTGGACTAAGTATTACCAATATCAATCCAGATATGACAGAGACAGCCTTTTATGATGCATTACGCTTTGGAACAAGTGCTAAAGAAGATGAAAAGCTTTTTGCTGAAGATATAGCTGATGCACTAGAGCATATACTTACTATGAGAAAGGGTGCAGTTGTGAGTGAATACACTATAAGAAGTTTGAAGTTTGGGATAACTAAGAGCTGATATTTAGTTTTGAGACAAGGGGCGCTTGTGTGGATTTCAAAAATCCTATATTTTTTTGTATCTGTACCATAGAGTTTTGTGTTTCATTACGAATTTTTATGAGAAAAGCAGTAGCAGTAGCTAAGAGGTGCAAGGCTTCATCTATCTCCTCTTTTTTTTTTAACGTTGGGAGATCCTCTATAAGTTTTTCAAGCTTTGATATATCTTTTTGAATGAGAGCAATTTTTAGCTCATTAAGCCACATTTGTTGATTCTCTCCAAGCTTCTAACAGTACTTTAAATACATTACTGCATTCATCTAATTTTTCAATATTATTCTCATTTCCAGCATCAAGTAAGAGCTGAATTTGGTAGTTGTATAATCCTTTAAGATATGTAGATATAGTGCCTTGTTTCATATCAAGTACTGAGATAAGTTCACTAATAATAGCAGTAGAACGGTTCATCCAATAGACTCTTTTTTCTACATTTTTAACTAGTATAGCTTTTTTTGCTTGTGCATTAAAGCGCAGGATCCCCTCATAGAGCATCTCAATGAGCTTTGTTGGAGACTCTATATTTATATTATTTTGAGTATAAATATTGTGTGCAGTGCTATCATACATTAAAATCCTTTTCTACCTTTTTTCTTACTAATTAAATCGGCACTTCTTTTAGTTTTTTTAGTTATTGTTTTGTGTATTTGCTAATTGTACAAACATATCTGATGCAGAGTTAAACTTATTGATAATGCTATTAAAAGCAGTGTACTTTTTTTTCAAAATGGCATATTTTGCATCAAGACGTTCTATCTCTTTTGTTTTTCTATCTTCATAACTGGTTAAATTTTCACTAATATTATTTTTTACCTGATCAAGATCCCCATTTGTTTTGGTAAAAGAGTTTATGGTAGTATAAAAGGAGCTAAATGCTCCAGTGAGAGTTGTGGATGTTCCTGTTGTATCTGTATAGTCTCCTCCTGCAAAGAATGCCTTGACATTTGCTGGATTTGCATCTATTTTCGTATTGAGAGTGGTTTTGTTTATGCTCATGACTCCATCTCTATCTATATCAAAACCATAGTCTTGAAGATTGCCACCAACATTTGAGATGCTTCCTAGCATATTTTGAATAGTAGTTTTCATAGATTTAACAATACTATCCCCTGAAAATATACCACGAGTCTTATTGTCTGTGCTTGATTTTGTTTGTTTGGAAAGTTCATCTACGACAGCATTATACTTAGAGACAAAACTATCTATACGTTTCTCTAAATCTGTTCGATCTTGTGTAACACTTACTGTTGAGCTACCAAGTTCTTTGAGTGATACAGTATATCCAGAGACTAAGTCTATAATAGTATTTGAACTTCTTGTAATCGCTTGACCATTAAAATTAAAAGTGGCATCTATACCACTTTGAATGGTAGATAAACCAGAAGTCAGATTTGTGCCACCAGATGTTTTTCCTTCATCATCTGATAAAAGACCACTTGTATCAGTGATAGACATAGTTTGTAATGTACCCTCATTTGCAGCATTTAAAAAGAGTTTATAGTCTCCTTTGGCAATTTGAACTATACTCGCATTTACATCTGTACCAGCAATGCTATTGATACTATTTTTTAAATCTTTTAAAGTAGTAGTAGCATCATAATCTATAGTATAGGTATTGCTACCAACAGTAAGATCCATAGATCCTACCCCTGTAGCGATGAGTGCTGTGTCCGAACTGTAAGATGCAGACTCGTTAATCTCTTTTGTTGCTAGTTGTGTGACATTAAGGGTAAAATCTTGTATATCACTATCTACATCAGCAGTAATAGAGACAGAACTTCCTATTACATCTGTTTTTCTTGCACCAAAAAGAGTTGTATTCTGGAGTTCATTTGCTGCATCTCTGAAGTTTACCATAGCAGCATCTAAAACATCACGAGCCGAGCTCTTGTCATTTTCATTTGTTATATTTAAAGTAAGTGGTTTAACTCTTTGTGCTTCATCTGCTTCTCTTAATTGATCAAGTACATCCTGTGTCAAAATTCCAGAACCAACACCTAATGATGAAATGCCCATAACAAATCCTTTTGTTTCATAACCTCAAGATCGGCAATGAATGAAAAATCTTAAGTGGTATTAAAATTGCACTTGATTTAGATTAACAATACTTATCATTCTCTGCACTTCATCTTTTGTAGGATTAGTTATAGTAAAAATTGTAAATTTTATTTTATACCGCCAATAATAACTAAACCATTTTCACCATCAGCTATATAAGCCTTTGTGCCATCACGTGAAAGAGTAACATCCAATGCATACCCAGCTGTATCGTATGAGTTAAGTTTTATTGGACGAGCTGGATCACTTATATCAACTATTACTAAACCATTCTCCAAATCAGCTATATAAGCCTTTTGTCCATTACTTGATAGAGCAACATCTTCTGTATGACCAGCTGTATCGTATAAACCAAGCTTAGTTGGATGAGCTGAATCGCTTATATCAACTATTACTAAACCATTCGCATCATCAGATAGATAAGCCTTTGTGCCATCACTTGATAGAGTAACACTCTGTAAATATCCAGATGTATGGTATGAGCCAAGCTTTATTGGATTATATGGATCGCTTATATCAAGTATGACTAAACTATTCTCCCAATCAGCTATATAAGCCTTTGTGCCATCACTTGATAAAGCAATATTTAGTGCAGTTCCAGTATCATATGAACCAATTTTTCTTGGAAGAGCTGGATTGCTTATATCGACTATGACTAAACCATGATCCCAATCAGCTAGATAAGCCTTCGATCCATCACTTGATAGAGTGACACTTTTTGCCGCCCCAGATGTATTGACTGAGCCAAGCTTAGTTGGGTGAACGGGGTCACTTATATCAACTATTACTAAACCATTCTCATAATCAGCTACATAAGCCTTGCTGCCATCATTTGATAGAGTAACACCCCATGCAACTCCAGTTGTGTTATATGATCCAAGTTTTGTTGGATGAGCTGGATTACGTATATCGACTATAACTAAACCATTCGTATAATCAGCTATATAGGCCTTGGTACCATCATTTGATAAAGTAACACCTTTTGCATTCCCAGCTGTATCGTAAGAGCCAAGTTTATATATTCGATTGTTATTAACAATATTTATCATTCTCTGCACTTCATCTCTTGTAGCAGGTGAACTAAAAAAGTTACTATCTGCAGTTGCTATATACGTTCTATAGATATTTTCATAATTACTATTTATATTATCAAGTGCTGGAGTAATAGCTCTTAGTTGTGCAATTGTTATAATTGATTTGTGGTTACTCTGTTCATTGGTTATCTTTAAGAGGATACTATCTGATCTCTCTGCTGGCGTTTGCTCTTTTATACAGCGTAGAGGTAGTCCATTTGTTCTTTGAAGAGAGTGAGTCTCATGAGGTCTCCATGCTACTCCTGGAGTTGTATCCCATATACGTGGTGCACCTCCAGGGTAAAACATACCATAACCATTTGAATTAAGCCATCCTGGACCAGGTATTTT
>JAICBP010000079.1:45988-48028 GCA_021766785.1 Sulfurimonas sp. endosymbiont of Alviniconcha boucheti
AGGTATAGTCATTCCCGAAGGTAGAGTAAACTTATCATCCGCATTACGAATCGGAGTATCCCCATCTTTTGAGACATTACTCGTAGAGTTAGCTCCCTCTGCATTGACATCTTTCTTGTCGCTGTTACATCCATCGACTGACAGTATAAGCAATAGTGTCAATAATAGATCTCTTATCCTTCCAAATTTCATGATCTTTTTCCTCATTTTAGAATTAACTCACCGTAAACTTCACAAGTAACTCTCAAAGCTTACAACATGAGAAGACTTAAAGTTCTATTGCATTGTAGCACAATAAATTTTATCCAAAATTTAAATTATAGGATTTATTATCACTATGAGGCTCTCTGTTTTTTATATGTGTGTCATTATAGAAAGAAATAGGCTGTTGCTCCAAGTTCTGTATCTTCTGGTGTTACTATTACTTGAATCTTCACTCTTGCTTTTGGGTAGGATTGAAGTGCTAATGTTTTAAGAGCATCATTTACTGCTGCTAATGATGCTAATGATATGTGCCTTAAATCTTGTATAAAAGTTCCTATCTTGGCTATCTGCTTTGATAGGAGTCTTTTATCTGTTATCGCCTTGGATTTTATAAGGCTACTTAGTTATACTAAAGATTATAAATTTTATTTTATATCAACTATAACTAAACCCTTCATACCATCAGCTAGATAAGCCTTTGTCCCATCACGTGATAGAGTAACATCCTTTATATTCCTATTGTATGAGTCAAGTTCTGTTGGGTGAGCTGGATCACTTATATCAACTATTACTAAACCACCCTTTTCAGCAGCTACATAAGCCTTTGTGCCATCACTTGATAGAGTAACATCCAATGCATTCGCATGAACCCCATCTATATCGTATGATCCAAGCTTAGTTGCGTGAGCTGGATCGCTTATATCAACTATAACTAAACCATTATCACCATCAGCTATATAAGCCTTGGTACCATCACTTGATAGAGCAACACCAGCTGACCACCCAGCTGTATCGTATGAGCCAAGCTTAGTTGGGTGCACTGGATCGCTTATATCAACTATAACTAAACCATTATCATCAGCTACATAAGCCTTTGTCCCATCACTTGATAGAGCAACACCATTTGCTCCTCCAGCTTTATTGTATGAGCCAAGCTTAGTTGGGTGAGCTGGATCACTTATATCAACTATAACTAAACCATTCTCCCAATCAGCTACATAAGCCTTTGTCCCATCACTTGATAAGGTAACATTACGTGACCATCCAGTTGTATCGTATGAGCCAAGCTTAGTTGGATGAGCTGGATCACTTATATCAACTATTACTAAACCATTATCTCTATCAGCTATATAAGCTTTTGTATTATCATTTGATAGAGTAACATCATGTGCATACCCAGCTGTATCGTATGAGCCAAGCTTAGTTGGATGAGCTGGATTACTTATATCAACTATAACTAAACCATTTCTATCATCAGCTATATAAGCCTTTGTGCCATCACTTGATAGAGTAAGACCAATTGAGTACCCAGCTGTATCGTATGAGCCAAGTTCACTTAGACGAAAAGTATCTATCATGCTTTGCACTTGTTCTCTTGTAGCAGTTGCGCTAAAGCTACTATCTGCACTTGCTATATACTCTTGATAGATATTTTCATAGTTATCATTTATATTTTTAAGTGCTGGAGTGATAGCTTTTAGTTGTGCGATGGTTATAGTTGATTTAGCACTATTATGTTCTCTACCTATCTGAGCAAGAGTACTAAATGTTTTTTTCTCTGCTGGCGTTTGCTCTTTTATACAACGAACATTAAAGCCGTATGTTTTTACACTGTTTGCATTAGAATAGACATTATTTGGATAGAAATCCATACTCTTAGCCTTTGATCCATTTGCTGATCCAAACCAGTAAGAAGCCTCTTTTCCTATCTCACCGATATCATCATTACTCCAATAATAACTGAAGCCAGACATTGGCAATCTTAAAACACTACTTATCAAAGCACCAGATGGGTCTTTAGACCTCCATGTTTGTGTCTCTTGATACCACTCATTT
>JAICBP010000008.1 GCA_021766785.1 Sulfurimonas sp. endosymbiont of Alviniconcha boucheti
TGGCTTATGAAAGTGCATTCGTTATTAGATAGTTTAGGATTATCTTATATTTGGTCTAACCAAATCCATACCATCGAAAGTTTTAAACGTATAGTGAAGCAAAGACTAATGGATCAATTTATACAAGAATGGCAAAGCAGAGTAGCAGAAAATAGTGTTTGTAGTAATTATCGTTTATTTAAAAAGAAATTTTGCTTTGAGAAATATCTAACCTATCTCCCATCTATCCTAAGACAAAGAGTATTGAAATTTAGACTTAGTAACCACAGACTGCCAATCCAGCAAAGACGATCGTTAGGTATTCCAAGGGATGAAAGAATATGTACTGTTTGTGACAGTGGTGAGGTAGGAGATGAATTTCACTATTTGCTTAACTGTTCCAACGAAAATGTCAAGAGAAACCGTACTAAGTATGTTGATAAATATTATACACATCATCCCAACGTGCCCAAATTTTGTAGTCTCATGAATATGACGTCAAAATCTAAGAATGTCAAGCTTGCTAAATTTATTAGTTGTA
>JAICBP010000080.1:0-16253 GCA_021766785.1 Sulfurimonas sp. endosymbiont of Alviniconcha boucheti
CTTTGGTGGAATGTACAAACTTTCTTAATAAGAAAATAAATACATTAAATTACGAGTTTTTTAGATTGGTGCATACACCTAATAATCACTTTATTTATGATACTAGATGACAATAATGTAATAAAATAATGAGTGTAGGAAACTATTTTAAAAGAAGGGGAATCGAACTTAGAAAAACTACTTTCTTCTAAGTTCTTTAATACGAGCTTTTTTACCTGCAAGATTACGAAGATAGAAAAGTTTAGCACGACGAACACGACCGCGACGAATAACTTTAATCTCTTCGATAGAGTCAGAGTAAAGTGGGAATATTCTCTCAATTCCAACAGCATTTGCTCCAATTTTACGCACAGTAATAGTTGCACCTGTACCTTGACCACGCTTTGCTATACATACACCTTCGTATGCTTGAATACGTGACTTATCACCTTCTTTAATAGTTACTGCTAAACGAACAGTATCACCAGCACGAAAATCTGGAATATTTTTCTCAGCAGTTTGTGCATTTTCAAAGTTTTCTATATACTTATTTCTCATATGAGTAAATCCTTAAATTTATTTACGCAAAATTTTATAATAACTTCTGCGTTACTTTATACTTTATTAACTCTTTTGGTCTAAAAAACTTTGTTTTAGACTTAGATAAAGCTAATTTTAATGAGCGAATTCTACTATGATTTCCCTTTAAGTATTCTGATGGAACACTTAAACTTTCATAGAGTTTCGGTTTTGAAAAAGAGGGTGCCTCTAAAAGTGGTATCTCAAAACTCTCTACCTCTAGTGAAGCACTATTACCCAAAACTCCCTCTATGTTTCTACTCACTGCATCACATACTACCAAAGAAGCGAGTTCTCCTCCTGTAAGTATGTAATCACCAATAGAGAATACTTCATCAGCATACATCTCTATAACTCTCTCATCTATTCCCTCATATCTTCCACTCACAAAAGCTACATGGGACTTCTTTGCGAGTCGCTTAGCATCATTTTGCACAAAAGGTTTCGCAACAGGAGTCATAAAGACTATATGAACATTCCTATCCTCTCTTTTCAAACTATCCAAAGCATCGAAGAGTGGTTGGGGGTTCATCACCATTCCGGCTCCACCACCAAACGCAGTATCATCAACTTTAGAGTGTTTATTTGTTGAAAAATCTCTAGGGTTAATATACTTAACCTCTAATAAATTTTTTTTCATCGCACGTTTTAATATAGAGTCATGAAAATAACCCTCTATTAGGTTTGAAAAAAGTGTCACAAAAGTAAAAGTCATTAAGATGCTTCTAAAATATCCAAAGCACCACTTAGAGTGATTCTTTTTTTCTGAATATCTACATCCTTCTTAAACGGCTCAATAAAAGGAACTAAAAAGCTCTTTGGCAAACCATCCTCCACTAAACTTTCATCTGTGACTATAATTAGGTAGTTTGTTGTTCCAATTCTATCAAGTTCTTGCACACATCCTATCAGCTTAGACTCTTCATATACTTCACAATCTTCTAAATCAAAAAAGAAATACTCACCTTTTTCAAGATGGCAGTTTTTTCTTGTCTCTTCATAAGTTGCATAAAGCTTTGTATTGACAAACTTTTTACAATCCTGAGGATTAGAGAGATTATTAATCTTTACTAAGCCACGTTCCTGATTTACATCACTCAAGGTAATTCGATCGCTTCTATTTATCAAAAAAGAGCTTCCAACCTTAAACTGATCTGGAAAATCAGACTTATCATGAAACTTCATATCGCCTTTTATACCTACCGTTTTACCGATAGTGGCAATATGAAGAAGAGCTTCTCTCTTAAAGTACTGCGACATTAATTTTATAGCTAACACCATCTTTAGCTTTACAACCAGAGATAACTGTTTTAATAGCCCCAATCATTTTACCATCTTTACCAATCAGCTTACCGGCATCAGCTTGATTAGTATAAACCACGATCTCTATTGCTTCATTACCTTCTTTCATTTCCACTTTTATATCATCAGGGTGTGATACAATAAGTTTAGCAAATTCAGCAACAAAATCAGCAATCACGATTAACGACCTGTAATCTTTTTAACACGGTCACTCATCTTAGCACCAACGCTTAACCAATAATCAAGTCTTTCATTATCCACAACAAGTGTTTTCTCTTCGTTCATTGGATTGTAGTGACCTATAAGTTCGATCCAACCACCATCTCTACGTTTACGGCTATCAGTTACCGCTAAACGATAAAATGGTCTCTTTTTTCTTCCCATACGAGTAAGTCTAATTACTGTCATGTTATTTCCTTAGATATATAAAATTTATGGGGTATTTTTGCAGAATAAATTTAATTTGTAAATAAATACAAGTAGTTTATTGTGCCTCTTACCGCCATTTGGCGTAGTACGTCTGTAAGCAAACGCCTTCTAATCACAGAGGGATTATTTCAGAAGTTATTACGATAGTGCAATTTTAGCAAAGTTATTCTTAAAGAACAATGAAGATTTCTAGCGAGGAAGACCTGCCATACCACCAGGTCCACCCATTCCACCCATCATAGACTGAAGTTGTTTCATTCCATTTTTGCCAGAAAATTTCTTTGCCATTTTTCCAGCATTTTTAAACTGCTTAATCATACGGTTGATCTCTACTACTGTAAGTCCGCAACCATTAGCTATCCTCTGCTTTCTTGAGTTGTTTAAAAGATCTGGATTTTCACGCTCTTTAGCTGTCATAGAGCTTACCATCGCTTTGATGTTTTTGAACTCACTTGAGTTCTCAAAGTCAAACTCTTTGATAGCCTTACTCATTCCACTCATACCTGGAATCATTCCCATAATAGAGCTCATTGAACCCATCTTTTTCATAGACTCCATCTGCTCTAAAAAGTCATTAAAATTAAACTTACCCTTTTTGAGCTTCTTTGTTAAGCGTTTTGCATCTTTCTCATCAATGATATTTGCACTCTTTTCAGTCAGCCCCGCAACATCACCAAATCCCATAAGACGGTTAACAATACGCTCAGGGATGAAGACCTCAAGATCTTCCATTTTCTCACCCATACCAATAAACCGTAAAGGTACTTGTACTTGAGAGGAGAGTCCAAGTGCCACACCACCCTTAGAATCACCATCATATTTGGAGAGAATAACACCATCTATACCAATTTTTTCTTTAAATGTTGCGGCTGTACGAATAGCATCTTGACCAGTAAGTGAGTCCGCTACATAAAAAACTTCATCTGGGTTTGCTACTTTTTTGACCTCTTCTAACTCCTTCATAAGTTCATCATCTATAGCGAGGCGACCTGCTGTATCTATAAGCACGACATCAAAAATCTTACTTTTTGCATATTCTAAGGCAGAGTGAACAACCTCTACTGGATTTTTTGTAGCCTCATCTTCATAAAGTTCTACCTCTATTTGCATTGTGATCTGGCGTAGTTGTTCTACTGCTGCTAAACGCTGTAAATCAGCTGCAACAATAAGCACTTTTTTGTGTTTTGTTTTTAAGTATGTTGCAAGTTTACCAGTAGTAGTTGTCTTACCTGAACCTTGAAGTCCTGTCATAAGAATTGTCGTTGGAGGATTTGGAGCAAATACAAAGCCTCTGTTTCCACCTATTTCTAAAAGTTCATTTAATGCTGTTCTAAGTGCTTCTAGAAATTGATCTTTTCCTATACCCTTCTCTTTTGTAAGTCGATCTACACGAGTGAGTAATGTTTTTACAACTTTATGATTTACATCGGCTTTTAAAAGATTTTTTTTTAGTTCATTTAGTGCTTTTGCAAGTGCTTTCTCATCATCATGAAAACGGATCTTTTTTATGGCACTAGTAAACGAATCTGTTAATGTATAAAACATGTATTTCTCTCTCTTCTCTTAAGTATAAAATTTTCTACATTTTAGCAAAGCATTGCTGATATACTATTGAAAGTGTATAAACTCTTTTGGTTCAGGAGAGACAAACTCCATCCCCAGTAGTCTTACTTTATGAGCATGAAGCATCACACGTTTTGCACGCCGTCCCCCATACTGTTCATCACCTACTATTGGGTGGTCTATGTAACGTAAATGCACACGAATCTGATGTGTACGTCCATGATGGATGACACACTTTACCTTTGTTTTGTTTGCACTTACTAGGTCTGGAAAAAACTCACTACGAGCTGGTTTTCCCTTTGGAGATACATTTGAGAAAGCTTTATTGTTTTTTTTCTGCGTTAGTACCCCTTTATCAACTTCGATTGGCTCACTTATAATACCCTCAACCCATGCTATATACTCTTTATAAACATTATCTTTACGAAACTCTTTTATTGCTTTTTCACGGAACTCTTCATTTTTTACAAGCATCAAAACACCAGATGTTTCACGATCAAGTCTATGCAAAAGTACAGCAGGTTTAAACTGGCGTTCTATCTCATCTGAGTTTACATAAGTAGGTTTATCAACAACAACAATATCATCATTTTCAAAAAGAATCTTTGCTCTCTCTACTTTTATCACTCTAAACTTTGTATCTGCATGTAACTCTCCACGAGCTATTACTACCTTTTTATTTCCAACATACACTAGCCCACGGTCTATCATAGACTTTGCGTTATTGTTAGAAATGCCCTCTTGCATCGCAAGAATTTTATACGCTTTTTCTGTCGCCATTTTATCTGTTTCCTTTTATTTCATTTATAACAGACTTTAAATCGATAGTCTCTTCCACCATAGATGGTGGTAACTCTTTTGCATTTCGTAATGCATTATAGATCTCACTCAACTCCACATACTGTACATGGTGTACATACTTAAAAAGCTCCTTTTGGTGAAAAAAGTGTTTACCTGTAATGATTTTACAGCCAAAAAAAGCAGGTTCTAGTGGATTGTGTCCACCTACATTGGTGTTAAATGCTCCACCTAAAATCGCTATATCACTTATTGCATAAATGTTATTAAGCTCACCCATCATATCTACAAGTACAATATCTGCTTCAAACTCTTTACACTTGCTAAAACACGATAATGAAAGAGAATTTGCTTTAGCAACCTCTTTACATAACTCATAAACACTAGCGAAACGTTCAGGGTGACGTGGTACTACTATGAGCTTTGCACTACTCTTTTTTCTATACTCTACAAAAGCTTTGAGGATTGACTCCTCCTCACCTTGATGCGTACTTCCAGCAACTATTACTTCAACATCAGGCTTAATGTACTCTTTAGTTTTTTTAATCTCACCTGCAAGTTTTATATTGCCTATCACTTTAATATTTCTCGCACCAAGTGCTAAAAATCTGTTTTTATCTATCTCACTCTGAACATAGAGAGTATCTACATAAAAGAGCAATTTTTTATAAAACCATGCAAATTGCAAATACTTCTTTACACTTTTATCTGATATTCTAGAGTTAAGTAGAATCAACCTTGCACCACGCTTTGATGCTACAGCAAAAAGTAAATACCAAAACTCAGCTTCTAGGACTACTAATATCTCTTGGCGTTTCACCCAAAAAGGTAAAAAAATCTCATATGGAAGATAACGAACCTCTGCATTATACTTTTTTGCTTCACTCTGTCCAGTCTGTGTAATAGTAGTAATAACTACCTCTTTATCAGAAAGTTCGCACAGGAGTGGTTTAAGGGCTCGTGCTTCACCAAGAGAGCATACATGAAACCAGATAGCATCTGTTCTTGAAAAAGATGGATTTTTAAAAAGAAAAAAACGTGCGGGAATTGACTCTTTATATTTACTCTTAAACGCCAAAAACAGTATAAGAGGAAGTGCTAAAAAAAATAGCACCACAGATACGCTATAGTAAAAAAGCGCAAAAGCTCTCAAACTTACTCTTCGTTAGGCTTTGTGTATAAAATACGTCCACAGTGAGGACATGTTGTAATATCTTCACCTCTTATTACATCAGAGAATACTTTATCACCTATAACCATATGACATCCCATACAAGCTTGATCTTCGACAGGAACTACTGTTGTGTTTTTTGCCCATCTGCGAATCTTTTGATAAAAAGCTAAACCTTTTTGGTTTATTTCTAAAAGAAGTTTCTCTTTTATGACAAAAACGCTTTGGCGCTCTTTATTGATCGCTTCTAACTTCGCATCAACATCTGCCTTTACACTCTCTAAAGAGGCAGTTAACTCTACTAAACTTGCTTCAGCAGATTCGATTTGCTCTTTTTTTGCTTCGATTATTTTTTCTAAACGAGCTATCTCTTCATTAGCGAAAATGACTTGTTCCTTAGCAATTTCTTCTTCAAGTTGCAATGATTTCATTTCACGTTCTGTTTTAATATCACCGCTCTTTTTTGCATTCTCTTCTAGTTTTTGAGAAAGTTCTGCAAGGTGAAGCTCATTTTTACTTTTTTTAAGCTCTTCTTCTTTTATTTCGTTGCTTAAGTTTTCTATATCTTTCTCTATGCTCTTAGTTTTTGCAAGAGCTGCTTCATAGTTATAGTTTGCTTCTTCGATTTGGGGATCAAACGCATCAATATCTTTATCTACAATAGAGAGGTCAATTAGCTGTTGAAGGTGCTTGTTCATTTAGGTCCTTTAAGGGTATATATATGTAAATGGGTTTTCTGATGACGCAATTATAACTTTTAAACCTAAATTTTTCAAATGTTTTTCTAAAATTTTGGCAAAAAAGTGCTCACTTTCATAATGACCGATGTCAATTAGTGACAAATTTATACTTTTTGCTTCCATAGCATCATGATATTTTACATCTCCTGTTAGGAAACAATCAGCTTCTAAAGTTTTCATCAATGAACAGCCTGAACCAGTGGTCAGTGCCACTCTTTTGACTCTTTTATGGCATGCGACTGTTCGTACTATTTCTAAGTTAAAAGCTTTTGCAACTCTTCTTGAAAATAGCTCAAAATCCTCATCAATATCAAAATAAGCAATAAAACCATCTTTTTTTACAATTTGTGCTCCAATAACCTCTTTTGCAACATAATCATTAAGGTGTGTTTGATCAAAATTTGTATGCATCGCTATATTGCTAATATTTTTTTGCATCATTTTGTGGATAAGATTTGTTGGATATTTTGCAAAATCCAGCTCTTTTAAGCCACTAAAAATGAGAGGATGATGCGTGATAAGAAGAGTGTTTTTTTCAAGCGAATCTATAAGTGCTTCATCTACATCAATACTCAAAGCAATATCTGTAATCTCTTGCTTAAAATCACCCACAATAAGTCCAGAATTGTCCCATTTCTCTTGGCGTTCAAAAGGTGATATTTCATTGAGATAGTCAAAAATTTCATACAGTTTCATCTTAATGCTCACTATTTAATTTCTCTAGTGCAATTTTAGCTTTTTCTAAGTTAGGATCTATCTCTAAGGCTCTATTTAAATGTGTTCGAGCCGAGGAAATTTCACCATCATCGATATAGACAAGTCCCATCTCTAGGTGTGTAAATGGATTTTCATTATCTACTTCTAAAGCCTCTTTAAAGTACTCTAGTGCCTCATCATTACGCTTTTGAAGAGCCATCACAAAACCCATTTTAAAAAGAGTTTCACCATTTTTAGGCTCTTTTATGTTTGCCTCACTAAAAATAGCCAAAGCCTTATCCATGTTTCCAGCCCTTACCTCATCATCAGCTTTTTCAATAAGCTCTGAGGAATCAAAAGTAGAAAAAGCTTCTGCTTTTCTATTACCCCCTTGAGAATTCTCCTCTGGTTTTTGTAGTGTTTGAATATGTTCATATATTTTATAGGCAAAAAATGCCGAAGAACCTAGCATTATAAGTTGAAATAGTGTCATATTATTTTCCTGATAGTAAATTTTTATTTAATAGTTCTATGAGTTGCATAGGATCTACCTGTATCGTGTTTATTCTAGCTGAGAAATGTAAATGTGGACCTGTTACTCTTCCACTTTTACCTGAGAGCCCAAGCTGTTGTCCACGTTTTACTAGTTCACCCTCTTTTACATTAAAGGCACTCATATGAAAATAGCATGTATAAATGCCCTCTCCATGGTCAAGCAAAACTGTTCCACCAGAGTAAAATCTTCTCTTTACAAGTGCTACTCTTGCATCATTAGATGCGATAATAGGTGTACCAACAGGTGCACGAAAATCTGTTCCACTATGGTACCCCTTAAGTGAGCCATTATAGATGCGAATTTTCCCAAAATCAGAAGTTATTTTAGAATCAAGTGGCACGATAAAAGGCTTTGTAATATAGCTCTTTGGAGTGATTGTAGAGTAAATCTTCATAGCCTGAGCATACTCTTTTGCGATGCGATCTTTTACCTCCTTACTCTTAGGATTCACTTTTTTGTCACTTACAACTATCTCTTCTTTAGCATATCTCCCATCTACTACTTTTAAGAGTAGTGTTTCAGTTTTCTCTTTTGCCCTCTCTTTATAGTGAATACTGAGAGTTTTATCCTCTCTTTTAGCATAGTAACTAAAAGGAATGAGTGCATACTTTTTTTCGCTCCTATTTGGTGTATCAAATATATCAAAACTCTTTTTACCAACACTTACACTTTCATAAGTGATGCCCTTTTGCGGTAAGAACTCTAAAAGAGCTGTTTTACCATTGGCAACCTTATTCTCAAAAACTATCACCTTAGAGATATCAAACGCCATTAAAGAGGAGATAAAAAATACTAAAATAAAAAAGACTCTCACTAATACTCCTTCATAGCTCTAGCGATATCACGCTTTTGATCTTTCTCTTTAAGATCTTGGCGTTTATCATGAAGCTGTTTTCCTTTTGCTATACCTATCTGAATCTTAGCAAGGTTCCTATCATTAAAATAGAGCTGAATTGGCACTATAGTGTATCCATCACGATTGACAGCTTTAAGCATCTTCTCTATCTGCTTTTTGTGTAAAAGAAGCTTACGGTTCCCACGCTCTTCATGCCCAAAAAAGTGATTTGTGGTTTCAAGTCTTCCTATATGAGCATTAAAAAGTATAGGCTCATTTTTGACAAACTTAATAAAACTATCTTTTAGATTTACACGATGTGCACGAATTCCCTTAACCTCACTCCCCTTAAGAACTAACCCAGCTTCAAACTTCTCCTCAATAAAGTAGTCATGATAAGCTTTTTTATTTTTTGCTATTGTTTCACCCATCGTTTACCCTTTTTTTTATTAATTTTATTCCATAAATTCTAAAACAAATGAGTATGATTTTAGACTCTCTTTAATACAGCTAGAAATGATGCAGCGTTCATTTAATCTTTTACCCTAAAAAAACTACTACCACTACCGCTAAAAAAATAGCCTGGTTTATAGTGATCCTCTAACTTTTTATACTCTTGTAAAGCTGGTTTAAAAAGATCATTTGCTTCACTAGGGCTCATACTCTTTAGTGCTTCTCTTGAGCTTATAGTTTTGAGTCTTTGTACCTCAAAGCCATCTATAGGAGAGAAAAAATCTTCTCTATAGATAGCATAAACACGAGGTGTACTTATCTCTATACTAGGAGTAAATGTCTCTATATTTAAAAGATCTTCATCAAACTCCTCTACCACTTCACCTATACCGCTTACATTTGCACTCTTGTAGCCATAAATAAAAAACGGTACATCTGCCCCAACTTTGAGCCCTATAGTTGCTAAATCATTGAGACTTAAACCAAGGTTGAGAACATTGTTACACATTTTGAGATAGGTTGCTGCATCACTACTACCTCCACCAAGTCCAGCAAATGCAGGAATATTTTTTCTCACAGTGATAGCATACTTCTGCATAAGCTCTTCAAGTTTCTCCGAGCGAGTTGCTTTTTTAAGAGCAAAATAGGCTTTATAAATTGTATTTTGCTCAGTAGAACATGAGAAGTCACCTATGATTTTAAAGCTGTTACTCCCTGCATCTGTCTCTTCTTTTGGAGTAAACTCAAGTTCATCATAGAGATTTTTTACCTGCATAAAACGGGAGATAATCTCATGGTAAACGCCACGAGTACCAGTTATTTTTAAAAAAATATTTACTTTTGCATAAGCTCTATATGTTTTCATTTTAGCCCTATTTTTTAAGAAGTTTACTGAGTTCGCACAACTCACTTTGCTCTACGATATGAAGTGCAGCTCTGTTTTGTTCTTTAACCTTTTCTATAAGTTCATTACGGATAATAGCCACATCTATTGGTGCATCAATACCTAGCTTTACCATATCATTTTCTATTCCTATAACTTTTACTATAATGTTATCACCTATAACAATTGACTCATCAAGTTTTCTTGACAGTACTAGCATTCTATTCTCCCTAATTCATATTTTACAGTATCATCTTTAATAGTGATAATAGAGATATTATCCCCATTATCAAGCCAGTATGTACCTTGTTCTCTATTTTGAAAATTATCTAAAAAGAGTTTTCTTCCTAATCTTACATCATCTTGATCACCAAGATAGACATTTTGCGAAATATTAAGAGATCTTTTTATATCTAACTTCTTCTCATCTTCATAAAAAAACTCCCCTTCATTAAGACGTTCTAAAGCACTTAAACTTCCAAACGCCACACCTAATCTCTGAGCGATGATGAGACCAAGTGAACGGATATATGTCCCTTCACTTACAGTTGCTTCAAAGGTCACAAAAGGGTGAGAGTAATGTATAAGCTTTATCTCATAGATAGTTGAGTTTATCTTGTTTAACTCAAAAGGTACTCCTGCACGTGCTAAATCATAAGCCCGTTTACCATTAATGCGTTTGGCTGAGAAGATAGGAGGTTCATACTCTAATGTACCCTCTAAGGAGTTTACAACATCTTCTACTGCTACTTTTGTAAAATTTTTTACAATATCAACGTATTCTATCATTTCACTATCTAGTGAGTCACTTTTTGCACCAAGCCAGAGAGTCGCTCTATAAACCTTCGGTGTTTTGTTTAAAAAACGAAAAAGCTTTGTATGACTTCCTAAACCTATGAGAAGTACTCCTTTTGCAAAGGGATCTAGTGTTCCTGAAAATCCTGCTTTTTTTTCATTATACTTACGTTTGAGAGAATAAAGAAACTTATTTGACCCTATGCCACTTGGCTTATATGCTACAAAAAGTCTATTTTGCATTATAATTCCCTAAAGTCTTTCCACAAAAGAGGCAAGTATTTCACGCTGTGTACCTGCAAAGTTTATACTTAACTTAAACTCCTTTCCTACACGACTTACTCCATTTATACGACCAGTTCCAAAAACCTTGTGTCGCACTAAATCCCCTTTTTTGAAAGCTGTATTTTTTTCTACTATTAAAGAACCTTCGCAAAGTCCAGCTTCATTAAAAAATCTACTCTTTGTCAAATCACTTCTTCGACCCTTATAAAAACGACTTCCTGCATAAGAGAGAGTAAGTCCATTTTTGGCACGAGTCATAGAGACATAACCTAAACGCCGTTCCTCCTCCAAGTCACTACCATCACCAATAAGAGGCAAGAACCCCTCTTCAAGACCTATAATAAAAACATGTTCAAACTCCAAACCTTTTGAGGCATGAATACTCATCATATAGATGGATTCTCCCTCCACAGCATCTTGTTCACTCTGAAGTGTCAATTCATTTAAAAACTCATCAAGTGCAAACTCTGGACTCTTTTTGATAAAGTCACGAAAAAGTCCATAAAACTCATCCATGTTAAGAACCCGTTCAGACTCATCTTGCGTACCTTTGTAGATATCTTTAAGATGAAAAGTATCTTCAAGTATATCTATAAACTCATAAGTTGACTCCTCTGCGGCACGAGCGACTTCATCAAGATTTTCTATAAATTTTTTAAGTGTTATAGCATTTTTTTTCTTTACAAGAGCTACTAGTGTTGTGAGTTCTACTGTTTTTACATACTCATAGATAGAGGTTCTATTTGCATGGGCGGCAAGTTCTATCTTCTCTATACTTGCTTTGCCTAATCCACGTTTAGGCTTATTTACTATGCGCTTAAGTGAAAAGTCATCGTGTGAATTTGTAATAACTCTTAGATAGGAGATAAGATCTTTGATCTCAGCACGATCATAAAAACGAAGACCACCAACAAGTTTATAGTTAATACCTGCACGATTAAGTCCCTCCTCTATAGAACGGGAGAGAACATTGACACGATAAAGCACTGCTATCTCTTGCGCACAAACGCCATCATCAAGTAACTTTTGAATTTTACTTGCTATTTTTCTAGCCTCTTCATTCTCATCCATAGAGTTCAAAACAGAGACCTCTTCACCTTTACTACGAGTAGCAATTAGTTGCTTTCCTAAACGCGATCGATTGTGTTCGATGAGGGCATTTGCTACTTTTAAAATAGAAGCTTGTGAACGGTAGTTCTCTTCAAGTTTAAAGATTTTAGCCCCTTCAAAATCTTGATCAAACTCCATAATATTGCGTATATGAGCACCACGCCAACCATATATAGACTGATCATCATCCCCAACCACACAGATATTATTATGTGTTGTACAGAGCTTTTGAATAAGTTTTAGTTGAAGTTCATTTGTATCTTGGTACTCATCTATCATTATGTACTGATATTTATTTGAAGTTGCCTGTGCAAGTTCTAGATTCTCATTAAGTAGTTTATAGGTTAGTGCTATAAGATCATCAAAATCTACAAGGTTGTTCTCTTTTAAATAGACTTCATATGCTCCATATATCTCTGCTATCTGTTTATAATTGAAAAGTTCTGCTTGCTTATAAGCATCATCAGGAGTAAGCAGTGAATTTTTGTAACGTGAAATCTCACTAGCAATAAGTGGTGTTGGGAGTTCAGAGTTTATCTTTTTTATGATGCGCTTTTTATCATCTGTATCTATCACAACGAAATTGTTTTGACGCCCTAAAAGATGTATGTTAAACTTCAAAAACAACAAACCAAACTTATGAAAAGTACACAAGAGTGGTGGATAGGCTAAATCTTCTATCATCGCTAAAGATCGCTCTCGCATCTCTTTTGCAGCTTTATTTGTAAAAGTAAGTGTTAATGTATTTGATGCAGGAATACCAAGTACCTTTATGAGATATGCTAAACGAGAAATGATTGTTGTCGTTTTTCCACTACCTGCCCCAGCTAAAATAAGCACAGGACCTTCTGTTTGCTTCACAGCATCTTTTTGAGAGGGGTTTAATCCATTAAATATTTTTTCCATAAGTACCACTTATTTGACTCTTATATTACTCTAGGTATCTAGGTTATATCAGAGATCTTATTAATTATGACATCTATTATAACTAAAATTCTATAAAATTTAAAAAATATATTGAAATAGCTATAATTATTAGTTATAATTATGTTATTACATTTACTTATAGGAATTATTATGTTAAAAGATTTCGCAAAATTACAGACATTTATTATGGTCATAAAAGAGAAAAGTTTTTCAAAAGCATCAGCAAAATTAGGTATCTCCCAACCTGCTGTAACTCAACAAATTAAGTTCATTGAAGAGTATTTAGATACAAAAATTGTAGATAGAAAAAAGAATGGCATCGTTCTGACTAAAGAGGGAGAAGATCTTTTCCGTATTGCACTTCGTTTGGAAAAAGCTATCCACAACAGTGAAAAAGAACTTCTTAAAATTATCAACAAAGAGTTCACATTTGTTATGGGATCTTCATTCTCTATAGGAAACTATGTCCTTCCAAATTATCTTAGTGAAATTAAACAACGAATTGGCAACGAAGTTTTTATGAATGTTGGCGTTTCTTTAGAGATGATAGAACAGTTAAAAGATAAAAAGATAGATGTTGCACTTATAGAGTCACCAATTTTCCATGAGGGGATCATTTATAGAGAGTGGGTAGAAGATGAGCTTGTCGTTTTCTCAAATCAACCCCTCAAGAAAAATCTTGCTGCTGATGATCTCTTTGGGTTTGACTGGATCTGTAGGGATGAAGAGTCACACACAAGAAGACTAACTGCTGAAGTTTTCGAAGAGATGGGTGTACAATGCAGTGCTTTTAATGTAATTGGCGTTTTATCAAGTCCAACAGCTATCAAAGAGTCAATTACACATGCTGACAGAAATACTGCACGACCACTTGTTTCTATTATGTCAAAACATGCCCTAAAGTCTGAGATAGAGAATGGTACACTTTACGAATCAAGACTTAAAAACCATAAAATAACGAGAAACTTTTTCATCGCATACCTTAAAGAGAGAAAGCATGATGCATTTGTCGATAATGTAGTGAACTTCCTTCTCTCTTTTAATAAAGTTTAAAGAGTAAGGCTTTATTTTAAAAACTTAGAGTTTTCTGGATTATTTAAAAATGAAGCCATTGAGTTTTTCTCTCCATCCAAATCTTCTCTATTAGAATTAGAGGCTTTGGTGAGTTCATCATCCTCCTCTTTATATACAGAAAGATTTATACATATTGGTGTCTCATCTACTATCACTTGTACAATACTCAACAGAGGTACAGTTACAACACTTCCAAACTCATCCCGACCAAAACCTGCTTCAAAGATCAAACACTCATCTTCTATTCTTGCTGTTTCAAAAGTATAACCTGCTAAAAAGAAGAGTGTAAGTGGTCGAAACTCTCCATTGATAGCATCAGGAAGTTCAGGATAAAATGCAACATCTTCAATTTTGCATAGTACTCCAAAGTTTTGTTCTTCTTCAAAGAAATAGATAATAATATCTTCTAAATTTTTTTTCATTATCTGAGCAAACTTTTTTTTGCCTGTTATATTTTCTAACAAATTATCTCCTTTATATTCTCTTCTGCAATTATATCAAAATCTACCATAGCATTCATTAAGGCTAATTTCTTATAACTTTTTAATGTTTCTACTGAAATATCTGCTTCAACTATTTTCCCTGCATCTAAATATCTTCTGCGCGTTGTTCCTTGTAGCAGTGCAGATGCAGGAGTAAGCCATCTATGACCATCATATAAAGCAATATTAGCAATACTTGTATCTGTTATAAATCCATTTTTTACTATGATAATATCATCGTTAGAACCTCTATTAGCAAAATGTTTATCAATGGCATCGCGTTGGGCATACTTTTTGTCATAAATGATACTATCATCATAAATTAATCTAAAAGAATTTACTTTGCGTTTTGTATATTTGAGATAAGAGATATTTATATCTTGAGTATTGTAAAGAACACGACATCGATAGAGTCCTTTTTTTGGTGGAGAGAGAAGTGAACTAAGGTTATAATAGTTTGACATCTCTTGTGAGTCTAAAACACTTTCTAGTCGCTCTTGATGGTAGCTAAGATTGTAGATTTCACCATCAAGTACTTTGATAGTTTCTAAAAAGTTCTTACTCACGAAAAAGTTCTGTAGAGAGGTAACGTTCACCTGTATCACAAAGGATAGTCACTAAAGTTTTACCAGCAAATTCAGGTCGGGATGCTACTTGCATGGTAGCCCATACATTTGCTCCAGAAGAGATACCAACAAGTAATCCCTCCTTTTTTGCAAGCATTCTAGCCGTTTGTAGTGCATCTTCATTACTTACTTTCACAACTTCACTATATACAGTTGTATCAAGATTTTTAGGAATAAATCCAGCCCCGATACCTTGAATTTTATGAGGTGATGATGATTCACCAGAGAGTACTGCAGAAGCTTCTGGTTCTACTGCTACTATTGTGATATTTTTTATCTCACGTTGTAAAATATGAGAAGTTCCACTAAGTGTACCACCAGTTCCTACTGCTGCTACAAAAGCATCTATCTCACCCTCAGTATCACGAAGGAGTTCTGGTGCAGTTGTAAGCTCATGTACCTCTGGATTAGATGAGTTTTCAAACTGTTGTAGCACTACTGCATTTTCAATAAATCTTTGCAACTCATTTGCTTTTGCTATAGCTCCATTCATACCTTTAGTGGCTGAAGTAAGAACTAACTCAGCTCCTAGTGCTTTAAGTAAATTACGTCTTTCTATACTCATTGATTCTGGCATTGTAAGTATAAGCTTAAGACCTTGAGCAGCACAGTTTGCAGCAAGTGCTATACCTGTATTTCCACTTGTTGGCTCTATAATTGTACTCTCTTTTGTAATAAGTCCAGATTGTAAACCACTCTTTATCATATGTAAACCTATCCTATCTTTGACTGAACTTGTTGGATTCATAAACTCACATTTACCAAGTATAGTAGCACCTGTCATTGCTGAGGGAGTATTGAGTCGTATAAGAGGTGTATTTCCTACAAGTTCTGCAATATTATTTGCTATATTCATTTTGCTCCTTTGGCTTATCTTCCTTTATGAGTCGAATCCACCTATTTCTTTTTATAATGATACACATATAAAAAAAACAGAGAGCCTCATAGTGATAATAAATCCTATAATTTA
>JAICBP010000080.1:39623-40345 GCA_021766785.1 Sulfurimonas sp. endosymbiont of Alviniconcha boucheti
AGTATGCAAATCTAAATAGTAGTGATTACAACGCATCAGAACAAGCGACTGAAAGTAATGACCACTTAGCTTACGGTTCACTCTTTCAATGGGGAAGAAAAGCAGATGGACATGAGCTAACCTATTGGTATAGTGATACATATGGAACTAAAAAGTATGGTCATACATCTATTAAATCCAATGATTTAAGTAATTTACACTATATCATAGGTTCTAATGATTGGAGAGTAACTTCAGATGATACCTTATGGGCAAGTGAATCAAGCAAAAACAATGTCTGTCCAGTAGGGTACAGATTACCACTTGATCCAAATGGAGCTAATGATGGTGAAAATGAGTGGTATCAAGAGACACAAACATGGAGTTCTAAAGATCCATCTGGTGCTATAAATAGTGTTTTAAAACTGCCAATGTCTGGCTACAGTCATTATTGGAGTAATGATGATATTGTGGAGACAGGAAATGAGGCTTCTTACTGGTTTGGATCAGCGAATGGATCAAAGGCTAAGAGTATGGATTTCTATCCAAATAATGTCTATTCTAATGCAAACAGTGTAAAAGCATACGGCTTCAATGTCCGCTGTATAAAAGATCAAACGCCAGCAGAGAAAAAAACATTTAGTGCTCTTGATCAAATAGGTAGAGAACATAATAGTGCTAAATCAACTATAACCATCGCACAACTAAAAGCTATTACTCCAGCACTTAAAAATATAAATGAT
>JAICBP010000080.1:40356-148397 GCA_021766785.1 Sulfurimonas sp. endosymbiont of Alviniconcha boucheti
TATCTATCAAGAGTATATAGCAAGTGCAGATAGTAGCTTTAGCGCACCTGCTACAAGAGAAGAAGTGCAGAGAATGATAGATATTACTAATCTAGATCTACATACGATTGGCTTATACAATACAGCTGGGTATTCAGAGGGTGTTACTTTGTCAAGTGATGGTACAAAGGCTTATGTAGCTGATGATGAAAATGGTTTAGTTATAGTTAATATAAGTGATCCAGCTCACCCAACTAAGCTTGGCTCATATGATACAGCTGGGTGGTCAGCTGGTGTTGCTCTATCAAGTGATGGCACAAAAGCTTATGTAGCTGATTTTATGAATGGTTTAGTTATAGTTGATATAAGTGATTCAGCACATCCAACTAAATTAGGCTCATACGATACAGCTAGGGAATCACATGGTGTCACTTTATCAAGTGATGGTACAAGGGCTTATATAACTGATGGTACGAATGGTTTAGTTATAGTTGATATAAGTGATCCAGCATATCCAACTAAGCTTGCCTCATACGATACAGCTGGGTATGCATTGGATGTTACTCTATCAAGTGATGGTACAAAGGCTTATGTAGCTGATTTTATGAATGGTTTAGTTATAGTTGATATAAGTGATCCAGCTCATCCAACTAAGCTTGGCTCATATGATACAGTTGGGAATGCATATGATGTTACTTTATCAGGTGATGGCACAAAGGCTTATATAGCTGATGGTGGTAATGGTTTAGTTATAGTTGATATAAGCGATCCAGCTCATCCAACTAAACTTGCCTCATACGATACAGCTGGGAATGCATATGGTGTTACTTTATCAGATGATGGTACAAAGGCTTATGTAGCTAATTACCGTTGTGGTTTAGTAATAGTTGATATAAGCGATTCAGCTCATCCAACAAAATTTAGCTCATACGATACAGCTGGGAAGTCATGGGGTATTACTCTTTCAAGTGATGGTACAAAGGCTTATATAGCTGATGGTATGAATGGTTTAGTCATTATTGGTGGTATAAAATAAAATTTACAATTTTCAGTATAATTGAGTAGCTTTATAAAATCTAAAGTTATATTTGATTATTATTGTAAATAGTAACAGATAAAAGACTCCTATGCAAAGCAGATAGCCAAAATAGGAACTTTTATATAATAACATAAAAAAAAAGGGGTAAATATGTTAGATTTAAGGCATATATCATTAGCAGCAGTTTTGGTTCTTACAACAGGAATGACAGGGTGTAATGATAATACAAACAGTTTAGATACAAACACTACAGTAGCAAAGAGTAATGCACCAGGAGAAGCAAATCTTCCAACAGAAACAGTAAATAGAGCAGTGGCAACCATCAAAGCTTATATAGCTGATAGTACAAGGATAGCACTCACAGTTGAAGATTATACAAATGCAGGTATAACAGGTGTCAATGCAACTAACTTAGCAACAGTAAATAATGCTCTTAAAACATTAGCACTTCAATCCTATCCAAAAGCAAGAGCGAAGATTCAAGAAATAGTAACACCAGGCGATACAACACCAGGAGATACAGAACTTGGAGCAACAGAAACAAAGATAGCAATGGCAGTTATTGCAACTTATGCACTTGATAATACAAAAACAGCACCAACTCCTACAGATTATACAAATGCAGGTATAAGAGGTGTCAATGCAACTAACGTAGCATCAGTAAATGCTCAGCTTGATAATCTTGTATCCCTATTTACTGATGATGTAGTAACCAAAGTTCAAGCAGTAGTAGATACTACAGAGATTCTCAAAAAGATAGGGAATGAACACCAAGATCATAACGCAACCATAACAGTTGCACAACTACAAGCTATCACTCCAGCACTTGAGAATATAAATAGCAGTTATGAGAATATCTATAGAACATACATAGCAAGTGCAGATAGTAACATTAGCTCCCCTGCTACAAGAGCTGAAGTCCAAACTATGATAGATGAAGTGAATGCTTTAAACCTACCTGAACATGCTATAGTAGATAGAAGTTTTTTCACAAAAACAAATGGAGCATTTGAGCATAGATTTGTCTATTTACCAGTAGAGAGTAACACCACAGGACGAACATGGATAAACAACAACCTTGGTGCTGAGTATGCAAATCTAAATAGTAGTGACTACAACCCATCACAACAAGCAACAGCGATAAAAGATCTATTAGCAAATGGTTCACTCTTTCAGTGGGGAAGAAAAGCAGATGGACATGAGCTAATAGAGTGGTCAACTCTTAGTGGAAAATATGCTACAACAGCAACAAAATCAGATAATCCAGATGACTCACTCTTAATCACAGGTTCTGATGATTGGAGAGTAGATTCAGATGATACACTATGGGCAAGTGAATCAAGTCCAAACAATGTCTGTCCAGTAGGATACAGACTGCCACTTAGTCCAAATGGAGCAAACGATGGAGCAAATGAGTGGTATCAAGAGACAAAAGATTTAACACAAAATATNTCTTAGTGGAAAATATGCTACAACAGCAACAAAATCAGATAATCCAGATGACTCACTCTTAATCACAGGTTCTGATGATTGGAGAGTACATTCAGATGATACATTATGGGCAAGTGAATCAAGTCCAAACAATGTTTGTCCAGTAGGATACAGACTGCCACTTAGTCCAAATGGAGCAAACGATGGAGCAAATGAGTGGTATCAAGAGACAAAAGATTTAACACAAAATATTGGTGGACTCTTCCACAGTTTCCTAAAAGTATCTACTACTGGAATTCGTAATTTTAATGGTAATGCATCAATTAAATGGTCAGATGGTGGCTCTAGTAACTATTGGTTTGGTTCAGTTAGAAGCGATGGAAAGGCACTGAACATGGGATCTAACTGGGGTGTTCTCGTTGCAAGTGATTATGGTGCGAAGATAGAGGCTCACCCTGTCCGCTGTATAAAAGATCAAACGCCANTCACAACAAGCAACAGCAAGTAATGACCACTTAGCTTACGGTTCACTCTTCCAATGGGGAAGAAAAGCAGATGGGCATGAGCTAATGAATTGGACAGATGCTACTACAGGAGCGCCAGAGTATAATGCAACATCTACACAGGCGGATGATCCATCTGATTCACTCTTTATCAAACAAAGTGATTGGAGAGTAAACCAAGATGATACTCTATGGGCAAGCGAATCAAGCGCAAACAATGTCTGTCCAGTAGGATACAGACTACCACTAAACCCAAATGGAGCAGTAGATGCTAATCATGAGTTTGCTGTAGAATTAAATAGTTGGGATTCTAAAGATGCCGACGGTTCTATGTCAAGTGATCTAAAACTGCCTATGGCTGGTATCCGTTATTCTAACGGTAATCGTGCCTTTACGGCGAATTACGGTGACTATTGGAGCGGTTCAGTCGTCCCTAGTGACGGTAATAATAGTACTGTAAGTAACGCGCGTGACATATTCTTCGGAGGCTATTTGGGCCTACTTGACACTAGCGCCAGAGGGGATGCATTTTCTGTCCGCTGTATAAAAGATTAATACACTCGTGTTATTCCTCTTTTGATTCCCGCTCTCGCGGGAGTCAACTTTTTTATAATTTTCATTCTCTATTAACTCTATTTACAGATAGAAGCAAACCATGTATTTCAAACACTTTAGTTGACAAAGCTAAAAGAGAATAATAATAGATAAAAACACAACAGATAGAAACATCACAGAGACAAAGTAATCATCTGCTAAATCTTTTAAAATTTGCACTACTATTTACCATATCTTCTCACTCCA
Organism: Sulfurimonas sp. endosymbiont of Alviniconcha boucheti; assembly: GCA_021766785.1. Lineage (GTDB taxonomy): Bacteria > Campylobacterota > Campylobacteria > Campylobacterales > Sulfurimonadaceae > Sulfurimonas. The sequence goes on from JAICBP010000080.1 coordinate 44,110, forward strand.
ATAGTTGAAAAATGTAAAATTTTATAGTAAAATATGGTTTGTAAACCCGAATTGATATTTGATTATTTTGCATTATCAAATATTTAGTAAAACAGATAGCTCAAAGAAAAACTTTTACTTAAAGATCAAAAAAAAGGAAACGTGATGAATATAAGACAGAAAACTTTAGCGGCACTTCTTATCCTTGGAATAGGAGTGAGTGGTTGTAATATTAATGATAACAACCTTATCCCTCAAATAGTGAATAAAAAAACTGATGAGAATAAAACAGAGAGGAATATAACTACTATCCCTCCTGAGAATAACAATACTGATGAGAATAGAACAGCTACTATTCTAGAAGATATAGGTTCTCAACATAGTGATCATAACTCAACTATAACAGTTGCACAACTACAAGAGATTACTCCAGCACTTGAGAATATAAATGCCGATTATGAAAACATCTATCAAACATATATAGCAAGTAGAGATAGTAACTTTAGTTCACCTGCTACAAGAGATGAAGTGCAGAGTATGATAAATGAAGTAAATAGATTAATGCCTGTATCAGATGCTACTCTTGCAGATATAGCAACACAACACAGTAATGGTAGTTCAGATATTACAGTTGTAAAACTAAAAGCTATTCTTCCAGCACTTAGTAATATAGATGATCGTTATCTAAATATTTATCAAAAATATATAGCAAGTGCAGATACTAACATTAGTTCACCTGCTACAGTAGATGAAGTGCAGAGTATGATAGATGAAGTAAATAGTTTTAATCTACCTGATAATGCTATACTAGATAAAAACTTTTACAAAAAGACACATAATAAGTTTGAACATAGATTTGTCTATCTTCCAGTAACAAACTCTAATACAGGAAGAACATGGCTAAACAATAACCTAGGAGCATGGTATGCAAATGTGGGGAGAAATATCTATAATCCATCACAACAAGCTACAAATGCAAATGATAACTATGCGAAAGGTTCACTCTTCCAATGGGGGAGAAAAGCTGATGGACATGAACTTGTCACTAGATGGTGGGGTAATGGGACTATTGATCAATTAGCAACAACCACTACAAAAAGTGATAATCCAACTGATGGAAAATTTATTGCAGTAAACAGTGATTGGAGAGTACACCCAAATGATGATCTTTGGAAAGGTATAGATGCNCCAAATAATCCTTGTCCTGCTCACTATAGAGTACCAACAAAAAAAGAGTTAGATGTAGAGGCTCAAACATGGAACGCTTTAACTGCTGATGGATCAATGAGTAGCAGACTCAAAATACCTGGTCCAGGATGGCTTAATTCAAATGGTTATGGTATGTTTTACCCTGGAGGTGCACCACGTATATGGGATACAACTCCAGGAGTAGCATGGAGACCTCATGAGACTCACTCTCTTGAGAGAACAAATGGACTACCTCTACGCTGTATAAAAGAGCAAACGCCAGCAGAGAGATCACGTAGTGTCCTCTTAGAGATAGGAAATGAACACAGTAGTCATAAATCAATTATAACCATTGAAGATCTAAAAGCTATCACTCCAGCACTTGAGAATATAAATGATGATTATGAAAATATCTATAGAACCTATATAGTAAGTGCAGATAAAAGTTTTAGCTCACCTGCTACAAGAGATGAAGTACAGAGAATGATAGAGGAAGTAAATGGTTTAAATCTCCCTGCACATGCTATAGTAGATAGAAGTTTTTTCAAAAAAACAAATAACAAGTTTGAACATAAATTTGTCTATCTACCAGTAACAAACTCTACTACAGGAAGAACATGGCTAAACAACAACCTCGGTGCTGAGTATGCAAATAAAAACAGTAGTGATTACAACCCATCACAACAAGCAACTGCAGGTGATGACTATAGAGCTTATGGTTCAATGTTTCAATGGGGAAGAAAAGCAGATGGGCATGAGCTTATGACATGGACAGATGCTGCTCATGGAACAGGAAAATATGGTACAACTAGTACACAAGCTGATACACCATCTAACCCACTCTCTATCATAAGCTCTAATGATTGGAGAGTAACTCAAGATGACACCCTTTGGGCGAGTGAATCAAGTCAAAACAATGTCTGTCCAGTAGGATACAGATTACCTCTCAACCCAAATGGAACTAATGATAATGAAAATGAGTTCTATCAAGAGATGCAAACATGGACGAAAATAGATACAACAGGTGCTCTCTTAAGTACATTAGCCTTGCCTGTTGCAGGTTGGAAAAACGGCAACACATTTGGCGATACAGCACTTTTTGGTAACTATTGGAATGGTTCAGTTGATAAAAAGATAAAGAGACTAGCGAGTAACATATACTTCGGGTCACGCAAGAGTCAGTTCGGGCTATTTTACAATATTAATGATAACTCTGATCGAGCGTATGGGCTCACTATCCGTTGTATAAAAGACTAATACATTACTATTATTATGCCAAGTTTAAATCTCTAGCACTTCTTTTATCTCTAAACCAAACCCACCGAGTCCTACTAAATCTACTTTTTTTGTAGAGGTAAGAAGATTCATCTGGGAGATACCAAAGGACTTAATAATCTGAGCGCCTATTCCAAACTCTTTTGGTGTGGCATTATCTTGATGCTCTGTTTTATTTATAAAGACTAAAAGACCACTATTTTGCTTAAGATACTCTATAGATGCTACAAGATTATTATATTTTTTCTGATTAAGAAGAAGGTCGATATCTGGCATAATATTATGTACACGAACATTAGAGAGCTCTTTTGTAGAGTAAAACTCTATCGCCGTATGCTCTATACCATCATGGTCACTAAAAGTATGGCGTTTAACTTTAACACCAAAGAACTCTATATCCTCTTCATCTTTTTTCTGAATAAGAGACTCATTTGCAAGTCTGTACTCAACGATATCAGAGATAAAAACAGTCTTTAGGTTATGCCTCTCACCAAAGATATCAAGATCATCACGACGAGCCATTGTTCCATCTTCTTTAATAATTTCACAGATAACACCTGCTTCACTTAGACCTGCTAAACGGCAAATATCCACACTTCCCTCAGTATGTCCAGTTCGAATAAGAGTTCCTCCATCTTTAGCTATTAAAGGAAAAATATGTCCAGGTTTTACCAGATCATCTACCTTAGCTATAGGATTTGCAAGGATTTTAATAGTATCATTACGTTCACTCGCTGAGATACCAGTGAGAGCATCTTTTGCATCTACAGAGATAGTAAACGCCGTCTCATAAGAGGAGGTATTAGAACTTACCATAGGATGAAGTTCAAGTCTTGTAGCTATCTGTTTTGAGAGTGCCACACAGATAAGACCTTTGGCGTTTGTTGCCATAAAGTTTACATGCTGAGGCGAACTAAATGCTGCTGCATAAACGAGATCACCCTCATTCTCTCTATCCTCATCATCTATCATGATGATCATATTGCCTTTTTTAATCTCTTCTATCGCTTCTGTTACTCTCTGTATAGGTGTCATAAATTCTCTTTTAGATATTTTTTGTGCATTATAATCAAATCTTCATTAAAAAAAAACCTAAGTTAAAATTGCACTTGATTTTAGAATTGGCAAAGTAAGTGTTTTAGGTGGGGGATTATTAAGTAGTTATGGTGCGCCCGACACGATTCGAACGTGTGACCGCTGGTACCGCAAGGAAGCAACAAAGACCTAAAACACACAAACATGGGGATTTAGCCACCTACAATTAATGCTAATTACCGCTATTTCAATCATTTTTGGTGACACTTTTAGTGGCACTTTTTTTCATAAATTCTTAACATTTTTAAATACTTTATTTACACATATTTAACTATTACTTCTTTTCTAAAGTATTACAACTATAGAATGATAGCCAAAATACCTTAATAATTTTTATTGATATAAAAGTTATATCATATGATGTGCAATTTAAATCATATTACAGAACTATTTAGGACTTGTACGGGTAGTGCATATAAAGAACTATATAACTATAACCCTAAAATAGGACTTGTACGACTTATCGAACTTGTTATACTACTTTCACTTACTTTTAGACATCTAAGTGATTATATCTTTGTTAATATAGTATTTTAGGAAAGAGAAATGGCTAAAGACTAACTAAGGCTACTATAAACATTGAATAGTATAATTTCAAAATCTTTTACACTAGCTAAGAGAAACAATTTATTATATTTAAAAGATTAATTTCACAAATTTATGTTTAATTAATTATTTTACTGATAATATAGCGAATACACAGCAAGATTGTTTCTGTCACAAAATACATTATATGTGTACTTTGTGACGGAAACGTCTGCTATAGAAGTGAAGCTAGGTAACGACCAGTACATGAGTTTACTCATGTTAGCCCTCGATGGTTTTTAACTGCTCTCGTCTGGCTTCCACCTTATGTCTTTCTATAAGTACTTACAACTAATTTATCATTTCTATTTTCATCCGCAATGAGTTTATGCTCTTTTTGGTTTTCTAATCTTCTATATACAGTTAAATAACTATTGCTAACACCTTCTTCAGACAGCTTGATAGCATGCTTAAACATAACTGGCAAATTAAGTATATCCATTGCCTCAAGATCATTATGTTTATAGTGCTTCTCTAATATATGCTTGAAGCCCTTCTTACTATCACCTTTTTCCAATACAATTACTTTTCCTGATACGATTAACTCTACTCTATTTATTCTTCCATGAATAAACTCTATCATCTCTTTTTGATATTTTTTGAATAGCTTGCTTTTTTTTCTATTGCCACCTTTTCTTTTTGCTTGTTCAATATAAGATATTTCTCTTTTTAGAGTGGCAAGTCGTTCGGAATATAAGCTCAACTATTTAAACCTTATTATTAATTCTGGATTATATATATTTTTTCTATTTAATTCTTCATAAATAATACGTTCTTATTCTATCAAGGAAGATGTAAATAAATGATTAGAAATTCATGATTTATCATTAAATTGGTAAATTTAACTTTAATACCGTTAACTACGATCCTTAAAAGGTGTTTTTTACTCAAAAAGTCACCTTAAAATTTTCCTAAGTTCAAATCATAAATGCAATTTTCTTAGAAGTAAGTGAAGTAAAATTGTTGTAGTTTTTTTGTAAGTATGGTGCGCCCGACACGATTCGAACGTGTGACCGCTGGTACCGCAAACCAGTGCTCTATCCAGCTGAGCTACGAGCGCACATCATCTCTATAAGTGAGAACGAAATTATAGCTAGTTAAACTTATTTTATTCTAAACCAAAATGCAAATTTACTCTTCTAACTTCTTTAAAATCTCTGCAATTTTCTTTTCTTGTCTATAGAGTCCATAGACTTTTCTTACATAGGCTTGCATCACAAGTTTGGGCTCATTATTTCCTTCTATCTTAAAATCACTCTCCATCTGCAGTTCTAAAAATTTGGCAAACTCATTATCGACATCGACATCAAATCTGCGACCTCCAATATATAATCCTATTTTTTTACTCATAAAACAACTAACCTAAAATAGTTTCTATTTTACTCACTATCTCTTCTATTTCAAGATCTTTCATGGTATTTTCATCGTTGAGCCTCTCTATCTCCTGATCTTTAAGATCTTTTTCTGCTTTAAGTGTTGCAAGTTCACTTCGCATCATCTCATTCTCACCTTTGAGTGAATGGTATTTTTGAAGTATATCAGATACTCTGGTGCTAAGTGTCTCTAAAGCTGTTCTGTTTTCCATCAATTTTCCTATTATTTATATCTTTATAATTCTAACATAATTAAAGTACATAGAATAAATATTATCTCAACTTTGCTATAATTTATCTCATTACAAATAAAGGTCTAAAAAATTATGAATAGTTATGAAGAGTACTCTACTTCATTTATCCAGAGTATTGAGAATAAAGAGAGAACTATCTACTCTACGATAAAAGTTATCTGTTCAGAGGCAGAAGAGATACCTATAAATATCTCTATAGAACTCTTTAATGAGACAATGTTAGAGTATCCAAAGAAGTATAAAGTTTATCTTCTTAATGATAACTACACATCTATGGACTTTGTGGTAAATATCTTAATAAAGCTCTTTCATAAAAGTTTTGAACAAGCCGAACAAATTATGCTTGAAATTCATAAAGTGGGTAGAGCTATTTGTGGCGTTTACTCTCATGAAATAGCTGAAACAAAAGTGATGCAAGTGCTTAAACATGCTAAAGATAGTGGTTTTCCTCTCAAAGCAACTATGGAGGAGGAGTAGATGATAAGTCCAGAACTTAACGATATCTTCGAGAAGTCCATCCTTTTTGCAAAAAATCTTCGTCATGAATATCTTACTATAGAGCATGTCTTTTACTATCTTCTATCTTCAAAAGAGGGATCTAGTATCATAGAATCCTGTGGCGGTAATGTCATACAGATGAGAGAAGAACTCACCGCTTACATACAAAACAATATAGAACCCCTACCAGAAGATGTAGAACAAGAACCTTACGAGAGTGTAGCACTCTCTCGGTTAATAGATAATATGATAAAACATATCCAATCTGCACAACAGACCAATGCACAAATAGGTGATCTTCTAGCAGCTCTCTATGAAGAGGAGAACACTTTTTCCTATATGCTACTTGCTCACCATGCAATCTCACGTTTAGATATTCTAGAGATTATCTCACATACTGAAGAGTTCATACCAGCACAAAGTAACTCAAAATCTTATCTTCAAGAGTACTCCATAGACCTCATTGCCAAAGCAAAAGAGGGGAAAATAGACCCTGTTATAGGAAGAGATAACGAGATACAAAGAGTAACACAGATACTATGCCGTCGTAAAAAAAATAATCCTATTTTAGTAGGAGAACCTGGTGTTGGTAAAACTGCCATAGCTGAGGGACTAGCACTCAATATAGCAGCCAACAAAGTACCAAAAATAATAAAAGAGTCAAAACTCTATGCCTTAGACCTTAGTGCCTTGCTTGCAGGAACAAAATATCGTGGTGATTTTGAAAAACGTCTCAAGGGTGTGATGGATGAGCTTAAGAATGAGTTAAACGCCATCTTGTTTATAGATGAAATTCACACTCTTATAGGTGCAGGAAGTACCAGTGGCACTATGGATGCAGCCAACCAACTCAAACCAGCTCTTGCTTCTGGTGAACTTAAGTGCATGGGTGCAACTACTTTTGCAGAGTATAGAAATGGTTTTGAAAAAGACAAAGCACTTAGTCGTCGTTTTTCAAAAGTGGATATAAACGAACCCTCAAAAGAGACCTCTTATCTCATACTCAAAGGTTTACAAAAAAAGTATGAAAAGTATCATGGGGTAAAATATACAAACAAAGCACTTAAATCTGCTGTTGATCTCTCTAGTAGATATATTACAGATAGGTTTCTTCCAGATAAGGCAATAGACATTTTAGATGAGACTGCTGCCTCTTTTCATCTCCGAAAAAACAAGCGAGTTAAAGTCGGTGCAAAGGATATACTCAAAACTATCACAAGCATAGTAGGTATTTCTAACACAAATATGAAAGAGAATGAGCTCTCAGCCTTATTAACTTTAGAAAATGATCTCAAACTTAGAGTTATAGGTCAAGATAGTGCTGTAACAACTGTTTCAAAAGCAATAAAAATTTCCAAAGCTGGGCTTACACCAGAGGGTAAACCAATAGCCTCTTTTCTCTTTAGTGGACCTACTGGCGTTGGTAAAACTGAGCTTGCCATTGCTCTTAGTGATTTGCTTGGTATTCACTTAGAACGTTTCGATATGAGTGAGTATATGGAAAAACATGCTCTCTCTCGCTTGGTGGGAGCCCCTCCTGGCTATGTTGGCTACGATCAAGGTGGACTTCTGAGTGAAGCTATTAAAAAACACCCCTACTCTGTACTTCTCTTAGATGAGATAGAAAAAGCACATCCAGACTTAGTTAATATTCTTTTACAGATTATGGATAGTGCAACACTCACCGATAATAATGGTTACAAAGCAAACTTTCAAAGNGGGGCAGTTGCTCGTAGTGTTGCAGGCTTTAATAAAGATGAGTCTCTCTCCAAAAATGAAGAGTTGAACTCCTTCTTTACACCAGAGTTTAGAAATAGACTTGATGCTGTTGTCGAATTTGAACAGCTTACAAAAGAGAGTGTTGAGAGGATAGTTGTTAAGTCTATTTATGAGCTAAATAGAGAACTCTCAGCAAAAAAGATAAGTATAAAGATAAATAAAGATGCAGTTATATTGATAACAGAGAGTGCATACTCCAAAGAGATGGGAGCACGTCCACTCAAGCGCTACATACAAAACAATATTACAAACAAGCTAAGTGATGCGATACTCTTTGGCTCTCTTGAGAACGGTGGTATTGTAGAAGTCGGTGTAAAAAACAGTGCCTTAAAACTAACATTTAGAGAGCTTTAATGCAGATACCACAACTTCACAAATTTTCACTTGATTTTCCTCATCCTACTGAGGCTAATGAGGAGGGTATAGTCGCTTGGGGAGGAGATCTTAACCCTTCAAGACTTCTTAAAGCCTATAGGAATGGTATCTTTCCATGGAATCAAAAAGAGGAACACTTACTCTGGTGGTCACCAGATCCTAGACTTATACTAGAACTCAAAGATTTCAAACTTCAAAGATCTCTAAAAAAAAGAATTAAACATTTTAATTTTAAATTTGATACAGACTTTCGTGGCGTTTTAGAGAGATGTGCTTCTACTCATAGAAAGGGACAAAGTGGCACATGGCTATATGAAGATCTCATCGAATCTTTTGAAGTACTTCATGGTATGGGCATAGCTCACTCCATAGAGGCTTACCAAGATAACAAACTTGTAGGTGGACTCTATGGACTTAGTATAGGTGGTCTCTTTTGTGGAGAATCTATGTTTACCCATGTAAATGATGCTTCTAAAGCTGCATTTGCTGTACTGATAGAACATTTAAAAGTATGGAATTATGACTTTATTGACTGTCAAGTACCAACAGAACATCTAAAAAGTTTAGGAGCTAAGGAAGTACATAGAGAGTACTATTTAATGCGACTAGAGAGTGTTCGTAATGATGAAAAAGAGGAACTTTGGCAGGTTAATAATACTTTAGTTGCAAGTATGTAAAAAATATGACACAGTGCAATAAAATTCTATATTAATATTTAAGAGGGTATAGTTTCAACAAATAAAAAAAAAGATTGTAATTATGGCGAAAAAAAAGAGACAAAAAAAAATAAAAAGTAGTTCAAAAGTACTTACATATACGGCATGGATTTTAACAGTTATAGCACTTACATTAAGTACAATACTTGCTGGATACTACATTGGTTATAACAGTGCTAAAGAAGAGCTCTCACAACAGATAAAGATCAAAAAATCAAAAGAGATAAAAGAGCCAGAAAAGAAAAAGGAGAATGTAAAGGGACGACTTAAAAATATTCTTAAAAAAGAGCTACACAAACAGGCTCCAAAAGTGTATATATCTGCAGCACATGAATTAGATGAAGGAGTACTAGCTCCGCTCCCCAAGATACAAAAGCATAAAAGAAAACTCACGACCTCAAAACCAAAACTTGCTATCATTATAGATGATGTAGGCACAAGGTCTCAAGTAGATGCCATCAAAAGTTTGCACTTAACGCTTACTATGTCTTTTTTACCACCAAGTGCAGGACGACCAAATACTCCAAAACTTGCAGCAAAAGAACCTTTTTATATGGTTCACCTTCCTATGGAAGCTATGCACTGGAGTGCAGAAGAGCCAAATACACTCCATATTCATGACTCTCAAAAAATTATCTCTAAACGAATAGTTACCATTAAAAAACTCTTTCCTAAGGTTCACTATATCAACAACCATACAGGCAGTAAGTTTACAGCAGATGAGAGAGCGATGGATAGACTCATCTTTGCTTTAAAGAAAAATAATATTAACTTTATAGATAGTAGAACCACAGCCAAAACAAAAGTACCTAATGCTCTCAAAAAATTTGGACTTCAATATCTTTCAAGAGATATTTTTTTAGACCATCATATGGATAAAGCCTATGTTTTAAAGCAGATTAAACATGCGATAAAAATTGCTAAATCCCATGGAAATGCTATAGCAATAGGACATCCCCACAAAAACACACTTCAAGCACTTTATGAGTCAAAAGAACTTCTCAAAGAGGTTGACTTAGTCCTTATAAATAAAATAAGATAACCCATATGATAGAGCATATAAATTTTCATATACAAGAACTTGACTCTATGAAGAAGTATCCAAAGAGACTCTACTTCAAAGGAGATACTTCTCTACTTAACAAAAAGAAAATATCTATCATAGGTAGCAGAAAGCCAAACCAATATGCAAGACAGAAGACGCATGAACTTGCACAAAAACTTTCTCATCATGGAGTCTGTATCGTAAGTGGTGGTGCTATAGGTATAGATGCTACAGCACATAAAGCAGCAGGAGCTTCAAATACAATAGTTGTCGCCGCAACAGGCATAGATAAACGCTACCCTTCTATAAATGCAACACTTATAGGAGAAGTAGAAAAGAGAGGCTTAGTGTTAAGTCAGTTCGCTCCTACCTCTCCTTCAACAAAATATAATTTTGTTCTTAGAAATGAGCTAGTTGTAGCACTTGGTGAAGTGCTCATTGTGAGCTATGCAGATCTTAACTCTGGAAGTATGCGAAGTGTAGAGTATGCTCAAAAAATGGGTAAAAAAGTTTATGTTCTCTCTCATAGAATAGGTGAGAGTGAAGCTACCAATAAACTACTTCAAGAGAATCAAGCGGAAGCTATTTACGATATTGATACCTTTGTAAAAGAGTTTTCAGAAATTCATAAGAAGCAAAAAACTGAAGATGACTTTTTACTCTTTTGCAAATCAAACCCCACTTATGAAGAGACACTATCTCGTTTTCCTGCAAGACTTTTTGAAGCTGAACTTGCAGGTGAGATAGAAATTATTAATGCAAAAGTATATTTAGTAATAACACTTTAAGTAAAACTTAGATATAGTTGCAATTCCTTTCTCTTTGTAATGTCAATTGTGATATTATATACTACATCCGAGGGGGAAACAAACGCCATTTAGGCAGATACCAAAAGGAGATCATACTATATGAGAAACTACGAAAACTTAGTAATCGTAAAACCTACATTAACAGCAGAAGAGATCCAAGCTAGCATTAAAGCTATCGAAGAGATCATCACTTCAAATGGTGGCGAAATCGCTGCAACAAGTCCAATGGGAATGAGAAAATTAGCGTACCCAATTGAAAAAAATGAGCGTGGCTACTACCATGTTATCTATTCATCAATTGCTCCATCTGCAATTTCTGAAATCGAAAGACGTTTCCGTATTAATGAAGATTTACTTCGTTTTGTAACTATTAAATACGATACAAATCGTGAAAAAGTTGCATTCAACAACATGGTTGAAAAAGCTAAAAAATTAGCTGAAGAACCAAAAGATCAAACGCCAGTGACTGAAACGCCAGTAGCAGAAGCACCAACTCAAACGCCAACAGTAGAAACAGAAGATCCAGTAGCTACTGAAACAGCATCTGAGTAGTATAGTCCAAGACTAAATAACTTAAGGAAAATTCATGTTCAATAAAATAATTTTAGTTGGTAACCTCACACGTGATATAGAGCTTAGATACTCTCAAAGTGGTATGGGTATTGCAAAAACTGCAATAGCTACTAGCCGCAAATTTACTAGTAATGGTGAAAAAAAAGAGGAAGTATGTTTTGTAGATATTACATTTTTCGCAAGAAGTGCTGAAGTTGCTAACCAATACCTACGAAAGGGGAGTAAAATCCTAGTAGAGGGAAGATTAAACTTTGATCAATGGGTGGACCAAAATGGACAGAAACGCTCTAAACACTCTGTAACGGTAGAGACTATGCAGATGCTTGATTCTAAAGGAGATAACCAAGGTGGATATACTCCTCCAGCAGGTACTCCTATGGATAATCAAGCACAAGGTGGTGAATACAGTGCTCCAACGCAAGGTCAAGGTCAAAGTTACCAACAACCTCAGCAGCAGCAACAGCCAAGTTACAATAACCAAGCAGCGCAGCAACAGAGTCGTCAAATGCCAAGTGCAGAATCAATCCCAACGATTGATATAGACGAGGATGAAATTCCATTTTAGACAAATAGATAACAAAAGGAAAAACCATGGCAGAAAAAAGAAAATATAAAAAAAGATATTGTAAGTATTGTGAAGCAAAAGTGGACTTCATTGATTATAAAGATGCAAAAGCATTACGTTTCTCTCTTTCAGAAAGATATAAGATCATGCCTCGTCGTTTAACAGGTAACTGTAAACGCCACCAAGATATGATCTCTGTAGTTATTAAAAGAGCTCGTGCCGCAGCACTAGTTCCTTATACTGTAACTCGTAAAGCAGTTGTAACTGCACCATTTGAGAACCTGAGATAAGGTTTTACCCCTCCCCTCTTTTGAGGAGAGAGCCTCTTCAAACTTCTAAAAAAATTTAGGAATATTTTTTGCTAGATTATTACTAAAAAGCATCCTAATGAAACATACACTTACTCTATTTCTTCTTCTTACTTCACTCTTAGCCAATAAAACTGACTACTCTATTGTAGTTCAACAAGCTTTTAATGCTGGTCTGTTCGATATAACTGAGAACTATGACAGAACACTTAGTGCCGTTGGCTTTTCAAAAGAGTATAAGAAGAAAACAACAGCTTCTCGATCTTATACCAATGCCTTTGAGTACTTGCACAACTCTTATGAAAACTTTGGTTCACAAATGCATATCTTGAGTGTTGACAACAAAGCACGCATTACTCTCTCAAAACAGATTAAGCTCTCTCGATTTAACAAAGCAGTAGCAATTGTAAAAACCCCCTCAAATGGCTATTTTATAGGTGGTTATACACTAGATGGATCTCTGATTATACTCAAACTTGATGCCAATGCAAATATAATCTTTACAAAAATATTCGGTACAAAAAATTATGATCGGCTAAGTAACCTCATCTTACTTAGTGATGGAGGTATTTTAGCTATTGGTTCATCAATGACCTCCCGTTCATCATATGATAATATATTCAGTTCTGGACTAGGGAATGCAGATATATTTCTCACACGTTTTTCAAAAGATGGTCAGAAGATTTGGAGCAAAAAGTATGGCACAATGTATGATGACAATGGTATCGATGCTGCTGAAGCAGTTGATGGTTCTATAGTAGTTATAAGTACTACTTCTTATGAAAAAAAGAGAGATGTTACTCTTATGCGCATTACAGAAAATGGTAATCCTATCTGGCTCAAGCACTATAAAGAGACAAAAAAAGCAAAAAACATCATTACCCCTAAAAAAATAATTCGTCTAAAAGATAATAACTTTGTTGTTGTGATGACACAATATAATGAAATGAGTAGAGAGCATATTCGATTTATCAAGTTTGATCTTCACAAAAATATTTTGATTGATAGGGAAATCTTCACAACCTATCCTAGCGAGATAAATGATATAAAAGAGTACTCAGATGGTCGATTTATAGCTGTAGGTTATGTCAAAGATGGTTATAATAGAGATGGCTTAGCCATGATACTTGACCCAAATTTTATGCTACTTAAGCAAGATCATTATGGAGATGATGGCTATGATATTTTTAATGCAGTCACTATTCTGCACAATTCACAAGTAGCTGTTGCAGGTGTTTACACAGATAAGGACGCTCAAGAAACACATATGTGGATAAAAAAACTCAATTTTAACTAATAATTTTGTGATATTTCTCTAAACTCAAGTCGTGTTTTATCCTGTTTAAGTTTTTTATATAACTTAAATTTTGCTTTTTGAAGCTGTTCATCATCATAAGAAAAATCAGCTTTTAATTTTTCATCTCCAACATTTGCAGTCTCCATAGCGAAAAGTTTTAACTCTTTTTTTGTAAGCTTTGATTTTAAAACGCCATAAAGTAGTTTATCATCTTTTATTAGCTCTAATATCTCTAAAGCACAAAACTCTGCTAATTTCTCTCTAAAACTATTCTCTTTGTGGTACTGACGCCATACTGTAGATTCTAACATTATAGTTGTTCCAATATTTTTGTTAAATTTTTCTCTTTGATAATGATATTTGCTTCTTTTTCCAAAATCTCATGAGCACAAAACGCCACACGAGTTCGAGCATAAGCAAACATACTCAAATCATTTGCTCCATCACCACATACCAAAGTCTCTTCTTTATCTATATTTAGTATATTTTGTAAACGTACTAACATATCACCCTTTGAGTGAGAAAACATCATATCACCACCCACTAAACCTGTCAACTTGCCATCTTTTTCATGTAAAACATTTGAGAAGTCTGCATCGTAGCCTAAAATATCTTTTGCATATCCTGTAGCAGTTCTAAAACCACCACTAAAGCATACTACTCTCAAGCCTTTTTCCTTGAGTGCTGCTATAGTCTCCTTTGCACCTTTCATATAAGGAAGATTCTCACTTATCCTCTTTACTACAGAGGACTCAAGTCCTTTTAATAGTGCGCTACGCTGTTGTAGAGACTCAAAAAAATCAACTCTTCCACTCATCGCCTCTTTAGTAATAGCAGCGACCTTATCCCCTATTCCTAACTCTTTTGCAAAAAAATCTATAGTCTCTCCATCCATTAATGTAGAATCGAAATCAAAAACAGCTAATTTTAAACTCATACTTACTCTCTTTTGTTATAATAAGCACATTATAACTAAAGAGGACTTTTATTTGTTTGATACTTTACTAGAAAAGCTCAAGAGTGACACATATATCACTCTTGAGACAACTCCTGGTCACTCCCCTACTTTTACTCCCACTATAGAGAAAATCGTAGAGTTAGAACTTGACAAATATGTAGATGCATTCTCAACTACAGATAACCCACTAGCAAAACTAAAGTACAATGCACTCTTTGCAGCAAAAATGTTACAAGAGAGATTTCATAAGCCAGTCATTGCAACAATGAGTATGCGAGATCGTAATAAAATCGCACTTCAATCTGATCTACTTGGAGCCAATGAAGTAGATATAAGAGCGATACTTGCACTCACTGGTGATCCAGCAACTATAAGTGATCAGCCACATACAAAGGGAGTTTTTGAAGGTGATAGCTCTTTACTCCTTGAGATTATCTCGGCGTTTAATTCCGGCATGGATTATGCGGGAAAACCTCTTAGTAGTGTACCTAAAGAACTCTACCCTTTTGCAGTAGTAAACTCTTATGCAAAAAATCCAAAAACATTACAAAAGAAGATACAAAAAAAGATACAACATGGAGCAATAGGTATCATAACACAACCTCTCTATGACATAGAAAATGCTAAGCAACTTTTAAAACTTCGTGATAATGCAAACCGTGAATGCTGTTCACAGAAGAAAAAAGGAGAACTCATTTTTGGTATTTTCCCCATAACTAAACTTCGTACTGCACAGTTTCTATCAGCACATGTACCAGGGATTAATGTACCTGATAATTGGATAAAAAAACTTAGAATTGCTCATGAAAAAGGGAGTGAAGAGGAGTATAAAGTAGGATTTGAGTTGAGCAAAAATCTTTTTGATGAGCTTAAAGCTTTGCATCCAAAAATACATCTTATGACAGCCAACCAGTTCCAAGTAGCAAAAGATATATTAGTATAAATTTAAAGGGAAAAGATGATTGATTTAAAACTATTACAGAAAGATTTTGAGGGTGTAAGTGCTAAGCTTATTCGTAAAGGTGTAAGCAGTGAGCTTTTAGCAACACTCAAGGAGAAATTTGAAGCACTTAAATTTGCAAAGCAGGAGTTTGAAACTCTTCAAGCTGCACAAAATGCGATGAGTAAGGAGTTTGGCGTTTATAAACGTGAAGGCAAAGATATATCTGAACTAAAAGCAAGAGTAGATGCAAACAAACTCAAGGTAGCAGAAGCAGCAGATATACAACGCAAACGCCAAGAGGAGCTAGAGATAATAGCGATGGCAGTACCAAATATGCCAGATGAGAGTGTACCAGATGGTAAAGATGAAGAGGATAATATAGAACTTAGAAAAGTACTTACTCCTAAAAAGTTTCATTTCACTCCAAAAGAGCATTGGGAGTTAGCAGAGAAAAATGGCTGGATAGACTTTGAACGTGGTGTAAAACTAGCTACATCAAGATTTTCAGTAAGTTTTGGAATGGGTGCAAGAATAGAGCGAGCATTGATAAACTTCATGCTTGATTTTAATCGTAAGAGAGGCTTTGAAGAGGTAAGTGTTCCAGCACTCGTAAACCGTCAAGCACTAGAGGGAACTGGACAACTTCCAAAGTTTGAAGATGATCTTTATAAGATGGATGGAGAGGATCTTTTTCTTATTCCTACTGCTGAAGTACCAGTGACAAATCTTTATCAAGATGAAATACTCTCTGCTGATGATCTCCCAAAGAGAATGACAGCATACACCTCATGTTTTAGAAAAGAAGCAGGGGCCGCTGGTCGTGACACACGAGGCATGATACGCCAACACCAGTTTCACAAAGTCGAACTTGTAGCCATAACAACCCCAGATACAAGCGAAATCATATTTGAGCAGATGGTAAATTGTGCATCAGATATATTAACAGCACTAGAGCTTCCTCATAGAGTAGTAAACCTCTGTACAGGAGACTTAGGTTTTGGTGCAGCTTACACAACAGATATCGAAGTGTGGCTACCAGGACAGAATAAATACCGTGAAATCTCTTCTATAAGTAACACAAGAGACTTCCAAGCAAGACGCGCAAAAATCCGTTATAAAAATGGAAAGAAAAATGAGTTTGTAAATACTCTTAACGGATCTTCACTAGCCGTTGGTCGTACACTTGTAGCTATTATGGAAAATAATCAAAATGAGGATGGAACTATTGATATTCCTGAAGTGCTAAAGCCTTATTTAAATATAGTTTAAAATTAATGAATAGTGAAGAAAAGTGGATTTATGACTATAATAATCATCGACCTCATTCAATATTAGGAAAATTAAGCCCTACTGAATATTTAGATAAGTACAATTCAGAGAAGAGTTATTCTGTTTAGACTGGTATGGTTTAAGGGGAGGCTTACACTATCTACCCTTTGAGTTTACGAAGTCTATCTTTTTTTGTACCAATAGTAGTAATCTGTACACCAAAATTTCCATCAACTATGACAACTTCACCTTCTGCTACAACATGATTATCGACTAAAATTTCTAAAGGATCATTTGCTAATTGATTGAGCTCTACTACAGAACCAATATCCATATTCAGTACATCTTTAAGAAGCATTCTTTTCTTTCCAATCCGAACTCTCACAGGAAGTTTTACATCCATTATTAAAGATATATTATTCATCTCATCACTATTGAGTTGTACTCTCTCATCTGAGTGATCTTTAACATTATTAGCAATATCATCATCACTCTTTGTAATCGACTCATCATTGCTACTAATATCACCACCATTTAAAGTATTAAATAGTGCATCATCTATTATAAACATCAACAAAGAGTTAAAACTATTTAGTGTAAATGTATAAATAAACATTCTATTAAAATCTTCTAAACTCACTTCTGTATCATCACTTATAAAGTCTATGCTATCGACTGTAAAAGAGAGAATTGGCATCTCTATTTGTGCTGAGAGAGAAGTAGCTATTGCTCCAAATATATTTGAGACTATCTCTTTTGTAGCATCTATATCATCTTTATTTATATCTTCTCTATCACTTACTTCTTCACCCGCCATCATATCGGAGAGAAATGCGGAAAGATTTGGAGGAAGGGCTACCATAATATGGGCATTAACAGCTCCATTTACACTAAGTTTTACAACTACTATCGGGGGTTCTATATTTGATATAATACTTAATTCTTGTTCTTCTTTTACTGCTAAAGAGGGAGCAATTCCAACAAGTGCCTCTATTGTTGCAGCACACTCCTCTTCAAATAGTTTCATAAAATCATGCATCATCTATCTCCTCTCTTCTCTTCTATATTATCATCTATTATATCTTGTACATCTGAAAGTTTCTTTTTACGTTGCTGTTCAAGATGCTCTAGTACACGTTTGACTGCATCTTTTTCTGTATCAATAATTTCTGTGATATGAATAGACTTTCTTAAGTGACGAAGTCCTATCTTCCCACGAAATCGCTCTTTACCATCTACTGCAATTGTCACTGTATCATCAGCTACACTTGAAAGTCTTAAGATATCACCAACTTCAAGTTCTAAAATATCATGTAATGTTAAATCTGCATTCCCAAGAGTAGCTTCTACATTAACTTTTGCTCCACCAAGAAGTACTTGTAACTCTACATTTCGACTCTTTTTTGAACTTGTTTCATTTATCATAAGATCCCGTGATGCTAGTTTTGGGAGTATTGATTCTAAAGCAATAACAGGATAACATATATTCATCATTCCAGAACTATGCCCTATAATTATTTCCATGACCACCATTACAACAATCTCATTTTGCGCAACTATTTGTACAACATTAGGACTAGACTCTTTAGACTCTATAGTCGGATAAATTTCCATAACTGGTTCCCAGGCTTCTTTAAGTGTACTCATCATAACACGCAATATAGTCTCAAAAAGTGAGAGTTCAATATCTGAGAACTCCCTTGAAGCATCAAAAGGATCCCCTTTCCCACCAAGAATACGATCAAGCATAGGAAATGCGATAGATGGGTTTATCTCTATCACACCGCTCCCTTCTAATGGATTAACTGAAAAAACATTAAAACTTGTAGGATTTGGCAAAGACATAAGAAACTCACCATAAGTCATCTGATCAACAGAATGGAGCTGTATTTCAACAATAGAACGCATAATAGAAGAGATTTGACTTGCTAGTGAACGAGCCATTTTATCATGCACACTACGAAAAGCACGAAGTTGCTCTTTGGAGACACGGTTTGGTCGCTTAAAATCATAAAGTGTCACTTGACGTTGTGGAAGAAGAGACTCCTCTTCTGTTTCAAATAGATCATCACCATCATCTTCAACTACATCAAGTAGTGCATCTATCTCTTCTTGTGAAAGTATATCTGCCATTTTAAGCTCCTACACTCTCTTTTATCTTTTGTATTACACTCTTATGAATCTGTGAAATTCTTGATTCTGTAATATCCAATATACTGCTTATCTCTTTAAGTGTTAACTCCTCAAAATAGTAGAGTTGTATAATCATCTGTTCCCTTTCTTTGTACCCAGAAAGTATTTTTTTTATCACTTCTACTAATTCCTCTTTCTCTATTACTGCAAGTGTTGCACCCTCATCTCCAACCTGAAGCTGATCATGAAGTGACATCACAGTATAAATACTAGAAGCAATTCGTGCATCATGCACTTTTTCTACACTCTCATTCAATCTTTCAGCAAGCTCCTCATCAGTAGGCTCTTCATCATATATCAGCATATGCTCTTCTATTATAGAGTCTATAGATTTTACAAGCTTACGACTCGCACGACTTAAGATATCAAGACTACGAAGATAATCAAGCATAGCACCATATACACGAGTCTTAGCATATCCCCAAAAAGAGTCATTTTTTCTCTCATCATAACGTCGCGCAAGTTTAATGAGTTCTTCAGTTCCAATAGCAGATAAATCGGCAAAATCTACACTACTAGGAAGTCTCTCTTTTAAACGAAATGCCATCGCTTTTACAGCTGGAAGATACTGAATAGCAAGTTCATCCTCTTGGTGTTTTAAATCTTGTATATAAGCATTGTACATTATCTACCATGCCCTTGGGTATCATTTTGATTTATTTTTATTGCATGGTCTGTTGTTTTTATAGCATAATCTATTAGTTTTTCACGTTTATTGATCTCTTTAACAACATTATCAAGCTCTTTTTCATGAATATCACGAGGAAAAGTATATGTTTTTGCAGCAAGTGTTCTATAATAAAGTGCGATGATGATATGGGAAAAAAGATAGAAAAATATCGTAATCAAAAGGGTATATACAAAGAGAGCATTTGCATCGAAAGAATTTAATATACCAAAGATTATTCCTACAAAAAATCCCTGAACAGTAAAAAAATAAACAAAATTCTCACCCAACATCAAATCTTCCCCAAACAGACTAAAAGTGTTTAATCAGTCTCTTATACAAACCAGAGAGACCACTTTCATTAGAATTTACTAGCACATTTCGTTCCAGTTTACAAGCCACTTTTTGCATAAGTAAATCAATATCCCTCGCTGATACAGATAAAGGATATTTAGCTGCAAAAAGAGCTCGTTGTTTTACACTTGAAGAGACTTTTACATCTTTATTTACCTTACCTAGAAATTCTAAATTTAGATTTCCACCAATATTATCCTCTGCAACTTTTTTTATCTTATCAAAAATTCCAACAGCTTCTTTCTCATTTTTTGCTTGATTTATAATCATACTCACATCATTACGAAGTGTAGCAATCGTTTTAATAGTTGCGTAAGCATCTGTAATTGCTGCTGGATCAGGTACCGTGACTACTACTACATCATCTGCCGCATTGAGAAACATCTGAATGTGTTCCCCTATTCCAGCACCTGTGTCAATAATCATCACATCAAGTTTATCTAAAACTTTAGCTTCTCGCATAAAACGCTCAAAAAATACCATATCAGAATACTTTAATATCTCATCACCACTCTCACCAGGAATAAGTATAAGATTTCTAGTAATAGGAATAAGTATATCACTTACAGTAGCCTCACCTTTTAAAACATGTAAAATATTTTTTTTAATTTTTACATTAAACATAACATCTAAATTAGCAAGACCAATATCTGCATCAAAAATACCAACATTCAAACCTTGCTGGGAGAGGGAATAAGCAAGATTTGAACTAATTGTACTTTTACCTACTCCACCTTTACCACTTGTTATAGCAATAAAACGAGTTTTTTTACTCTGCTTTTTCTGCTCTTTTGTATTTAATGCGACTAGTTCTTCTAGCTTTTCTGCCTGGTGTCCTATCATGCTTTACTCTTCTTAAAACCATTCAGTAGGCAATCAATTAAAAAGTCACTACTTGCACATACTAAATCTTCAGGAACTTCTTGTCCAACAGAAAAATAGGATATAGGTTTTTTTGTCTCATAGCCTAAAGAAAAAATATTCCCAAACCCCATAGTCTCATCAAGTTTGGTAAACATAAGACTAGCTATTCCAAGAGGAGAAAAATTATCATAAGTTGCCTTTAAATCCTCATACTTAACAGAACTTGGCATAACCAATACTACTTCAACTTCATAGGAGCTAGTGTTTGCATGTAAAGACTCATATATTTTCTCAATCTTCCCTTTATCATAAGGAGAGGAACCCATAGTATCTATAAGAATATAATCACAGTAATGAAGAGAGTCTAAAGCACTTGCAAACTCAAGAGGATCTACAACTGTTTCTATTCCCAACTTCATCATACGAGCATACTGCATAAGCTGCTCCACTGCTCCTATTCTATATGTATCTAAAACTACCAAACCCACCTTATGTTTTTTCTGCATCAAAAAGGAGTATCTTGCTGCAAGTTTAGCTATATTGGTTGTTTTTCCTACCCCAGTCGGTCCAACAAGCATCATGACTTTTTTTGATCCCATATTAAGAACAGGTTCTCGTTTTATAGAGACCATTTTACGTAAAATAGTCTGAAAATAACGCTTGACTGTTATAGAGTTTTCACGCATTTTAAAAGGCATGTGTTCTAGTGTAATTTTCATCATCTCATCTAAGTGTTCTCTTCTCATTCCACTCTGTGAAGCTAGTCTATAGATTTCTGCAAACTCTGAAGGAATTTGCGACTCAATCTGCGGTGATTTTTCATCCCAAAACATATTTTGAATAATTTTTACTTTATCAGTAAGTTTATTTATCTCACTTTTTATCTCTTTGAGCTCTTTTGGTTCTTTATCTCCTAGAGATCTAGTAGTTTTATGAGGTTTTCTTGGAGTATTCATATATGGGGCTAAAGGATCTTCTGTAGTAACTTGAGAGACTTTTACTATATCTTCAGCAGCACTTGAAAGATCAAAAAGTACATCTTGATTCTCTTGTTTTGTTGGTCGCTCTTTAGAGAGTGATTTATATGATGATTTTATATCCTTTTCATCTATGCCAATCACTATCTCATAAAGTGCCTCTTTACCTAATGCTCTCTTCTGAATCTCTTTTGTCTCTATAAGTATCCCATCATCACCAATTTCTAGCTTTGCCTTTTTGAGTGCTTCAGAGGGTGTTTTTCCTGTAAAAGTAAGAATTTTCATCTACAATAGACCTGCTAATGGGATAAGTACACTCTCTCGTTTATCCCATTCTGGATGAGGGAGTATTAAAGTTTTTGTACTCACTCTAAGATTATCAAAAAAAAGTAGATCCAAATCTAATCTCCTTGGTGCATTTGCAAAACTACGTTTTCTGCCATATTTTTTCTCCACACGGAGAAGATAACGTAAAAACTCCTCTGGGTGCATAGAGGTCTCTATTTGCATAATTGAATTAAAAAAATCATCCTGCTCTTTATATCCAAAAGGAGGATTTTTTAAAATAAACGATGTCGCAATAATTCTCACCCGTTTGTCACGAGCAAGAGCAAACAAAAGATGATGAAAACGGCGTTTCACATCTCCTATATTTCCTCCCAAACCAACAGTTGCTCTATGGCGAAGAGAAGAAATAACTTTTTTTTGCATAGGAAAATATTTAGACTTGTAAACTTCTAAAGTATCACTTATAAAATATTTTCTATACATTCTTTACTTTGATGATGCTTCTTGAGCTTTTTGTTGTGCCTCTTGAGCGGCTTTCATCTCATTTAAAATCTGTAGCATACCCATCATCGCTAAATGATATCCAAATGGTCCAAATCCAACGATAGTAGATGTACATACAGGTGCAATTATATTCTCTTTTCTAAACTCTTCACGTCTATAAATATTTGAGATATGCACCTCAATAGTTGGTATAGCTACAGCAGAGATAGCATCACGAATAGCAATAGAAGTATGTGTATAAGCTGCCGCATTTAAGATAATTCCATGAGCTTCTCCATAGCACTCTTGAATTTTATCCACAATCTCACCCTCTAGGTTGCTTTGAAAAAACTCTATTTCAACACCATTTTGTGTTGCGACCTCTTTCATTTGAGCATGAATCTGCTCTAATTTCATCGGACCATAAATATTCTGTTCTCTAACACCGAGCATATTTAAATTTGGTCCTTGTATTACTACTATCTTCATGGAATACCTCTTTTTAAAATTATTTTATTGCTATGCAACATTTTAAGGAGTTATTTTACCTAAATAAAGCATAATATATTTTAAATTTCAAAAATTCATTTTTAAAAGATTTCAAATATGCAAATTATTACACCTCACTACATCTATTTTAAAGACAGAGTTAGTACCAACCTCTCTATCGCATTTGAAAAAACCATACAAAAAATTGCTCCTTTTGATGAGCTAATAAAGCTCTACCCTGATGCAGAGGTAACTACGCTTAAAGAGAATTCACTACTTATGCCAGGGCTTATAAATGCACATGTTCATATAGAGTTTTCAGGAAATAAAACATCACTTAGCTACGGTGACTTTATGAAGTGGCTTCATAGTGTTATAGAGAATCGTGAAGATCTTTTACGTGGCTGTTCACAAGAGTGTATGGATAAAGCAATAAACTCCATGTTAGAAAATGGAATCACAACATTCGGAGCGATCAGTTCCAATGCTATGGATCTACAAGCATGTGCAAACGCCAAACAAAATGTTCTCTTTTTTAATGAACTTATAGGCACTCAAGCTATGATGGCAGATACACTTTTTGCAGACTTTATTTCACGTTTAGAGGCTTCTAAGTCAATCAAACGCCAAGGATTTACTCCTGCAGTGGCTATTCACTCCCCTTACTCTGTACATCCTATACTCATTCAAAAAGCTATAGAGATAGTAAAAAATGAAAAGTTACCTCTTACTGCACACTTTATGGAGTCCCAAGCAGAACGTGACTGGCTAGATAAGAGTGATGGAGATTTTAAAAGTTTTTTCAATACACTCTTCAAACAAAATACAAATGTAAGTGACTCTCATGAATTTTTAGCAAACTTTTATGAAGTACCTACACTTATGACCCACTGTGTCCAAGCGAACAATGCAGAATTAAACACAATAGCAAAAGCAAAACATACACTTATTCATTGCCCTATTTCTAACCGTTTGCTAGGAAATCCAACACTCAACATTAAAAAATTAGATGAGAAAAATATACGCTGGATTGTGGCTACTGATGGTCTAAGTTCTAACTACAAACTTGATTTATTTGAGGAGATGAAGATCTCTCTGTTTAACCATCCATCAATGCCACTTCTCAGCTTTGCAAAAGCACTCATTGATAGTGTTACCATTCATGCAGCAGAAGCCCTAGGAATTAATACAGGAGAGATAAAAGAGGGCAAAAATGCAGATATGTTAATTCTTGACTTAGAGAAAGAACCAAATGAAGAGTTAGCCATTCATTTAATACTACATCGCTATAATATCTCTAAAGTTTACATAAATGGCAAACTAGAAAAGGAAAACTAAACTATGAACTTTCTTAAAAAGATTTTTTTACCTATTACTCTCCCTTTAAAGTTTATTCAAGAACACTTCAAAGCTGTGCTGTTTGTTCTTATACTCTTTTTACTCTTTGCACCTCAAAGTGAGCAAGATTTACAATCTAATAATCTTCAAGAGATAGCTCTTGTTGGTTCTATTATTGATGCAACTGATATAGTTGAACAGATAGATGCTGCTACTGACAATGATGATATAAAAGGTGTACTTTTAAGTGTTAGCTCCCCTGGTGGTGCAGTTTCTCCCTCTATAGAGATAGCTTATGCAATAAAACGTTTACGCGCAAAAAAACCCGTTGTTGCTTATGCAAAAGGGACTATGGCTAGTGGGTCTTACTACTCTTGTATCTGGGCTGATGAAATCATCGCAAATCCAGGAAGTATGATTGGAAGTATCGGTGTTATCATGGAGGGAACTGATCTTAGTGGTATCATGCAAAAAATAGGTATAAAAACACAAGTAGTAAAAGCTGGAAAATATAAAGAGTTAGGTACTAGTGATAGAAAATGGTCAAAATTTGAGCTCAAAGAGCTTAACAAAGTTATTCAAGGAACATATGACATGTTCTCTAAAGATGTCGCCGATGCAAGAGGATTAGATATTAAAAACCGTGACTCATTTGCTAATGCCCATATATTTACTGCACTTCAAGCGAAAGAGGTTGGTTTAATAGACTCTCTGGGTGTAGGCTATGATGCAAAACAGAGACTCATAACACTTAGTGGTGTAAAATCTCCAGTCTGGAATAAAGAGAATAAATTTGACAAGTTTATAAAGAGACTCTCTGCATCAACGGCAGTAACTCTTCAAACTTATTTTCCTACTCTAATTCTTAAATAGAAGTTTTAGAGTAGATTTACCTCTACTACACTATCTCTATTTTCAAAAATTCTCTGCACTCTATCTTGCCATAATCTACCAAACTCTCTTACTTCCTCGGTATTTGCATTTTCTGAACTTAACTTTTGCATAAGTTGCACCATTTTAGGATTTGGTTTTATCAGTTCTGGATTATAAACCACATCAACACTTTTACCACTATCAACACGAGTAAATCTCGCTGATGAAGAGATATTTGCATCAAATTTCATCAATGAGTGGCGTGCAAACTCTCCTTTGAGCCCTTTAAATCCACTCTTATCAGTAGCTCCAGTTATCTGAGAAATAACATTACCAATAACACCAGCTACACCCTCTTCAAGCGACTCTTTAAACTCTACTCTAATATTTCCTCGAACAGCCACCTCATCACGATAGAGAACTTCAAGTGCTTTAAGTGTCATAATATAAGCACCTGCAACGGTAGGACAAGAGTGTCCAGCAGCTTTTACTACATCCAGATAAGAGAACTCATACTCACCAGTATCAAATGCTCCTAGAAGTTGAGAGAGGGGGTCTTTTACTTTTATTGTCTCTATAGTGTCAAAAAATTGTGCATAACTCATAAAATATTTTCCTTTGTTAGAACTTTTGCTTTAAGTCTTATAGTAGTGCTCTGTACTTCAAATTCATCTCCAACATTTAGAGAGTGAATATCTACTACCTGTGCATTTTGTGAAAGCTGAGCAAAGCCCTTTTTATCTTTAAATTTTGGATTATTAGATTCTACTATTTTTTGTAGATTTATAAGTTGATTTTGAGCAAGATTTAACCGATACTCTACTGCTTGAGTGAAACTCGCTTTGAGCTGTTTTATCTCCTCCTCTCTTTGTAGTACTTTTTTCTTTACAGAGTGTTGTATAAAAGAATTTTTAAGGTGCAAAATCTCTTGAGATCTTGTGTAGATCTTCTGCTCAAATACTTGACTCATTTGCAAAGAGAGTGAGTCTATATACTGGTAGAGTTCATTTGTATCTGGAAGTGCTATCTCCATAGCAGCACTAGGAGTTGCTGCTCTTACATCAGCTACAAAGTCACTAATTACCCAATCTATCTCATGACCAACAGCAGAAATAATGGGAGTTTTTGCATGAAAGATGGCGTTTGCCACACTCTCCTCATTAAAAGCCCATAAATCTTCTATACTACCACCACCACGACCAACAACTAAAATATCATACTCCTTTGTGTCGGCAACTATTATGGCGTTTACAATAGCATGTGAAGCACTTGCTCCTTGAACTAAAACATCATATACATCAATCTCTAAGTTTTTGTATCGACTATTTGCCACTCTTAGCATATCTTGTAGAGCCGCTCCAGTTGATGAAGTGATAAGAGCTATACGAGAGGGAAACTTCGGAAGTTGTTTTTTTATCTCAGAATTGAAGTAACCCTTAGTTGAGAGTTTTTCTTTGAGCTGTTCAAAAGCAAGTGCCAATGCACCCTTCCCTGATGGTTCAATACTAAAACAGTTTAACTGATAAGAGCCACGAGGTTTATAAAGTGTTAGAGCTGCATTGATAATAACCTTCATCCCCTCTTCAAGATGAAACTTTAACTTTGAAGCATTTCCACGAAACATTACTGCACTAATAACAGAAGAGCTATCTTTTAGTGTAAAGTAGATATGTCCAGAATTGTGAAAAGTTATACGAGAGAGCTCTCCCTCGACTAAGACTTGGTTGAAGCTAGTCTCAAGCAGACCCTTTATCTGTTCATTTAGTCCTGAGACTGAGAGTGTGT
Organism: Sulfurimonas sp. endosymbiont of Alviniconcha boucheti; assembly: GCA_021766785.1. Taxonomy (GTDB): domain Bacteria; phylum Campylobacterota; class Campylobacteria; order Campylobacterales; family Sulfurimonadaceae; genus Sulfurimonas. The sequence continues at coordinate 71,305 of JAICBP010000080.1, forward strand.
ACATTGGCTATACCCCATCTATACTTTAAGAGTTTTTTCTAGCGATAAGAAGTGTAGAGATGTCCATCGAAAAGCTTTTTGTATAGAGCATCTCAAATCCAGCGGATTCAAGCTCTTTTTGCATATTTGTGACAGTTGAAAAATTTTCGATAGAGTTTGGTAAATATTCATATGCTTCTAAATTTTTTGAGATAAAACCACCTACTTTCGGTAAGATGTTATTTGTGTAAAAATTCATTATCTTACTTAAAAATGATGGATTTTCATTCTTCATAAACTCTAAAATCACTACAAGCCCATCTCTCTTTAGTACTCTGTTAAACTCTGCTAATGCAGACTCTCGCTCCACAACATTACGAATACCATAAGTGATACTTAAGATGTCAGCACTCCTATCCTCAAGAGGAATATCTGTCGCCTTTGAGATGTGATAGATAAACTTAGGATACTTTTTACGAGCCACATTAACCATACCAACAGATGGATCAACACCAACTATCTCACCTATAGCTATACCAGATTTTTCAGCACGATTATGCCAAAAATCCATCATATCACCTGTTCCACAAGCAATATCAACAACTCTATCTATAGACTCTTTTGCTGCAAACTTGAAAGAGAGATCACACGCTTTTCTTCTCCATGATTTATCCACACCCATACTCATAACACGATTTGCTGTGTCATATGTTGATGCTATATCATCAAACATCTCTACTATTTTTTCTTGTTTTTGCTTATTTTGTTTATCGTATGAGATCATCTTTTCTCTATCCTTTTCATCCACATAATTATATCTTGATCTACTTGTCTTGTATTTAAAATCTTGAACTTCTCTTTTCCACTTCCAATACTTTTATTTCCTGCAAAACTAGGTACCAAATAGCAGAGATAATAATCCACAATATCACGAGTCAAAACAAACATAGACTCTGTACCCTCTATCATGATATTTTTATACTGCTTGAGCCTCTCAAAACCACTCTCTATAAATACTTTACGACCCTTTACATGAAAGAGAGGAATAGTTCTATCAAACTCCTCCTTACGAGAGAGTATCAAAACATCTGGTGCCTTTCCCCCTACTAAACGCGAATTAAGTGTTGGTCTATCTTCTCTAACTGTATTTCCACCGATCACAAGGAGATCACAAACATCACGCATTGCATGAAGATTAGTTCTTGACACTTTTGAACTAATATTTCCATTATCGATAGTTGCATTTAAACGCTGCGCCCACTTAAAAAATATAAACTGCTTTTTTTGCCATAAGTTAAAAGGTCTAAGTAGTGCATCACATTGATCTTTAAGTAGTTCACTATGGACAACACAATCATTTTTTTTCAAAATTTTATTGCCACAACTTGCTATAGGGTTCACATCATAAGAGCCAATAAAAACCTCTTTTATACCAAGTTTGGTTATAAGCCAAGCACAAGATGGCGTTTTACCTGAGTGAGCACAAGGTTCTAGTGTTGCATAGAGTATTGCATCTATAAATATACCATTATGGTTAGCTAAAAGATAGGTGTGTATCTCACTTGAATCTTCAATCTCTAAGATAGAACTATCTTGTGTAAGTTTATAATAAGCCTGCTGAAGAGCTTTTACCTCTGCATGAGGTGTACCAGCTTTATGGTGTGCCTCTACTGCTAAGATATCTCCATTCTTACCAACTACTGTACAACCAACAGCTGGATTTGGGTAAGTAACACCTTGATATTTCCATGCCTCTTTCAGAGCAAGAGAGAGATAAAACTCATTATCAATTTGCATGGTAATGCTATCTACCACTCAAAGTAAGTTTTTGCTTTGATAACATCATTAAAATTTACTTTAACTGTTGCATCATCGCTCTCTATAAAAAGAGTAGATCCTTCAACTTTTGTTAAAACGCCACGAATTTTCTCTTTTCCCAAGTAGCGCAGTGCAACTCTCTCACCTATGCTTTTTTTAAAGTGTCCAATGTTCACAAGTTTACGCTCAATCCCAGCAGTTCCAACCTCAAGTCTATACTCTCCAGAGACTGGAGGTGCTACATCTAACAGTGGAGAGATCATATGTGTAAGTTCTACACAAGTATCAAGAGTAACACTCTGGCGTTTACCATCTTCTATCTCAGTAGAGATAATACTTACACGGTAAATAGTCTCTTCGTGTTCACTAACTATAACGGCATCATAAAGTTCTAAGCCAACTGATTTTACTATTGACTCTATATCGTTTTGTAGGCTCATTGTACTTCCTTTACCTGTTTTCTATTTGCTATCTGACTGAAAAGATCATCTATCTTTTTGGACTTTGCTATCTGCTCATCAAATGCAAAAGTAAATTTTGGACATCTATACCAACCTTGATCTTTGAGACAGTACGTCTCTACAATAGGACGTGCATTTCTTAAAAGCTTTAAGTAATCCTTCTTTTCCTGTTCTGTTAAGCTATGAGGATTTATATATACTTTTGCATCACTTTTACCACGAGAACAGACAACTTCAATGATATCCAACTCATGAAGTCTTTGATCGTTCATCTCCCCTAAAGCTTGGGGAATAAGTTCAAGAAGAACTGACTCTGTACGTTTTAATTTTATTTGTGCTTCTGTCATAAAATACCTTACTTACATTTTCAACACTTATATTAGAGCTTTAAAGGGTCTAAAAGATACTTTATCCCTTTTAGACTGTGAGAACTTTACTAATTGCCTATTATAAACTATAGGCTTACTTTTTGCTCAACTTTTTTGAAAGTTTCAAGAACATCACCAGGCTGTACATCATCATAACCACTGATAACAACACCACACTCATAACCATTTCCAATCTCTTCAACATCATCTTTGAAACGTTTAAGTGAAGTAAGTTCACCTTCGTAATGAACAACACCCTCTCGAATAACACGAACCATCCCACCACGGATAAGACGACCATCAACAACAACAGATCCAGCAACAACACCTTTAGGTATCTTAAACACTTCTCGAACTTCTGCTTGACCAGTATTCTCTTCAGTATATTTTGGTGCCATCATTCCTGTAAGCATACCAGTAATATCATCTATGAGCTGATAAATAATAGAGTAAGTTTTAATTGCAACACCTTTTTGTTTTGCACTCGCTTTAACTGCACCAGTAGGTCGAATATTAAATCCAAGAAGTACACAATTTTCAGAGTTGTTTACAAGCTCTACATCATTTTCAGTAATACCACCAACACCGCTAGAGATAATATTTACTTTTACTTCATCATTACGCAACTCAAGGATAGAACTTCTGATCGCTTCAAGAGTACCGTGAACATCTGTTTTTAGTACTACTTTAAGAGATTTAAGTTTTCCTTCAGCGATCATAGCTGTCATATCTTCAAGTGAGGATTTTGTTGAGACTGAAAGTTCTTTATGTCTATCATATTCATGGCGTTTAAGTGCATACTCTTTTGCCTCTTTATCTGTTGACATAACCATCATAATCTCACCTGATGCTGGAACTTCATTAAGTCCTGCAATAACTGCGGTATGAGATGGTAAAAGAGTTTTCACCTGTTTCTTATGCTCATCCATCATAGCTTTAACACGACCGTAAGCAGCGCCACAAACAACATAATCTCCAACTTTTAGAGTACCATTTTGAACAATAACAGTAGCAACTGGACCACGACCTTTTTCTAATGAGGACTCTATAACAGCAGCTTTAGCCATTGCCTCAGTATTTGCTTTTAGCTCAAGTATCTCGGCAGTTGTAAGAATATTTTCTAATAAATTATCAATACCATCACCAGATTTTGCAGAGACTGGAATAAACTCAATATCCCCACCCCAATCAACAGGATTTATCCCATGTTCAGCCATCTGACCTTTTACCATATCTGGTTGTGCAGTCTCTTTATCCATTTTATTTAAAGCAACGATAATTGGAGCACCAGACTCTTTTGCAAGTTTTATAACTTCTAAAGTTTGTGGTTTTACACCATCATCAGCGGCAACAACAATTACAACAATATCGGTAATCTCAGTACCTTTTTCACGCATATGAGTAAATGCAGCGTGACCAGGAGTATCTATAAAAGTAATAGGTTTCCCATGTTGTTCAATCGTATATGCACCTATGTGTTGGGTAATTCCACCAGCTTCACCATCAGTCACTTTTGCCTTACGGATAGCATCAAGAAGTGAAGTTTTACCATGATCGACATGTCCCATTATTGTAATAACAGGAGCTCTCTCTGTAGCATTTGGATCTACTTCTATATCTTCTACCTCAACTGTAAACTCATCTTTAGGATCAATAATAGTTACTTCTACACCAAACTCTTCAGAAAGAATTTCAATCTCATCGTTACCAAGGAAATCATTCTTTGTCATCATCATACCAAGATCAAAAAGAACTTTAATAATCTCAGACATAGGTCGCTTAAGAGCATCTGCAAACTCATAAACACGAATATCTTCTGGAATCTCTACATGCGTAACAACCTCTTCTCCTTGATTTGCTTTTGTATATTTTTTACGTTTATCTTTACGTACTTTACGACCACGAGGAGCTTGCTTTTTATTTCCATTTCGTCCAACTGGTTTTGGAGGGCGAGGTTTACGCTGCTCTTCTGCTGGAAGTGGTGCTCTCTCTGTTGAGTTCAGATCAAGAAGTACTACTTGATTATCCATATCCATAGAGACTTCAGCCATAGAGTCACCAAAGATATCTATACGTTTACCTTGATCTTGTTTTTTAGCAGTTGCCGTAGAAGTTTTTTTAGTCTTCTTCTGTGCAAGTTCAGCAAGAGCTTCTGCACTCATTTTTCCATATGAAGATACAGAAGCTTGTTTTTTTGGAAGATTATAACTCTCTTCTATTTTTGGCTTTTTCTTTTTAACAATTTTAAGACCTCTCTTTTGCAATCCTGATCTTACAGTAGGGGTTACCACTCTTAGAGTCGATTTTGGCTTTGTTGCTTCAGGTGCAACTTCATCTTTCTTCTCTACTACAGGCTCTTCTACTTTTGGAGTTTTTGGTACTTCTACCTCTTCTGGAGTTTTTGCTACCTTTACTTTTGGAGTAGCTACCTCTTTTACATCCTTTACCTCAACAACAGGAACTTCTATAGTTTCAGTTGCAGTTGCTTCTGGAGTATCAGAAGTTGTCTCTACTGTTACTTCTTTTGGAGTTTCAGTTTTAGCTTTTTTAACGACTTTTGGTTTCTTTGGAGCTGACTTTTCATCTTCACCATTCATTATGAAGTTTACTATGCCATCTGCTTGTTCCATAGTGACCTTGCTATGTGCTGCTTTTACTTCTATACCCATACTCTTTGCTTTTTCTAAAACATCTTTTGAAGTAATTCCTAGCTCGTCTGCAATCTCTTTAATACTAACTTTATCTGTCATCAGTGATGATCTCCTTTAGGTTGTTCATATGTTGTTCTCTTTGGTTATTTTTGCATTGACGCATTAAAACCTTAGAAATTTTTTTCTCATCTTCTAAACAAGTAGTACAGAAGTAAAAACTTCTACCTACTCCTTCAAATGCATGTAAATTTCCATCTTTACAAGTGAGCCTAAGCATCTTAAACTGTGTCTCACGTTTACGGCAAGAGAGACACATTCTTATAGGTTGATGAAAAATTTTTGTCATTATATCTAAATCTTACTTTATTTAATAGAGCTTAGCGTTCTATTATGAGTCCATTGTTATCAAAATTTAAAATTTTTACACAATATTCTGGAAATTTTTGTGCAAACTTATTCGCTATCATAGATGCATCATCATCATATACAAGAGAGAAAAAAGTACTTCCACTCCCAGAAAGTGTACTCATCAAGGCACCAGATTCATATGCTAGTTTTTGTACAGAAAAGAGTTCAGGAAGAGACTTCATGCGTGCCTTTTGATGGAATCTATCCTGTGCTGCAATTTTTAACATTTCCCAATCTTCATTGAAAAATGCGGCAACAGTAAGAGCTGTGTGAGAAAGATTATAGACTGCATTCTCTTTTGAATAAGACTTTGATAGATTTGTACGTGATTTGAATGTGTTCATCTGTTTATTTGGTATCACTACGACAGCTTTAAGATAATCTGGAAGATGTTTTCTTTGAGAAAAAACTTTATTTTTCTCAACTGTTGCTGCATTAAAACCACCCATTACTGCTGGAGTGATATTATCAGGATGAGACTCATATACAAGAGCATAATTTAAAATACGGCGTTTACTTACTCTTATACCCGCTGCTTCATGTGCTGAAGAAATTGCTGCAACAATAACTGCTGAAGAACTTCCAAGTCCACGAGATATAGGAATAGAGTTGTAAAATGTAAATGTAAAGTTCTGCTTTCTCTTTGTTAAACGTGAATAGTGTTCATTAAAGATAGTAACAAAAAGATTGTTTTTTTTTATATGAGGATTATGTTCGCCCTCGCCCCGAATACTTACACTCAAGAGCTTTGATGGATAAAATTCAATCCTATTGCGAAGATCAACAGCTAATCCTAAAGAGTCAAATCCTGGTCCTAAGTTTGCTGATGTTGCGGGTACACTTATTATCACTATTTATTTCCTATTATCCAACAGCACCTATTTTATAGAGGGGTGATGCATCTGCACTAAACTTATCTACATCCAACATATTTGGAAGCCTAAAGCTTACTTCTTGTACGGACTCAAATTTTTGAGTTTTTATTTCTGATGCAACTTTAACAAAATATAACTTACCTATCGCTTTTATTGGCTGATTTTCATTAAAAGAGAAAGCATCTGTTGCATAAAGAGGTATTTTTTTTAAAATACTCATTGATTTTAAAAAAATATAAGCAACTTTTATTGCCATAAAGCTCCCTGGTCCATTGGTATAAAAAAGTCTCTCTATTGTGTACTTTTCTTGGAGTTCTTGAAAAAGAAGAGGAAGAATATCAGAACTTTTTTTCTCCGATACAACTTTTTCAATAAGCTTATCCTCTTTATAAACTCCTATAAGAATAGGTGAATTAAGTGTTATAAAGAGTAAGTCAACTTTAGGCATACGCTTTTTCTAACTCTTTCGTTTTTTCACCAACAAGCTCAACTATCTCATAGTTCTCAGGATTTTCTAAAAGTTTCAAGGTAAGTTTATGATTTAGTTCATGACTTCCTGCATATGCTTCATAATTTCCTATAAAACTCATACCAATAAGAGACATATCTCCAATAGCATCAAGTATCTTATGACGCACAAATTCATCTTCAAAACGTAAACCCTCTGGGTTAAGAATTTTTTTATCATCTAGTACTATCGCATTTTCAAGAGAACCACCAAGTGCTAGACCTTTTGAGCGTAGATACTGTACCTCATTCAAAAAACCAAAAGTACGAGCACGAGAGATCTCTCTTTTGTAAGTCTCTTTTGTGAACTTAAGTATAAACTCCTGTTCTTTGATTACTGGATGTGGAAATTTTATAGTAAAATCATATTGTAGATCAGAGGAAGCGGAGAGTTTTACATACTTTTCACCTTCTTTAATCTCTACATCTTGTTTAATTCGCATGACTTTTTTAGGCATATCAAGCTGGATCACCTCTGCTTCATCTAAAAGCATACAATAGCTTGCACTACTGCCATCCATGATAGGAACTTCATCTGCATCGACAATAACTCGTAAATTGTCAATTCCATATGCATATATAGCTGAAAGCAGATGTTCAATAGTAGAGATAACAAACTGATCTTTTCCTATAACAGTTGCCATTTTCGTATCAACAACATTCTCAGGAAGTAATGGTATAGAGACATCTACATCACTTCTATAAAAGATTATACCACTATTGGATTCAAGAGGCTCTAATCGAAGCTTAACAGGAGATCCCTTATGCAGACCTATTCCAACAAGTTCAACAGACTTTTTAATAGTTGTTTGATACATAAAACACTCCTAGTCTCCATTAATTATTTTTTTTGCACTCTTTATAATATCAATAATGTTAAGCTTTATCCACTGTTGATCCATCCACTCTTGTGGACGAACTTCTACACCTTGAACTAAAATTCCAAAGTGCAAATGATCACCCATAGCATACCCAGTTGCTCCTGTATTTGCAATTAGTTGATTTTTCCGTATCTCATCACCCACATTTACCTTAAGACTTGAGCAGTGCCCATAGATGGTATAGAACCCTAAACCGTGTGCAATCATTGCCATATTTCCATAGAGTCCATTAAAGTCTGCAAAAACAACTTTACCACTATTTTGAGACTTGATAGCGGCCATTGTATTTGAAGCCAGATCAAGCCCTAAATGGTAGGAGTCAGTCAGGTATTTATCTTGATAGTAGTATTTTCTATGATCACCAAAATAAGCAACTACTGCTGCATTTTTTAAAGGATAAACTCTATTTACTTTAAAGTCATTTATCTTTTCATCTATATTAACATGACTAGAGAGATTATGAATGAGTGTTTCGTTCGCTGTTCTTACAGGTCCATTGAGTATTTTAAACTGCTCTAAGGCATCTCTCTCTTCTTCTGTCTCTTCAAACTGATTAGCAAGATTTGCAGTTGTTTTTAAGAATTTATCACTTATTGTAATATTTGACACTCTATAAGATTTATCTTTAAGGTAAAGAGGAACGTAAGATTTCGCTACATTTCCTGCTAAATCAGTAGCGACAACTGTTGCTTTAAAAGTATCTGCTTTCACTGGCCATGCAAGAAGTGAAATATAATAACCATCTTTATAAAAAGGTTGTGGTATAAATTTTTTGCCCTTATCGTTTTCTATATATAGGTCTTTAAGATTTTCATCTATTGCTTTAAATATTACAAGAGCAGAACCACCACGAGAGATTTTATAAGAGTTCGCTACAATAGCTAGTTGTGGACGGCGTTTATCTATGATATACTTAAACACTTTTCGAGCACTATTACCTGCGAAAAAATTCCACTTGCTTACATCATTTGCTTCTACTGTGATTTCTATATTTTTACCTTTTATAGCATAAGCATCTCTTGGTGGTTCTACTGTTAATAGAAGAGATTTTTTAGAAGTAATAAGTTGCTCATACTGAAGTTCTTTAGAACCTTTATCACTTTTCATTGTAATTTTATAGGAGTTGATACCACTCTCATCTTCTATCTTTACATTTAAAGGTTTTTTAAGATTCCAGTACTTACTTGCTGCCATCGTTATAACAGGAGCATTACGCTCAAACATAGAAGAGAAATAGACAAATAGAGCAACCCCAACAACTACAGCTAAACCTATAAGTACCCCAAATGAACTACTACTTTTTCTTTTCAAAACATTTCCTTTATTATTTTTAAAATTTTATTATTTTCATCAGACTTTATTAGTCTCACTTCTTGAACATGTACGACTGCTAATGCCTCGTCCATCACTGCATATGCATCATCTAGTGTTGCGCCACTCTCTTTAAGCTTTTTATCACTCAAGAAAAGTTCAGCTACAGTTGCCTCTTCTTTCAAAATCAGAGTAGATAAAAGTAGGCTCTTAAGCCGTACAAAAGATAAAGGCTGTTTGTAAAGTAGATGTCTTGTACATTTTTTATGCTCTGCCTTAAGCTCAATAAGTTTACAAACTATAGCAAATACTATGCCATTGCACTTTAAAGATCTAAATGCTTGAAACTCTTCTACCATTCCAGCATAAAGGGATGTCGCCATCTTTTGGTTTATTTTTATCTCATTCTTTACAAAAAAATCATAGAGTGCTTGAGTATTATTACCTATCTCTATGGTGTACTCAGCATTTGATATAGAGAGTGGACGTACTTTTTCAAACCATGGTGCAAAGGAGTACTTTTTTGGTAAACTCCCACTTATTTGAAGCGAAACTTTTTTGTGCAGTGTCAAAATATAAGTATATATAGCACTTGCATTAAAGAAACCTCTACTATCTGTAACTATAAGTAAATGTGAAGCTTTTTGTACCTTTTTTAAATCTATATTCATTTTAGCCTTCTAACGAATTATATACTATTTTCTATTCATTTTATAAACATAAGCTAAAACCTCAGCAACAGCACTAAAAAGTGCTTCGGGAATTGGCTTATTTAGTTCTACATCAGCGTAAAGAGAACGAGCGAGTGGAGGGTTTTGAATAATATGTACTTTGTTTTCACGAGCTGTTTTTTTTATCTGTTGTGCCATTTTATCCATCCCTTTTGCGATGACAATAGGAGAGTGATGATTCTCTTTATCATATCTAATAGCCACTGCATAGTGTGTTGGGTTGGTTATAACTACATCTGCATTAGGGACTTCTGCCATCATTCGCTGGCGTGATATCTCCATCTGTTTTTGCTTTATCTTAGACTTTATGAAAGGGTCTCCCTCCATATTTTTCATCTCATCTTTAATCTCTTGCTTACTCATTTTCAAACTATTGAAATACTGTTTTCGTACTATTACTATATCAATTAGTGCAAAAATAAAAATGACCAACAGCATCACAAGAGAGATAACAATCATTTTATCTTTGATCCATTCAAGCTGATCGGGAAGATTAAAAAGTGCAACTGTAGGTAACTCTTTGATAAATATAAAAAAGAAGATAAAGCCAACAAATAGAGTAGTATGAGACTTAAATGTGATTTTCACTCCCTCTATCAACTTCTTTATACTAAAAAGATTTTTTGTTCCTTTAATAGGATCTATCTTTTTCAAATCAGGCATAATAGCCTTAGTGGTAAATAGAAATCCAAATTGAGCAAGAGCAGCTACAACACCTGCAATAGCAACAGCAATAGCTAAAGGGAGTACCATAAGTAGTACTTCTCTAAAGGTAACTATGGCAATATCAAGCATAAAGAGTTTGTCTAAGGGAGTGCCAACAAGAGAGAAGTAGTAGTGAGATAAAAGTAGCATATGCTTTGTAATGAAAGGAAAAAGCATCAACACAGCTAAAATTGCCACAAAAAGAGTAATAACACCAGAGGTATCTTGAGACTTTGGTACATTACCCTCTTTTCGGGCATCTGCTATCTTCTTATCGGTTGGTTCTTCTGTCTTTTCCTGATCATCTGCCATTGGTTTGTTTCTCTATACTATTATTATTTTTTCTTCCATTATACAATAAACTATCTTGCTAAACATTCATAAGAGCAATACAATTTTGCCTATTCCAAATTTTAATCACTCATTTTTTCATTAAGCACTCCTGTTCAGTATTTGTTAAATGAGATTTCTGTATGATTTCTTATTCTAGTTTTTTAGCATTGTGGTGATTTGTTTGGTAATCCTAATTGTACTATATTTGTTACTAAACTATCACTTTTATCTATGAGGCTAGGCTTTTTATCTAACAAAGGTGTAACATGCTAAAAAATATTGGTAAATATATATTTATGATTGAGCTTGGGTTCAAATATATTCAAATCTTTAAAAAAACATTTTTTCACCCTTTCATTACACTGCAACAAGCTTATGAACAACTCTCAGCAGATAGGCAAGCATACTCAGTAAAAGTACTTAAATTTTTAAATATTAAGGTCAATGTTATAGGAGAACTTCCAAAAGAAGACAAAATGCTCTATGTCATTAATCATCGTTCTCTTCTTGACATCATAATCATGGAAGAGCTCTTTTCTCACACAAAAAAAAATGGTACTTGGATAGCAAAACAGGAGTTATTTGATTCCAAAATTTATGGAAAATTTTTTGAATATAGTGGTTGCATAAGTGTAGATCTCGATAATAAACGTGGACTATTGACATTTTTTAAAACCATTAAAAAGGTATTTGCTAAAGTGGACAATATGAACCTCTTTATGTTCCCTGAAGGGGAACGTTTTTCTGGTGATGGTATTACAGACTTTCAAAGTGGTGCTACAAAAATTGCCAAGGCTAACAAACTACAAGTTGTCCCTATTATCATAGAAGGAAAAAACGAAATGATTTTTAAGAGTGCTCCCTATAAAGAGGAGTATATTGTTACTGTACATATTGGTGAAATTATCTCGCACGAAAATATTGAAAAAGAGTACCAAACTTTTTATCATAACAGTATAAAGGCATAAGCAGATGAGTACCATGACCTTAGGTGTAAATATAGACCATATAGCTGTTTTACGTGAAGCAAGACGTGTAAATGATCCAGATATACTCCAAGCTCTTTATGTAGCTTGTGAAAATGGAGCAGATCAGATCACCATTCATCTGCGTGAAGATAGACGCCATATCCAAGATAGTGACGTTACAAACATTATCACTCATGCAAAAGTACCTGTAAACTTAGAGTGTGCCATAGATAGAGAGATTATAAAGATAGTCTCAAAAGTTGTTCCTCACCGTGCAACACTTGTTCCTGAAAAACGAGAAGAAGTAACAACAGAGGGTGGACTTGATCTCTTTACTCATGAAGAGGAGTTACGTTGTGTTATAGAGCAACTACACGCTAGTTTTATTCCTGTTTCTCTCTTTGTTGACCCAACTATTGAAGCTATAAATAGGGCAAAAGAGTTAGGTGCAGAGATGGTAGAGCTTCATACTGGACTCTTTGCAAACCTGTGGGCAATGTTATACTCAAATCTAGCATACTCAAACCATTCGCTAAAAGAGCTAGAACTCCCTCGTTATAAACTCCAAGAGCATTTAGAGTACACTTTACAAACTCTCCAAAGTGTAGCAACTCATGCAAAATCTATAGGATTAGAAGTTGCAGCAGGACATGGATTAAACTATCATAATGTACATGAGATTATGAAGATTGATGAGATTACAGAACTCAACATCGGGCAGAGCATAATAGCTCGTAGTGTTTTTACAGGTTTAGCAAGTGCAGTACAAGAGATGAAAAGGCTTACAACTAGAGATGGTTAAATCAACGATAGCTATCAGTATAGGAGACCTTAATGGCATAGGCATAGAGATCGCTCTTAAATCCCATACAGAAGTATCAAAGCTTTGCCACCCTATCTACTGCATAACTCAAGATATGCTCGAACAATCTGTAACAATGCTAGGAGTAAAGATTCCCAAAGATATTCAACTCCAAAATAGTGGTGAGAGTTTTCAGATACAAGCAGGAACTATTTGTAAAGAGAGTGGAAAATACTCTTATGACTCTTTTATGACAGCAATAGCACTCTGTGAAGAGAAAAAAGCAGATGCAGTTGTTACGATGCCTATCCACAAAGAGGCATGGATGCAGGCTGGTTTACATTACAAAGGACATACTGATCTTCTTCGCCAACACTTCAAGCAAGATGCCATCATGATGCTTGGATCTCCCAATATGTTTGTTGCACTTGTGACTGAACATATTCCCCTTCGTGATGTAACAAAGGTCATTAACTCTAAGATGCTTAAGGAATTTTTACTCACACTCCATAAATCGATTCCAAAAGTACCTATAGCAGTACTAGGCATTAACCCCCATTCTGGAGATAATGGCGTTTTAGGAGATGAGGATATACAAGTCAAAAAAGCTATAAAAAGTGCCAATGAAACTCTTGGATTTGAACAGTTTATAGGTCCTATAGTTCCTGATGTGGCGTTTACTCCACACTTTCGTGAAAAATTCAACTACTTTGTTGCTATGTATCACGATCAAGGACTCGCTCCCTTAAAAGCACTATACTTTGATGAGAGTATCAATATCTCTCTTAATCTTCCTATCATTCGAACTTCTGTAGATCATGGAACAGCATTTGATATTGCGTATAAAAATAGAGCAAAAACCCTTTCTTATAGAAATGCTATTGAAACTGCTCTTAATTTTATAGCATAGAGGAGAAATATTTTATCGTTTTTTGAAGATTAAAAGGGTTTTATCTTCTCTATCATAGAGTGAGAAAGTCTGCTTTTCAACAAGCCTTAACTTCTCTAACTTCTGAAATATTTTTATCTTATGAAAATACTGGATAATAGTCTCTTGATACTTTACATATCTACAATCCTCTTGTTTCTCAAAAAGGGTGAACACTGTATCTAGCTTATCATTTTCAAATGTAGCATCCACAATAAGAGACTCCTCCTCACTATCTCTACTCATACTCCCCTCAGCGACTTCAGAGAAACCATAAAGTGTGTTGATATCTGCTATAAAAACACCATTATCATTGAGCCTCTCAGCCATGGCGTTTAAAAAGGCGACTAATGTTTTCTCATCCATAAAGTTGAGTACATCAAAGATACTTACTATGGCATCATAGCTCCCAGTGACCTCTTTTGCATCCATGCAGACAGCATCAAGTCCTTTAGCCTGACATTCATCCACCATAACTTGACTAAGATCCACACCTTTACATACAATGCCATCACTAATCATTCGTTCCATAAAACCACCGCGACCACAGCCAACATCTAAAAGAGTTGTAACTTTATACTCTTCTAGTTCTGAGTGATAGAGATCATAAAGAGCCTCTGTAGCCTCCTCTATACCTAGTAAATGTTCTACTTTTGCATAGAGATTTAACTCTCTCATAGCTTACGCTTTTTGTTCCGCTTTTATGACTCTGTTTATCTTCTCATAAATATCTAAAACTTCATCTTTTTTAGAGATATAGGAGTTTTTATTTGCTATAAGATAAGTAGAGCTTCTCATAATATCTTGAACAACTTCAAGACCATTTTGCTTCATCGTTGTACCAGTTTCAACCACATCTACGATCATATCGGCAAGTCCTATAAGAGGTGCAAGCTCTACTGAACCATTTAGTTTAATAATCTCGACACTTACAGCATGCTCTTCAAAGTAGCGTTTAGTAATATTTACCATCTTAGAAGCAACTTTAAGTTCAGGTTTTGTAAGATCTAACTTCTCACCTACTTTCATCCCTATAGAGACTTTACAAACGCCACGGTGTAAGTCTAGTAGTCGCACAACATCAAGCCCCTGTTCCTCTAGGGTATCAAGACCGACCACACCTATATCTGCTGCTTGATGATATACATATGTCGCAACATCTTGATTACGAACAAGTAAAAAACGAAAATGAGAAGTCTCTAAAATAAGTTTTCTATCGTTAAACTTAAAACCATCACCAAAAATAGTCTCAAATATTTCAAGTGTCTCTTTCGCAATACGACCTTTTGGAAGTGCAACTGTTAGCATACTAACCCTTTAGTATTGTATATAATTTTGCATTTTATCTAAACTTTACTCAAAGTTTAATTAGAGACTCTATTTTTTTCTCTATCTACAATGCCTTTTCACTCCATGGCATCCATTTTAGCAGATCTGTTTTATCTGCTTGAAGATAGGGGGAGGTTTCATATTGAAGAGCATTATATTTAGCTTGGATAGGAGAAGAGACAAAGAAAAAAAAGGTATTTCATATCTTCTCTATCTGAGTAATAATTTTTTGCATACCTTCAAAGAGAAGTCTCTTATTTACTGCAACACTCTTAAAGAGTTTTGCAAAATCCTCAGCATCACCACCAGTGAGAATAATAGGAAGATTATAAGAGAGAATCTCACTTGCCAAAAGTTTTAGATAACCATAGCTAATAGCATCTTGAGAGTTTGTTGCTAGTTTTTGTTGATCGAGTTCAAAATGAAAGGGGTATCTTAATGCAGGAGAGATCTCACTGTAGCACTTTTGCATTGCCCTTTTGCCAGGAGAGATAAATCCTCCCTCATAAACGCCATCACGAACAATGTCAACTGTTAGAGCACTTCCTGCATCTATGATAACACCATGAGATATCGCTTCAACAGCACAGATCCTATCTATACCCATTGTTTCATAATAGTTCTCTCTTTGAATAAAAGGCTCTACATCAATCCAGTTATCCAAATCTTCAAGTTTTTTTGAGAGTGTTTTATTTACTGAGATATAGTACACTTTTTCTAAAAGTGTACTTGGATTAAACGCCACTACTTGTCTCTTATATTCTCCTCTTTTATCATCAAGAAAATGTAAAAAAGTATTCCCAATATCACACAAAAGCATTAAAAAATTTTCCAACCAGCTTCTTTAAATGCTACTTCTGCCTTGGAGCATAAAGGAGCATCAATAAAGATCACTTTATGTTTAAAATTGTGTTCACAAAAAAGTGTTAGTTTTATGTATATCTCCTGCATCTTATGCAGATCTTTCATAAGAACACGGCTCTTTTGAGAAATAGCAAAAATTGCCCAAAAGTAACCATTTGTATCCGTTGCCTTATAGATTTTTATTCTGTTTCGAATACCTAACTCTTTGGGTGCTATCTCCACTATTTTTTTATATATTTTTCCCTTACTACGAAGTGAATCTACAAGCTTTTGCATCTCTATCATTTTGCCTTTCATTAAATTACACTATTGTAGCCTAAAGTAGCATAAACTTCTATATGAGAGATACTATATAATAAAAACTACTAGTTAGAAGAGGAATTATTTATAATAGTTTCTTCTGCAGGAAAAACAGTAATATTTTCGCCATTTTTTGTTTTTTGCATAGAGTTTTTATTGACCTTTACTTTACGATTACCTACATATATTGGCACTGCAAAAGCTCTAAAGCCTATATCTTTTATACTTACTAGCAGTTTAATATAGTATAATCCATCATTATCTGCCGAGACTTTCAAGTCTATAGGGTATTTTTCGTTTGAAGACTTTAATGGTATCAATAGTTCTTTTGAAACTGCTGTTATCTCATTGAGTCTTTTGTCAATATTTACTTGTACATGCATAATACCTGAAGACAGACTACTTGTAAGTACAATATGTACATCACTTATATCTCCAGTATTCGCATGTTCAGTCGTGTAAGTAATATCTACAGGGGCACCAGGTTTTGCATATCGACCAACAGTTGTCCCTTTTACAAGCTCTTTTTTTCCATAAAAGTTTACTGCCATTGCTGTTCCACCAAGAAGAGAGATAAGCAATAGTATCTGTGTATATTTCATTATTAATCCTTTGTATAATACATTAACCAACCAAATACTACCATAATGTAAAAGGGTTTATACTTATACTTATACTTATATCAAATTCTGCATCTGATATATTATTAGCATCCCATACTTCAAGTAGTACGGGGTGTGTTGCAGATGGCAAGGTCCATATTTGTGTTTCGTCACCAAGGTTTTCACTCGTTCCTCTTACAAGAGAATGAGGATCATCAGGAAGTTCAGGGTATAGAATAAAATTAGGATTACTACCGTTTCCATTAGTCTGATGGATCTTGATTGTAGAAGCAAGTCCATTAGGAGCAACCACTTTATAATAAAGACGATTACCTAACTTATTATATTTGTCATTACTATTACTATAATTAAACTTTACATTGGATATAGTAGTACCTATACTCAGATCTTTATAAGGAAACTCACTGGCTCTGTTAGTTCTTCCATTTCCCCATATATCGCTAATCTTTGCAATATTTTCACTAGAGACAATAGCATCTATTTTATCTGCATTCTCACTATTTGCATCCTTCATCCCCTTAATAAAGGTAAAAATACTTGTAAAGGCATAGCTCTTTTTCTCTGCGTTAATCATCATCTGATGAATAGGAGTAAAACCTAAACTTAAGGTATCCGCACCATCATCATTACTATCATAAAGATCATAAATTATATTTTGAACGGATGTTTCATTATACCAACCAGGATTAGAAGTAGTGCCAGATTCCATATCAATTTCAAATCCAAAACCTTGCTCTGAACCAGAGGTATCAAAGTAGATAGGATCATCTAGTGCTATAGCTGAAAAAGCATTTCCCCACCCCTCACCAAAGGCTACACGAATATCTAATAGATCATTACCAGAGTGGTCACCACCAATACTATCAGAACGAGAAAACTTATCTTCATAATAGTGTCCCCACTCATGAGCGATAACATGATTGTCATACTCATCTGTATCACTCCCTGCATCTCCTAAAATATAGAGATTGCCAGAGGAGTAGTAAGATGTTCCTATCTGACCTGCATCAGTGCTACCTGATGCTGCAACATTAGAGGGTGACCAATTTACCACCAAAGGAGGGAACACTATCTGAGCATCTGCACTTTGCACTTTTTTCATAGCACTTTTGATTGTATCTAGTATAGCAAATGGTGCAGCCACTCTTGGTTGCGTATAATCATCTCCTGTCCAACCAGATGGTGCATTTAGATTACGAATATTATTTGTTGAATCTATTGAAGCAAGTGTACCTTCCATAGCATATAATGCTTTATCATTTGTGTTATCAACTACTTCTACATCCCATCCTGGTTCACCAGTTTTAAGCATCTTAGCCAATACACGGATTTTAATCGGTGTAGATAATGGAAGATCAGCTAATACATAAGTACCATTTTCATCTGTTGTTGTACTCTTGATAATGGTACCATTCTCTTCTACTGCCTCCACTACGACAAATTTTGCTTTTTCATGAGTAGTTTTATTATAATCAAGTCCTTGAGCAGAACTTTTATTTGGGACAAGGTCATATGTAATGGTACCTCTAATTGTGGTAATACAAATTGTGACTGTTCGTGTAGCTGTAGCACTATTGCCTGCCTTGTCCGTGGCTGTGTATGTGATATTATAATCACCTGTGGTAGTAGTATCGACACTACCTGTAGTAGTAACGCTCACATTCCCATCAACTGCATCTATTGCTGTAGCTCCTGCATCGATGTAAGTGCTATTATATTTTACAGATAAAGTACGTTTCCCTACAATAGTAATATGAGGTGCAGTACCATCTCTAACAAGGACTCTTCGTATAGCTGTAGCACTATTACCTGCACTATCCGTGGCTGTGTATGTAATATTATAATCCCCTATGGTAGTAGTATCGACATTACCTGTAGTAGTTACATTCAAATCCCCATCAATTGTATCTGTGGCTATAGCTCCCTCATCATCGTAAGTGCTATTATATTCTACCTGTTGAGGATTATCCCCTATAATGGTAATTTGAGGTGTAGTACTATCTATAACTGAGACTGTTCGTCTAGCTATGGCAATATTGCCTGCACTATCTTCAGCTACATATGTAATATTATAATCCCCTAATTTATTAGTATTGACCCTATCTAAGTCTAAGGTAATTATTGTTACATTTTTATCTATTGCATCTACTGCTGTAGCACCTGCATCGATATAGGTAGTGTTATATTCTACAGATATACTACTTCCTCCATTGATGGTGATAAGAGGTTTTTTAGCGTCTATAACTGAAACTTTTCGTATAGCTGTGGCACTATTTCCTGCACTATCCGTAGCTCTATATGTAATATTGTAGTCCCCTAAAGTCTTAGTATCGACATTACCTATACTAGTAACATCCACATCCCCATCAACTTTGTCTATTGCTGTAGCTCCTTCATCGATGTAAGTGCTATTATGTTCTACATCTAAAATACGTTTCCCTAAAATCTTAATATAAGGTGGAGTAGTATCTATGACTGAGACCGTTCGTATAGCTGTGGCACTATTGCCTGCACTATCCGTAGCTATATATGTAATATTATAGTCCCCTAAAGTCTTAGTATCGACCTTATCCATGCTAGTAACATGCGCATTCCCATCAACTGTAGCTCCTGCATCCCGGTAAGAACTACCATATTCTACCAACAAATTACTCTCCCCTATAATGGTAATTTGAGGTGGAGTAGTGTCTAAAATTATTGGTTTATCTGTTTTTTTATCTTTATTATTACAGGCGGTAAATAAGATAAGACTAATAATTACTATACACATTCGCATAATCTGTTTTCCCTCTTTTATTTAAGAACATAAACTAACTTAGAGATTCTTTTCTAAAAAATATAATAAAAGTTCATTTTATCTATTTACCAATTAAGATTTCATTAATTACCAAAGATATACTATTAAAGTGACATATACTTCAATTTATTTACTATCTATTCAAACTCATATTGCTAACAATCTGCTAATTATTTTATGGTATAATTGCACAAATCAAAAATAAAAGGAGTTTCCAAATGAGAAACACAAAAATAATTTTATCAACAGTAGTAACAGGAGTGTTGCTTGTCGGATGTAATATAGATAATTTAACTCAAAATGTAGATGATTCCAATTCTAC
Source organism: Sulfurimonas sp. endosymbiont of Alviniconcha boucheti (assembly GCA_021766785.1). Lineage (GTDB taxonomy): Bacteria > Campylobacterota > Campylobacteria > Campylobacterales > Sulfurimonadaceae > Sulfurimonas. Next base: position 91,266 of record JAICBP010000080.1, read on the forward strand.
TAATAACCACAACTCTATTATGAGTATGAAATTTAACTTAGATGATTATAACATAACCACAGATCTTGTACAGGAGATGAAAGATTCTCTAACATATATGAAGGATGAAGAGAGACTAGCTTCAGATCTCTATCTAAATCTTTATAATTACTATAAAAATTATAGTGATCTTGAGATAAAACAGCTTAATAATATCGCTACAAATACAGAGAACGACCAGATTTCTATTATCAAATCTCTTGTAAAGAGATATGATTTAAATAGCTCTGAACCTCAAGATGTCAATATATCAAGAGGAGTATATGAGAATCAAGTCATCCAAGATCTCTATGACAAATTTTATGCTATTGGTCAAAATTCTCAAGAGGAAGCACTTAAAGTTGGGTGTATGGTTGAAGTAACAGATATTAATGATTTAGATAAATATATTTCACTCGCAAAAGAGTCAAATGCTACAGATATTGAAACTGCATTTAAAGTTCTAAGAGATGGAAGCTACCATAATTACTGGACATTTGATCAAACACTCAAAAACTTAGGTGTAGCAGATGGATGCTATGATGAAGAGAATGAACTTTTAACTAATAAAGAGGAAGCTTACCCTAAGAATAATGCTAATGCCAAAAAATATATGCAAAATAATAATGGCAACTCAGAGCATACACAAAGTCATAATGATAACGTAGAGCATACACAAGATCATAATGATAAGAAAAAGTATGGACAAAATAATAATAGCAACTCAGAGCATACACAAAGTCATAATGATAACGTAGAGCATACACAAGATCATAATGATAAGAAAAAGTATGGACAAAATAATAATGACAACTCAGAGCATACACAAAGTCATAATGATAACGTAGAGCATACACAAAGTCATAATGATAACGTAGAGCATACACAAAATAATAATGACAACTCAGAGCATACACAAAGTCATAATGATAACGTAGAGCATACACAAAATAATAATGACAACTCAGAGCATACACAAGATCATAATGATAAGAAAAAGTATGGACAAAATCATAATGGCAAAAAGGTACAGCGCAAAGTTTAATTAATATACAACAAAGTTCCCACTTATTACACCTCTCATGAGGTGTAGCATACACAAAGTCATAATGATAACTTAGAGCATACACAAAATAATAATGACAACTCAGAGCATACACAAAGTCATAATGATAACGTAGAGCATACACAAAATAATAATGACAACTCAGAGCATACACAAAGTCATAATGATAAGAAAAAGTATGGACAAAATCATAATGGCAAAAAGGTACAGAGCAAAGTTTAATTAATATACAACAAAGTTCCCACTTCATTACACCTCTCTTGAGGTGTATCATTTTATAGTTAATTTATTATTATGAGAGTATGAATAAAAAAGAGAGGTTTATACTTTAATATAGTTTACAGAGAGACAAGCATCAAGTGAAGCTAATTCACTCAGTGATTTTTCACTTACTGCATTATCAACTAAAATAACAGCTAATGCTTCATTCTTATCATTTCTAGCAAGTGAGAAATCTGCAATATTTACATTATTATTAGCAAGAACAGAACCAATACTACCAATAACGCCAGGAACATCAGAATTTTTAAACATTATCATGTCACCACGAAGAGCTACATCAATATCAAAACCATCTATATTTACTAAACGCTGTATATTATCATCAAAAATAGTAGCACAAATTGTTGTAGTACGTTCACTAGTTGTCAGTTTAATAGTGATAAGGTTTTTGTACACTGAAGAGTCTATACTCTCTTCAGTCTCAATAGTAATCCCTTTCTCTTTTGCTACAAACTCTGCATTAACATAATTTATAGTATCCCCAGAATTTTGACTCATTGCACCAACAGCAACGAAAGTAGAAAGAGAATCTACATACTCTGCTATATCACCATGTCCAATTACTTTGATAGAGATAATTTGGGATTTACTCATTTGAGACTCTAGAAAACCTATCTTTTGTCCCATCTCTAAAAATGGCTTCACAAACTTAGGAATAGTAGATTCATCTATAGGTAAGTTCATAGCATGAGGATAAGCTATACCTTTAGCAGCTTCTATAGCATTATTAGCTGCTTGTGTACCGATATTATACTGAGACTCATAAGTATTTGCCCCAAGATGAGGAGAAACCACAATGTTGTCTAAATCAAGAAGTCTATTATTAGTAGCTGGTTCTTTGCCAAAAACATCAATACCTGCAAAGCGAATTTTACCAGACTTAAGCCCATCATAGAGTGCATCTTCATTATACAGATCACCACGAGCACAATTTACTAACACAACACCATCTCTCATCTTAGCAATCTCTTCTTTTCCAATAATGCCAATAGTTTCTTTGTTCTTAGGTGTATGAATAGTAATAATGTCACACTCTAAAATATCTTGAAAATCTTTTGTGTATGTCATATCAAGATCTGTAACTTTTGTAGGGTTGATATATGGATCATAAGCCACAATCTCCATCTCAAAAGCCTGTGCACGTTTTGCAACACGAGAACCAATATTACCAAAACCAATAATACCAAGTCTTTTGCCCTTAAGCTCATACCCATACCATTTTTCACGTTTCCAGATTTTTTGATTTTTCAGATGATCATGAGAGTATGGGAACATTCTCATGCATGAGAGCATATGAGCCATAGTAAGCTCAACTGCTGCGATAGTATTTGCTGTAGGTACATTCATAACAATGATACCCTGTTTTGAACACCCAGCAATATCAACATTATCAACACCAACACCAGCACGAACAACTGCTTTTAGATTAGTCGCGTTTGCTAAGAAGAGATCATCCACATCAGTAGAACTTCTTGTGATCGCTACATTAGCATTTGGCAAAATCTCCGTTTTTAACTTATCTTTAGGCTCATCAGCTGCCATGATAAAATTAATATTTTCATCATCTTCGAGCATTTTAAGTCCAGCTTCGTGAATATGATCACAAACTACTACTGTATATTTATTCATTTTGGTATTCCTCTTTATAGGGCTTTATCGTTGCCACTACTCTATAATTTTTTAATTCTTTGACTAAATCTTTTAATTTATTGACATTTTGTGAATAAATAAATAAATCTATATCCATTTTATCTTTTTTTAGAAAATATTTAAGTTTATGATGTTTTAGCTCCTCTTCCAAACAAAAGAGTTGATAGGGATCCAAAAGTTTAGCACTTAACTTGTATGTTATAGTCTTAGTTATTTTTTCTTTTAAATCTACTTGTACATATACTTCATTTACTGGATAGAAGTATCCTTTTTGTTCTAACTTACTAAAATAATTTACCCAGAGTTTTTCGGATTTTTCATGAGTTTTCTTCTGTTTAAGTGTTAAAGGTTCACTCTTAACATATGCTTCATTTGTATTAATGGAGATGAGAAACAGGATAATAAAAATAGCTACCCCTATCGCAATGAGAGGAGTAAGCCATTTTAAAATCTTCTGCATCTACAACTATTATTTACTTAAATTTATCTTTGATTAAATCACCTAAAGAGTGCGATTCATTGTCATTAATCTCTTCTAGTATAGCTTGATTTTTAACGTATTCTAATTTTTTAACAGAGAGACGAACACGATCACGATTAGTATCGATATTTGCTATTGCAGCTTCTATTGTCTGTCCAATCTCTAACTCCTCTTTTACAAGTGGTGTTAAATCTTCTTCACGAATAAGTGCGTCAATACCATTTTCTAAAGAGACAAATACACCGAACTCTTTAATATCTCGAACAGTAGCAGTAACAACAGAGTTCACCTTATGATTTGTAGCGAACTTATCAATAGGAGACTCTAAAAGAGTTTTTCTATTAAAAGATATCTTTTGATCTAGAGCATGAATCTTTACAATTTTTACTTCTACTTCTTCACCAGACTTAAAAAATTCCTTTGCTTTTGTATTCTTCTCCCAAGAAATATCTTGATTATGGAGAAGACCTTCCACACCAGCAACACGAACAAATGCACCAAAGTCAGTAAGCGAAGTGATAACACCAGTTACAATATCACCTTCATAGTAATTATCTAAGAATGCCTCAAATGGTTTTGGTAAAAGTCGCTTAAGTGAAACACGAAGCTTATGTGTACTAGAATTAATTTCAATAACTTCAACATCAATCTCTTCACCAACAGTTAAATAGTGCTCAGCTTTTTTAACATTTCTATCCCAAGATATCTCAGAGACATGCAAGAAACCTTCAATACCATTTCCTAAGTCAATAAATACACCATAATTTTCAATTCTTGAAACAGTAACAGTGATAGTATCACCTTCATCTAGATCAGACTCAACCTCAGCCCATGGATTAGGAAGAACAGCTTTAATAGAAAGGGCCAAATGGTGTTTATCTTTATCATAGGAGACTGCTTTTACATTTACTTCATCACCCAAATTATAATATTTTAATGGATTTACTGGACCTTTGTGAGAGATTTCATTATAGTGAACTAAACCATTAACACCACCAACATCAACAAATACACCATATGTAGTGATCTTACTAACGATACCAGTAACAACAACATCTTCTGCCATGAGTTGATCAATAATCTCTCTTTTCTTTTTACGCTCTTCATTAAATAGTTTTCTACGAGAAATAACTATCGAGTTCTCTGCCTCATTGATTTTAATAATTAGAGCTTTGATTTTGCGACCAACTACATTATCACCCTCTTTAAATGCAGATAAAGAGCGTGGCATAAAGAATGAAACGCCATCAGAGTCAACCTCATAACCACCACGATTTTTCTTAGTTATAACACCTTCAACGATGATATTTTCAAAATCTTCTTTATGTGCATCAATAAATGCAATACTTTTCTCATGCTCTAAGGCTTTTTTATAAGAAATTTTTGGACGTTCATTAAAGTAACCCATTTGCATTACTTTAATCTTATCGCCTATAGTGAACTTTAGATTACCATTTTCATCACGGATTTCATCAAGGTTTAAAATACCCTCTAATTTATCACTTATACTAACTAGTACTCTATTGTCTTCCATTTGGATTTCAACTATTTCACCCTCTATAATGCGAGTGTTCTTTTGTCTGTTTTCGCTCTCTGCAAACATTTCTGCAAAGTTTTCTTCATCTAATAATTCGTTATCCAACGCCATTATCTATCCTCTATTACGTAAAAATTGCCATCATTATAACAAAATATTAATTAGTTTGTTATTAATTGTAAATGTTTAACGAAAGAAAAAGCAAAGCGTTCTAAACTAAAAGTTATTAAACACACTTTTGTATGGCATTTAAAACATTTTGAATAATCCAGTCAGGAGTAGAAGCACCTGCACTAATACCACAAAAAGATTTTGACTCAAACCAAGAACTATCCAATTCTGTTTCATCTTCAATATGGTAACTCTCAAAGCAATTTTTTTTAGCTATACTATAAAGCTCTTTAGTATTAGAGGAGTTCTTTCCACCTATTATTATCATTATATCAGCTCTCTTTGCCACTTTTTGAACTGCTTCTTGATTTTCAAAGGTCGCATTACATATAGTATTAAAAACACGGACTTCCTTATATCTTGGAATAAGATAATCTACAATAGTTATATACTCTTCTACTTTACGAGTAGTTTGGGCAACTAATGCTATCTTTTCTTTGAGTTTAATTTCATAAAGATCTTTTACAGAGGTCACAACTGTCGCTCCATTTGTAGCATAAGATTTTACACCTTTGATCTCTGGATGTTTTTCATCTCCAAATATAAGCACATCATATCCAGCTTCACTCATCTCTTGACATATTTTTTGGGGTTTTGTTACATAAGGGCAAGTAGCATCTACAACCTCAACGCCATTCTCTTTTAGAGTTGCTAGTTCCTCTTTGACTATACCATGAGTACGTACAATAGCTTTTTCACCTGATTTGAAAGTAGTAAAATCTTCAACCAGTCCAACTTCAAAATCTTCATCTAGTCGTGCTATCTCTTTAGAGTTGTGAATTAAGGGACCATAAGTAGCTGCATTTTTATTCTCTTCAGCTATCTTTATTGCACGTTTTACACCAAAACAAAAACCATAATTTTCAGCAAGTTCTATTTTCATATCTATCTCCTTTAAAAAGAAATGAGTTCTTTTTACATTCCTTTTACTAAAGCTACACCTTTTGGTGAGATTAATTTAAGAAATTACATCTATTTTTGTAATTTTTCTTAAAAGTTCAAAAAAGTTTGGAAAAGAGGTATTGATACACTCTAAATCTCTTACTTCCATACCACATTTAAGCCCAGCAATAATAAAACTCATAGCAATTCTATGATCCCCATAACTATCGATCTTAGTAGATTTGAGTCTTCCACCTATAACTCTAAAACCATCTTTGTACTCATGTATCTCTATATTTGCAGCTCTTAGACCCTCTACTACTGTAGAGATTCTATCAGACTCTTTTACACGAAGTTCTTCAGCATTTTTTACAAGAGACTCACCCTCAGCACAAGCCATAGCTATGCTTAGTGCGGGAAGTTCATCTATAAGCCATGAGATATTGTCCTCTATAACTATCCCTTTGAGTGGAGCATATCTTACTGATATATCACCTATTGGCTCATATTTATTATCTGTAAGTGTGTACTTTATATCTGCACCCATTCTCTCTAGTGCTTTAAAGGCTTCTATTCGGGTAGGGTTAAAAGTCACTCCCTCAAGAACTATACTTGATCCCTTTGTAATAGCAGCGGCTACAGCAAAGAAAAATGCAGATGAAGGATCAGATGGAACACGGATAGTAAGAGGTTTTAACAGTTTTTTTATAGGAGTTATGGTCGTTGTAAGAGCCTCTACCTTAATATCTGCACCCATACCTTGAAGCATTCTCTCTGTATGATCACGTGAGAGTTCTGGTTCACTATAAGTACAAATACCATCGGCATGAAGAGCTGCTAAAATCATACAGGACTTTACTTGTGCAGAAGCTATTTTACTCTCATAATTAAAGGATCTAAGGGATGCTCCACGAATTGAAAGCGGTGCTAAATCACCCTCTTCTCTTCCATCAAGTTTTGCACCGATACTAAGAAGAGGTGCTGTCACTCTTTTCATAGGTCGAGAACGAAGATACTTATCTCCTGTTAGAATAAAGTGACCATTTGCAGAGCTTAAAAGCCCACAAAAAAGGCGTATTCCTGTTCCTGAATTGCCACAATAAAGTACTTCAGAACTCTCTTGTATTCCATTACTTGTGATTTGAATTATCTCTCCATCATCATTAACCTTTGCACCGAGATTTTTTATTATCTCAAGAGAGTTCATCGTATCTTCAGCACGTAAAAAATTCTCAATAGTACTTACTCCATCAGCAAGCATCGCAAACATTACACATCTATGGGAAATAGACTTATCTGGTGCTATAGAGTTTATACTTAATGAAAAAGAGGATGCAGGAGAGACAAGCACACGACTCATTATCTAAGACCTATGCCTAACTCTGAAGAGAGAGATGCAAGTATGCTATCCATGGCAGATATAATATCTTTCTCTTCTAAAGTTTTATCTATCGATTGAAGAACAAAACGGATAGTTAAACTCATATTATCATTGAGAGTTTCATCTATATACTTATCTACTGGATAAAAACGAACAAGATTGTTTATATTTGCACTCACAATGACTTCTTTTACTTTCTCATAACTCATATCTTGTGGCATTACAAGGCTTAAGTCTTTAAATGATGCTTGATACTTAGAAGTTTTTTTTGCAATTTTGAGTCCACAACTGATCTTGGAAAAATCCAATTCACACATAAAAGTAATAGGTAAATCATACTCTTTTTCTACATTTGGATGGACACGAAAAAGCTCTCCAATATTTTCACCATTTTGCACTACAACAGCTGACTGAAAGTTGTGAGAGAGAGTGTGAGTTGTTCTCTTCTCACGAAGCTCTACTGAACCTATAACATCAGAGATCTTCTGTACAAAATAAGCAAAATCAACACTCATCGGTTTTCCAGCATTTACAATACTTTCATTCTCCTTCTCACCACTAAACACAAACGCCATACTGTATGACTCCTCACGAGAGGGTGTAAATACAGAACCTATTTCAAAAATTCGTACAGAAGAGTAGCCATTCTTTACATTATTAGATACAGATTTAAGCAATCCTGTTAATAGTGTAGGTCTTAAGGTATCAAGAGTCTGCACAATTGGATTAAGTAACTCTAACTCTTCTTTTATGGTTACAAAGCCATAAGAGTTAAGTACTTTCTTCTCATCAAATACAAAATGAACAGTTTCATAAAAGCCACTTTGAGCCGCACGTTTTCTAAGAGAAGAACGTTTTTTATACTCAAAATAGTTATCTTCTAAACGATTAGCTTCAGTCAAAACAAAAGGTTTAGAAGGGATATTGTTAATCCCCACCATACGAACAATCTCTTCAACTATATCTTGCTTATTAACAATATCATGACGAAACTGTGGCACAGAAATAACAAACTTGTTTAAAGAGGATTTCGATATATTAAAGCCAAGATTTTTCAAAATTTTGACAACTATCGCCTTATCAATCTTTGCACCAATTATTTCATCAATCTCTTGCTTCGTAATAATTACAATCTTCTCAGTATAGGAGTTTAAGAGTTCTACTCTACCACTGTATGTAGTCGAGGATGAGTTTGCTTCAAGAAGATCAATACAGTATGCAAGTCCAGCTTCAAGAGCAGGCTCACTTCCACGTGAAGTTTTATAAAACATTGGGCCAGTTTCTATTTTTGACTCTAGTATCTTTTTGCTAATAATATCAGGTGGGATATAAGATGCTTCTAAGAGCATAACTCCTTCACTGTTTTGCATTTTAGAGTTATCATTTTGCATAATTCCAACTATCGATGCACTCCTTGATCCTTTTATACATGCACAAGCATTTTCATCTTCTTCAAGAGTAACTTTTGCTATTTTTTCATCATCATTTACAAAAAAATCATGCCTATATGCACGAAGAATAACACCTGTACTTTGTGTCACATAAAGAAGCATAGCTTCTACTGCACGTTCACAATTTTCCCCTATCTGAGCTAATCTTAATTTTACTAATGTAGGCACTTTTAGTGCTTTAAGATCAAGTGCTTTATAATTAAGATTTACATAAAGGGACTTTTCATAAGAGAGAGATAAAATACGTCCAATCCCACGTTTATCATCATTATCTGTTACAATATACTCTTTTAATGGTCTATCAAAAGCGGCAGATAAATCACGTGCAACACCACGAATACTGAGGCAATCACCACGATTTGCAGTAAGTTCTATCTCAATGAGGTCATCATTAAAAAAGGGGTTATTGCTCACTGCATCACCAAGTTTACACTCTCCCATACTTGCATCTATTTCTAAAATACCTTTGCCTATATCTACAAGACCAAGTTCACTTGCAGCACAAATCATTCCATCAGAATCAACACCACGAAGTTTTACAGGCTTAATAAGAAGACCATTAGGCATCTGTGCACCTAAAGTTGCAACAGCAACAGTAAGTCCAACACGAACATTCGATGCCCCACATACTATCTGGCGGATGGAAGATCCAATATCTACTTGACATACATTAAGCTTATCTGCATTTGGATGTTTTTCACACTCAAGAATCTTACCAAAAATAATCTTACTAGGTACTCTATACTCGACTAGACGGTCAACTTCTAAGCCAATACTATTAAATGTTTTTACAATCTCTGCTGTAGATATATCACTAAGGTTTATCCACTCTTCTAACCAGGATCTTGTTATTATCATTGAAATTGCTCCAGTAGTTTAAGGTCACCTTCAAAAAGTGAACGAAGATCTCCTATGTGATGGATAAGCATAGCAAAACGCTCTACTCCAAGTCCAAAAGCATAACCACTTACATCTTTGTAGTTCACAGCTGCAAAAACATTAGGGTCAACAATACCACAGCCAAGAACCTCTAGCCAACCTGTATGAGAACATACACGACAACCTTCACCCTCACAAAATACACAGCTAATATCTACTTCTGCTGATGGCTCAGTAAATGGAAAGAATGATGGGCGAAAACGTACCTGTACCTCACCAAACATATATTTTAAGAAGTCCTCTAAAATAAACTTTAAATTCGCAAAAGAGACTGCTCCCTCTTTATCTACTAAAAGCCCTTCTACTTGATGAAACATGGGTGTATGTGTTAAGTCATAATCGCGGCGAAAAACTGCACCAGGAGCTATCATTCGGATAGGTGGTTTTGTAGCCATCATCGTTCTAATCTGCACTGGAGATGTATGTGTGCGAAGCATCATTTCATCTTTAAAATAAAATGTATCTTGCATATCTCGTGCTGGATGGTACTTAGGAAGATTGAGTGCTTCAAAGTTATTGAAATCATCTTCTACAATTTGACCAGTTTTCACCGCAAAGTTCATGGAAGAGAAGTACTCTACTATCTTATCCATTGTCTCCATCACTGGATGTAGTGCACCCACTTGTGAAGATGCTGAGAACAAAGAAACGTCTATGGCTTCAGCTTGCATAGCGATACGTAAAGCCTCTGTTTGCAGAGTAATTTTCTTGGCTGTAAACTCATTCATAAGTGATGATTTATGAGCATTAAGCTCTTTTGCCAGCTTACCTTTTTCAGCACCGCAAAGATCTTTCATCTTTGCAAATTCAGTTGCAAAAACACCTTTTTTACCAAATACACTTACACGAATTTCTTCTAAAGTTTCAACGCTTTGTGCTTCATTTATTTTATCGTACCACTCTTTCAATTATAGAGTCTCCGTCTTATAGAAAATTTTATATAGATTATAGTAAAATTTAACTAATAGATAGCTTCATTTACCTACTTTTGTGATACAATAAGCTTCACTTCAATTAAGGAAATCAACAATGTGTCTATTTTGTCAAATTGTAAATAAAAAGATACCCGCAAACATAGTTGCTGAAAATAATGAGTTTTTAGCATTTCATGATATTAATCCTAAGGCACCTGTACATATACTTGCAATACCTAAAAAACATATTGACAGTTTTATAGAGGTAGCACCTGAGAGTATGTCTCACATGACAACTTTTATTCAAGATATTGCTAAAGAAGTCAAAATCGAAAAAAGTGGCTATCGTGTTATCACAAATGTTGGTGAGCATGGTGGTCAGGAAGTCAAACACTTACATTTTCACATACTAGGTGGAAGTAAACTCACATGGGAAGAGTTCAGTAATGCTGACCACAAAAATAATCTCTAATCTTAGAGATTATTTACCTTGGAGGTATGTTGTGAAGTATGCAAGTTGTTCTTTTGTTCTCTCACTTGCTGTTCCACCCTCAGATCTCCTAGCATTCATAGAGTGACGGAGTCCTAAAAATTCTGTTACATCTTCTTTTATACGCTCATCAATCTCTTTGAGATACTTAAACTCCATCTTGGAGAGATCTATATTTAGCTCTTCACCTTTAGCAACTGCACGTCCAGTAATGAAGTGTGCTTCACGGAAAGGTATATCACACTTTTCTACAAGATAATCTGCTAAGTCAGTAGCACTTAGATGTCCTATAGCACAAGCAGACTCCATATTATGCCCTTTCACATCCATCGTTTTTATAGCTTCCTTTAGGATTTTTAAAGAGATCTCTGCAGTCTCAACTGCATCAAAAACACCCTCTTTATCCTCTTGAGTATCTTTATTATAAGCGAGTGGGAGTCCTTTCATAACAGTTAAAAGTCCCATGAGTGAGCCATAAACACGACCAGTCTTTCCACGAAGTAATTCGGGCACATCAGGATTTTTCTTTTGTGGCATAATTGAGCTACCAGTAGAATACTCATCTGAAAGTTCCACAAAACCAAATTCATAAGAAGACCACATCACGATCTCTTCACTTAAACGAGAGATATGCATCATCATGGTAGAGATATTAAAAAGAATCTCTAATGCAAAATCTCTATCACTTACAGTGTCTAAACAGTTTATACTTACACTATCAAATCCAAGAAGTTTTGCTGTCATATCTCTGTCCACATCATGTGGCGTTCCTGCAAGTGCTGCACAACCAAGTGGGGAGATATTATTTCGTTTGTAAGAGTCTTCAAAACGAGTAATATCACGTTGAAACATTGAGAGATAAGCACCTAAATGAAAACCAAAGTTAATTGGTTGTGCATGTTGAAGATGAGTCATTCCTGGAATAAGTGTCTCTGTATGTTGCTTTGCAACTACTAGAATTTCATCCATCATCGCCTTAAGAGCATCTACAATCTCTAAATTTTTACGAAGAACATAACGGCGAAAATCCACTGCTACCTGATCATTACGACTACGAGCAGTATGAAGTTTCTTTCCAGCATCACCAATAAGTTCAGTTAAACGCTTCTCAATCCCCATGTGAAGATCTTCATCACTTATTTTCCACTCAAACGTTCCAGACTCTATCTCTTTGAGAATAGTTTGTAAACCTCTCTCTATTTGAGCAAGCTCTTCTGCTGTAAGGATTCCCTGCTTTTCAAGCATAGTAGCATGTGCTAAAGAACCTTCTATATCCTCTTTATAGAGTTTTCTATCATACATTATTGAGGCATTAAACTGATCTAATAAATTTGAAGCACTTACACTAAAGCGACCTGACCACATTTTATCCATATTAGAGTTCTCCGATTTTTAAAAGTTTGATATTTTAGCGAAATAAGGTGTCAATGCAAAAGAAAAATCTCTACAATTGATACTTCTCTTGAAGAGTTTTTTCTAAATCCCATACAGATTTTTCTTTTAGCTGTGTCAGAACATCCTCAGTACAAACTACATCATCAGGCCATTCTCTTGTAAAACCATCTATTTTAGATTTGTTTGTTCCATCTATACCTACCATTAACCCAGATATAAATATATCCCTCTGTGCATCAATATTGTTTGTTACTCGCCAGATGAGCATATAGGCATTATCTATATCATTTGAATGAGCATCTACAAAGACAACTATTCTTATATTTGTACTTAAGGAGACAAGTGCATCAAAGTACTCTTTTGCACTTTTTGTCTTATTAACTGTTATGACCGTTACAGGGTTATTAGTTTTTCTCATATACTGATGTAATGCTTGTGCATCTGGTATAAGCTCTTGAACACGATTTAAAAGCTCCTCATCTCCTAAAAGATTTGGTGCTTCTACACTATTTACAACAGTCGCATCTATTCCAAGCTTACCACCAACTAAAGACTCATCAGAGGAGTGATCAAGTGCATCTAAAATCCCTTCTGTGATAAACATAGACTTTGGTGTAAAGCGATTCAATAGATAAATAGCAAAAGCTTCATAATTTTCTAAACTTGGAGCTTTCTCATCAACAAAAATCGCATGTTTTACAAAACTCATCTGCCCTGATCCCCAAAATGCATGCATAAACTGTTTTGCATGTCCTTTATAAAGTGGTTGCATCTTTGCAAGTATAAGATTATGAAACCCTGCATTTTCTGGCATATGATAATCTAGTAAATCTGGAACAGTAGTTTTTAAGAGTGGAAAAAATATCTTACCCGTTGCCCATCCCATATATTTATCTTCTAATGGTGGTTTTCCTACAACTGTTGCTAAAAATGTAGGATTTTTTCTTGTAGTAATAGCACACACTTCCATTACTGGGTATGACTCTTTTAAAGTATAGTAACCAGTATGATCTCCAAAAGGACCCTCTTCCTTCATAACACCACTATCTACCCATCCCTCTATAACATAATCTACATCTTTTGGAATATAGAGATCATTTGTTAAAGACTTCACTAATTGGGCTGGTTGCTTTGTAATGAGTCCATACATAAGTAATTCATTTACACCATAAGGAAGAGGTGCAGTTGCACACCAAGTGTAGAGTGGATTACCACCTATTGCAACAGTTACAGGCATTTTCTTTCCAACTTTTTGGTACTGATCAAAGAAGTGAGAGCTATCTTTATGTATCTGCCAATGCATTCCTAAGTGTCTCTTATCATATACTTGAAGTCTATACATGCCAAGGTTTACCATCTCACCATCAAGACTCTGAGTATAGACTTGTCCCATAGTGATAAAAGGACCACCATCTTGTTCCCAAGTTGTCAATATAGGTAACTGACTAAGATCTACTCTCTCATCAAGATATTTTATAGCTTGACATTCGCCTTCTCCTCTCAGTCTTTTGGGAAAGATATTTTTAAGAGAAAAGAGATCTTGTGCCATACTTATTTTATCCATAAAACCAGAAGGAGGCTTCATATGTAAAAGCTTAGTTATCTCATCGGCTACAGACTCTATAGTACGACCAAACAGAAGTTCACATCGTTTATAAGAACCAAATAGATTCATAAGTACAGGTTCATCAAACTTCTTATCCCTTTTTTTATCAACTACATTCGTAAAAAGGATCGCCTTTCCTCCATCTTGTTTTTTTACTTCTGCATATGCTAAGTGAGGAATTTCAAGGTATATATCTAATGGAGTCTCTATGACACGAAGTTCATTATGTTTTTTTAGAAGTTGTATTGTTTTTTTCATATATTAAAGCCTCTGAGGCATATCTTTTTTAAAAGCAATTTTTTCAGCATCTTTAAGAAGTTCTAATGCACCATTTCCTATCATTTTATCTGCAAGGAGTAAACCAATATCTTTTGATTCTGAGACTTTTACGACAAGTTTTTCATGCATCACATTTGTCCCATTAGGAGAACCAAGCATTACCCTAAATATCACTTCATCACTCTTTATAACAGCATTACAAGCAACTGGAGCTGAACATCCTGCACCTATTTTAGAAATAAAATCACGTTCTATTTGTGTGCAAATATAAGTATCTTCATCTTTAAGAGACTCTGCAATTTCATGAATTTTAGCATTCCCTTGTACTATCTCTATACCAAGAGATGCTTGTCCCATAGGTGGTATCATCATATCTAAAGAGAGTTTTTTTGTAAAAGGTATATCTTTTAAAAGATTGAGCCTATGAAGTCCAATATAAGCTAAAATTATAGCATCATACTCTCCTTCAGCAAGTTTTCTTAATCTCGTGTTTACATTGCCACGGAGATCTTTTACTTTCAGGTCAGGACGTTTTTGTAGTAGTTGCATACGTCGACGAAGACTAGTCGTTCCTACTACTGCACCTTCTGGAAGCTCATCAAAAGAGGCATATTTATGAGAAAGAAATATATCACTCTGATCTTCTCTCTGTGTTACAGCTATAAGCTCTAGTCCTTCAGGTATATAAGTTGGTACATCCTTGAGACTATGCACTGCCATATCTGCATTCCCCATTAGCATCTCATCTTCTAGCTCTTTGGTAAAGTGCCCTTTTCCACCAATAAGTGCAAGTGGTTTATCAAGAATCTTATCACCACTGCTTACTATTTTATTGAGAACAACTTCTACATCAGAGTAACTATTTTCTATTCTCTCTTTTATATGATTAGCTTGCCAAAGGGCAAGATCAGAGACACGCGTTGCAATAGTTATTTGCATTTTATTTATAAGTCTTAAACAGTTTTTGTGTTCTATCTATTTTCTCATCTATATATATAGTTGGCGTTCCACCAACAAAGACACTCTTAGCAACTTCATCATCATCTGCAATTTGTTTTTTTACAGAGGCACTTATTATCTCTTTTTCTTTAACGTTTGCACCTGTTACTCTATTAAATTCATTCAAAATCTTCGTCACATTTTTTTCAAAAGAATCCGTTTTCATTTTATACATATTGATACTAACATCTTTTACACCTTTACGCTCAGCGACAACAGCAGCACGAATGATAGTAGCTGATGCTGGGTGAATTCTTAAAATTGGGTAATGGTAGTAATATACAGCAAAAGTATCAGGATATTTTTTCATATAAGTTAGTGCACTTGGTGCAAAATCTTTACAAAACGGGCACATTGGATCTGAGAATATAGCTACACGATGTTTTGCACCTGCATGACCATATACCAAATTCTCTTTTCTATAATATTTTTTTTGAAAATCTGGCTTCACCGTTTCTATCAAGCTCTCACCATTTTCCATATCAATAAGATTTTGAGTGATAATTGCTCCATTTGAGAACAAGATTATTTTTTGCTTTAGTGTCTCTTTTGGTTTTGCTTTTAAGACTGCATGAACATCTGCTACATAGCCACCCCAACCCTTAAGTTGTTTTATAGGTTTTTCACTAATAACTTTGACCTCTACATCCGTTATTGCTGGATTATTTCCAAACTCATGTTCTAAATAATCTTCTATCTTCTCTCTAGTTGTATCCGCATTTACAAGACTACTCAATAGTAGTGTTGTCGCTAATAATTTCCACATCAATGACATCTGAATCCTTTTTTAAATTATTTATATTATTGTAATTCCTATTACAATTTCCTGATTTTACATTATAACGGTTAACCAACATACTCATAAGAGTACTAAACTGCATTAATATACCTAAAATATCTGTTAAAAAGCCTGGAACTATTAAAAAAATAGCACCAAATAGTGTAAAAAGATTTAAACGCTGCAACTCTTCAAGGTCTATGCAGTTATAAGATACTACTGATATATTTTCAAAAAAAGTTTTACGAAAGTTTATAAGTATCAAAATTCCAACAAATGCACTAACTACTATCTCAAAAAACGTAATCAAACCACCTATTGATGAAGAGATTTTAACACTTATAATAACCTCTAAAAAGAGATAGATTAAAAAGTAGATCATCACTGAACTAATGCCATAATTTCATCTAATATACTCTTTACACTCACAACTGTTTTCTCTGTAGTCGCACGCTCATACACCTGTACATTACCGTTTGCAAGTTCTTTACCAATGATAATGGTATAAGGGAACCCAATAAGCTCTGCATCTTTCATCTTAAAACCAAAGCGTTCTTTTCTATCATCTAGCATCACTTCTATATTTGCCTCTTGAAGCTCTCTATATAATTTCTCACCCAGAGCCATCTGCTCTTCATCTTTAATGTTACTCACCATAATATTCACCATATATGGAGCTGTTGCCTTTGTCCACTTGCACCCATTTTCATCATGGTGTTGTTCTATAAGAGAAGCTACTAAGCGAGATATGCCCATACCATATGTTCCCATGATAAAAGGCTGTGCCTTTCCATTTTCATCAAGATACTCAGCTTTTAGAGACTTAGAGTATGTAGTTCCAAGTTTAAAGATATGCCCTACCTCTATACCTTTAGTAAAGCTTAATTTACCATCACAGTGTGGACAGGTATCCCCCTCTTTTACTTCAGCAATATCAGCAAAATATGCCACTTCACTAATAACACTCAAGTCAACACCAATAAAGTGATAATCTTTCTCATTTGCTCCACAAATCATATGCAAAGCATTTTTTAGTGAAATATCCATTACATGTTTTGCTTTATCTTGATCAAGTGGTCCCATAAAACCAGGAGTTAGTCCTAAGGCGATAAGTTCCTCTTCACTCACATCTACAATATCAAGAGCCTCTGTCGCATTTATAGCTTTTACCTCTTGAAGTGTATCACTACCACGAAGAAAGAAAAGAACTATCTCTTCACTATCTTCATAAATAACCTTTTTCGCTACAGTTTTTACAGTATAGTAAGGATCTACTCTAAAAAATAGTGCTAATTCATCTATACTTTTTATATTCGGCGTTTGAAACTTGTTAAAATCAGCTTCTGGAGCTTCTGGTATCTCTTTGTTTGTGCCTCTAATAGCTGCTTCAATATTTGCACCATATTCACACTTTGAGCATACCGAAATAGTATCTTCTCCACTATCAGCAATAACCATAAACTCTTTACTCTCACTTCCACCAATAGCACCACTATCGGCTTCCACTACACGGTAGTTGAGTTCTAAACGAGTAAGAATTTTTTTATAAGCTGCTTCCATTGCGTCAAACTCTCTATCTAAGTCTTCATTTGAAGTATGAAAAGAGTAGCCATCTTTCATGATAAACTCACGTCCACGCATAAGTCCAAAACGTGGTCTTGCTTCATCACGAAATTTTGTTTTTATCTGATACAGATTTACTGGCAAATTTTTGTAAGAGGTGATACGGTTACGAACAAAATTAACCATCATCTCTTCATTTGTCGGAGCGAGAACAAACTCAGTATCTTTTCTATCTTTAAAACGAAGAAGTTCTTTACCAAATTTTTCAATACGTCCAGATTCTGCCCATAGATCAGCAGGTGTTACAAAAGAGAGTTCTACCTCTTGTGCTCCAACTCTCATCATCTCTTCATTGACAATATTTTCTATCTTTTTAATAACCCTTTTTGCTAAAGGCATATAGTTGTAAAGTCCTGCCGCACTCTGTGATATAAATCCTGCACGAGAGAGTAATATATGAGATAGTAACTTTGCGTCAGAAGGTACTTCTTTTGATGTTGGTATAAATGCTTTTGTTCTTCTCATTATAATCCTTTATTTTTATCTTTAGAGAGGGAAGCGATAGCCTTACTAATAAGCTCTGAGTGGGTATCTTCTTCTCCTGAACGAATCTTTAGAGTAATATCATGTAAAAAATGCTTTAACGCTTGTTCACACATTTTTTTTGCCTCATATTCATACTCTTTTGGAATGTAACCTGCTTTCATAGCTCGACTACTCTCTTTTTGTGCTGCTTCTTCTGCACGAATGTAAATCTCTTTTATTAGAGGCTCTATATCTTGTGTATTGAGCCACTCAAAAAACTCTACAATTCCACGCCCTATAATACCATGAGCCGCACGAGCTGCCTCCTGTCTAGCTGATAAATTTTCATCTACAATTATTTTCAAATCATCTATAACAAAGAGATGGATACGCTCACCCTTATTGTAGTTTATATCACGAGGAAGTGCTAGGTCAAACCAATATCTATCAAAATCGCAAGATTCTATAATTTCATCTGTAATAATAGGCTCATATGAAGAGGTAGCAGTATAGAGAATTTCAAACTCATTAATAGCACTAGAGAGTGCACTAAAAGGAATAGTCTTTGCCTTACACTCTTTTGCTAAAGCTTCTGCTTTATGCATAGTTCTATTCATAATATAAACATCTGCACCAGCATTTACAAGATGTTTCGCTGTGATTTCACTCATCTCTCCAACACCTATAATGAGTGTCTTTTTCCCATGAACATCATCTACTAAAGACTTCATCTTATTCACTGCTACACTTGCCATTGATACTGGTTTTGAAGAGATACTAGTTGCATTTCTAACATTTGCAGCAGATTTAAATGCAAATTTCATAGCACGTGCAAGTTTCTTACCACAAAAATTATGATCATATGCAAAACGAAACGCATCTTTGAGTTGTCCCACTATTTGTGTTTCACCTATGACCATAGAATCGAGAGATGCCGCGACTGAAAATAGGTGATGAATAGCAGAACTATCATCAAAGATATCAGCACAACCTTTAAGCTCTTCAATGCTTATTCCTGAGCGGTTTGCTAACATAGTGAAAATATGTGTTGTTGCTTCTTCAACATCTAAACAGTTACACATCACTTCCATACGGTTACAAGTTGAGAAAAGAATAGCTTCTGAAATAGTGGGTGAATTAAGTAAAATGGTAAGACAGGTATGTTTGCTATCATCATCAGAATAAGAGAGCTTCTCACGAATCTCTAAGCTTGCATTTTTATGTGTAAAACTTATATTTAAATAGTGCATATTAATAACTTCTCTGTATCATAGTATCTAAAATAAGAAGAAGTGAAGGATCTTCACTCATTCTATTTTTTGCCTCTGTTGAGAGCTTTTTCGCTAGCATAAAAGATTTCTCAATTACCCCAAACTCTTTCATCTTTGCTTCTATCCAGGCACTCTCTTTTTTAGAAATATGTTGCGCATGAGCAGCGACTAAACGTACTCTATCTTCTCCATCTAATGCTTCATAAAGATAGATATATGGTAGAGTGCATTTCCCTTCTACATAATCATTCATGGCTGGTTTACCAAGTTTTTCTTCTGTGGAAGTAATATCTAAAATATCATCAATAATTTGAAAAGAGATTCCAAGATTTCTTCCATAAAGAGCATAAGATTCGGCATCTTTTCCAACAAGTAGTGCTGCTGATTTTGTTGCCGATTCTATGAGGGTAGCTGTCTTAAGGTATAGCATATCAAGATAGAGTTTCTCATCTGAGTTAAAGGACTCTGACATCTTCACATCCATCATCTCACCTTTTGAGAGTGCTACAACAGAAGATGCGATGGTCTCTGCTATACTTCTATCAAACGCCACTAATTCGGTAAATGCCTTTGAATAAAGAATATCTCCAAGCATAACAGCAATTTTACTTCCCTCTGTGGCGTTTACCGACTCTACACCACGACGAGTCATCGACTCATCTATAATATCATCATGAAGAAGACTTGCTGCATGAATAAGTTCTACTATAGCAGCTAGTAGTGGTGCGTCTTTATGCTGATCTGCTATCTTTAGTATAAGCTTTGCACGAAGGCGTTTGCCACCACTAAGCTTATTAAAAAGCTCTTTTACCTCTTCATAGTCACATTCGTTGATGAGTCTTTCTATTTCATTTTCAACTCTCTGCATCTCTTCTTCTCTGCCTTTTATTTTTGTATAGTTTTCTTTTTATGCTCTATATACATCTCAAATCTCTTATCTGATAAAAATATTTTAAATTTCGCTTCATTTTTTTCAAGATCAAACTTAGTAAACTTTACTAAGAAATAGGGAACCTCATATCTAGCACCCTTAGGTTTTAAAAAAATCTTAAAACTTTGATTTATGCCATTAAGATATAAAATATTTTGAAAAATATTTTTATTGTAAGTATGAAAAAGTACTAAACCATCATTTATAAAAAGTGTCCAACGTAAGGTGAACTCTCTGACATAAACATCATATTTTACCATAAATGTCACTTGTTCATCTTTTTTCAGTGTTATAGGATACACTGTTCTATACTCATTTGCACCTAATATGCCCATAGAAAATAGTACTACAAAAAAAAGACGTGCCAAAATAAAACTACTTCACTATTTCAGTTCCCACACCCTCAGATGTGAAAAGTTCTAAAAGCATAGAGTGTTCAAGACGACCATCTATTATATGAGCTTTTGCCACACCACCATTGATAGCTTCAAGACAAGCATCCACCTTGGGTACCATTCCACCATAAATAGTTCCATCTGCTTTGAATGCTTCAACTTGAGTAGATGTCAAACTTGAAAAAAGCTCTTTTTCACTGTTGAGTACACCTTCTGTATCTGTGAGAAAAATAATTTTATTTGCACCAATTGCCTTTGCAACATAAGAAGCACATAAATCAGCATTTATGTTAAAACCAGGGTGTCCCATCTCACTTCCAGCAGCAATAGGAGCTATAACAGGAATAAAACCTTCACCAATAAGATTACAAATCACATCTGCTTTCACATCTGTAATATTTCCAGTTAGCCCCCATTTAGTGAACTCTTTTGCTTTAGCTGTAATGAAGTGTGCATCTTTTCCACTCATACCAATAGCCTTTGCAGAGTGTGAATTTAGCAGTGAAACAATCTCTTTATTTATCTCTCCACTCAGTATCATCTCTGCTATACGCATCACCTCTTTTGTAGTAACACGCTGTCCCTCTATAAACTTTGTTTCTATACTTAATGCATCAAGCATATCGGTGATCTTTTTCCCACCACCATGAATGATAACTGGCTTAATACCTACAAGATACATCAGTAGAATATCCTCAGCAAACTTCTCTTTTAACTGGGGGGAAGTTTGTGCCGAACCACCATACTTTATCACTACAATCTCTTTGCGAAACTCTTTTATAAAAGGGAGCGCATCAAGGAGAGTTTTCACTGTTTCTATCTTTGTTTGCAATGTCTTTCCTGCATAGTTCTATTATCTGTTTTTGCTATTTTATCTAAAACTCTATTATGAATTTATAAAGTCCAATAGTGAAGCATTAACTTCTACATCCAGATCAAGTAAAGAGAGAGGAATACCAAAGCTCTGTATCTTTACAAAATCCTTATAAGTCACAAGTAGTGAATCTGCATCTTCTTTTTCTATAATCTCTAAAAGTTCCTCTTTGTTGAAACTATAGTGATCATGAAAATAGTATTTTGCTATCACCATAGGTAAAAAAGCATCAAGGCGTTCTGGTCTTGCAATAGCCGTAACTAGTACCATTTTCTTTGTAGAATTTTTAAGTGTCACATGGCGTTTAAAGTCCACATCTTCATAAATCACTCGTCTATTGGTACTCTTCCAAAGTCTCTCACGAAAAGGACCAGAAGGAAGACAAGCAGAGTTTTTTGATTCTACATTGATGATAATATCTCTCTTTTTGATCTTATGCTTTGAGTAGGCATCATCTAAGAAAATCTGTTTCGCACCCATCTCTTTTGCTTTTTCTATGCCCTCTTCTCTATCTTCACTGACTATAACGATGGCGTTTGGAACTTTCTCTGCATAGATCATCGCTTCATCACCACTTATTTGAACATCAACTAAAATCTTTTCTCTATTTTTTACGACATAAAGTCCATGAGATTTTCGACCATAACCGCGAAGGATAATAGCTACATCCTCATACTCTTTTGCTAATGCTGTGACTAATGGTGTTTTACCACTACCTCCAACATTAAGATTGCCCACACTTATAATATCTATACCGAAATCTTTCTCTTTTTGTAGTTGAAATCGCACATACATCCCAAAACAATAGAGCCAAGAGAGTGGAAGAAGAAGTATTGATAACAATTTTTGAAAAGTGCTTGGGTTGTAAAAATATTTCTCAACCCAAAAAGTCACTTCTTTTTTCATTATTAAACGCGTGTTTTTACTATTTTTTTAATGCTTTTTATTACTATATTTACATCTTCATCACTCATATCTGCATAGATAGGTAAAGAGAGTACCTGTTGGTATGAACGTAAAGCGACAGGATAGTCATTCACGCGAAGCATGTACTTTGACTTGTAATACAAAAGAAGATGAAGTGGGATATAATGCAACCCTGTTTCTACACCAAGATTACGAAGTTCTACTGCAAAAGAGTCACGATTTTTATCTATTTTTATAATATACAGAGAAAAAGGGTGTTCAGGATTTTGCATATCTGGAATTGATATATGCTCTTGATTATCAAGTTCTTGAGAGTATCGAACTGCTATAGCTTGTTGTCTTTTTATCGCACTATCTCTATCGGTTATAATAGAACGAATATAAGCTGCATTTAATTCACTCATAGAGTAATCATTTCCTATATCTACAACATCATAAATATAGGATAGTGCATCTACATCACGACTAATTGCATGGTTACTAAGTAGGCGTGCACGCTCCATTATCTCACTATTATTTGTAACTAACATCCCGCCATTACAGATACTCTTTTTAAGGTGTGAAGAGAAATTAAAACAGACAATATCTGCTCCAGTTGAACCAATTTTTTTGCCTTTATAAGTGGCTCCTAAAGCATCACTAGCATCTTCTACTATTTTTACTTTATACTCTTTTGCCATCTTATAGAGATGCTCAAGATTTACCGTCGCACCAGCTAAGTGCGTTACTACTACAGCTTTAAGCTTTTTATTTTTATTCTCTTCTAAATAAGCTTCGAGTTTATCGAGGTTAATATTATATGAGTTAGCATCTATATCTATAAAAATAGGCTCAGCGTCAAAGTGACGAACAACTTCAGGTACATTTGGGTGTGCATTTACAGAACATACTACTTTATCACCACGTTTAAGGTCAAGTGCTAACATCGCTAAGTGGAGTGCAGAAGTTCCATGAGAAGTCGCTAGTGCATAGTCTGCTCCAACATAAGAGGCGAACTCATTTTCTAACTCTTCTACTTGATTTATATCCTCTCCATCAAGGGCATCACTAACATTTGAGTGAGCCTCACGTGAACTTTCATATTTGCTAAATGGTATCTTTAAACTCTTCATTTTTTCCTTCCTTTATAAAGTAATATCCCTCGGATAATTAAAATCATGATTAAGTGTTCTAGTAGTCAGTTTGGCTATCACTGGCATCTTTCTTTTGAAATGGTTACGAAATATTCTAAAAATAATCATATCAAGCATTTTGCCGTCTATACCTTGCGCTACTATCTCATCACGAGAGAGTCTCTCCTCTACATAAAGTTTCATCGCCTTATCTAGTTGTGCATAAGTATAACCTAAGTCAGCTTCATCACTCTGACCATCCCAGAGATCAGCTGAGGGTTGTTTAGAGATGATACTCTTTGAAACACCTAAATACTCAGCAAACTCAAAAACTTCACTCTTATAAAGATCCCCTATTGGATTGATAGCTGATGCTAAATCTCCATAGAGTGTTCCATACCCAAGCATCAACTCACTCTTATTGCTTGTGCCAAGAACTAAAGCCCCATATTGGGCACTTAAATCAAAAAGTGTTGCCATCCTCATACGTGAAGAGAAATTCCCTTTTCTTAGATCATCTAACTCTGGATGCATTGTCTCATAGGCACGGAGCATAGGTTCTATGGTTGCTGTAATAGCATTCAGATGAAAATCATTACAGAGTTCATCTGCATCATCTAAAGAGCTTTGTGAAGAGTAGTGTGAGGGCATCTTAACACAAAGAAGATCATCTCCAAAAACAGCCTGAGCGAGTACTGCAACAACAGCAGAATCTAATCCACCACTTAGCCCTATAACAACTTTGTTCAGTCCAGTCTTTTTTACTTCATCTTCCAAAAAATGGCATAAATACTCTTTAATCTCTGTATATCTACTCATCTACTTTTAACCTTTAGAATTTAGAAGTCTCCTTCACATAGATGAGATTATAACTAAGTTTTGTAACAAATATTTTTTAGGCCTAACAGACTTCTTCTTGTGCTATATGATTTAACTCACCACAACTAAAACCTGCCTCTTTTCTCGCTTCTACATTCAAGTTTTTGGGGTGTAAAAATCCTCGAGGATAATATTTTTTTATAACCTCAAAATAGACATCCTTGTTTACATCTTCTTCTTTACAGGCATATGTAAACCAAATATCCCCCTTTTTGACATGGTTTATCTCCTCTTCAAGTATCACTTTTAATGTAGCACTTATTGCACTTAGCATCTGATTTTTTGGAAGTTTTTTCAGCTTTTTTAGTATCATAGGTGTTGCATCAAGTCCATTTGCTTCTAAGTAGCGTGGTACTACAGCCATTCGTTCAAGTAATGTTTGTGTTCTCTGGCTTGCTTCAAAGAGTGCATTATGCACTTCTATATCCCCATACTGAGCATCTAGTTGTATGAGTAATTTTTCCAACATTAGAAAGTGTCTTACCTCATCGGCAGCGACCTCTAACCAATCATCATAGTAAGCTTTTGGAAGTCCCTTAAATCTATAAGCTCCATCAAGAGCAAGATCTATTGCTGAGTACTCTATATGAGCTATCGCATGAAGTAAATTTATCTGCCCTATTTGTGTTGTTAGATTGTTACGTTTTGGAACATCTTGTGGAGAAATAATCTTACAAAACTCACTATAAGATGGTTCCTTAAAGTATATAGCTTGATGTGTATCATCAAAAGTTACTTCACCACTTTTATAGTGTTCATAAAACTTCTCAAACATTTCTACTTTTTGATGTACACTCTTAGCTTGTAACACAAGCTCTAACTCTTTATAAAAATCCATGGTCTAATTATGCTATAATTCGACTAAAAAAGAGATGAATATGACTATAAAAGTGCAACCAATGGGAGTTTATCAAACAAACTGCTACATTGTCACTATAGAGGACAAAGAGTTTATTATAGATCCAGGTGTTGATGCACTTGATTGGATAAAAAGGAGTGTTTGCAACCCTATAGCTATCTTAAACACTCATGGACATTTTGATCATGTTTGGTCAAATGCAGCACTGCAAAAAGAGTTTGGCATTAAACTTTATACTCCAAAAGGAGATATACAACTGCTCCAAGATAGTGAATGGATGCCTGATCTACCACCTTCAACTCCTGATATCATCATAGATGGAGATGAAGAACTTGACTTTGATGGTGTAAAAGTACAGTTTCGCCATTTCCCAGGTCACTGCCCGGGATGCTCTACCATTGAGATAGGAAATGCTATGTTCAGTGGAGACTTTATCTTTAAAAGAAGTATAGGGCGCACTGACTTTCCTCTCTCTAGCCCTAGTGATATGAAAGCCTCTTTAGAAAAATTTAAGCTTTTAGACTTTGATAAGATTATCTACCCTGGACATGGTGGCAAAACAACAATAAAACAAGAACAGAGATATGTTGATTCTTGGATAAAGAGTTTAGATCCACTTACAAACTCCAAGCAAAACAGATGATTAATCTATTCAAAAAAAAACAAGGAATTTTTATGAAACACTTTATAAACACTCGCTCTCTTATTACTCTTTGTATGCTCTTTAGCGTCATTCTGCTCAATGCATGCTCTAAACAAGAGACGACCAAAACAAAACGCCCTGCTCTAGCACCTCTTCGTGTCAACACCATTACACTATCAAAAAAAGCGATACCCATATGGCAGCAATACACCGGTATAACAAAAGCAAGCAGTGATCAAGATATAAGAGCGAGAGTCCCTGGTATTCTTACAAAGATCTACTTCAAAGATGGTGCATATGTTCACAAAGGTGANCTCCAAGATAGTGAATGGATGCCTGATCTACCACCTTCAACTCCTGATATCATCATAGATGGAGATGAAGAACTTGACTTTGATGGTGTAAAAGTACAGTTTCGCCATTTCCCAGGTCACTGCCCGGGATGCTCTACCATTGAGATAGGAAATGCTATGTTCAGTGGAGACTTTATCTTTAAAAGAAGTATAGGGCGCACTGACTTTCCTCTCTCTAGCCCTAGTGATATGAAAGCCTCTTTAGAAAAATTTAAGCTTTTAGACTTTGATAAGATTATCTACCCTGGACATGGTGGCAAAACAACAATAAAACAAGAACAGAAATATGTTGATTCTTGGATAAAGAGTTTAGATCCACTTACAAACTCCAAACGAAACAAATAATTAATCTGTACATCAAATCTTTTTTGATATAATACTATTATAAAGAAACCAAAGGAATTTTTATGAAACACTTTATAAACACTCGCTCTCTTATTACTCTTTGTATGCTCTTTAGCGTCATTCTGCTCAATGCATGCTCTAAACAAGAGACGACCAAAACAAAACGCCCTGCTCTAGCACCTCTTCGTGTCAACACCATTACACTATCAAAAAAAGCGATACCCATATGGCAGCAATACACCGGTATAACAAAAGCAAGCAGTGATCAAGATATAAGAGCGAGAGTCCCTGGTATTCTTACAAAGATCTACTTCAAAGATGGTGCATATGTTCACAAAGGTGACAAGCTCTTTGAGATCCAACAAGATGAGTATCTTGCAGCTCTTGATGCGGCTAAAGCAAAAAAAAAACAGGATGAGGCCTCTTTAGCTCTTGCTACTGCTAATGTCAAACGATACAAACCTTTAGTAAAAGAGGGGCTAGCACCACGTGCTACACTTGAACAGTATCAAGCCAAACAAGCCAGACTCAAAGCAGCTATTGCTGGAGATATCGCACAACTCAACAAAGCAAAACTACAACTAAGCTACACCACAATACGATCTCCAATTAACGGAAAGGTGAGTGCTAGACATGTAGATATTGGCAATCTAGTCGGACAAGGAGAAGCAACACTTTTGACAACAATTGTCAAGATAGATCCTATCTATACATACTTTTCACCATCACAAAATGATGTAAGACTTTTTCAAAAATATAGAAACAAAGAGAAGCCATATGCTTTTATAGAAGTACAAGGGTACAAACAGAAGATTCGCCTTGATGGGTATGTAGATTTTCAAGATAATGTCGTTGATCCACTCACTTCAACCATTAGTATGCGAGCGACCATTACCAATAATGAAAGAAAAGTTCTACCAGGAACTTTTGTCTATATCAATCTCTTTATTAATGACAAATATAAATTTTTGATGATACCTCCTGAAGTGATCTTGTCTGACCAACTTGGACAATATGTTTATGTCGTTGATGAAAACTCTCAAGCAAAAAGAGTAAATATTACAACAGACTATGAGAACAAATACTATGTCAGTATCAAAAGTGGTCTCAAAGATGGTGATAGGGTTGTGATCTCTTCACTATTAAAATTACGACCAAAAAGAGCTCTCAAAACGATCGACACAACAAAAACCAATGGCATAGATGCTATCTTAAAAAATAACAATCTTATTCCAAAACAGAGATAGGCTATGTTTTCAGTAACTTTTATAAAACGACCAATTTTAGCTACTGTTATCTCACTACTAATTATTGTTGGTGGAATTGTCTCTCTACGTATTTTGCCAATTTCTGAATACCCAGATGTTGCACCACCAACTGTTAATGTAAGTGCTACATATACTGGAGCTAATGCATTTAGTGTTGAAAATGCAGTGACACGTATCTTGGAGGATAAGCTCATCGGCATCAAAGGTGCTATTTATATGGACTCATCTTCATCTTCAAGTGGAAAAAGTACAATCAATATCTACTTCAAACCAGGATATGATATAGACATGGGGGCTGTTGATATCCAAAATAAAGTTTCAACAGCTACAGCCTCCTTACCATCAGAAGTAAGACAACAAGGGGTTGTAGTAAGTAAGCAGTCCTCTTCACTCGTCTGTCTTATAGCAATAAATGGTGATAGTAGATATAGTGAGAGCTTTTTATCAAACTTTGTAAACATCGCTCTTTTAGATGAAATTAAGCGGATTCCAGGGATAGGGAAAGCTGAAAATATGGGCGAAAAGAAATATGCTATGCGTATCTGGCTAAACCCTGACAAACTCAAAGCTCTCAATATCACTCCTATGGATGTCATCAATGCTATTAAAAGTCAAAGTAGGCAAACAGCTATCGGAAAAATTGGTGCAAATCCGACATTTGAAAATCAAAAACAAGAGTTTATTCTCACGATGCAAGGCAAACTAGCAGAAGTTAAAGAGTTTGAAAAAGTGGTGCTAAAATATAAAGAAGATGGCTCACTAGTTTACCTTAGCGATGTCTCAAAAGTAGAACTTGGGAGCGAAAGTTATGATTGGAATGCCATTAGTGCCAAAAAACCAGCAGGACTTATAGGTGTTTACCAGCTCTCAGATGCTAATGCTCTTGCTGTACGTCAAAAAATAGAAGAGACAATGAAACGTCTTGAGCGGCGTTTTCCAGAGGGTGTTACATACTCTATTCCTTACGATACTACAAA
The DNA here is from genome assembly GCA_021766785.1 of Sulfurimonas sp. endosymbiont of Alviniconcha boucheti. Classification (GTDB taxonomy): domain Bacteria; phylum Campylobacterota; class Campylobacteria; order Campylobacterales; family Sulfurimonadaceae; genus Sulfurimonas. The sequence continues at coordinate 120,507 of JAICBP010000080.1, forward strand.
ATATGTTGAGGCTGCTATTGATAATGTAATTTTTAATCTCTTTGTAGCTATTACGCTTGTTATTTTGATCATTCTTATCTTTTTAGGATCACTTCGACCGACTATTATTGCTGCAGCAACCATCCCTGTATCACTTATAGGTGTCTTTATGGCAATGTATCTTGTGGGTGGTTTCAGTATAAACTTTTTGACACTCTTTGGTCTTATCTTAGCTATTGGAATTGTTGTTGATGATGCGATCTTAGTTGTTGAGCATGTTGAAGTAATGATGCATAAAGAGCCAGACTTAAGTATGCCTCAGGTAGTCAAGAGATCCATGGTAGAACTTATTGGACCGATCATCTCAACCACACTCGTTTTGGTGGCTGTCTTTATTCCCGTCTCACTGCTTCCTGGTATTACAGGTGCTTTGTATCAGCAGTTTGCTCTTACTATCTCCTTTGCTGTTATGGTCTCTTCACTCAATGCTTTAACACTCTCTCCTGCCTTATGTGCAATTATTATGAAGCGAACAAAAAAAGGGGAACAAAAATTTATACTCTTTGAAAAATTTAATCATCTTTTTACTGCAATCACAACACAATATAAAAAAATTATCACCTCGTTGATACAAGCTAAGTACCTTATGCTTATTGGTATGGGTGGTATTTTCTATCTTCTATACTATCTTTTTAGTATTACACCAACAGGTTTTGTACCCTCAGCAGACAAAGGTGTTTGCATGGTATCGGTAAATCTCAAACCAGGAGCCTCTTTAACACAAACCAAAAAACTGAGCAAAGAGGTAGATGATATCATCTACTCTATTGATGGAGTAAGCAATGTTGTGAGTATAGAGGGGTTTAACATTATGACATCCTCTCTTGATAGTTCATCTGTTGCAAAATTTATCTCTTTGAAAGATTGGGCACAACGAGTCACAAAAAAGAACAGTGCATTTGGTATCATTGATCAGATAAACCAAAAAGCTGCTACTATAAGCGAAGCAACTATCACAGCATTTAATATGCCTGGTATCTCTGGGGTTGGAAATGTTGGTGGTTTCGACTTTAGGCTTCAAGATTATCTCTCTGGAGATACAGAAACATTCAAACACTATGCAGATGAAATTATCAAAGCTGCTTTCGCTGATCCTAGAATTGCTTATGCTTTTAGTGCTTTTGCGACAAACTATCCAATGTATGAGATCGAGATAGATAGAGCAAAAGCAAATGCTCTTGGTATAGATATGGCAGATCTTTTTACAACGATGCAGTCCTATCTTGGAAGTGTCTATGTTAATGATTTTACAAAATTTGGAAAAGTTTTTCGTGTATTTGTTCAGGCTGATAAAGAGCATAGAAGTTCCAAAGAGGATATTACAAATCTCTTTGTCAAAAATAGACACAATAAGATGATCCCTCTCAATACTATTTTGCATGTTAGTAAGAAGATAGGACCTCAAAACTTAACACGCTATAACACCTACAGGAGTATCACGATCAATGGTCTTGCTGCTCAAGGCTATAGCTCTGGTGATGCTATGGAGGCTATGGAGGAGATAGCTAGTAAGATTTTGCCACCATCATATGGATATGAGTGGTCTAGTATGAGCTATCAAGAAAAACTCTCAGGAAATACACAAATTTATGTTGTACTTGGTGTGTTACTCATTGTCTTTTTGGTACTTGCTGCACAGTATGAGTCGTGGATACTTCCTTTAATGATTCTACTCTCTGTGCCTATGGTTGTTACAGGTGCTATTGGTGGTCTTAATTTTATGCAAATTCCTCTCAACACTTTTGCACAAGTTGGACTTGTTTTACTTGTTGCTTTGGCAGCAAAAAATGCTATTTTAATTGTTGAGTTTGCAAGAGAACAAAGAGAAAAAGGATTGGATATAGTAGAAGCAGCCATACAAGCAGCAACACTACGTTTTCGTGCTATTATGATGACTATTCTTTCATTTTTGTTTGGCATCTTTCCTCTTGCTTTTGCCACTGGTGCTGGTGCTATCACCCAAAAGTCCATCGGGGTTGTCTTACTTTTTGGTATGATAAGTGCCACCTTTGTTTCAACACTTTTTGTACCAGTTTTGTATGTTTTACTTGAAAATATGAGGGAGAAATTTTTAAATGTTGAGGATGAGATCAAAAAAAGGGAGTCTATATAAAATGAAACTCTATAAAATATTATTATACATAGCACTCTTTAGCAGTGCGAATGCAACAGAGATCTACACAGTTGATGATTTAATTTTAAAAGCACTTGAAAATTCACCTGATCTAAAGATAAGCAAAGCAAACTACAAAGCTTCTAATAGTCGCTACAAACAAGCAACTGCTGCATATCTACCAAAAATAGACCTGCATGCTTCAGTTGGCAAACTTGGTATGAGTGATATTCCAACAAATCCAAACAAAATGCTCACAGACACCTTACTTCTAGGAAAACTATCGCTTCGTCAAATCATTTATGATTTTGGAAAAACAAGTAGCAATAGTGATATACTCAGATATGATTCAAAAAGTTTCTCAAGTGAGTACAAACAGAAAATATCTGACAAAAAAAGAGATGTAAAGCGTGCCTACTATAATGTGCTTAAAGCTATTGCACTTATCAATGTAAATAGAGAAAATGTAAAACTCAACAAAATACAACTACGGCGTTCAAAAAAATATTTTAAAGCTGGCATACGAACAAAGATAGATCTCTCTGATGCTTCCATCGAACTTCTAAAGTCCAAACTTAATCTAAAAAAATCACAATATGACCTCAAGCTTGCCTATACTGAGTTAGATAAGATTATTGGTTTTGGAGCTATACACAATGACTACAAAGTTTACTCGCAAAAACTTCATCTAGCCACTCTATATAAATCGCTCAAACCCTACAAACTCTCGCTTAAAGAATCTATAGAGTTTGCCTATAAAAATAGAGATGAAATACAAAAACAGATCTCGCAAGTCAAAGTCGCTCATGCAAAGAGTCATCTTGCATCATCAAACTACTACCCATCTATCTACCTCAATGCAGACTACACAAAACAAAACGTCGATAAACGGATAAACTCTGTTGCAACAGATCAATGGCAAGCCTCTATTAACCTAGATTGGAACATCTATCAAGGTGGTGCTAATAGTGCGCAAGTACAAGAAAAAAAGATACAAACTAATGTAGCAAACTCAAACCTTGCCTATACAAAACTTTTTATCAAAACAAAAATCACACAAACATATATAAATATGCAAAAAACAAAAAGTTCTCTCAAGCTTTCACAAAGTATATTACAAGCTTCAAGCCAAAAATTTGAGCAATCCTCTGCACGATACAGAAATGGACTCTCTGATTTTATAGAACTCCAACAATCAAGACATGGATATGTAGATGCTATGACAAATCTTGTTATTAATTACTACAACTACTACACTGCCCTAGCTCTTTTGGAGAATGCAATAGGAATGTAACTGAACTTTCGTACCTAATTTGAGACTTAATTAAAAAAACGAGTGCTTGAAACACCTTCTAAACTATGGTATATTGGGAGTAAACAAAGATTTATTTACAAATGATTGTAAAAAAGCTCTAAAATATGCATAAATTGTCAATCTAAAAATGTTATTTCCAAAGGTAAAAGAAGAGGAATAAATTGCATATAGCTACACCATTGAGAGTGTTACTTTGGATGGGAAGAGAGGCTTGTACAAAGCCTTTAAAGTTGAATTTAGTAGATTATTATTTGGTGAATTATAAGAAAAAGTAGAAAAGTAAGCACTCGTTTTTTTAATTAAGTCTAAAATCAAGAGTTACGATTAGTAACATAATAGGTGAAATAAGAATGTTGGGTTAAGTGGTCTTGACAAAGGAGGACATTATAGTATAATTGCTCTATAAAAAAGGATATTATTTGCAATACAAAATATTTGTTAGTTATTCAACACACGATATTGAGCATGTAGAGTTACTTAAACGACAGTTAATAGGAACTTCTATTGAAGTTTTTATCGCTGAACACTCTATAAAACCCAGTGAAGACCTTGGAAAAGAGATATCAAAGGCTATAGAAGAATGTGACCTATTTGTAGTTTTATGGAGTAAAAATGCACAGGACTCAGCATGGGTGTCACAAGAAATTGGACGTGCTGACGCATTAAAAAAATCTATTCTCCCTCTTGTCCTAACTGAAGGAATATCATTACCTGGTTTTATTTCTAACTTAAAATATCATCCAGTTTTTGATAATCCAGAAGAAGCTATCATTGAAGCTAAAAAATTTATTTTGGATTCTTACAACAAGAAAGTAGATTCTCTTGCCAAAGTAAAAAAGCAAAACAAAAAAAATGCTTTAGCAGTAGTGGGAATAGGTGCATTTCTTTTATGGGCATTCAACTCATAATTGGTTGGTTAATATATTATACGAAGGATTTTTATGTCTAAAAAAATAAAATCTTCTTCAGTTATTGGTGGAATTGCTACGGGTGCAATTATTACAGCAGCGGCACCTGTTGCAGTGCTTGGAGCTGTAGCATACGGGTTATTTAAGTTTTTTGAAGATTAACATATAATTTATATGTTTCGCCCATTCAACCACTTAACCCAACATTCTTATTTCACTCATTATGCTACTAATCGCAGCTCTTAATTTTTAGGGGCATTATATTCCAAAATCTTTTCACAAAACACTCAAAAAGTGGAAAGTAAAAAGTGAAAGAGATGGAAAAATGTTTGTGAAATTTGCAATAGCTACTTTTATGGAAACCTGCAAGTGGCTGCTACATAAGAGTCCCTCTACTCCTCAGATACACTATCATCTTTCTCTAATAAATTTAGCTTCAAGACATGACTATCTGTTACAACAGTTTTAAATTCACCCTCAAATACTTTAATATCTAATACATAGCCTTCTACATGCACATTACGTTTTTTACCCTCTTGATGCCTAACTTTTGCGATAAACTTTACCTCATCATGAAACTTTACAGGAGAAAGAAATTGACAGTCACTGCCAACTAAGACTACATTACGCTGATTTACTGCTAACATCGCAGCATAATCAGCTGCACTAAAAATAAAACCGCCATGTACTAAACCTATATCATCTGCTAACATTTCAGGTTCTGTAACTAACAGGAGTTCAACATAACCATGTTCTATAAGTGTAATCTCTCCACAAAAGTATTGATTTATTCTCTCATGAGTTTTTACAACTACTTCTTCTTTTATCTCATTATCTGATATTTTATCTCTTTGCATTATTTTTATCCTTTATAAGTCTTACATAGACTCTTTGTGGTGCAGGATACCCTTCCACCGTTTTTGTACTATCTTCTGGATCTAAAAACTCCGCTAAAGACTCTCCCTCAATCCACTCTGTTTTTCTCTGTTCACTTATCTTTGTTATTGAAGTTTCAAGCACTTCAAAGGAGACAAATCCTGCACGGAAGCACCAGTTTTTAAGTGCTGTTATAGTTGGTACAAAGTAGATGTTTGGTATCTTAGAGTAACTTGATTTAGGACAGAGTGCCATCTCCTCTTCACCCTCTATATAGAAAGTATCAAGAATAACCTCACCCTTTTTATCTAGCCCTCTATAGAGTTGCTTGAGCATCGCTACAGGGTCACTTCTATGGTACAAAACGCCAAGACAGAAAATAGTATCAAATTTCTCCTCATAAAATTCAAGATGCTCAACACCTAAAAGCTCATAAACTATATCACTCTTGACAAAATGGTTAATAAAATCAAACTGCGACTTATAAAGTGGTGAGGGATCAAAACCAACTAATTTAGTGGGTTCATCCTCAAGCATACGAAACATATAGTAAGCATTATTACATCCTATATCGGCAACTCTCTTCTCTTTTAAATTAAAATGAGGACGAAGAAGATTGTACTTTATATGACTTTGCCACTCTGTATCTATATAAGTGTTACCTATTTTAAAAGGACCTTTTCTCCATGGCATCAATACTTTTGCATCACGATAAAGCTTTCTATCATCCATCATAGCATCTATCTTTATGACATCCCCAAAGCTGACTTTTACATCTACTACTTCAAGATTATCTATCACCTCTCGTAATGGAACAATATTTTTCCATTTCATCCATTTTTCACGTTCTATTCTAAGCTTTTTTAGATCCATCTTTAATCACTATGCTATATTTATTTTACTATAATTGTATCTAAATTACTTGAGGATATTTCATGAGATTAGAGAAAAAAGCGACAGTTGTCTCAACTTCAGTAGCAGGAGTACTTGTACTTATAAAAATGACTATTGGAATTATGAGCGGGAGTATTGCTATATTAGCATCGGCTATAGACTCAATGCTTGATTTTCTAGTCTCACTCTTTAACTATTTTGCCCTACACTCCTCTGAAAAGACCCCTGATAATATATTTAACTTCGGGCGTTCAAAAATAGAGCCTCTTGCAGCCGTGATAGAGGGAGTAGTCATTTCCCTCTCTGCTCTTTTCATTCTCTACGAAGCTTTAGTCAAAATTGTTTACCCTAAAGAGATGAGATTTATTAGTGAGAGTATTTACATTATGGTTACTTCCTTTGTAATAACTTTTATCTTAGTCGCTTTTTTAAAGTATGTCGCAAAAAAAACAAATAATATGGTTATTCGTGCAGACGCCATGCACTACCAAACAGACCTCCTCTCTAATGGTGCAGTTCTCTTTGCACTTGGAGCTATCCACTACACAGATGAGTACCTCATAGATCCCATCTTAGGTGTTGCCATCGCATTTTATATGATTTACTCTGCTGTGCCTATCATCAAAGAGGGAATTTTGATGCTTCTTGATGCAGCACTTCAAGAGGAAGATAGGGAGAAGATAAAAAAGATTATAGAGTCAGAACCTGTCATACAAGCATACCATTACTTACAGACACGAGAGTCCGGTTCGCATATCTTTATCTCTGTTCATGCTGTTTTTAATATTAGTATCTCATTGTATGATGCCCACCTAATAGCAGACAGAGTCGAAGCCAAAATAAGAGAGCAGTTTCAAGATAAAAAGACCCATATTCTCATACATATGGATCCTTATGATGATTCAGAGATTAATGAAGAGGAAGAGGAGTGGTAAGAGTTAATTTTTTTAATTGAAGATGATCCTTTTGCATTATCTTTTTCCTTGTTGTTTTTTTATCTTTTTAGCTCTGAACTCTTTACTCGCTATATTTTCTAAAAATATAGTTGCATAAGAGCCTTTTGGTAGTGTAAACACAATACGCATTTTGTCAAAGCCTGGCTCATACTTCATCTCTATATCTTTAGGAAAGATAATGGCATCACGTCTAAAGCCCTTGTCATAAAGAAAGCCATCATCATACTTCGATTCTATCTCTCTAGCACGACCACGAGAACGATAAACGCCACGACCACAAAGAAGACCAGTCGGAACAACCTTATGAGATTCAAAATCTTTTTGCTGTAGCTGTTTTGGAGTAAAAAGTTTATCATTTTTTATATCCCTATAGAGTTCACCCTCAAGTAACATAAACTTCTTGTTATTCTCATCACGGCTCATCTGAACACGCTCTTCTAGCCACTCATTAAAAAGTATGCTCTGATAAATAGAGATCAAAAACTTCTTGAGTTTTGCATCTTCTATGTGAAGGTCACCCTCTATCATCTTTTTTGCTTGTTCTACTGAGTCTCCATCACGACCAAAACGCTGATAGCCAAAGTAGTTTGGAAGACCTAGCTTTTCTGACTTACGAGCTAACTTTTCTATCTGACCTGCTTGGATTTGGGTGACTTCAAAAAGGTTAATTGCAAAACGATTTCCCACAAGGTCACCCATACGGATAGAGTGCGAGTGACGAGTAGAGGAGAGTATCTTTATCTGTTTATGTTTAAATTTCCTAAGCTCTTGCTCATATCTAGCTTCTATACTAATATATTGAGTAGTAGTTGCATGTTTATCTTTAAGCCCTGCATAACCTATCTTCTCTGCATTTATGTTAAGAAACTCTGCAAAAACAGCTATCATATCCCAAGTAGTCATCTCTACTTTTTGCACATGTAAAATAGTAAAGTTTCCACGTCCTTTCCATTTTACTCCTATCTCATCCACTAAAAAATCATTTTGATTTTGCTCAAACTTAAAATGGATTGGTTCTTTCTGGTCAAGGTATATTCTTGGCATATCTCTTCTTTTTTTTAGTTATGGTATTATACTATAGAATCACTTGTAAATATAATATCTCAAGAAGAACCAACTACTTAATACAATACTCTTTTTCTTTTTATATTCTTACTAGGAAGTAAAAACTTCAAGTTACCAATAGTTTTTATAGTAACTTCATTTGATGCTATCAACTCTTGAAGTTTTACCTTACTCTTTTCATCAAAGAGTAAGGTAATATCCTCTTGTGTAAGTGGGCGTTTATCTAAGGTGTTTAGTATCTCTTCTTTTGTATAAGTTATATTGTTTGGTTCAACATGAGTACGCGAAGCGATATGAATGGGTAGTGTTTTATCAAAAGAGATTGCTATATCATAGAGTTCTTTATAGTTAATACCAACAACAGGATAGGCAGGAGGTCTATCGATAGTTCCAAGATCAATCCTCACTGCATCAATACGAAGAAGAACATTATTGAGTTTAACCAACTCCTCTTTTGTATTATTGAGTTCATGAACAAAAAGAATTTCTATAAAAAGTTTTCCTCTGTATTCTTTACTAAACGCTACAACTCTCTCCACAAGTTCAGTTATATTAATACTCTTATGTGGTCTATCTATTTTTTTAAAGATATTAGGAGTTACCGCATCTAAAGAGAGCTTGACTTGATCAAGTTTTAAGAGTGCATCATAAACGATAGGGTTTATAAGTGCAGCACTATTTGTAAGTATAAGTGTTTCAGTAGCACCCTTAATAGTATCTATCTTATCTATAAGGTCATTTAAATGAGGATAAAGGGTTGGTTCTCCATTTGCTGTAAGGGTAATAACATCAATATTATGTGTTAGATGTGTTTTGAGCTCTTGTATAACCTCTTGAACTTGTATAGTTTCTACTTGCTTGTTAGTTGTTGTAGCAGGTGCTAGTTCACAATAGAGACAATCAAAATTGCACTGTTTAAAAGCAGGAGAGAGATCTACACCTAGACTCATACCAAAACGGCGTGAGTTTATAGGTCCAAAAATTATGCTATTTTTTGCTGACACGTTGGCACTCAGATATAAAGTGCTTTGCATTTTCTACTGGAACATCAGGAAGTATTCCATGACCTAGATTAAAGATATGGCGTTTACCTTGCATAATCTCTTGAATAGTCTCTACACATATTGTTGTCGCCTCTTTGGAGTAGAGACGACATGGTTCCATATTTCCTTGGAGGACATACCTATCACCTATCTTCTCTTTTGCCATCTTCATAGAGGTTCCCCAATCTACACCAAAAACATCAAAATTTCCATAAACTCTACCACTTGCTATAAATGGTGCTACACCTTTAGGAAACATAATTATTGGAATATGTGGGTATCTCTCTTTGAGATATTCAGCGATCTCAACCATATATTTCCAGGAGAACTCATTATACTTCTCAAGCTCAATAGCAGCAGCCCAAGAGTCAAATATCTGTACAACATCTATTCCAGATTGAATCTGTTTTTCCATATAAAATTTTACAACTTCTGTCACCTTTGCTAAGATATTGTGTAAAAGTTCAGGATTTGAGTACATCATTTTTTTACAAATATTATAAGTTTTTGTTCCCTGCCCTTCAATCATATAAGTTGCAAGTGTCCATGGTGCTCCAGTAAAACCTATAAGGGCTTTGTCATCAGCTAATTTTTCTTTAACAAGTTTGATTGTATCATATACATAAGTAAGTTTACTTGCTGCTTTATCACCACCGATGAGTCTGTCTAAATCCTCTTGATCCTTAATCGGATCGGAAAATTTAGGACCCTCTCCTTTTACAAAAGAAAGATTCATTCCCATTTCATCTGGAATAACTAAAATATCACTAAAAAGTATAGCAGCATCAACCCCAATAAGATCAACAGGTTGAAGTGTGACTTCACATGCTTTTTTTGGATCATGACATAGATTTAAAAAGTTTCCAGCCTTAGCACGAACTGCCATATACTCTGGAAGGTAACGACCAGCCTGTCTCATCATCCATACTGGAGTATATGGTGTCTCTTTTCCTAAACATGCATCTACAAATATTTTTCCCATTTAAATTTCCTAATGTAATAAAATTTTGACTCTGTAGTACAAAGTCAAGCTTTGAGTGGTTAACAGAAAAATTTAGTTATTTTCTGTATTAAACTTTAGTATAGAAGTAGTGTAAAGGAAGCAAAGGCATTACTCACCGATACAGACTAATTAATGTTTCCCAACTTTACCTAAAAAAAATAAACCTACAGCTACAGCAGTAATGGAAAGGGAGAAGTAGAGCATCTCTAAAGCTCCATCATACTCTGTATGACCTACTTTTTGGAAGAAACTAACGACTAAAACCATAACAATAACTTTAGAGATTTTATCTTTTAATTGATCTAGTGAGTGAATCGAGAGTATCTTGTTCTCTCGCTCTTCATCATCTTTTGCTATATCTATATCAGATATAAAAAGTTCATACAAACCAAAAGAGAAGAGGATCATAACAACACCGATGAGATAAAGATCAACGGCTCCTATAATACCACCAACAACATCTTCATGAAAATGCTCTGGATGAAGATGTTGTGAATAGGTTGTGATGACCATAGCCGCGGTGTTATAAACATCAACAGATGCAACTATAAAAAGTGCTACTGCTCCAACAAGCCCAAAGACTACAGAGAGTAGTACCATAAAACGTGTAGACCATAAGCCTTTCTCAAAAATTGTTTCTATCATTATATATTTTCCTCAAGTTCTACCCATTTCTGAGCAATTCTTACTGCATTTGTTGCTGCTCCAACTCTTAGGTTGTCTGCAACAATAAAGAGATGAAGTATATTTCCTGAATAGATATCATTACGTATTCGACCAACAAAAGTTTCATTTTTATCTACACAAGTAGCCGGCATTGGATAAAGTTCTTCTTCTGGATTATCTACTATCACTAGATTTGGTGCCTTAGCTAGTATCTCTCTCGCCTCATTTGCATCTACTTCACTATCAAAAGTAAGAGTAAGGGCTTCTGCATGTCCACGAAGTGTAGGAACGCGTACACAAGTGGCACTCAAGTGAACATCTTTATGCATTATTTTAACAGTCTCATTGACCATTTTCATCTCTTCTTTTGTATAAGCATTTTCAGTAAATAGATCAATTTGAGGGATGACATTAAGAGCAATTTGTTGGTTAAACACTTTATGCTCTGCATCACTAAGAGTAAATGCGAAGAAAGCTTGCATTTGATTGACTAACTCTTCCATAGCAGTTTTTCCTGCACCACTTGTTGCTTGGTAAGTTGCAACATCAACACGAACAAGATCATAAGCTTCATCAAGAGGCTTAAGAGTTTGTACCATTTGAATAGTTGAGCAATTAGGGTTTGCAATAATTCCTGTCTCTCTCCACTTTTTAATATCTTGAGGATTTACTTCTGGCACAACAAGAGGAGTATTTTTATCCATTCTAAAGTGAGAAGTGTTATCAATAACAACAGCTCCTGCTTTAACAGCAGAGGGAGCAAACTCAGCACTAACACTGCCACCAGCAGAAAAAAGTGCTATATCTACTTTATAATCAGAAAAGACATCATGAGTAAGCTCTATGATAGAAAACATCTCACCATTATACTCTACCTCCTTACCTACACTTTTTGAACTTGCAAGAGGGATAAGCTTATCTAATGGAAAGTCGATTTCTGCTAATACCGTTAAAATCTCTTCACCAACGGCACCATTTGCTCCAACTACTGCCACATTATATGTTTTTCGATACATATTTACACTCTCCTATTATTGTTAATTTTATTATTTTCGAACATCAAGAAAGAGTTCATCTTTTTGAATTTCTTCTGTTTCACTGAGTATAACTGAACGCTCTACTACTGAGATAAGTTCACGGATATTTCCAGGCCAGTTATACTCAAGAAGTTCACTTTTTGCTTCAGTTGAAAAAGTTTTACTTTTAAAGCCATATTTAGCACAATTGCTTTTGCAGGTTGCTTCAGCAATCTCTAATATCTCATCTTTTCTCTCGCAAAGGGGAGGAATAAAAAGTGGTATGGTATTTAAACGGTAGTAAAGATCTTCTCTAAACTCGCCATTTTTAATTTTATCACTTAAGTTTGCATTTGTTGCTGAGATTACTCGAATATCTATTTTGACACTTTTTGAAGAGCCTAAACGCCGAACTTCATTTTCTTGAAGAACTCGTAATAATTTGGCTTGAACGCCATAAGGCATCTCCGCAATTTCATCTAAAAAGAGTGTACCACCATTTGCTAACTCAAACTGTCCTAGTTTTGTTTTACTAGCATCAGTAAATGCACCTTTTTCAAATCCAAACAACTCACTCTCAATAAGATTATCTGGAATTGCTGCCATATTTAGAGCAATAAAAGGTTTCTTAGCACGAGAAGAGTGTGTATGAATATAAGAAGCAAATAGTTCTTTACCTACACCACTCTGTCCAAGAAGTAAAATACTAGCATCTGTATTAGCTGCTTTGTCTGCAATACGGAGTACTTTTGTGAGTGCTTCGCTCTTACCAAGAAAGCCGTTCACTCTATTTACTTTGCTTTTTTGTATCTTTTTTTGTACTTTTTGAATTTTATCTTCACGTTTAATGGCACTGACTAGATCATCTATCTCAAAAGGTTTTAACAAAAAGTCTTTGACACCAAGGTGTATAGATTCTATAGCTCGAGTAAGTGTTGCATTTCCTGTCATAATTATGATTTCAAAGCGACCATTAAGCTCTTTAATAAACTCTATACCATCCATCTTTGGCATATTTATATCTGTAATAACAAGATCAAAACTATCATCAAGCTTTTTTAAAGCATCAATCGCATTTTTGTATGTAATGACTTCAAACTCTTTGTAGTCACTCATAGCAAGTTCAAGAGACTTACGCATATTAATATCATCTTCAACTATCGCTATTTTCACAGAAGCTCCAAATGTACTATTTTAAAGGTGAAATTCTAACAAAAGTATCATTAAAATCGACTTTGAAACAGGTCGTTTTTAGTGTGAGAAATGTCATAGAACTATTGACAGCGTTGCTAGTAGTTTCAGAGTGTTTTAGATAAAGTCCTAGTTTATGAATATACTCAATAAATCTTTCTCTATCTGTATTTATAATTTTTTCTAGATTTTTACTATCTTGAGTTTTAAAAATGATAGGATTATAAGCTATTCCTTTGCATTTTTTCATTGATTTTGCTATTTGTAATGATTCATTATAGAGGATGGCATCTTTTACAGTATATTGATAAGATATAAGATATTCACTTGCATGAAGTGCAAGTGAAAAAAGTAAGAAAAAAAGTGCTACTGAAATTGATCGTGGGATATCTCTATCTCCATCTCTATTTGACAAAGACCATCTTTGAAAGTTGTCTCAACTATATTAGCATGTCTTACCATCGCAGCTACCGAAGTTCTTACTGTTGAACGTTTAACCATCATATTTTTAACAAGATCTTGCCCATCAACACGAACACCCTTTACTTTTTCTGCAATAAGTCTATATGCATCAGCTACAGCAGCACGCTTAGCAAGTGCATAAGCTTGAGCAGGAGAAGATGTATTTACTGGTGCGACTCCTTGTCCAAGAACACTAATAAGAATCTTTTTATTCGCCTTTAGTACCATATTATTTTGTTTTTTATAGGCTGGGTAATCTACAGTAATAGTTTCTGTCTGCGTTTTATCTTGGAGAGAATCTGTAGGAACAATCACGGTATTTTGTGTCGCTGCAAATAGTGATGTTACACCGAGAAGTACAAGTAGTACAGATAAATTTTTCATTGAATATCCTTTATAATTGAGCATTTTTACTCTATTGTATTAACTTTACTAAAAGCAAAGACTATTCCAAAATAAGAGAATCAGAAGAATTGTTATCTTCATCCTCATCTTTTTCCTCTTTTGGACAACGAGATATACTTGCTACATCATCACCTTTAACTATATAAACGCCAGAAGTGTTACGGCTTGACTTTGAGATGGTTTGCATATCCACACGAATCATTTTACCACTTTTTGTAAGTGCCATCATATCCATCTCTTCATTCACCATCAGACAACCGATGATATTTTTACCAGTCTTCGCAGTCATTTTCATAGCTATTACACCCGAACCACCACGATTAGTAAGTCTATATTCACCAGCATCAGTACGTTTACCAATACCCTTTTCAGCGATCATAAGAATCTCTTGTTCATCACTTGCTATAATATTAGCATCAACAACTTCATCATTTTCATGTTTGAACTTAATACCACGAACACCACGTGTCGAACGTCCTTGTTCACGAGTCTTTTCTATCTCAAACTTAATACATTGAGCAAACTTTGTTACTATAAAGAGGTATCGAATTTCCTGATTTGCTATCTTTGCTGTGATAAGTGCATCATTTTCATCCAGAACAATAGCACGTACACCATTACTTCGTATGTTACTAAATTCACTTAGATTTGTACGTTTTACAACACCATTTTTAGTAAAGAAAACAAGTCCCTTATCTTCACTAAAATCTGTAGTAGGAATAATAGACTGTATCTTTTCATTCGCAACAAGATTGATAAGGTTAACTACTGCCTTTCCTTTTGCTGTCCTGCTACCTTCTGGAATACGATAAACTTTAAGCCAGTGGAGTTGTCCTCGATCAGTTACAAAGAGCAAGGTATCGTGTGTATTACAAGTAAAGAAGTTCTCTATAAAGTCATCCTCATAAGTAGTAACTGCCGTTTTACCTTTTCCACCACGTTTTTGCTTCTCATAAGAGGCTAATGGAACACGCTTGATATATCCACGATGAGTAATAGTAACAACCATTGGTTCATTTGGAATAAGATCTTCAATATCAATATCATCATAGTCATCTTCAATATCAGTACGGCGTTTCTCAGTGTAAGTTGCCGCAACTTCATCAAACTCCTCAGCAATAATACCCTTAAGAACCTCTTCACTCTTAAGAATAGACTCTAAATAATTGATGAGTTTCATAAGTTCTGCTAACTCATTTTCTATCTTTTCAATTTCAAGACCAGTTAAACGACCAAGCCTCATAGCAACAATGCTAGATGCTTGAATCTCTGAAAAATCAAATTCTGTTACTAGATTTTCCTTTGCTTCATCTTCATTTGTAGAAGCACGAATAACACGAATAACTTCGTCAATAATATCAATAGCTTTTTTTAGCCCCTCTAAGATATGTGCACGGGCTTTTGCTTTTTCTAAATCAAAAATAGTACGGCGAATAATGACAGTTTTACGATGATTAATAAACTGTTTAAGAATCTCAATAAGACCAAAAATCCTTGGCTCTTGGTTTAAGATGGATAGCATAATAATACCAAAGGTAGTTTGCATACTTGTTTGTTTGAAAAGATTATTAAGAACGATCTCACTCATAGCATCACGTTTGAGTTCAACGACTATACGCATACCATCACGATCAGATTCATCACGAATAAGTGAGACACCTTCTATAAGTTTATCTTTAACAAGGTTTGCTATATTCTCAATAAGACGTGCTTTATTGACCTGATAAGGGAGCTCATCAATAACGATAATCTCTTTTTTTGCTTGTTGTTCGATATGTGTCTTTGCGCGCACTTTGATACGCCCTCGACCCGTGTTATATGCTTCTGTGATACCTTTTTTACCAAAGATAATTCCACCAGTTGGAAAGTCAGGTGCCTTGATATGCTCCATAATCTCTGAGAGTGTAATAGCTGGGTTATCAAGAAGTGCCTTAAGACCATTTATAATCTCTGTAGGATTATGTGGAGGAATATTTGTTGCCATACCAACTGCAATTCCTGATGAACCATTAATAAGAAGATTTGGAACACGAGTAGGCATAACATCTGGCTCTTTTGTTGTCCCATCATAGTTATCTATCATATTTACAGTATTTTTCTCAAGATCTTTAAGAAGTTCACCTGCATATTTAGTCATACGAGCCTCTGTATATCTCATCGCTGCTGCTGAGTCACCATCAACAGAGCCGAAATTTCCCTGTCCATCTACAAGTTCCATACGCATAGAGAAGTCTTGTGCCATACGAACAAGAGCATCATATACTGCTGTATCACCATGTGGATGGTATTGACCAATCACATCACCAACAATACGTGCTGATTTTTTATACTTTGCACCATGAGAAAGATTAAGCTTATCCATAGCATAAAGTATACGTCTGTGTACTGGTTTTAAACCATCTCTTACATCTGGAAGTGCACGCCCAACAATAACACTCATAGAGTAGTCAAGGTAAGAGTTCTGGAGAGTTTTTTCTATATTTATCTGTTCTATGTCGTCGTTTGTCTGTAAGTCAGCCATTAATACACCCTAAAAATAAATTTATCGATACTATCTAAATATTACTTAAAAATAGATATATTAGACAGTGTGGCAAAATTTAAATTTACAAGATAAACTTTTAGTAAAGAGTAATAAATAATTTTGTGATACTCTTTATTAAATGCCTAAAAGTTAATCAGTATAAAAAAAATTATGAATATTTATATGGCATACTTTGCTTTGAAATTACACAAAGGATTTACATGAAAAAATGGTTACTAGCATTTTTATTTGCTTTACCAACACTTGTACTTGCAGATAATACACCTGCACTAGATACTGGGGATACTGCGTGGATGATGATGTCAACTGCATTAGTATTACTTATGACACCAGCGGGACTTGCCTTATTTTATGGTGGTATGACAAGAAGTAAGAATGTACTTAATACATATGCTATGGTTTTTGGAGCATTTGTAGTTGCATTTATAGTGTGGATTATTGCAGGTTACTCTATTGCATTTGGAACAGCAGAATCAGTTGCAGTTCAAAATGTAATGGGTGGATTTGGTAATGTACTCTTAAATGGTATTAGTTGGAAAGATTTAAGTGGAACATATCCTACTTATGTATTTGTTGCATTTCAAGGAACTTTTGCTGCTATTACTGTAGCTATCGCTTCAGGTTCTGTAATTGAGCGTATTAAATTTTCTACTTGGATTGTATTTGTAGCTATTTGGGGGCTTATCGTATATGCTCCTATCGCTCATATGGTATGGGGTGGAGATGGTGCATTACTTTTTGATGCAGGTGCTTTAGATTTCGCAGGTGGTACTGTTGTACATATGAATGGTGGTTTAGCTGGTTTAGTACTCGCTATCCTTGTTGGTAAACGTACAGGTTATCCAAAGACTGCTATGAAACCTGCAAATGTAATGCTTACTGCTCTTGGTGCAGCTATTTTATGGTTTGGTTGGTATGGATTTAATGCTGGTTCTGCATTTGGTGCTAATGCTATTGCTGGTGTTGCTCTCCTTACTACAACTATCGCTACAGCTGCTGCTGCCATTACATGGATGCTTGCGGAGTGGGTTGTCTATAAAAAACCTACACTTTTAGGAATTGCTACTGGTGCAGTATCTGGTCTAGTTGCTATTACTCCTGCTGCTGGTTTTGTCAGTGTTAGTGGTGCTTTTATCGTTGGTATTATTGGTACACTATTTGCATTCTGGGGTGTAACAGTGCTGAAAAAGAGACTTGGTTATGATGATTCACTAGATGCTTTTGGAGTTCACTTCTTAGCTGGTCTTTTTGGTGCATTAGCAACTGGGCTTTTAGCTGTAAAAGATGCAGACTTACTATGGGATGGACCACTAAAAGAGTCTGGAGATAGAATAGGTCAGTTTATGGTTCAAGTGGAGTCAGTGGTTATTGTTGGACTTTTTACACTTGTTGGCACTATTGTAGTTTATTATGTTGCTACTGCACTTACTGGTGGATCTCGTGTTGATGAGGATCAAGAGTCTATGGGACTTGATGAATCAGTTCATGGTGAAAAATATTCCAACTCTTAAGAGAGTTAGGGTATAATACAAAAATAATTTTTATAAGGATTTATAGATGAAAAGAGTTGAAGCGATAATTAAGCCGTTTAAATTAGAAGATGTAAAGGATGCACTTGCTGAGATCGGTATTACAGGTATGACTGTAAGTGAGGTAAAGGGATATGGTAGTCAAAAAGGACACTCTGAACTCTATCGTGGTGCTGAGTATGTTGTAGATTTTCTACCAAAAATCAAGATGGAGATGGTTGTTTCTGATGATATGGTAGAAAAGACTACTGCGACTATCGTTGAAACTGCAAGAACAGGTAAAATAGGAGATGGTAAAATCTTCGTAAGCGATATTGAAAAAATCATTCGTATTCGTACTGGTGAAGAGGATTCTGAAGCTATCTAGTTTTATTACACTTTTATACAATGCACACTTTTTTTTGTGTGTGTTCCTTTCCAAAAATTCTTCTTTAATTTTTTTTGTATCATAATTTTGATAAACTGCCTTTTATAAAGTTTATTATAAAGGTTTTTCATGTTAGAAACAGATTTTAAGTATATTATTGATACTTTTTTTACACTCTTCTCGATGGTTCTTATCATATTTATGGTTCCAGGATTTGCTATGCTAGAAGCTGGATTGGTACGTACAAAAAATGTCTCTTCCGTTTTAACTGTTAACACGATGATTTATGCTGTTGCCTCAATGGCTTTTCTTCTACTTGGATACTCTCTTGCTTTTGGTTCATGGGAGAACTCCTCTATGAGTATCTGGGCAGCATTTCTTTTTCAGATGGCGTTTGTTGGCAAAACTGTTAATATTATGAGTGGAGGAGTGAGTGAGCGAGTAAAAATCATTCCACTTATGCTCTTTACTGTTGTTATGGGTGGTGTTATCTATCCACTCATAGTCAATATCACTTGGGGTGCTGATTTCTTAAACGGCACATTTTTAGATATAAATATGTACGACCTAGCTGGATCTACAGTGATTCACTCTACAGGTGGATGGGCACTCTTAGCTGCTATCTTAATTATGGGACCAAGAAAAGGACGTTATAAAGATGGTAAAATAATGGTTATACCTGCTTCAAATATCCCACTTGTTGTCCTAGGTGCACTCCTTTTATGGATTGGTTGGTTTGGTTTTAATGGTGGTAGTGTCGGAAGTATTTCTAGTGTAGAAAACGCCGATAGTGTGGCAAAAACTATTATGAATACAAATACAGCAGGTTTAGCAGGTGCAATAATCGCTGGAATTATTATGTATGTACGTTATAAACTACTTGACATTACAATGATTTTAAATGGAGCACTTGGTGGTTTAGTAGCTATTACTGCTGGACCAGATCTATACGATATATATACACCTATCGCAATAGGTGCGATTGGTGGTGCTTTAGTTGTTTTTGCTATACCAATTTTTGATGCATTGAAGTTAGATGATCCAGTTGGAGCACTCTCAGTACACCTTATAAACGGTATATGGGGGACATTAGCAGTTGGGATATTTGTAGATAATGTATCTATTATCGATCAATTAAAAGGTATTGTGGTTGTAGCACTATTTGCTTTTGTGAGTTCCTACATTGTACTTTTTATCATTAATAAATTAGTTGCTTTTAGAGCAAATGATGATGTCCAACTAGAAGGTTTAGATGTGGAAGAAGTAGGGGTTGAGGCATATCCTGAATTTAAAAGAGCTATATAGTCTTCTCACTTGATTATTAGATATTTTCACTCTTTTATCTTCTCTCTTCTTATTCATGCTATAGTAGCATTTTTTCTCTTTTTTGTTTATACTCAGTTACAATTAGATGAGTCTATAAAAGAGAAAAACTGTACTGTTTGTATTCACTTAGTAAATTTCAAAGCCAATACACCTGCTAAACATATTTATCCAAAAAAATCATTACAAAAACCTCAAATCGATAAAATAAGCATAAAGAAAAAGGGGAAAACTAGACCACTAAAAAGAGTTAGCAAAATAAGTATGAAAAAAGAAAAAACAGTTGTTCATAAAAAACCTGTATCAAGAGTTCAAAAAGAGGTGAATAGATTCGTACGAAAAAACACTATGAAAGAGAGGAGTATAGATACTCATAAAGATATAGCTACAAAGAAAATAATAAGTAAGAAAAAAGTAGTAAACAACTCTTTGAATGAAGAACGATATAAAGAAAAAAATTTAGCAAAAATTGTAGAAATTTTACAAGAGAACCTTTATTATCCTAGACGAGCTCGAAAAAGAGGGGTAGAGGGAAAAGTGATAATCCGTTTCACACTCTCAAGAACTTCAGATATTTTAGATATAAAAGTGCTCTCTTCAAAGAATGAGATATTAAGTAGAAGTGCTATACAGACAATAAAAAATATAAAAGATAAACTTCCAAACCCAAAAAAAGAGATAACAATCAAAGTGCCAGTTGTTTACTCTTTGCATTAGAATATTTACTTAACTTATTATAATGTTCTCAACAAAAATCAGCTAACTAGTATCAAAATTAGCTATAATTTCATATGCAAAAAATAATATTTACTGATTTAGATGGAACACTTACTCTTAAAGATACTTATACAAAGTTTGTACTTCAAAACTTAAACCTTGTAAAAATAGTTAAAAATCTTCCTTATCTTGCAGTAATGTTTGTAAAATATCAGCTTAAAATATATAATGATGATGATGTTAAACAGATAACATTTGAAATGTTCTTTGAGGGTTACGATAGAGAGCAGAATTTAGGAACCTTTGTTAAAGAGATACCGTGGAATATGAAAGTAAGAGCACTTATAGATGCTAAGAGAGAAGAAGGTTACAAGGTCATTATTGTGACTGCTTCGCCAGATGTTTATGTGAAACAGGTATGTGAATACTTAGGATATGATGGTTTTATCTCTACTCAAACACAAGGAAATAGTCGTTATTTAAGTGGACTCTTTGAAGGTCGAGTGTGTAATTTTGGAGAGAAACCTAATCGTATAAAAGCTTTTATTGGTGAAAAGGAGCTCACACACACTATCTCTTATGGAAACTCTTCTGGGGATTTTGAGATGCTTCAGTTTTGTGATGAGAGTTATTTTGTGAAAAAATTAGATATTAAAAGGTTTAAAAAATAATGCAAAAAGAGAATATTTTCAACATAGCAAACAATGTAACATTTGTAAGAATCTTTGTCTCCTTTATCGCATTTTGGCTTCTTCTTAGTGGAGAGATTACACTTCTTTTAGTGGCTATCATCCTTATCGCTTACTCCGAACTCACAGATATGCTCGATGGTTATTTAGCTCGTCGTGATAACTGTGTCACAAGTTTAGGAAAACTTCTTGATCCTTTGAGTGACAGTATTTCGCGTTTTATCTATTTTTTCGCATTTGGGTATATGGGACTATTTCCTTTATGGCTTATAGTTGTACTTTTTGTAAGAGATATCATAGTCGCATATATCCGTACATATATGTCACTAATGGGTATTGCTATGAGTGCTCGTTTTAGTGGTAAAGCTAAGGCTCTTGTACAGTTTGGTGGTCAGTATCTTCTTCTTTATGCTCTTTTAGTACTCTATATAAATCAGGGACAAAGTTATAGTGAGGAGTATCTTCAGTTAATGACTCTTCTTGGTACAGTCTCAACTTTTGCTATTTTACATTTTCTTAAAGTTAAGGGGGCTTACTACTGGTACTCACTACTTGGTTATATAGCATTTTTAATTCCTTTTTATATGATAAATAAGTTTAATATTACTCTTGATACTTCATACTCTATCGGTGTGATGGCATTTGTCTGTGTGGTAACTCTATGGTCTTTGGTAGATTATCTCTCTGCACTTTTTCAAGCGATAAAAAAGGAGAGGTGATGGATATACAAGTACTAAATATCATTAAAAAAATAGATGTTTTTTATAAAGAACTTTATGAGAGAACAAACAATTCTATAGAAGTAAGTCTTAAAGATAATGGCACTTCAGTAAGTCAGTTTGATTTAGATGCCACTGCATTTTGTATAGAAGTTATCTCTAAAACTTTTCCAAACGCCAACATTTGGATAGAAGAGGATAAGACAATACTCAAGAGTGATATAGATGAATATACTTTTGTCATTGATCCTCTTGATGGAACAGCTTCCTTTTTACGTGGTTATCCTATCTGGGGCATTGGAATTGGAGTTTTAAGAAATGGCACACCTCTGCTTTCATACTTTTATGGACCAGCTTGCAATCAAAAATATTTAGCTTATGAAGATAAAATCTTTGTTAATAATAGAGAATATCATAGTGAAAATAGTATGATTAATCAAGATACAAAAACCATTTTTATTAGTTCACGTTTACATAAAAAGATAGACTTTAAAGAGTTTACAGCACTTAAACTTCGCAATTTTGGATCTACACTTTACCATGTTATAATGGTAGCATTAGGCAAGGCTGAAACTACACTTATAGGATCTTGTTATATATGGGATGTGGCGGCAGTCTTTTTTCTTGCAGAGAAGTTTGACTATGCTTTTTATGATTTTCAAATCCAAAAAAAACTTACACTAGAGGAGCTTATGGCTTATAAAAGTGAAAAGATAGATACTATTTTAGAGTTTAAAAAAGGATGAGTAATACAACAAAAAAATTTGTTCATCATCGTGCTTTAAACAGTGAAAAAGCATTTAAGGAGTTTCTCTCCTTAAGTAAAGTCTCTCAAGAGATTTTGGTGGCAGAGGGTGACATCTGCTGGGCATATATAGAAGGATCTTACGCTATCTATATGCACCATCCAGATCTACTAGGCAGACCTCTTAGTGATAGTAGAGTAAAAGAGCTTCAAGCTGAGGGCAAACTTTTTAGTTTAGAGAATCTTTTTGAGATCAATGCTAGTGTCCATTTTATAATAGAACTCAAAACAGGAAGTGGAGAGTTAAAGGGCTTTTTTATGGAGTTTCAACGTATTGTAAAAAAATTCAATGTGAAGAATCTTCTTGTAGATTCATTTAGTGTTGAGCAGCTTCGACAGCTCAAAGCGATAGCTCCAGAGATGAAAACAAGTTTACACACAAAGTCTATTTTTAGGAGATATGTTTTAGAGAGTAGCTTTGAGAAGCCCTATTTTAAATTGCATAATCTTTATAAGTTAGATTTTATTGACTACATAACTTTATCTTATGCAACTACACATGTAAATCTCTATAAGTTAGATATAGATGATGCATATAAAGAAGTTTATGCATCACAAAAAAAGTTAAATCTAGGCTCCATAAAATCATATGATGCATTACAAAAAGCATGCAACTCAAAAGCTAAATATATCTACCTAAGAAGCAATAGAGTCAAAAAGAACTATACAAAACTATTAAAAGGAAAAAAATGACTATAGTAAAATATTTTCTACTTTCACTTCTTTTAGGGGGAAATCTTTTTGCCTCCTCTATAGAGTTACCCTCGTTTATAAAGAAACAAATTGTTCTTCTTGAGAAGATGAATGATATAAATATGACACACGATATAATGAGAGATCTCCTCTCTGAACAAGAAAAACTTTATGAAGATGCTATCAATGAGATTCTTATCAATAAGCATAAGTTCCTCTCTAATTTAAAACTCTACGATAAAGATATCTACTCTCTTAAAAAAATAATAGCAGTTAATAAGAGGGCTAACAACTCTTATGCAGTATTAAGAGATGAGATAGCCCTTAAAATTTACAAGATATTAAGTGTGCAAAATAATATGATAAAGTCTATCTTGTTTGTATTAGATAAAGGGACGTTAGCCGATCTTGAAAACAATATTAATGCTATTATTGTGGATACACAGAAACAGACATTAGAGATATATAAGACAGATTATAAATACATTTTATCTATTTTTAAATCAGGTAAAGTTTTACAAGATGTTAAAAAGAATATTAAGATATTCTATTATCTTCAAAATATACAAAATGATATGATTACTTTTATCTATAAGTTTGAGTCAAAGATGTATAGACTCAATAAATACTCAAAATATCATTTAATATCTTTTGTCGTTGCTGTAAACTCTATTGATTTTGTACGTTTTATAAATCCTATATTTGAAGCATATGGTCTTAATGTTATGAAAATACTTTTTATGATTTTAGTTATTCTATTGATGTATCTTTTTAGAAAAATAGTTTATGCTACAATTGAAAAGTATATATTGGCTAGTGGCTTTTTAACAGATTACTCTTTGGAAATAAGTGAAAAAATTAGAAATTCAATAGAAGTTTTATTAATTGCGATTAATGTAAATATTATTATCTATATTTACAATGATTTTAGTTCAGTAGCATTCATATCAAAGGTCTTTAATATTTTTTATGTTGCTCTTGTGACACTTATTATATATAAACTTATTAATGTCATAGCAAGTGTACGATTGGCAAAAGTAACAAAAAAGTTAGACAATTTTAAAGATGGCTTGGTTAATGTTGGTATTAAAATTATCAATTTTATAATTATATTTATTGGGCTTTTAGTCTCCTTGTACTTTGCTGGTGTAAATCTGACTACTGTCCTCTCTGGTCTTGGAATTGGTGGTTTTGCTGTTGCGTTTGCTGCAAAAGATACTATTAGTAACTTTTTTGGAACACTCTCTATTCTCTTTAGTGATGTATTCTCTCAAGGTGACTGGATAGAGATAGATGGATATCAAGGGGTTGTAGTGGAGATAGGACTCCGTGTTACAACTATTAGAACTTTTGATAATGCTCTTATCGCTATTCCAAATGGAACTTTTGCAAGCAAAAATATCAAAAATTGGGATAAACGTATACTTGGTCGTCGTATCAAAATGTATATAGGAGTAAAGTATAATTCTAAAAGTGAAGATATAAAAAATGCTGTGAAGCAAATACATCAGATGTTAGATCAACATCCTGGAATAGCAACAAAAGCAACAAAGTATGAGTATTATAAAAAAAATAAGAGCCTTGTAGCTAAGCTTGTCTCTAGAGATGACTTAAGAGGTGTAAAAAATAATCTGTTAGTTTATTTAGATTCTTTTGGAGACTCTAGTATAAATATTTTAATCTACTGTTTTACAAAATCTGTACAGTGGAACGAATGGCTAGATACTAAGCAAGATGTTATGCATCAAATAATGGAGATACTAGAGAAGAATAATTTAGAGTTCGCTTTTCCTTCGCTTTCAGTATATAATGAAAATAATGTAGAGAAGCATGACTTAATGAAAAATACGGGGGTCTAACAAGGTATTTAGCGATATAAATGTAACGATTGTAACAAAAAGTTTGAAGTTGAAAATAGTCGATGATTATCTTGTTAGCTATAAGAAAAAATGATTATTTAGACCCCCATATTTTTCATTAAGTCAGAAATTTAGCAAAATTGGGATAAAATGTTGCAAATGGCTCTGATATATTATGAATCACAAATTACAATACAATAGTTAGGAAAATCCATGAACAAACAACAGTTAGCGGCTAAAATATGGGAATCTGCAAATCAGATGCGATCAAAGATCGAAGCAAATGAATATAAGGATTACATATTAGGATTTATCTTTTACAAATACCTTTGTGACAAAGCAGAACAGTTTGCAAAGAAAGAGGGATATACTGAAGAAGATTTAGTAAATCTTTCAGAAGAAGATAGTCAAACGGTTGACTACTTTAAAGAAAATATTGGCTTTTTCATATCTTATGATAATCTCTTCTCTACTTGGATAAAACTAGGTCGTGACTTTGATGTCTCAAATGTAAGAGACTCTTTATCGGCGTTTGACCGTCTCATAAGTCCAGCCCATAAAAAACTATTTGATGGCATTTTTGACACTCTACAGACTGGACTAAGTAAACTAGGAGAGAGTGCTCCTGCACAAACTAAAGCGATTAGTCAGCTTATTTATCTTATTAAAGATATTCCTATGAATACAAAAACAGATTATGATATACTTGGTTTTATCTATGAGTATCTTATAAGTATGTTTGCCGCTACTGCTGGTAAAAAAGCGGGTGAGTTTTATACTCCTCATGAAGTCTCTGTTTTGATGTCTGAAATAGTTGCAGATGCTCTAAAAGATAGAAGGGAGATACAGATTTATGACCCTACAAGTGGTTCAGGATCTTTGCTCATAAATATCGGTAGCTCTGTTGCTAAACATATAGATGATGAGAACAATATAAAATATTTTGCGCAAGAGTTAAAGAAAAACACTTACAACCTAACTCGTATGAATCTAGTCATGAGAGGAATACTGCCAAGCAATATCGACACACGAAATGGCGATACTCTAGAAGAAGATTGGCCATACTTTGATGAAGATGACCCTGTTGGGACATATAATCCTCTTTACATAGATGCAGTTGTCTCAAATCCACCCTATTCTCAAAAATGGGATAGCCAAAACAAAGAGTCAGACCCAAGATATGCTCGTTTTGGTTTAGCACCAAAGACCAAAGCAGATTATGCTTTTTTACTCCATGACCTTTACCACTTAAAGCCTGATGGGATTATGACTATTGTCCTTCCTCATGGCGTTTTATTTCGTGGTGGAGAAGAGGGAGAAATACGAAAAAATCTTATTGAGCAGAACCATATAGATGCTATTATTGGATTACCTGCAAATATCTTTTTTGGTACTGGTATTCCTACCATCATCTTAGTGTTAAAACAAAAAAGAGAAAACAGCGACATCCTCATAGTCGATGCTTCTAAAGGCTTTGAAAAAGTAGGTAAAAACAACAAGCTAAGAGCAAGTGACATCAAAAAAATAGCCGATACAGTCATACACAGAGAGACAACACCAAAATACTCAAAAGTAGTAAGTCGTGAGACTATCCGTGAAAACGAGTACAACCTTAACATCCCTCGTTATGTAGATAGTTCAGCCGAGGAAGAGAGTTTTGACATCTATGCCACGATGTTTGGTGGCATACCTAAGTATGAGATAGATAAACTTCAAGAGTACTGGGAAGCTTTTCCTACTCTTAAAATAGCACTCTTTAATAATATTTCTAGCGAATACAGGAATATAAAGTGTGAAAATATTAAGCAGACTATAACAGAGCATAGCGATGTCAAAGCATTTATAGAGAAGTTCGACACTTCATTTGGAGATTTTAACAAGTTTCTTAGAAGTGAACTTTTAGAGCAGGTCGAGAGTGTAAAAATTCAAAAAGAGGAAGCACTCTTGAGTAGTGATATTTTCAAACGCCTAGAAGATATTCCTCTTATTGACAAATATGAAGCATATCAGATACTAAGTGATAAGTGGCTGACTATAGCCGTAGATTTGGAAATCATACAGACAGAAGGCTTTGAAGCGACAAAACAAGTCGATGCAAATATGGTACTCAAAAAGAAGTCTGGCAAAGAGCAAGAGGTGCAAGATGGGTGGATAGGTCACATCATGCCTTTTGAGCTGGTGCAAGTAACATACTTAAAAGATAAGTTAGAGGCTTTGCAGAAAAAAGAGCAGAAGCTAGTAGAGATTACAGCGAAGTATGAAGAGATACTTGAGAGTTTTAGCGAAGAGGAGAAAGAGAGCGAAGCTATAAAAGAGTCTAAAGATGCTTTTGTCAATGCTATAGTTGTCAAAGAGGCGAAACTTTTAAGAGCAGAGATTAAAAAAGGTGAAGTAGTTGCTAAAGACTCTTATGATGCGAAGATACTAGAAGTAGATAGACTCATAGCTGAGGAGAAAAAACTCAAAAAAGAGGTAAAAGAGGAGGCTATAAAATTTCATCTACTCACAAAAAAGACCATAGAAAACTTAAATGATGAGCAAGTGTATGAACTCCTAGAGCTTAAATGGATAAGACCACTTACAAACGCCATCGAGCAACTTCCAAAAGGCATCATAGAAAATCTTAGCAATGCACTAGAGACTTTAGCACAAAAGTATGCAACAACTCTTAAAAATATAGATGATGAGATAAA
>JAICBP010000080.1:149592-178724 GCA_021766785.1 Sulfurimonas sp. endosymbiont of Alviniconcha boucheti
ACCAAGAACTACAAAAACTAAAAAACATAAAAAAAGCATCTTTAGCTAAGATGTTTGTATAGGAAACACTCCAATGATTTTAGAAAATAGACTTAACATAAACGATGTAGTAGAGTTAGCAAGAGTAGAAGAGCGACTCAGTAAAGCAAAAGCAAAAAAACTCTTTGAGAGTGGTTTTTTAGATACTCTAAACGCTGGAAGTTTTGAGGCTCTCTCTGCTATTCATCACTATCTTTTTGGTGAGATTTATCCATTTGCAGGGAAAATTAGAGAGGTAAATATCTCTAAAGGTGGTTTTCGTTTTGCACCTATAAGCTACCTAGAAGTATCTATAAAGAACATAAAAAAGATGCCCCAAGCAACCTATGATGAGATAATAGAAAAATATGTAGAGATGAACATAGCCCACCCCTTTCGTGAGGGCAATGGTCGCAGTATGAGAATATGGCTAGACCATATACTCAAAAAAGAGTTAGCACTTGTTGTTGACTGGGCAGAGGTAGATAAAGATGACTACCTCCTCGCTATGGAGCGAAGCCCCATAAAAGATATAGAGATAAAACACTTACTTAAAGAGGCTTTAAGTGAGAAAATTGATGATAATAACCTCTACATGAGAGGTATAGATACAAGCTACTACTATGAGGGTTATACACTCTATAAAACGCAAGAGATGGGAGAGTAAGCAGATGACTTTTACTAAAGAGAGCGATTTTGAAAAAGCACTAATAAGTGAGCTAAGTAAGAAAGGTTGGGAAGATAAAGTTATAAAAAACCCTACTGAGGAAGATCTACTTCAAAACTGGGCAGATATACTTTTTGCGAATAACAAAGGCATTGACCGTCTTAATGATGTGCCATTAACGCAGAGCGAGATGCAACAGATTATCGAGCAGATAAATACTTTAAAAACTCCTCTCAAGCTCAACAGCTTCATCAATGGTAAGACAGTATCTATAGTCAGAGATAACCCAAAAGATACTTTGCATTTAGGTAAAGAGATAAGTCTAAAGATATATGACAGAGCAGAGATAGCTGCAGGACAGAGTCGCTACCAGATAGTCCAACAACCCAGATTTAAAACAAAATCAAAGATACTCAATAACCGCCGTGGTGACTTGATGCTACTCATAAATGGTATGCCAGTCATACATATAGAGCTTAAAAAAAGTGGTGTTGCTGTAAGTCAAGCTTGTAACCAGATAGAAAACTACTCTCGTTCAGGTGTCTTTAGTGGGCTTTTTTCTCTTGTACAAGTTTTTGTAGCAATGGAGCCAAATGAGAGTCAGTACTTTGCAAATCCTGGAAGTGATGGTAAGTTCAACAAAGATTACTACTTTCACTGGGCAGATTTTAACAACGAACCTATAAACGATTGGAAAAAGATAACTGCAACACTGCTAAGTATTCCTATGGCTCACCAACTCATAGGCTTCTATACAGTAGCAGATAATGCTGATGGCGTTTTAAAAGTTATGCGAAGTTATCAGTACTATGCAGCCAATGCTATAAGTGATAAGGTAGCTAAGATAGACTGGAAAAGTAAGAACACTCTTGGTGGGTATATCTGGCACACTACGGGAAGTGGTAAGACAATGACTAGCTTCAAGTCAGCACAACTTATAGCAAACTCAAAAGATGCAGATAAAGTAATCTTTTTAATGGATAGAATAGAGCTTGGAGTGCAGTCACTTAGTGAGTATAGAGCTTTTAGTGATGAAAATGAAGATGTTCAAGCAACAGAAAATACAGGTGTTTTAATCACAAAACTCAAGAGTAGTGACCCTGCTAATACTCTCATAGTTACTTCTATACAAAAGATGAGTAATATCAATGAGGAAGATGGTGGGTTAAATACAAAAGATATTGAACTGATAGCTCAAAAAAGAATCGTGTTTATCATAGATGAAGCACACCGTTCTACTTTTGGAGATATGCTCATCACTATAAAAAATACATTTGAGAGTGCTATCTTTTTTGGTTTTACAGGTACACCGATACAAGATGAAAATCAAAAGAAAGATAGTACTACGGCTACAGTCTTTGGGGATGAGCTGCATCGTTATAGTATCGCTGATGGGATTAGAGATAGAAATGTACTTGGGTTTGACCCTTATAAGATGCCGACATACAAAGATAAAGATGTAAGAAAAGCCGTAGCTCTTCAAGAAGCAAAAGCAAAAGACGAAAAAGAAGCACTTAGTGACCCCAAAAAGAAAAAAGTTTTTAATAAGTTTATGCAAGAAGTCAAGATGGCAGGCTATTTTGATGATGCTGGAAAATATAATAAAGGGATTGAAGATTATCTATCAAGAGCTCAGTATGATAGAGATGAACATCGCAATGAAGTAGTTAAAGATATAATTGACAACTGGACTATGTTGAGTCAAGACTCTAAATTTCATGCTATCTTTGCCACGAGTAATATACCAGAGGCGATTAGCTACTATCGTTTACTCAAGGCTACAGTAGAAGAGAAAAACTTAGAGTTAAAGATAACAGCACTTTTTGATTCTACTATTGATAATCTTGAGGGTGTGGCGTTTAAAGAGGATGGTTTGGTTGAGATAATAGAGGATTACAATAAACAGTATGAGCAAGATTTCTCACTCTCAAACTTTCCTAAATTTAAAAAAGATATAGCCTCAAGACTTGCACACAAAAAACCTTATATCACTATAGAAAAAGATAAAACTAAACAGATTGACCTACTCATAGTGGTAGATCAGATGCTTACAGGTTTTGACTCTAAGTGGATAAACACTCTCTACCTCGATAAAATGCTAGAGTATGCAAACATTATACAAGCATTTTCAAGAACAAATAGACTCTTTGGAGCAGATAAACCTTTTGGAACAATTCGCTACTACAGAAAGCCACATACGATGGAAGAGAATATAAACAGAGCTATTAAGCTATACTCTGGAGATAGACCATTAGGGCTATTTGTAGATAAGCTAGAAGAGAACTTGAAAAAGCTCAATAGTCTCTTTGGTGAGATCTCTGAACTCTTTGATAATGCTAGAGTAGAAAATTTTGAAAAGCTCCCTGATGATTTAGCAGAGAGAGGTGAATTTTCAAAACTCTTTAAAACATTTAATGATGTTTTTGAAGCCTCAAAGATTCAAGGGTTTAGCTGGGATTTAGAACTTAACTTTGATGAAACTACTTACCTTACTTTAGTTCAGAGATATAAAGAGCTCTCAAGTGGTGGGGGTACAGGTGGTAAAGAAGACGTGCCTTTTGATATAGATGGGTATATAACAGAGATAGATACAGGTAAAATAGATGCTGACTTTATGAACTCTCGTTTTGATAAGTTTCTTAAAATACTTGAGCAAGGGGAGACGCAAGAGATTGAAAAGAGATTAAACGAACTACATAAATCGTTTGCCTCTTTAACTCAAGAAGAACAAAAGTATGCCAATATACTGCTTCATGATATTCAAAGTGGAAATATTACAATAGATAAAGATAAAACATTTAAAGAGTATATCGCCCAGTACCAAGCCAATGCTGAAAACTCTCAAATAGCAAAGCTAGTAAAGCTATTTGGACTCGATAGTAATAGACTTAGAGAGATGTTAGCTACAGAGGTTACGGAGACAAATATCAATGAGTATGGTCGTTTTAATGAGCTTAAGGATAGTGTGGATAAAGGAAAAGCAAAAGTATTTTTTGAAGAATTAGAGGGTCAAACACTATCGCCTTTTAAAATAAATCAGAGAGTATATTTTTTATTAAAAGATTTTGTAATTAATGGTAAATTAGATATCCTTGACTAATAGAACTTGCTGTTTAGTTTTGTATAGATTTATTGGGAGCTTATCTCTCCTTTCTCACTCGAAGAAAGATAGGAAATCTAGGTTTTTTGTACTTCGTAAACTCTTTGTACTTAAAAGTGACAAGGCTTCCAATAGCTGGTGGATTTTGTCTCTCTTTTTTAGTAAAACCACTCCCTATCTTAAAGGAGACTCCACAAGAGAGTTCACACTTTAGCGCTCCCATCATACCAAGAAACTTTCCTCTTCCCTTTGTATATCCTACTACCTTACACTCATCATCTAAAAAACTTTTTACTTTGAGTGCTTTTGCAGTTCTTTTGTTTATGTAAGGAGCTAAAGGGTCTCGTACTACTAATCCCTCTGCACCTTTACTCTCTACACTATGGAGATGTGCTAGCATAGCTTCTTGAGATACAATTGGTATTTGAGGTATTATTTTTAATCTCTGGCTCTCATAAGGTTTCACTTTTGCAAGACGTGTAAAAAGATTGCCTTGAGCATGAGGTACTTCAAAGATATTATAACTTATTTGGTGCCATGCTTTTGTAGGTGTTTTATCTCGCACAATAGAAGAGATATTTTCAAAATCTTTACGGTGTGTCCAGAGCTCTCCATCTACTTCAAAAGGTGGAAAATCCTTGCTAAACCATTTCGGAGCGTGAATAATCTTCCCTCCACGGCTTAAAAGTTGCTTTCCATCCCAATATGCACGAACTCCATCAAGCTTCTCACTCATTACCCAACCTGTAAGATCTTGATTTTTATAGACTTTTAGAAGCAGTAAGTTAGGCTTAGCAGAAAAAAGAAGTAGTGGAAGAGATAAAAAGAGAAAAATTCTCATCTTAGATACCTAATGCCTCTCACATAAGCCTCTTTGAGTATAAATATTACACTTTTTGTTATGCTCATCACTCCTTCCCCCTCATCATTTCAAATTTATTATAGCTAAATTTCTATATAATCAACAAAACAGAGGAGAGAGGTTGGATTTACTAAGAGAAATAGAAGATGTGATAGAGAGAAATGGAACAGACTTTGAGCTCTCAAAACTCTTTAAACGCTACATAAAAGAGTATAAAGAGTCTCTAGCTCTCCTTTTTGAAAAAAATCAAGGCAAAGATTTTTTAGTTCGCCACACCCGCAAACTTGACTCAATTATCTCTCTTATGTATAAAATAGTTCTCCGCCGTATGTTTGGAGACTATGTTCCTATGCGAAACTCTGTACCTATTGCAGTTATCTCTCTTGGAAGTTATGGACGTGAACAGCTCTGTGTATATAGTGATATTGACCTCCTTATCGTTTATGAAGATATTGAGGGGTATAATGTTAAGCTTATCATAGAGAAGCTCTTCTATCTTGCTATGGATGCAGGGCTTAAACTTGGACATAGAGTACATGAGACAAATGATCTTTTTAGAGCTGCTAATGAAGATCTCACTATCCGTACTTCACTCATGGAGTCGCGTCTCATTATCGGTTCAAATTTCACATGGCAAACTACCCAAAGAGAACTGACAAAGATTCGCCTCTTTGCACAAAAAGAGTTTATACTAGCAAAAGTACAAGAGGCACAAAAAAGGCGCAAAAAATATCCTATATCTATGGAACCAAATATTAAAGAGGGGGTTGGTGGTCTTCGTGATACACAGCTTCTTTTTTGGATAGCGCATACTATCTATGGCGTTTCAAATATCAAAGATCTTGTAGGAGTTATCTATAAGGAGGACTCTTATAATGAATATAGAGTTGCCCTAGAGCTACTCTTTCGTGTACGAAGTGCTCTCCACCTCATCAATGGCAAACAAGAGGATACTCTTCGCTTAGAGTATATTCCAACTGTAGCACAGATGCTAGGTTTTAGTGACCAAAGAAAGTTTTCGACTAAGATACTTGAAGCAGGATGGAGAATAAGTAACTTCACTCGTATCTTTACAAAAAAGATGATTCGCCCATTTCTCTATGAAACATCTATGATAAAAGAGTTAAGAAAAAATAGACTCCAAAAAGGGATTTATAAGCTTTCAAGTCGTATCTATATCTCTTATAATCAAAAATTTACTAACATAAACCAACTCTTAGAACTTCTTGTCTCCCTTCCCGATGAAGTGCATCAATTTGACTCTGGTGTATTAAGTAAGTTTACCTATACAAAGATTTCACAACCTCTTAATCTTAAGACACTAGCACTCTTAAAAAAGATTTTACAGAAAAAAAATACCTTTTACATCCTTAAACTCTTTTATGATGCTGGAATTTTAGGAGAGCTTTTTGAAAACTTCAAAAAAGTACTACATCTCCCACAGTTTGACGGCTACCATAACTTCCCTGTAGATCTTCATTCTATAGAGTGTGTACGAGCATTAGAGAATATTCAAGAGCCTTTTATAGCATCTCTCTATCAAGAGCTCTCAGCTGATGAAAAACTTCTTGTAAAACTCACAGTCCTATTTCATGACACAGGAAAAGGACGTAAGCAAGATCACTCTGAGGTAGGAGCAAAACTTATTTTGCCATTTTTACGAGATATGAAAATGAGTGAAAATTTACAGAGTCGTGGTGCAACACTTGTCAAGCAGCATACTCTGATGAGTAATGTGGCGTTTAAAGAGAATATTCATAATGAAAAAACTCTCTATAAATTTATGTCGAAAATAAATGATATAAAAAATCTTAATATGCTTTACATACTAACTTATGCCGATATCAATGGTGTCGGTGGTGAAACATATAACTTATTTAATGCCAAACTTCTTCTTGATCTCTACCATAGTGCCCTTGAGATAGCACAAAACAGTGACCGTATTACAGACGCAAAAAAACGACTCATCATAGAAAACCGTGTTAAAAATCTTGATGCTTTTAAAGAGCTACCACGTTTTATACAGAAAAAAATACTTACTATTGAGTCTAATCTCTTCTTCTTCAAACACACTCCTCTTGATATTTTAGAGATTGTTCACCTTGCTAGAGAGACAGATAAGTATAAATTTACTATCAAAAACAGGAGTTCTCTCACTATAGAGATTTATAGAAAGATCCCTCTCAATATTGGCTTTCTTTTAGCTTCTCTCTCTCACTTAAGTGTTGCAAGTATGGAGATCTTTACCCTCTTTGATGGGATTAAATACTTTAAAATAGACTTTATGCAAAATGTAAATGGCAATGAGCTTATAGAAGTAGAAGAAAAAATTGATGCTGCCTTTGATATGGAGAGAGAGGTAAGTTATAAAAATGTAGAGATTAAACGTGAAGAGATTACCCTCGACTGTGAGCACTCTCTTACTCATGCAGAGATACTCATCCATACAAAAAATCAGAGTGGATTGCTTGCTTATATGATGTATTGTTTTGAAGAATTAGGTATCAATATAGTCTCTGCAAAAATTCATTCAAGCAAATATAAAGTAAGAGATAGCTTTTTAATGGATAAAAAAAGCAATATATGCGATAATGCCGAAAATATTTATGAGATGTTGCTAAAAGGAAAATAGATGTGTGGAATTGTTGGTTACTTGGGAAATAAAAACTCTAAAGAAATTTTACTTGGTGGATTAAAAGAGCTTGAATATCGTGGTTATGATAGTGCTGGAATTGCGGTACTTCAAGAGGGAGAGTTCAACAGCTTTAAAGCGACTGGTAAACTTATCAACTTAGAAGAGAAAACAAAAGATTTTGTTACAGATAAATTTTCCATTGGAATAGGACATACACGTTGGGCAACGCATGGAAAACCTACAGAGTTGAATGCTCATCCACATATAGGCGATGCGTCTTATGTCGTGCATAATGGCATTATTGAAAACTATGCTGCACTAAAGAAAGATCTCATAGCAGAGGGAGTTACTTTTTTAAGTCAAACGGACACTGAAGTTATTGTACACCAGTTTGAAAAAAATCTCAAAAACACTACATCAACATTTGAAGCTTTCAAAAGAACTATTGATGAACTTGAAGGAGCTTATGCTATTTTACTCGTAACAAAAGGGGAAAAAGAGACTATATTCTTTGCAAAAAATGGCAGTCCTATGCTTATAGGTATAAATGCAGAAAATGAGAAATATTTTGCATCTTCAGATACTCCTCTTATTGGTCACTGTACAGATGTAAACTACTTTGAGGATTGTGATTATGGTTATGTAACACCAGATACATTCACTATTTTCAACAAAGATGGGAAAGAGAAAAAACCTCATTTTACAAAACTTTTGACAAATAAACTCTCTGCGCAAAAAGATGGTTATAGATTTTTTATGGAGAAGGAGATTTATGAACAGGTAGATGCTATTGCCAATACACTACTTGGTCGCCTTGATGATAATGAAGTACTTTTTGATGAACTTGACTCTACTCTCTTTGAGGGCATCAATGAGATAAAACTCTGTGCATGTGGAACATCTTATCACTCTGCACTTACAGCTACTTACCTTTTTGAACGCCATGCAAAGATGAAAACAAGCATAGAAGTTGCTTCAGAGTTTCGATATCGTAATCCTATTATGCACAAAGATATGCTCTTTATTGTTATCTCTCAGAGTGGTGAGACAGCAGATACACTCGAAACATTAAAAATGGCAAAAGAGGCAGGGCTTAAAACTCTTGTTATTTGTAATGTGGACAACTCTTCTATGGTACGCTTAGCCGATTCCTGCATACTTACACGTGCTGGGGTCGAAAAAGGGGTTGCTTCAACAAAAGCTTTTGCCACTCAAGTCACAATTTTTTGGATGCTCTCTCTCTACCTTGCCCAAAAGAAAAAATCCCTTTCCCCTCAAGAGATAACTAAAGAGATAGCCCTACTTCGTGAAGTTCCAGCCTCAGTAAAAGTGAGTAATGATATGCATGAATATATCAAACGCCTCTCCAAACGCTACCTTCATGGACATGGATTTTTCTTTATAGGTCGTGATGTTTTCTACCCACTAGCTTTAGAAGGTGCTCTAAAACTTAAAGAGATCTCTTATCTTCATGCAGAGGGCTATCCAAGTGGAGAGATGAAACATGGACCAATTGCATTAGCAGATCCTGAACTTTTTACGATTGCATTACTTCCCCAACACCTACTCTATGACAAAACAAAATCTAACGTCGAGGAACTAAGTGCTAGAGATAGTACAATATGTGCCATCAGTTCTATAGATTTTGATAAGGCTGATGACTTTATCGCAATTCCTACATGTAAAGATTATATGCTTGAATTTTTTGAGATGATGGTTGCACTTCAACTACTTTCACTTGAAATTTCAGTTCGCCTTGGCAACGATGTTGATATGCCAAGAAATCTTGCAAAAAGTGTTACAGTAGAATAAAGTTAAAAGAGAAGATTAACCGATAATATGTGCTTCTTTAAGAGAATCTGCTATCAAAAATGCAATCTCTAAAGATTGATCTGCATTTAAACGTGGGTCACAGTGTGTATGATAACGAGAAGAGAGATCCTCCTCAGTTACTGTAAAACTCCCACCTATACACTCTGTAACACTCTTTCCTGTCATCTCTAAATGAACGCCACCTGCATGAGTCCCTTCCGCCTTATGAATTTGAAAAAACTCTTTCATCTCAGTAAGAATTGCGTCAAAAGGACGAGTTTTATAATTATTAGAAGATTTGATTGTATTCCCATGCATTGGATCACATGACCAGACTATTTTCATACCCTCTTTCTCTACTGCACGTATCAGTGCTGGCATACCATCTCCAACTTTTCCAGCACCCATTCGGACAATAACATTTAATCGACCTGCTTCATTTTCAGGATTTAATTCTGCACAAAGTTTTACTAAATCTTCTGGATCCATAGATGGCCCAGCTTTTACACCTATTGGATTTTTCACACCTTTAAGATACTCAACATGCGCACCATCAAGCTGGCGAGTTCTATCACCTATCCATAACATATGAGCAGAGGTATCATACCAATCACCTGTAATAGAATCTTGACGAGTAAACGCCTCTTCATATGGAAGTAAAAGTGCCTCATGTGAAGTATAAAAATCAGTCTCACGAAGAGTTCTATAGGTTTTAGATGTAACACCACAAGCTTCCATAAATTGTAAAGATTTCTCAATCTCTTCAGCCATCTTCTCATACTTTTTACTTACTGTACCTTGATGAGCAAAATCTAATGTCCATTTATGTACTTGATGTAGATCAGCTAAACCACCTGATGCAAATGCACGAAGTAAGTTTTGTGTTGCTGATGCTTGGTTATATGCTTTTATCATACGGTTTGGATCTGGTACACGAGCTGTGGCAGTAAACTCTGTAGCATTAATAATATCTCCACGATACGATGCTAACTCTACACCATCAAGTGTTTCAGTATCACTTGAACGCGGCTTTGCAAACTGACCAGCCATACGACCAACTTTCACAACAGGGAGACCTCCAGAGTAAGTCATCACAACTGCCATCTGCATCATAGCCTTAAAAGTATCACGAATATTATCTGCGTGGAACTCACTAAAACTCTCAGCACAATCTCCACCTTGAAGTAAAAAAGCGTTACCATTTGCTACCTCTGCAAGTTGTGCTTTTAGTGTACGTGCTTCACCAGCAAAAACGAGTGGTGGATAATTTTTTAGTTCATCTAAAACTCTCTCTAACTCAGCTTTATTAGGATAATTTGGTTGCTGTAAAATTGGTTTTTCTCTCCAGCTAGAGGGGTTCCATGTGCTCATAATAACACCTTAATCTTATAATTTTCGTAATTTTATCTAAAAAACCCTAAATCTAGAATTATAAAAGTTTTTTTTATGCTAAACAAAGATATAATGCAACTTAATAATTTTACTTGAAAATATCAATAACAAAAAAAGACCTAAAATCTCTAGTGACATAACAAAATCAAGTACTACAGAAATCTAAAAAAATATAGGAAAAAACCAAATGGATATGGATGTTAATTATTTCGACCTCATTACAATGAGTATAATCTTACTTTTAGGACTTAAAGGAATTCTTAATGGATTTTTCAAAGAGGTATTTGGGCTCATTGGTATTATAGGTGGGCTTTTTATTGCATCACGTTTTGGTGATACAGTAGGAACATACTTAAATGATCTTATCCTCAACTTCTCTTCTAAATCTGCTGTTGATTTTATAGGCTTTTTAACAACCCTCGCCCTTTTTTGGATACTTATGGTCTGTATAGGATTAGCATTTAAAAGGCTTAGTTCACTCAGTGGACTTGGAGCATTCGATAAAATTTTTGGTTTTTTCTTTGGTGCAAGTAAATTTTTCTTAATCGCTGCAGTCATCGCTAATGCTGCATATAACATAAAAGTTATAAAATTCACTCTTGATTCAGCTTTAGGAACTAGTATCTTATTTCCAGTTATGGTAGAGACTGGTGCCTATATTATGAAAATAGATCCTGTAACAGTTGCTACAGATATGAATAGTTCAATTGACCAAGTAACAAATATTGTTGCACAAAAAACAAAAGAGATTACTCAAAAGAGCATCGATACAGAAATCTCCAAAATCAAAAATGAACTTCAAGAACAAATAGATCCCCAGAAAAACATACAAAAAGAGAACTAATATGCCACGAGTAAATACAAATTTTAATGACAGAACTGTTGAGTATGAGCAATTACTTAATAATTTTAAACAACTACTGAAAAAAAACAACCTAAAATTTACTATCCAACGAGAAGTTATTTTAGAGACACTCTATAACTCTGATGAACATCTTACACCAGAAGGATTACATCATCTTATTCAGGAGAAGGTGCCTGACCTCAAGACAGGAATAGCAACAGTCTATAGAACATTATCACTTCTTGAGGAGTCTAATGTTGTAACATCACTCTCTTTTGGTGCACAAGGTAAAAAGTATGAACTTGGTGCAAAAGAGCACCATGACCATCTTATTTGTACTATCTGTGGTCAAATTACTGAATTTGTTGATAATGAGATTGAACGCCGACAACACGCTATAACAGATGAGCTTGGCTTCACAATGAGTGATCACTCTATGCAGATATATGGTATCTGTAAAGAGTGTCAAACAAACTAATAAGCATAAGGAAAATGATTGATTTTTGATAATAAATTTATTCAACAGAGAATAGAAAAAGCAAAACTACTTAAAGAAGCTGGATATAATCCATACTCAAATAACTCGCAACGTAACACCACTATAGAGAAGTACTTAAATGTAAAC
The DNA here is from genome assembly GCA_021766785.1 of Sulfurimonas sp. endosymbiont of Alviniconcha boucheti. Classification (GTDB taxonomy): domain Bacteria; phylum Campylobacterota; class Campylobacteria; order Campylobacterales; family Sulfurimonadaceae; genus Sulfurimonas. The sequence continues at coordinate 161,548 of JAICBP010000080.1, forward strand.
GCCGATATTGCGCAACAAGAAGAAAAACGTGATGAGAAGCGTCACTATATTGTGAGTGGTCGCATTAAACTTCTTCGCATTATGGGAAAAGCTTCGTTTATGAAGATAGAAGATGAATCAGGAGTTTTACAGATATATGTAGCCCGTGATAACCTTCCTGAAGATTTTTACAACACTATGTTTAAAAAGAATATAGAAGTTGGTGATATTATTGAAGTGGGTGGTTTTCCTTTTGTAACTGGTAAAGGTGAGCTATCTCTTCATGCAGATACATTTACACTTCTGACGAAGGCTATCTCTCCATTGCCTGAGAAGTTTCATGGTATAACAGACAAAGAGATTAGATACCGTAAACGTTATCTTGACCTTATCATGAATACGGAAGTTCGTAAAACATTTCAAATACGCTCTAAGGTTATCAGTCTTACACGCCGTTTCTTTGAAGAAAAAGGTTTTTTAGAGGTTGAAACACCTATGATGCATCCCATAGCAGGAGGGGCAAACGCCAAGCCATTTGTTACCCATCATAATGCACTCGGTATTGATAGATTTTTAAGAATTGCTCCAGAGCTATACCTTAAACGCCTTATAGTTGGTGGCTTTGAAGCAGTATTTGAAATTAACCGTAACTTTAGAAATGAAGGCATGGATGCCACACATAATCCTGAATTTACAAGTATTGAATTTTACTGGGCATATAAAACATATAAAGATCTTATCAACATTACAAAAGAGTACTTCCAATACCTTTTTGAACACTTAAACCTTCCAACTATGCTACCATATGGAGATATGAAAATCAATTTTGAAAATTTTCAAGAGATTCCTCTTATAGAGTCGCTTACTACTATTGGTGGCGTTCCAGCAGAATCTTGTACTACCAAGGAAGCTATTATTGCTTACTTGAACTCTAAAAATATCTCGGTCAAACCAAATCTGAATTTAGGGCAACTCCAAGGGGAACTTTTTGATACATTTGTAGAAGAGAGACTTATCGACCCTACTTTTATTACAGAGTACCCAGTTGAGATCTCTCCACTTGCTCGTCGTAATGATGAAAACCCAGAGATTACTGAGCGTTTTGAGCTTTTTATCGCTGGTCGTGAGATAGCAAATGCCTTCTCTGAGCTCAATGATCCTATAGATCAACTCTCTCGTTTTAAAGAGCAGATGGAAGCTAAGGATTGTGGTGATGATGAAGCACATGAAATGGATAGTGATTTCGTGGAAGCACTAAGCTATGGTATGGCTCCAACTGCTGGTCAAGGGATAGGAATAGATAGACTTGTTATGCTACTTACAAATGAGCATAGTATTCGTGATGTTCTTCTTTTCCCAGCTATGAAACCTATCACATATGAGTCTGAACAAGAAGAGCTAGATGATGCACTTTAGATATATAGTCGTACTTTTTGTTCTACCAAAGATGGTTATGTCAATTACCAAAAAGTACGCAACAAAAATATAAATTTTTTAAAAATATTTTGCTAATCTCCTGTAAGTAATCTATTATCTGTTTTTGAGTATAATCTCCCATTATTTTAATAAGGAATTTTGCACTATGAGTTTTTTAAAAGAGTACGATAAAGAAGTCTTTGATTTATGTGAAAAAGAGTTAGATCGTCAAACTGACCATTTAGAGATGATTGCTTCTGAAAACTTTACACTTCCTGCGGTTATGGAAGCTATGGGTTCTGTATTTACAAATAAGTATGCAGAGGGTTACCCTGCAAAACGCTACTATGGTGGTTGTGAATATGCTGATAGTGTTGAGCAGTTAGCTATTGATCGTGCTTGTAAACTTTTTGGATGTAATTATGCAAATGTTCAGCCTCACTCTGGAAGTCAGGCAAATGGTGCTGTTTATGCCGCACTTTTAAAGGCTGGAGATAAGCTTCTTGGTATGGATTTAAGCCATGGTGGACACCTCACACACGGCTCTAAGCCATCTTTTTCTGGTAAAAACTACTCTTCATTTACATATGGTGTTGAACTTGATGGTCGCATTAACTACGAAAGAGTCTTAGATATTGCTCAGATTGTTAAACCTAAGATCATTGTTTGTGGTGCTTCTGCTTATGCTCGTGAAATTGACTTCAAAAAATTCCGTGAAATTGCTGATTCTGTTGGTGCTATTCTTTTTGCCGACATCGCACATATTGCAGGTCTTGTAGCTGCGGGAGAACACCCTAGCCCATTTCCTTATGCTGATGTCGTTACAACAACGACACATAAAACATTAGCTGGACCTCGTGGTGGTATGATTATGACAAATGATGAAGATATTGCAAAAAAGATAAACTCTGCTATCTTCCCTGCTCTTCAAGGTGGACCATTAGTTCATGTTATTGCTGCAAAAGCTGTTGGGTTCAAATATAACCTATCTACAGAGTGGAAAGAGTATGCAAAGCAAGTAAAAGCAAATGCTAAAGTTCTTGCAGAAGTCATGGTAAAACGTGGATATGATGTTGTATCTGGAGGAACAGATAACCATCTTGTTCTTGTCTCATTTGTTGGAACAGATATTTCTGGTAAAGATGCTGATGCAGCTTTAGGAAATGCTGGTATTACTATTAACAAAAATACCGTTCCAGGTGAAACTCGCTCTCCATTTGTAACTTCTGGTATTCGTATAGGATCTCCTGCCCTTACAAGTCGTGGAATGAAAGAGAAAGAGTTTGAGTTCATCGCTAATAAGATGGCCGATGTTCTTGATGACATTACCAACACTAAACTGCAAGCTTCAATAAAAGTAGAACTAAAAGAGCTTGCACAAAATTTTGTACTATATAACCAATCAACTTATTAGGCATAAAAGACTTTAACATTAACTGTAAAGTTTTTAAAAATCAAACAAGAGGTAAAATTATGAATGAAACAACTGAGAAAAACGAACTTAATGAACTGAATGATATTATTTTAAACAAAGGGAATAGAGTAAACTCTAATAAAAAAATCTTATTAGCAATTGCCACTCTTGGTGTTATTCTCATAGTAGTTATCATGCTAATGAATTCTTTAAACTCTAATGGTACAAATAACCTCCCTCAAGCAGTCCTTCCGCCTGAACCACAGACTCAAGCGGCACAACCAGATGAAGAACCTCTTTTTAAAGAGGTAAATGTTGTTCAAGAGAAACCTAGTAAAGAGACAGATTTAGATGCTATTGCAAAAAAACTTAAAGCTGAAAGTTTACAAAAACCTAAAAAAGAGCTTCTCTCTAAACCAACAACAGATGTAAAGACAAAAAAAGTAATCACTCAAAAACCAATTGTGAACAAGAGTGTGCAAAAACAGATAAAACCAAAACAGACAACACCAAAACAGACAGCACAAAAGGTTATAAAAGGTTCTTACTACATACAAGTTGGAAGTTTTTCAAAATATGCACCTAATAAAAGATTCTTAAACAAAATCAAGTCACTTGGTTTTTCTTACAGCTATCACAAAATCAGGGATTTGAACAAGGTGCTTGTTGGTCCATTTAACTCTAAAGATGATGCAAAAACTGCTCGTAGAAAACTCCGTTCAAAAGTAGAACCTGGAGCATTTTTAATTAAATTATGATTTATTCGAAACAGTTTACCCTCGATCAGTTAGCACCCATTGCAGTATATTCTAAGCTCAAAGAGATATTTAGTGATGAAGTTACTTATCTTTTTGAGTCTGCTGGGAGTAGTGAGGGGAACTATTCGTTTATCTGTATAGGTGCTCGTGAACGCTTACAGTATAAAAATGAAAAGACACTCTACACTGATGAGACTGGCAAGATACATACAACAAGTAAATCTCCTTTTAACTTTCTCAAAGAGTACTATAAAAATAGAGACACTACTCTTTATAAAGAAGCGACAAAGAGACTTAAAGTCGGTTATGTTGATGGTTTTATAGGTTATATCGGTTATGATATGGTTAAAGTCTTTGAGCCTAAACTCCGTTCTACTATGGATAATCTCAAAGATGAACTTGAGACTCCAGACTTAGATCTTATCCTCCCAAAGCTTATCTTAATATACTCCCATAAAAACCATCAGATTACACTTGTTAGTACACTTAAAGAGTATGAAGAGAAGTTTATGAGTATTCATAACAATCTTAAAGGCTCTTACACTTATAAACATCGTATATATAACATTGGTAAAGATAAAGGAAGTTTTGCTCATTCAAAAGAGAAATTCTTTAAGATGATAGATGCGTCCAAAGAGATGATAAAAAGTGGTGATGTTTTTCAAATACTAATGACAAATCGCTTTACAAGAAAAATAAAAGTAGATCCTTTTAGTTTTTACCGTATCCTTCGTGCAAAAAATCCCTCTCCATACATGTTTCTTATGGAGTATGAAGACTTTAGCATTGTTGGATCTTCACCTGAAGTAATGGTACGACTAGAGGAGAATGAACTTCTTCTTCGTCCTATCGCAGGTACTCGTAAACGTGGTGAGACTAAAGAGAAAGATTTATCACTAGAACAAGAGCTTTTAGCTGATCCAAAAGAGTTAGCAGAGCATCTTATGCTCATAGATCTTGGGCGTAATGATGTTGGCCGTGTAGCAAAAACTGGTACAGTAAAAGTTGAAGATATAATGCATATAGAGCGTTTTTCTCATGTAATGCATATAGTCTCTGATGTCACCGCAAAGTTAGCAGAAGATAAAGATATGTTTGACCTTTTTATGGCAACATTTACAGCAGGAACAATGACTGGTGCACCAAAAATACGAGCTATGGAACTTATAGCAGAATATGAGGGTCTTAAACGTGGCTTTTATAGTGGAAGTGTAGGTTACTTTGGTTTTGATGGTAATATGGACTCTGCTATTACTATTCGAACGGCGATGGTTAAAAAGGAGAGTGTCATTCTTCAAGCTGGTGCAGGTATAGTTGCTGATAGTATCAAAGAGTCAGAATTTCAAGAGGTTGAAAACAAGCTCAGTGCACTTATACACTCTTTAGAAGATCTAGATAAGAAGTAGTCAGTGCAACTCTTCTCTATCTTTGGCAATCCCGTCTCTCACTCTCGTTCTCCTCTTATGCATAATAGTGTTTTTACAAACCTGCACTACAACGCTTGTTACACTCGTACCCTCCTAGAAGATGGTACTAAACTCAAAGAGATTTTTTTTGCTTTAGGATTAAGTGGTGCAAATGTTACAGTTCCTCATAAAGAAGCTGCATTTAATGCCTGTGATGAAGTTCGTGGATTTGCTAAAACTGTGGGAGTTGTAAATACCCTCATCAATGAAAACAATCGGCTTATTGGGTACAATACTGATGCTGATGGTTTTATGTATGCTATAGAAGAGTTTACGAATGTTCAAAATATTCTTATACTTGGTGCTGGTGGAACAGCTAAAGCACTCGCAACAAGATTTAAGCAAGATGATCTTGATGTCACAATACTTAACCGTAGCAAAGAGATCCTCCCCTACTTTGATGAACTTGGATGCATTACATCTACATGGGATACATTTACATTAAATAAATTTGACTTGGTAGTAAACGCCACAAGTGCTGGACTCAAAGATGAAAACTTGCCTGCTCCTCAAGAGATCATAGAGTCTATTTTAAACGCCACAAACTATGTAGCTGATGCTATCTACGGTAAACTCACACCATTTCTTCAACTAGCAAAAGAGAAAAATATTATCTATAAAGATGGTGCAGATATGCTTCTAGGACAAGGTGTTTTAGCAAATGAGCTCTTTGTAAATGCAAGCTTAGAAAAAGAGGCAATAAAAAGAGAGATGCAAAAGAGCTTTTTACTATAAAAACCTCTCTTAAACACGAACTCTATCCTCTAAGGCACGAGTGAGTGAGAGTAAGTCTATATTTTCCAAACTCACACCTGTTGGAACTCCTTGTGCTATCTTTGAAAAATTAACACTATATGGAGCAAGTTTATCCTCGATATAGAGTATAACAGCATCGTTAGCTATGGATGGTGTTATAGCAAAGAGTATCTCATTAACACCTTCATCTACCAAGTTCTCTAGTTTTGTAACATTATAGTCAGTAAGTGCATCAAGTACAAAATACTTCCCATCAAAAAGCCCATTTTCCTCTAAAAGTAAAATGTCCTTTGCATTTTCTACTATGCATAAAAGTGTAGAGTCCCGTCCATCATCCGTACAGATATAGCAGAGTTCATCCTCACTCATTCCTCCACAAGTGACACATTTTTTTAAGTTTCCTAATGCATCTTCAATGGCATGAGAGATACGCATCCCGACAAAAGTATCGTTCATTATCATGTGATAAGCCAAACGAGTTGCAGACTTTTTCCCTATAGTTGGTAGCTCTTGAAGCGAATCTACTAAGCGATTAAATTTTTCTAATGATCTGTTCATACTTTTTCTCTTGCACTATTTTTGGAAGAAGTATCCAAAGTTTAAGTTTTGATTTGAGCTTCCCTGCTATCTTTAATGCCTCTTCTCCTGTACCTAAGAAAAGATCAGCACGAACAGCACCTTTTATAGCACCACCTGTATCTTCTGCTAAGATGGCTCGTGAAAAGTTAGTATCTACTCCCTCTGCATGCATATAAAGCAGACTTCCAAGTGGAATATATTTTGGATCTACTGCCACTGCTCTTTTTGCATGAAGTTCTAAACCTAAAGCTCCAGTCGCTCCCTGTTTTCGCTCTTTAAAATAGATCATTGAGTTATTATAATTAAGCACTTCATCTACTCGAGAGGGGTGATTCTCTAGCCAAGTTTTAATACTCTGTAGTGAAATATCCTCTAAACGCAAAGCTTTTATCTTCACTAGATATTGCCCTATTGCTCTATATTTATGTCCATTCTGATTATCATAACCTACAAATATTGTACTATTATCATCAAGTTGCACACGACCAGAACCTTGAATCTCTAAAAAAAATTTATCTATTTTTGAGTCACAATAACAGATAATATCAGCATTTAGCATGCTCTTTTTACTCTCTGCCCTTGTATCGTAAGGTACAACTCTATTTCCTACTACTCTTCCACGAAGTCTGTAACTTTTCAACTCAGGATAGATACTACTAAGATCTACTGTTATAAGATCTTTTGGTGTCTCATACAAAGGGTACTTATACTTATTAGATTTTTCTTTTGAAGCATGAATCTCTGCCTCATAGTATCCTGTTAATAATCCATCTGAACTATTTGCATCATTATAAATGAGATAGGGTCTGAAATTTTCTGTCAAAAAAAATTTTGAATTTAGTGTACCCTTTGCCTCTTCACAAAGTTTACCATAGATTTTTTTTGCTTTTTTTGTTTGACAGTTATTGAGAAATTCATCCACTATCTCATCATAACGCTCATTTTGGAACCCAGGAAGTGCATCAAAAGAACTTTTTTTAAGATAAGTATATGGCAAAAAATCAAAAAGCAGTTTCGCCTCTTGAGGTACTTTGCACTCTTTAGAACAACTTAAAAAGAAGAGTATAATAAATAAAAGAGTAAGGCTTAATTTCATAAAGCGATTATACCATTTAAATTATTTATTTTTTATGGGTATAATTCCAAAGTATTTTTACAAGATATGGGGAAAATATGGAAGATTTAAGTTACTATGAAATTTTAGAAGTCTCACAAAATGCTGATAAGACAACAATAAAAAAAGCATATAGGGCAATGGCAAAAAAATATCATCCAGATAAAAACCCTGGAGATAAAGAGGCAGAATATAAGTTTAAGCTCTGTAACGAAGCATACCAATGCCTCAGTGATGAACAGCAAAAAGGTATCTATGATCGTTATGGAAAAGAGGGACTCCAAAATATGAATGGTGGTGGGCGTCGCTCTTCTGGTGGATTTGATGATTTGGGTTCTATGTTTGAGGAGATGTTTAGTGGCTTTGGGGGTGGCAGTCGCAGACGTCAAAATCCTGCAGATATGGACAAGTACCCACTTGATATGAATATTGATATGCGAATTAGCTTCAGTAATGCAGTCTTTGGTTGTGAAGAAGAGGTACATTTTAAGTACAAAAAGTCCTGTACAGACTGTAAGGGTACGGGTGCTAAAAATGGTAAACTCTCTACATGTAAACAGTGTAATGGTCAAGGTCAAGTTGGCATCCAGCAAGGTTTTATGACATTTACACAGACTTGCCCTGTATGTAAAGGGACAGGAAGCTCTGCTAGCACTGCTTGTCATAGCTGTAGAGGCTCTGGATACGATGAAGTAAAAGAGAGTGTTACCGTGAAAGTTCCAGCAGGAATAGACACTAATAACCGATTACGTGTTTCAGGTAAAGGAAATATTGGAAAAAGAGGCAACCGTGGTGATCTCTATGTTACTTTTGAAGTAGAACAAGATAAGCACTTTATTCGTGACGATAATGATGTCTATATTGAAATCCCTGTTTTCTTTACACAAGCTATTACTGGAGATACTATCACTATCCCATCTCTTACAGGTGAGCTCAAACTAGAACTTTCTGTTGGTACTAAAGATAAACAGCGTTTCACTTTTAGAGGTGAAGGTATCGCTGATGTTCACGGTCACAGAAAAGGAGATTTAATCGCCATCATTAACATCAAGTATCCCAAAAAGATAAACGATAAACAAGCTGAACTATTAGCAAAACTGCAAGACTCTTTTGGTATAGAGTCAAAACCTCATGAAGGGGTTTTAGAGTCTGTTATAGATAAAATGAAATCTTGGTTTAAGTAAAAAATATGAATAGAGTCAATCTCAAAAACAAGCTCACTATCCTTGCCCTTTCTATGTTTAGAAAGGATTTTTTTGGTATCTATCACGGAAGTATTTCAGCAAAAACTGAAACAAATCGTTTTATCATCAACACAAAAGAGGCTATCTTTGATGCACTTGATGATCTCAGTATGATTGAACTCTACTTCAAAAAAGACTATCGATGGAATCGCGCAAGTATTGACGCCAACATTCACTACAGTATATACTCCCAGATAAGTGAAGCAAAATTTGTCTGTTTTTCGATGCCACAATTTACGACTGCTTACTCTATACAACATGATAAGATAACACCAAAAGATTACTTTGGACATACTGAAATTGGCACTATAGATGTCATTGATCCTAAACAGTTTGATGATTGGTACGACAGAGCAGATAGTGAAATAGCGTACTACTTGCAAACTAATAAAACTAATATTATGGTTATTCGTGGTTACGGGGTTTACGCGTACAATAGAGATATTCATGAGATGGCAAAAAAGCTTGCTATTCTTGAGAAGAGTTGCCGACTTCTTATGCTAGACAACTCTCAAACAACTTTTGATACAGAGTAACTCTATACTCTCTTTTACAGATTAATAGCTTTTTTTATCAAGGTTTAATACTAATTTACCTATTATTACATAGAATATTAAGAAGTAAGGTTTTTTTTAAATGATTACATGGATGCAAAGACATAAAAAATGGTTAATTATCACTATATGGATTTCAACAATCGCATTTATTGGTGCTGGTTTTGTAGGATGGGGGCAATATAGTTATGGTGATAAAGCTGGAGCAATTGCAAAAGTTGGAGAGATTGAGATTAGTCAAGGTGAACTTCAAAAAAGTTATGCAAATCTTTATAAAAAATATAACCAAATATTTCAAGGTAATTTTGATAAAGAAAAAGCAAAGCAGTTTGGTCTTCAAAAACAAGCACTACAACAGCTTATTCAACAAGCACTTCTACTAAATCTTGCAAAATCTTATGATTTACAAATAAATGATGAAGAACTTCGACAAGCATTAAGAAAACTCAACTATTTCTTTAAAGATGGTCTATTTAACAAAGAGAGATACAAAACTGTTCTTTCACAAAATGGACTCTCCACAAAAGAGTTTGAAGCATCTTTAAGAAGAGATCTTCTTATACAAAAAACACTTAAACTTCTCCCTGTAGAAGTAAGTAAAAATGAGATAGACATCTTGGAGACTATGGTAAATATAGCTGACAAAATAAACTATAAAATTTTGACTCAAGAGAGTATAGAAGTTAATACTTCAGATACTCTTCTCAAACCTTACTGGGAAAAACAAAAACAGCACTTTCTCAGTGATATTTCTTATGATGTAGAGTACATTAAACAGTCTCCATTAGCGAAAAAATACGACACTAAAACACTCACATCTTATTATAAAGATAATAAAACACACTTTAAAGATGCTGATGGAAAGATCATCCCTTTCAAAGAAGCCAAAGAGGCTATAACAAAAGAGCTTAATGCCAAAGCAACAAAGAAACAAGCTCTTCACACATATATTGCATTTAAGAAAGGGGATCTTCCTACAGATATATCGAAAAAGTCAATCACAATCTCAAAAAAGTCAAATCCTTTTAATGCACAGATACTTTCAAAAATTGGAAAACTTTCTATAGACTCACCATACATGAAGCCTGTTTTAATAAATGGCGTTTACCATACATTTAAGTTAATGAAAATAAATCCTGCTCTCACAAAAAGCTTTACAGAGGCTAAAGCAGAAGTTTTATCAATGTACACAGCCACAATGAAAGAGAGAAAGATCCAAGAGTTAGCGAATGCTTCGGTAGAGACTTTTTCAGGGACTGACACTCCTTTTATCACACTAAAAGATACAAAAAAAATTGCAGATCTTTCTGAAACAGAGGCTTCAGAGTTTTTACAAAATCTTTTCTCTTCAGAAAAGAAACGCTCATATATAACACTCAATAGTGGTAAAATTGTCCTTTACTCTATTCTCGAGCAAAAACTACTTACTAATACACAAAAAGATTTAAACTCATCTCTTATGAAACTAAAAAGTGATATCTTTAATCAAGGTCTTATAAAAAACCTTCAGAACAAGTATCAAACAGAGATATTTATACAAGGACTCTAAATTGAGCAGAACTGTTTTAGCCATAGATATTGGCTCTACTAAAATATGTGCTATCATCGCCCAAATAAATAATGATAACAATATATCTATAACAGGTGCTGGAACAACTAAAGCTCAAGGTCTTAAACGTGGTAGTATAACAAATATAGAGTTGGCATCAAGGAGTATTAAAACTGCTGTTGAAGATGCAAAACGTGTAGCTTGTACTGATGTTAAGTCTGCTATTGTCTCTATGAGTGGAGCATATACAAAGAGTCTTAACTCTAACGGTATAGTCAATATTCAAAGTAAAGAGATTAGCTTTAAAGAGATAGAAAGAGTTATGCATACCTCTCTTTATAATGCCAACATTCCAAATGAGTATGAAGTTCTTCATGCCCTTCCTTTTAACTTCAAAGTAGATGATCAAGATTTTATAGAGGATCCTTTAGGGATGAATGCTTCTCGGTTAGAAGTAGAAACACATATCATTACAACACAAAAGTCAAATCTTAATAACCTAAAAAAAGCAGTTCTTGGTGCTGGTGTAGCAGTAGAAAACATAGTACTAAACTCTTATGCCTCTTCAATAGCAACACTTAATGATGATGAGAAAGAGCTTGGCATTGCCGTTATTGATATGGGTGGAAATACTTCTAATGTCGCTATTCATGCAGGAAATTCTATCCGTTATAATGAGTTTCTTGGTGTAGGTTCAAACCATGTAACAAGTGATCTTTCTATGGCACTTCATACACCTCTAAACTTTGCAGACGAAGTAAAGCTTACTTATGGCTCACTTACTGATGAGTGTAGTGATCTTATTGAAATTCCTGTTATAGGTGATATGGACTCAACACATGAAGTATCTTTAGATGTTGTTCATAATGTTATTTATGCAAGAGTTGAAGAGACACTTATGATACTTGCGCAATTTATAGAAAATAGTGGGCTCAAAGACCAAATTGGTGCAGGTATAGTTCTCACAGGTGGTTTCTCAAAAATGAAAGGTATCCGAGAATTGGCAATAGCCACTTTTGGATCTTTGCCCGTGCGTTTAGCTCGTCCTATGGAAACTGATGGACTTTTTAATGAACTTCGTGATGCTGAATTTTCTAGTGCTATAGGGCTTGTTATGTATGCAGCATATGCATATACACCTTATGAAATAGATGCAAACAAACGTGTCCGTCATACAAATGAAACGCCAACTATACATACAACTATAGATGACTTAGCACCATCTGTAAAGATCCCTGTCCCTTCACAAGAAGAGGTTTTAGAGAAAACTAAGATGATCACACTAGAGGACGAAAAAATTAATAAGAGCGATGGAACAAGTCGTGTTACTAAGTTTTGGAACTGGGCTACCCAGTTATTTTAAAGGAGGAAGATATGGAACCATTTTCAGTTGAAGAATCAAACAGCCTCAATGGCGCAAGAATTATAGCAGTCGGTGTTGGCGGCGGTGGTGGTAATATGATTGGGCACATGCTCAAAGAGGGTGTAACGGGAATAGAAATGTTACTCATAAACACTGATGCACAAGTGCTTAAAGAAAACTCAGCAGCCTCAAAAATCCAAATAGGAGCAAAGCTTACTAAGGGTCTTGGAGCTGGTATGAAACCTAATATTGGCAAAGATTCTGCTTTAGAAAATTATGATGAGATTCGTGCTGCACTTGAGGGTGCTGATATTGTTTTCATCTCCGCTGGTCTTGGTGGTGGAACAGGTACAGGTGCTGCACCTGTTGTTGCTCAAATCGCTAAAGAGGTAGGTGCTCTTACTATCTCTATCGTTACAAAGCCCTTTACATTTGAGGGGAAAAAACGTCTTAAACTTGCTGAAGATGGTTTAAAAGAGTTAAAATGTGAGTCCGATTCTATTGTTGTTATTCCTAACGATAAACTTCTCTCTATCATCGATAGAAAACTGGGTCTTAAAGATAGTTTCAAGATAGTTGATAGTGTTTTAGCACAGGCTGTAAGTGGAACATCTGGTGTTATTCTCTCAAATGGTGACAATGACATCAACCTTGACTTCGCCGACCTTCAAACTGTTATGAGTCACAAGGGTATGGCACTAATGGGTGTTGGTATCTATGAAGGTGATAATGCTGCTTATGAAGCTATTAAAGCTGCTATAGAGTCTCCACTACTTGATAATATGTCTATCAATGGTGCTATGGGTGTACTTGTACACTTTAGTATGCACCCTGACTTTCCTATTATGGAAGTCTATGAAGCTATGAATGTTGTTAATGAGAGTGCTGATGATGAAGCTGATATAATTTTCGGTACATCTACAGATGCGACACTTGCTGAAGATTATGTAAAGATTACTATAGTTGCCACAGGATTTGAAAAAGAAGAAGAAATTCTAGCAGGTGAAAATAAAACTAATTATGAACCAGAAACTCCTATTACTCCTCCTAAAGCAAAAATTCGTCCTCGCTTAGTAGTTGGTGGAGACTTAAATCCTGACTATCTTGATATGCCCTCCTATATGAGACAACAACAAGACTAAAAATATTGATTTCCTACGAACAACTTATGAAGGCCAAAACACTTCTTGGTCTTCGACAAACTTCTTCCCTCAAAGAGATTAAAAACAGCTATAAATACCTTATGAAAAAATGGCATCCTGATAAACATACTGATGACCCAGATAAAGCTACAAAAATGAGTACTCAGATAAATAATGCTTATGAGATAGTGATTGAGTACTGTAACAACTTTGAGTATCCCTTTGATGAAGAGAGCATTAAAAAAACGACCTACTCACCTTCTGAGTGGTGGCATGACAAATTTGGTGGGCGTTAAAGCCAAACACTATTTTTAAGATAGTATCCTAAAAAATAATAACTTATAGTACTGACATACAACATAAGAAAAATAAGCGAATATCTCATCTTTTCTTTTTGCACATCTACACTAAAGAGGTGTAAACCTATTACAACTCCATTAAATGTTCCTAAAAAAAGTAAACTATACAGAACATAGCCCACATAGTTATACTCTGATTGTAAAAGACAAAAAGGACAATGATGCGTTGGAAGTTCATAAATATATATTCCAAAAAATGCTATAAGAGAGAGAAGAGCGACAATGACAAATATCAAGTTAAGTAGTGCAAAAATATATCTACTTTTAACTAAATAGCTTAGGAGTAACAGAGCAAAATTACCATAAAAAAGTGTGATATAAAAAGAGGCAGGGAGTCCAAAAAATTGTGCCATATAAGATCCATCAGTATGAGAAAATATCACTCCACAACAATCTACTACACTTGTAATATCTATATTTAGGAACATACTAAATTCTAAATATATTTCTGTAATAAGTAGCAGATAAAATAGAAGATAGAGAAAAAACTTCTGTTTTATATAAGGCTGACTCTCTATACTCATATCATCTTTATCTAAAAGTATCCAGTAAGCAAAAAGGTAGCTGTTTAAAAGCTTCAAAAAGAGTAAAGGCACTGCTGCACTGCTACTATTTACTACCCCTGCTCCACACATTGCTCCTGGAAGAACAAAAGATATATTATTTAAAATAAAGATAAAAAAGAGAAAAAAAGGCACTTTTATATAGAAAAGACATCTAATAATAGTCGCTACTAGGTAACTTTTTTTCTCTAACTCATACTGCAAGGCTGTTGTAGCATTTACATCATAATTTTTTACAATCCTCACACTTATCACAAACGCCACACTTGCAAAAAGAATGAAAATTGCATCTATGATATATATAGTGAGAACTTCAGGACTAATAATCATTTATACAATTTTCCCATATCCTACTTCTACAATACGATCCACAAAATCTAAATCAAAAAAAAGTGGATCATGGGTAGCAATAATTATAGTTCTATTTTCCCTCTTCATCTCACAAAGTGATGCTATGAACTCTAAAGAGAGTTTTTCATCAAGATTTGCAGTAGGCTCATCTGCCAATATTATTTTTGGATTATTACTATTTGCTCTAGCTATTGCGCATCTCTGCTGTTCCCCACCTGAAAGCTTCTTTACCTGAATATCTTTTTTACTCACAAGATTAGATCGTTCTAACTCTCTGTTGAGTCGTTTTTCTAGCTCATCGTTTTTTAGATTTAAAGGGACTAATGGAAGTAAAATATTCTCTTGAACACTCAAATCAACAATAAGATTGTACTTTTGAAATATCATACCAATATTTTCTCTTCTAAAGCTTGTAGCAAAATGATCAGCAAGTTTAGATATATGTTTGCCATCTACTACTACCTCACCCTCTGTAGGTTTACAAAGACCTGCTATAAGAGAGAGGATACTACTCTTACCACTTCCACTCATACCCTTAAGAACAACAACCTCACCCTCAGTAAACTTCAAGCTTACTCGATTAAGAGCCTTAACCCCACCCTCATACTCTTTGCTTACATTTTTTAACTCTATCATCTCATTACCTCATCGGCGTCTAGTGTTGCTATCTTCCATGAGGGGATGATAGTCGCTACTATATAGATAGGAACACTTAAAAAAAAGAGTAGTGCTAATGTCTCATACTCAACACTCAGATGAATAGTATAATCTTTTAGTAGATTGTTACTATATAAAAAGATATTTTTGAGAAGTGGTGCATTTAATAGATAGACATAGACAAAAGCTAAAATGATACCAGTAAGATAACCACTTAATGATAAAATTGCCCCCTCATAAAGTTTTGCATTTAGCACATCCCCTACTCTCCAGCCAATAGCCTTTAGTATCCCTATCTCTCTTCTTTTTTCACCATTGAGTCCACTTAGTTTATCATAGATAATGATAAAAAAAGTAAAAAACGAGATAATAAATATAGTAAGAAAAAACCCACTTTTAAAATTGTAAAGATTTTCATACTCTACTTGTAAGTCCTCTTTTGTAATAACATTCATATGGGGATAGAGTCTTTTTATTTTTAGAGCTATTGATACTACTTCATCCCTGTTTGCCACATCTATTGCTATATCTCTTGCTTCATACTCTTTATAATCAAATATATCTCGAGCATCACTCTTAAGCATCACTAGTGTATTTTTATTAAAAAAATTTTTACTATTTTTAAATACCTCATCTATCTGCATTTTTTTAAGTGAACCATCACTCTTAATAAAGTTAAAATACTCTTTATAGTAATAGTTATTGAAAAGATTTTTTACATTAGAACTTACTAAGATCTCACCTCTATGCAAAGAGTGCTTTTGCATGAGATCATTTATAAAGCTAGAGCAAGAAGGAGTAAACATGTTTACACCTATGATGGTTAACTCACTATCAGCATGATTAAAATAGTAACTTCCATAGACACGAGCTTCAGAGTTTTTCACCCCATCAAGAAGTAAAAGTTTATCGGCAATACTACTCTCTATAGTAGCAGCTACTCCAGCCTTTTGGTTTTGTAATACTATATCTGGATAGGTATCAATAAGGGTATTATACTCTGATTTCATGGCGTTTGAGAGAAAAAAAGTTGAGGCTAGGAGTGCTACTAAAAGAGAGATTACAACAAAAAGAAAAATGTTTTTGTACTTCTCTCGCTTAAGTGATCCTATACTATAAGAAAGAAGATAAAAATTAATAACTCTACTCAATGGAACGAACTATTTTCTCGGTTAATTTATCAAAAGGAAGGAGTTTCTTTCCCTTATGTTCAAGAGAGAAATTTTTTGCACTCTCAAGCGTCTCAAATGCGATAAACTCATTTCCCATCGGCCCTAAGACATCACTTCCTATAACATAAAAAGAGTTTTTTGCGTCAAGTGTTTTCAGTGTATAGTAATCTTGCACCCAAATATTTTGAATACCTTTTTTCTTTTTAAAATAAAACTTTAGCATATCTTTTATACCATCAAAAGAGTACACCTCTTTCTTAGCATATGTGATACGAGCCACCCAATTTGGATGGTGATACAGATACATTCCACAAATAGAACATTTATCTTGTTTTGTCACTTTGATCTTTGGAAGTTCTTTTATCGCATTTTTCTTATCCCACAAGTAAATTGCTAAGGCTTCTGAGTGCTTTTTAGATAACTTTGTACATATATCTTTCTTTTGTATATCTGCAAGTAACTCATCATAACTCTCATACCTCTTCGCATCAAGAGTAGTACACAGTTTTGTATGGATAACTCTTCCCATAGGATAGATCTTTTTCTCTTTTATCGTTTGAGAATAAGATGCATTTGCACTGAGCAAAGAAGTAAAAAGAGAAGATAAGATGAGAAAAATTTTTAAAGTGTTCACTATATTTCCTATTAAGTAATATAAGAAAAATTTTAACTAAAAAAGTGTTAAAGAAGTGTTAACAAAAATTAAATTTACATCTTTTTTACTTGTATTATTGTATTATT
>JAICBP010000081.1:0-103121 GCA_021766785.1 Sulfurimonas sp. endosymbiont of Alviniconcha boucheti
TTCTATATAGCTATAGCTTTGATACCACTTTTCATTAGCTTCTTCTATATTATCAAGTGCTGGAGTGATAGCTTGTAGTTGTTCAACAGTTATTGTTGATTTAGTATTTATGTGTTCACTAGCTATCTTTAAGAGAATATTATTTGTTCTCTCTGATGGTATCTGATTTCCTAAAGGAGGTTGATCTTTGATACAGCGAACAGACATACCGTACACTCTTGATCTGCTATTGTTACTATTAAGGGTGTTGGCACCTGCTGAACTGAAAGATAAATTACGTACACTATCCCCATTGACTGAACCACTCCAGTATTTAGCAAAAATATTTTTATATATTACTGTACCAGTACTCTTGTCACGATAGCCAGTCTGAGATAATTTTAGAACACTCCCTAAAGCACCTATAGCATTTTTTGTAGCCCATGTTTGGGTCTCTTGATACCATTCATTAGCGGCATCATTAGATCCATTTGGATTGAGTGGTAGTCTATATCCTGCTGGACAGACATTGTTTGGACTTGATTCACTTGCCCATAGAGTATCATCTTTATTTATTCTCCAGTTTAATGAATAGTTTGTCTCTGTAATAAAAAGTGAATTAGATGGAGAATTAGATCGCGTAGTTGTCGTACCATATCTTCCGTATCCATTTTCACTATCTATCCAGTTAATTAGCTCATGCCCATCTGCTTTTCTTCCCCACTGAAAGAGTGAACCATAAGCAAGGTAGTCATCACTTGCAGTTGCTTGTTGCGATGCATTGTAATCACTACTATTTGTATCTGCATACCCAGCACCAAGGTTATTGTTTAGCCATGTTCTTCCTGTATTAGGGTTTGTTACTGCTAGATAGACAAATCTATGTTCAAATGCTCCATTTGTTTTTTTATAGAAGTTTCTATCTAATATAGCATTAGTAGGTAGATTAAAACCATTCACTTCATCTATCATATTTTGTACTTCTTCTATAGTAGTAGGTGAGCTAATATTAGTATCACTACTTTCTATATAGCTTTGATACCACTTTTCATTAGCCTCTTCTACATTATTAAGTGCTGGAGTAATGGTTTTTAGTCGTGCAACTGTTATAGTTGATTTATGATTACTGTGTTCATTACTTATCTCTGATAGGATACTAAGAGTCCTTTCATCTAGATGGTTTATATGCTTCCCATCTATAGGCTTTTTATTTTTAGAGAGTGTAATATTTCTCTCTAGTATATTGCTCGTGTCTTTAGAGCTTGGTGTGCTCTTAAATCGATCATTTTTACTACAACCCATCATTCCTATTCCGAGAATAATAAGTGCGGTTAATGATATATTTTTAAAATTCATGTTTTACTCCTATTTTGTAAAAAACTAAAATCTAAATATCTGATTTCGCCATTAAACTTAATTTTGACTAATTAAAGTAGTTAAATTTAATTGCCAAAAAAATTTTAAGGGAACGAATTATAGCAAAAAATTTAATATTTTGCAAGTATTTTAAAAAGAATTTTAAATTAAGCAAAAGTTTATCAATATGAACATATTAATTTTTGTCTATACTAATTTTTTACTGCACTTGTATTTACTCTGATCAGAGGCTTTTATAGCATCAATTTTTTGAAATTACTTCTTAATGATATGCATCTCTACTATCTCTTCAAGTTTTGCAACTATAGAGGGGTCTTCTAGTGTTGAAATATCTTGAGTGATCTCTTCACCCTTTGCAAGTGCACGTAAAATACGGCGCATTATTTTTCCAGAGCGAGTCTTTGGAAGTCCAGGTGCGAAAATTATATCATCACAAATGGCAATATTTCCTATCTCTTTTTTGATAACAGAGTTAATAGCTTTTATCTCTTCAAGTTTATTAGAAATATCTTTATCAGATTTGAATACAATGTAAGCAAAGATACCTTCACCTTTTAATTTATGTGGTTTTCCGACAACTGCAACTTCTGCAACATTAGAATATTTTTTGATAGCTGCTTCTACTTCAGCAGTTCCCATTCTATGTCCAGAAACATTGATAACATCATCAGTACGACCTGTGATAGTTATATAGCCATCTTCATCGTAACATGCACCATCACCTGTGAAGTAAACAGCTTTGCCATCTTTTGTGACATCACTATAGTATGACTTAATATAACGCTCTTCATCACCCCAAACGCCACGAATTTGTGCAGGCCATGGTTTTGTTATACACATATAACCAGTCTTACCAACTTCAGCTTTTTCACCAGTAGCAGGATCTAAAATTTCAGCAATAATTCCAGGAAGAGGAAGTGTTGCACATGCTGGTTTGATAGGTGTAGCCCCTGGAAGAGGAGAAATGATATGTCCACCAGTTTCAGTCTGCCAGTAAGTATCAACGATTGCACATTTACTGCTACCAACTTCTTCATAGTACCATTTCCAAGCAGGAGGATCTATTGGTTCACCAACTGTTCCAAGTACTTTTAGGCTTGAGAGGTCATACTTTTTAGGCTCATCTTCACCCATTTTGTGTAAAACACGGATTGCTGTAGGGGCTGTATAAAACTGATTAATTCTATGGTTTTCTATCATTGCCCAAGGACGACCTGCATCAGGGTGCGTGATAACCCCCTCAAACATTATAGTAGTAGCACCCATCGCAAGTGGACCATAAACGATATAAGTATGTCCAGTAATCCAGCCAATATCAGCAGTACACCAGTAAGTGTCATTCTCTTTTACATCAAATACCCACTCCATAGTCATTTGTGCCCAAAGGATATAGCCTGCTGAGTTATGCTGTACACCTTTTGGTTTACCTGTTGAACCTGATGTATAGAGTAAGAAAAGTGGATCTTCTGAATCCATAACTTCCGCCGTACATAGAGTTGATTTATCTTTGATAAGTTCGCTATAGGAGTAGTCTCGACCAGATTTCCAAGTTATTTTTTCCTTATTACGCTCAATAACCAGAACTTTTTGAACTGGCGTTTCGCCTTCTAGTGCTGCATCAACAACAGGCTTAAGCATATAAGGCTTCTCTTTTCTAAAAGCACCATCAGCAGTGATAACTACTTTTGCCTTAGCATCTTCAATACGGTCTTTAAGAGCTTCAGCAGAAAATCCACCAAAGACAATAGAGTGAATAGCACCTATACGAGCACAAGCGAGCATTGCGTAAACAGCTTCAGGTATCATAGGCATATAGATAACAATACGCTCACCCTTGAGAACACCAAAATCTTCTTTAAGAAGGTTAGCAAATCTATTAACATTTTTATAAAGATCAAGGTATGTAATTGTCTGAATATCACCACGATCTCCTTCAAATATGATGGCCGCTTTGTTCTTACGAGTATTTAAGTGACGGTCTATACACTGAGAAGCGACATTGAGCTTTCCACCATTGAACCACTTTACAAAAGGAGCTTTTGACTCATCAAGTACACTTGTGAACTGTTCTATCCAATCTATCTTCTCTTTTGCAGCATCGCCCCAAAAACCTTCATAATCATTTATGGCTTTTTTTTGAAGTGCATTATATGCATCCATACTACCTATTCTCGCATTTTTAGCGAACTCATAATTTGGTTGAAAAATCTGTTTTTTTGACATAATATCTACTCCTTTGGTAAAGAGAACTCTTGAGGTTTTATAGGATTGTATCGAATTATAAATCAATTTTTCCTTGCAAAAGATAAGTAATTGTCTTATACATCCAAATCCTAAAAAAGTAGAGCATTATAGATGCTTCTATTGCTCAACTTTTGAAATTTAGTTTTTAAAAGATTTTTGTGTATGAAATTATTTTGTGAAAAAAAATAGTTATATTTTTAAATTTGTAGTATAATTTTTAAAGCAATTTTACATTTATGTGATTTTGTGGGTAAATATATGGTTTGTAAACATGAGTTGATATTTGATTATTTTACATTATTCAATATTTAGTATAGATGTAAAAGTAATATCAAAACAGATAGCTCAGAGAAAAACTTTTACTTAAAGATCAAAAAAAAGGAAACGTGATGAATATAAGACAGAAAACTTTAGCGGCACTTCTTGTGCTAGGAATAGGAATGAGTGGTTGTAATATTAATGATAACAACCTTATCCCTCAAATAGTGAATAAAAAAACTAATGATCAGAATAAGACAATTGATAATAATAAAACAGTTGATCAGAACAATACTGAGGAGAATAGAACAGCTACTATTCTAGGAAATATAGGTTCTCAACATAGTAATCATAACTCAACTATAACAGTTGCACAACTACGAGAGATTACTCCAGCACTTAGTAATATAGATGATCGTTATCTAAATATCTATCAAAGATATATAGCAAGTGCAGATACTAACATTAGCTCACCTGCTACAGTAGATGAAGTGCAGAGTATGATAGATGAAGTAAATGATTTTAACCTACCTGAACATGCTATACTAGATAGAAGCTTTTTCAAAAAGACAAATGGAATCTTTGAGCATAGATTTGTTTATCTACCAGTAGAGAACAATACAACAGGAAGAACATGGCTAAACAACAACCTTGGTGCTGATTATGCAAATGTAGATAGTAGTAATTACAATGTGTCACAACAAGCGACAGCAAGTAATGACCACTTAGCTTACGGTTCACTCTTCGAGTGGGGAAGAAAAGCAGATGGACATGAACTTATGAACTGGAATAGTGGTAATAGCGGATATGGAAGATATGGAACAACAGCTACTAAGGCTAATAACCCAAATCACTCACTATATATTACATCAAACTTTTATCCACAATTCTGGAGATCAAATCAAGATGACACTCTATGGGCGCGTGAATCAAGTGCAAACAATGTCTGTCCAGCAGGATATAGGTTACCACTTAATCCACATGGATCTAATGATGTTGCAAATGAGTGGTATCAAGAGACACAAACTTGGAATACACAAAATGCAGCAGGTGCTTTAGGAAGTGTTTTAAAATTACCTCAAGTTGGCTACCGTCACAATGGAGATGGTAGAGTACGTACGAGAGACACTTACTCTCAATACTGGACTGGATCAACATCTGGGATCGAAGCACGTGACATGTACTTTGACACAAGTAATTATACTCTTAATAGTAACGATCTTGGTTCAAGAACATACGGTGAAGCTGTCCGCTGTGTAAAAAACTAACACTCCCCATGTTAGTAATCTTTTGATTCCCGCTGTTGCGGGATCAAATTTTTAGTACTTTATTTTATAACCCACAACTTTTCAAGTTTACTACCAAACATGTGCAAAAACTAATATAGTTTTCTCTCTTTACTATATTTATTCTGACTTCAAAACACCAATTCTAAAAACAAGTGCAATTTTTATCTTCTTCTTTTTGTTTTGTTCCCTCTATAGCTTTACATTTATAGTTACTCCTTTTTATATAGTATTTTATCTACTCTGTTAAAATATTACAAACCTTATATGATCTACTTCTAACACTACTCTTCTCTCTGTCTTAAATTTCAGTAATTTATATTTCTTTGTATGAATTATCCTTGTTTGTGGTAAAAATAGTTGTATTTTTTTTTAATTTACACTATAATGTCAATCATTGTTTCCAATGAATTTTCATTTATGCGATTTTGTAAGTAAATTTAGATTCATAGGATTCATGATGATATTTGATCAATATCAGATATCTAACTACAGATATAAAATTCTTATCAATGGTGGATAACCAAGAGAGGAATTTTTATATACTAATACAGAAAAAGAGGAAATACATGACAGATTTTAGACACATATCTTTAGCAGTACTTTTTGTTCTTGGAACAGGAATAACAGGTTGTAATGAAAATGACAATACAACTAGTCAAGATAAGGGTACTACAAACCTTAAAGATAAGCAGATTACAAACAACCGTAATGAGTATAAAGGTGATGTAAACACTACAAACCCTGGTGATGAAAACACTACAAATTCTGGTGATAAAAACACTACAAACTCTGGTGATAAAAACACTACAAACTCTGGTGATAAAAACACTACAAACTCTGGTGATAAAAACACTACAAACTCTGGTGATGAAAACACTATTAAAATCCTCTCAAAAATCAGTGTTGAGCACAATAATAGTAAATCAACTATCACAGTTGCACAACTAAAAGATATCACTCCAGCACTTAATAATATAAATGATGATTATGAAAAGTGGTATCAGAACTATATAGAAGGTGATAATAACTTTAGCACACCTGCTAAAATAGAAGAACTACAGAGTATGATAGATGAAGTTAATGATTTAGTACTGCCTGAAAATGCTATACTTGATAGAAATTTCTACAAAAAAACAAATGGAAAATTTGAACATAAATTTATTTATCTACCAGTAGTAAATAATAGTACAGGAAGAACATGGCTAAATAATAACCTTGGTGCTGAGTATGCAGATTCTACCAATTCAAATGGTAACTATAATCCAGAACAACAAGCAACTGCAAGTACTGACTACTTAGCTTATGGCTCACTTTTCCAGTGGGGAAGAAAAGCAGATGGACATGAGCTTATGAATTGGATTGCTGATCATAATGGAACTGCAAAATATGGTATTACAACTGAACAAGCTGATATTCCAGATAATTCACTTTTTGTCACAGGTTCTAGTGATTGGAGATCAACACCAGATAATACTTTATGGGATAGTGAAGCAAGTGAAAACAATGTTTGTCCAGCAGGATACAGACTACCACTTAATCCATATGGAGCTAGTGATATATCAAATGAGTTCTACCAAGAGACACAAACTTGGTCAAGTCAAGACGCTGCAGGAGCATTAGCTAGTATCCTAAAAATACCAATGGCTGGTTATCGTCTCAATTCTAATGGAGGATTTGATAGACCAGGAGTAATTGCACTTTTTTGGCAAGGATCATGGACAAAGCCTAAATTTTATATTAATTCATCTAGGTTGATGGTAAATAGCGATAGTAGTAAATCATTTGGTATGTCCATTCGCTGTATAAAAGAGCAAACGCCATCAGAGAGATCTTATAGTATCTTATTAGAAATAGGTAATGAACACAATAGTAGTAAATCAACTATAACAGTTGCACAATTAAAAGATATTACTCCAGCACTTCAGAATATAAATGATGATTATAAAAACATCTATCGAAGCTATATTGAAGCAGCAGATAATAACTTTAGCAAACCTGCTACAATAGAGGAAATACAAAAAATGATAGATGAAGTGAATGCTCTTAGCTTACCTGAAAATGCCATACTAGATAAAAACTTTTTCAAAAAAACACGTGGAAAATTTGAGCATAGATTTGTTTATCTACCAGTAGAAAATAATACTACAGGAAAGACATGGTTAAATAATAATCTTGGAGCATGGTATGCAAAATTTGGTAGTAATACTTATAATCCAGCACAACAAGCTAAAGGTGCAAATGATAACTATGCCAAAGGTTCACTCTTCCAATGGGGAAGAAAAGCTGATGGACATGAGATTGTAGATGGTTGGTCACCCAATGGAGCTATTGACCATAGAAGTACAACAACAACAAAAAGTGATAATCCAACTGATGGAAAATTTATTGCTGTAGGTGGTGATTGGAGAGTACATCCAAATGCTGATCTTTGGAAAGGTCTAAGTGCTCCAAATAATCCTTGTCCTACAGATTACAGAGTACCGACAAAAGAGGAGTTAAATGCAGAGGCTCAAACTTGGGACTCTTTAGATGTTACAGGATCATTGAGTAGTCTGCTAAAAATACCTGGTCCAGGATGGCTTGGTCAAAATGGTAACCTTATTTATTACCCTGGTGGTGTGCCTCGCCTTTGGTATGCATCTGGAGGATTTGCATGGACACCTAAAAGACTTGACTCTACGCAAAGAACAGATGGGCAACCTGTCCGCTGTATAAAAAACTAACACTCCCCATGTTAGTAATCTTTTGATTCTCGCTGTTGCGGGAATCAAATGTAACTCTTTGTAAAGAAGCTAAGTATTCGTTTTAATTAGCTATAATTTCCTCATCTTCAAAAATGTATAATTAACTAAAAAGAGAATATTATGGAATTATGTGTTGCCCTTGATCTACCAACCAAAGAAGAGAATTTACTATTAATTGAGAAAATAAAAGATCACGATGTCTGGCTGAAAGTAGGACTTCGTACCTATATCCGTGATGGTGAAGAGTTTTTGAAGTCCATCAAAAGAATCAATCCCAACTTTAAAATATTTTTAGATCTTAAACTCTATGATATACCAAATACTATGGCAGATGCTGCAGAATCTATCATGGGATTAGGTGTAGATATGTTTAATATTCATGCTAGTGCTGGTAAACGTGCCATGAAGAGTGTTATGGAGCGTGTAAAAAAATATGATACTCGTCCTATTATTTTAGCTGTAACAGCCCTTACATCCTTCTCTGAAGATGAATTCATGGCAGTATATAAAGTAGATATTGCTTCTAAAGCTGATCAGTTTGCAAAAGATGCCATGGAGAGTGGACTTGATGGTGTTGTCTGCTCAGCTTTCGAGTCTATCTCTATTAAAAATATTACAAGCAAAGATTTTATGACTCTCACTCCAGGTATACGTCCTTTTGGTGAAGAGACTGGAGATCAAAAGAGAGTTGCTGATGTGACATTTGCTAAAGAGCAGCTTGTGAACTTTATTGTTGTCGGGCGTCCTATCTATCAAGCACAAAACCCATCAGAAGTTGTAGCAAAAATTTTAACTCTTATTTAACAAATAGTTTAAGCAAAATATTATAAAATACTTACTATAATCACACTCTTTAAACAAGTGGAGAATTGGGTGAGTGGCTGAAACCACACCCCTGCTAAGGGTGCGAGGGGGCAACTCCTCCGAGAGTTCGAATCTCTCATTCTCCACCACTGAAAATTTTTTAATCAATAATCTGATATTTATCACGTAAAATTTCAATTACCTCTGCTTTAGGGTTCTCACTAAGTATTATCTTTTCACCAGTTATCTTCTCTGCTATATCTGTGTAAGTTTTTGAAACATTCATAAGAACTTCTACTGGAAGAGCATTATCACGAGCTAATGCTTCTCTCTCATGCATTCTTGATTTATTAAGTAAGATATCTCGATCAGGAAAGTACTTAAGCAGGAACTGTCGAAATCCCTCTTTGGAGTTCTCAACTACTCGACCTTTTCTGTACTCTGTTGCATCCCAGATACGAGAAGAGTCAGGTGTTCCTACTTCATCCATATAGATTAACTTCTCTTTGCCTGTTTTATCTTTGACATATCCAAACTCAAACTTTGTATCTACAAATATCTGATCTAATTTTTCAAGCTCTTTTGAGATAACATCAAAACCCTCTCTCAAAAGTTTTTCATAAAGTGCAATATCATCAAGTGAGTTAAAATTAAAAGCTTTAAAATTATCCTCTATATTTTGACGAGTGATATTAACATCATCGACCTCAGGCACACCATGGATACCTTTTAAGATACCTTTTGTTGATGGCGTTTGAAGAAGTTCTGGCAACTTTGAATCTTTAGAAAGTCCCTCAGAAATTTTTATACCACAAAATTCACGCTCACCCTTTTCATAAGATCGCCACATAGATCCTGTAATATATTGACGGCAAATCGCTTCTATCATCACAGGTTTAGCCTTTTGTACTATCCATACAAGTGGATGTGGAATATCTAAGATGTGACTATCTGCCAATCCTCTCTCCTTGAAAAGTCTAAACCAGTAGTTTGAGATGGCGTTTAATGCGGCACCTTTACCAGGAACACCTTCCATACCACTCTCACCTCTCCAGATACAGTCAAATGCAGAGATACGATCACTAATAATCATAATCGCTAAAGGTGTATCAAGAGGTACATCATAAGCGTTCTCTTCTATAAGACGTCTGCTATCACTCTGTGTCAACCAATAAACTGAACGAACCTTACCACTGTGAACTGGTAAATCTGTACGAATTGGGAGATCATTATTTACTGCTAATACTTTATTTGCTAAACTCATTATTGATACCTTGATCTTCATTTAAAAATTTATTTTACCACAAAGAGATGAGTATTTTGCTATAATTTACAAAATATTTTACATATAAGGTGTTGCCAAATTGTTTGAATTAAAAAAATACACAGTAGCAAATATAAAGAATGATATATTATCTGGTTTAGTTGTTGCTGTTGCTCTTGTTCCCGAAGCTATTGCATTTAGTTTTATAGCTGAAGTGAGCCCTATAGTTGGGCTTTACACCGCATTTATCCTTGGTCTTATTACGGCACTTATCGGTGGAAAGCCAGGTATGATTTCTGGAGCGACTGGAAGTGTCGCTGTTGTGCTAATAGGGCTTACACTTGAAGTAAACGGTATGCTAAAAGCCTCAGGTTTAGCAGGAGAATCACTCTATATAGAACTCTTAAACTATGTTTTTCTAGCAACTATTGTCACAGGGCTTATTCAAGTGGTGTTTGGTCTGTTTAAGCTAGGGAAGTTTATACGTCTTGTACCACAACCAGCTCTATATGGTTTTGTGAATGGGCTTGCTATTGTTATAGCACAAGCTCAGTTTAAGTTCTTTGACGGACAAGGTACTACTATGTATATCCTTGTAGCTATAACTATGCTTATCATGTACACACTTCCAAAGATTACAACAGCTATCCCTTCTGGGCTTATTGCCATTGTCTCTCTTACACTTGTTGTTTATTTTTTCAAACTTGACACCATACTCGTAGGTGATCTTGCTGATTTAACACAGTTTTCAGGAGAGCTACCGCACCTTATCATTCCAAATACTATCTTTAGTTTAGATGCTTTCATACTTGTAGTTCCCTATGCCCTCATTATGGCACTAGTTGGTCTTATAGAGTCTCTTCTTACTCTCTCTGTTCTTGATGAGATGAGTGGAGAGAGAGGAAGTGCCAACAAAGAGTGTATAGCCTTAGGGACTGGAAATATTGCCTGTGGATTTTTTGGTGGTATGGCTGGTTGTGCAATGATTGGTCAAAGTATTATCAACTTCACATCAGGTGGGCTTGGTCGCCTCTCATCATTTACAGCAGCAGTTGGACTTTTAGTGCTAGTTGTCTCTATGACAGATATTTTAAATACTATTCCAGTTGCTGTTCTTGTTGGTATTATGTTTATGGTAAGTATAGGGACATTTGAGTGGTCAAGTTTTTCACATCTCAAACATATGCCTCGTTCAGATGCTATTGTTATGGTAGCAGTTACCCTCATTACCATAAAAGAGGATTTAGCTATTGCTGTAATTGCTGGTGTTATTATCTCAGCACTTGTATTTGCATGGAAACATGCTCGCATCTGGACTAAAACCCATACTGAAGAGGATGGAACAAAAGTATATGAGCTTGAAGGCCCTCTCTTTTTTGCAAGTGCAACAACATTTGGCGATAATTTTGATATACATAAAGATCCTCCTAAGGTTGTTATTGACTTTAAAAACGCTAGAGTTATGGACTCTAGTGGTGTAGAAGCTGTTGATGCTATTACTAGAAGGTATGAAGAGGCAGGAAAAAATCTTCTTCTACGCCATCTCTCACCAGATTGTAAAGCTATACTTAAGCTTGCAGGTCCACACTGCACTTATGAAGAGGATGATCCGACTTATAAGGTGGCTTTTAACTATTAAGAGAATTTATACTTCCATCTGTTCAATGTTTGAGACTCTATTTACTCACTTTGCAGTACTATAAAATGCTCTGGACTTTTAAATTTATACTGGGGCATACTCTGCCCAATATTCGCATCGATATATGTAGGATCAGCAATAACAAAACGGTGTTGTGCAAATTTTACACTATCACCCTGGAGTGGAATATTTAATCCTGTAGCCATATGATCCTTATACTTTACACCGATTACATCTATTTTAAATAACTTGTGAACAAGAAATGCGAAAAGTGTTGCCCTATCTTCACAATCTGAACTATTATAATAGAGTGTTTCATATGCAAACATCACTTTTTCTCTTCCAAACTGTACTTGATCTCTCTCATATTTAAAAGATTTTTGCACAAAGTTAAGTACAAAATTAATCGCCTCACTTGCTTTTTTTCCATCAATATACTTTTTTATTCCTTCTGCAATCTGTATAAAAGTCTCTTCACTAAAGGCTGCATTAAAGTATGTTTCATAATCAGCTTGTGGATATGTAGCCATAAAATCTATAAGATTTTTGTCATATTTGAAAGTGATAGGATATGTAGCACCAAAATATTGAAAAGAGAGTGTTTTGGTATAGAGATTCTCCTCAAAATTTGGTAAAACATTTAAAGAGAGATCAAGATCTTTTGTCGCTTTTGGGTAATGCTGTAAATAGGTATAAACTCGAGGAAGATTTTTTTGGTCATGAGCATCCACGACATAATAGCTTTTTTTCTTAAAAATATAACTTGGTACTGCATAAATTGTTTTTTTACTATAGTGCATTAGGAGTATATGTTTTTGAGAAAGCCCTACTTTTACATCATAACCCATTTTATTAAGCATAAACCATGTATAAAGTTTTTGCTCATCTTTTTTAGCATAAATCTCTTGAGAAGTTTTTTGTACTAAAAGATACCTACCCCAATCATTTAAGTGAAGTGCATCACTTCGTTTTATAATTTCTCTCAATGTATCTTCATATTTTGAATGAGCAAGTAGATCAAAAAAGTAAGCTATTCCATTTTGATTGTGTGGATAATATTTCGCACCCTTAATAGTGTTATCCACATCTAAAGTAACATACTGACCAAAAAAAGAGAAACTAATATCTTTAGCCACTCTTGCTATATGAATCTGTTTTTTAGAAACTTTTTTTTCGGGAAGAGTTATATTTGTGAGAGGACCAACACCATGAATCTTTTGTGGAGTAGCACTATATATATTTTTAGGTTTCCCCTTCTTATAGAGAGTAGCCTCTTTTTGGGAACTATACTCTTGCCATGAGGAGTGAAGATAGCGGCTAAACTCTTTATCCTTTGCATCTTTATAGTAAGTAAATGCCCTACTCTGTGTCCGTTTAAAATCTTTAAAATTCTCTGCTGCGTGTGTAGAACTTATAAAGAGTAAAGCTAGACTAAAAAGGCCAGATTGCCTCAATAATTTTCGCACCCCATCCTTGTTTTGTTGCACGTCCTATATCCCCTTCTGTTTTATACAAAATTTTTGCATCACTAACTTTTGATGAGTTAATATTGTTATACTGATCTATATCGTAAGGTCGAATAACTCCACTTATCTGAATAATCTGCTTCTGATCATCAACAAGTATCTCACGTTTACCTGAAATAAAATAGTTACCATTTTTTAAAATCTTAATTACCCGAGCAGAAACAGTAGTAGTAAAAGTGGCGTTTTTAATTGCTGATCCTTGCCCTGCATAATCAGATGTAGAGTTAGACCTAAATCCTACATCTAACAAACCATTCGCCTTAGTAATTGCACTATTTACTCCACCATTTGCAGCACCTAAAGTACTAAATGTACCACCATTTAAAGCGACTGCATCAGATTCAGACAACTGTTTAGATCCACTATTTGAACTTTTTGCAGTCTCTGAAATTACTACGGTCACGATATCATTAACATGCATTGCTTTATGATCAGAAAATAGAGGGTTGTCTCCCTGACCAAAGAGGCTACCAGTAGCAGCAAAATCTTTTCTCTCTATACGTGAGGGCATCTGTTCCACATATACAGGTGGTTCAAAATTCATCTCAGGGTCATTCAATCCTGCAGTACATGCACTCAAGGAGATGATAGCCAAAATAAATATAAAAGAAGTAAGTATTGTTTTTTTCATACCTCTATCTAGCAAGTTTAGTTCCATATCACTACCAATCATCAAGAACAAAACCTTCTGGCTCTTCTTCTATCTCTTTGATTTTAATATCTTCATTTATCTCAGGATCTTGCACTTTCTTGACTTCACTCCTACTCATCTGCTCTTCAAACTTTAACTCCAAACCTTTACTTGTCATCACAAAACCATTGACTTGCAGTTTTCCATCATGTATCTGATTATGGTGCTCTTTACAAAGCGGTATAAGGTTATGCTTATTATCCTTGTGAAAATGTCCTATAAATCCTGCTTCATCAGCTAAACTACGTTGTGAAATATGATGAACATCTTCAGCCATAGCACCACAAATAATACATTTTGTAACATAAAGTTCCTT
The DNA here is from genome assembly GCA_021766785.1 of Sulfurimonas sp. endosymbiont of Alviniconcha boucheti. GTDB lineage: Bacteria > Campylobacterota > Campylobacteria > Campylobacterales > Sulfurimonadaceae > Sulfurimonas. The sequence goes on from JAICBP010000081.1 coordinate 14,132, forward strand.
GTTATATTTACTTGTTTTTTTCTTCACTAAAAGTTCTAACTCATCAAAATCATTTGCTAAACGCTTACGGATGATATTTGCTTCTTCTAAAAATTCACTATCCATATGCAAAGACTTGGCAAATTCAAGTCCATAGATACTACTGCCACTCCCACCTTGAAGTATACGGTTAAAGACTAAAATATCATGCTCTTCATCATACTCAACACTAAGGTGCAAATCTACAACATTATCAAGTGAAGTTATCTCCTGCATTGTTGAGAGCTGATGCAGGTGTGTAGCAAAGAGGAAAAGGCAACGTGTATTTGCTAATTTTTTAATAGCTGATGCGACTATAGCAACTCCAGAGAGTGTCTCTGTCCCATGACTTATCTCATCTCCTAAAACTAAAGATCTAATGGTAGCACGGTTAAAGATATTTTTTAGTTCTAACATCTCCACAGCAAAAGTTGAGAGTCCTTTTGCAAGATTATCTTTGGAGACTATACGAGTAAAAAGCGAGTCAAAAATACTAAACTTCATCACAGCAGCACTCACAAAAAACCCAGACTGAGCCATAATGGTAGCTATACCTATACTCTTCATAAGAGAAGATTTTCCACTAGAGTTGATTCCATAGAGTAGTACACCATTAATGTCATGTCCATCATGTACTTCCACCTCTAGCATTACTGTCTCAGGATGAGGAAGATCCATGTACTCACGATTTCCCATCACTATATCATTTGGTACATAAAGCCCACTACGTTCTTGCAGCTCTATAAGTGGATGGCGAAGTTGCATTATCTGCATAAAGTTTTCATCCTCTTTTGTTTCTACTATCATAGGGCGAGAGTGTTTATATGCTTGTGCTACTTTTGAAGAACTTACTCCAACATCAAGATCAGAGACATAGGATATAACTCTATCAAAGAGAAGAGAGTATCTGTGTTCATAAAGTGTTTGAAGATTGACATACTTCTCTTTAACAAGGGTCACTATCTTTCTTCGATTTTTCATCATTTTATCAGAGAGCTCATCTGTAAAAGTAGAGGTGATTTTTACAGAGTTTGTCAGTTTCTTCACACTGTAGCCCAGAAAAAACTCCTCTTTTTTAAAGGCACTTTCTATTAGGGAGTAACGGTTCTTGGAGAGAGAGATGTAGTATCCATCTTTCTCTAAAAGCCCAAGAGTCACAAGACGATTTTGGCTTCCTGCATTTACAGAATCAAGTAGCTCTTCTATACGCTTCATAATATCCTTAAACGCCACTAACATTGTATTATTCTCTTTTACCAAAGTATCTATAGATTCATCAACACCCCTCATCAGAAAATTCTCATCTACTGTATTATTTGTAAAACGGCGAGAGACATCAAGATCTACACTTTTACTTATATCACGGAGAAACTCTTCTACTTCACTCTCATGAAAAGGTGTCTTTTGAATCTTATGCTTTTTAACATAAAGCATCAACTCTTTTACAGCAAACATAGAGTCATAAATATGGTTTATTTCAAAAGGATGAAGACGACCGAGATTGAGACGTCGAGAGAGTCGTTCTAAGTCATAAATACCACGCATCATCTCATCAAGATAACGAACATGAGAAGAGACCCTCTCTATGAGATTATAGCGACGATTAAGTTCTTCTTCTTCCATAATGGGATTTAATAAACGCTCTTTAAGTAAACGCCGACCAATAGCAGTAGCACTACGATCAAGCATCTTAAGCAGCGTAAACTCTTTTTTGTCCTTAGAGATAATACCCATCTGTTCTAAAGCATTATTCCCAAGATACATAAAACGGCGGTTGTCTATAAGTCGTGGCATAGACATCTTCTGTACTATATGGTAATCATGCTCAATAACAAAATGAATAAGTATTGCTAAAGATTCTGTAATCATAGGTGAACGCTCTAAATCTAAATGTTCAATAGGAGAGAGAAGTGATTGTATCTGATAGACCTCACAAAAGAGTCTGTTTTGAAACTCTATCTTTGGGCGTTGGTTATTGACTGCATAGTGATAGTGTTCTGAAATCTCTAAATACTGCATCACATGGCGTTGATCATCTATGCCATCTAAAAAAGTCACTACTATCTCACTTGTTCTATAAGTAGTTAAGAGATTGAACACTTCATCAAGAGCATAAGAGGGATCCTCACTTGTAGAGTGTGTCTCATACATCCATGTCTTGCCAGTTGTTACATCTATAGCAGAGTACCCAATACTATACATCCCTTTATACAGATCTATAACAAGTGAAACTATATAGTTTTCATCGTTATCCACAATATGCTCAAAGTTTGTTCCAGGTGAGACTATCTGAGCGATATATCGGCTTATTTTAGGAGGATTTCCTTTTTGTTTTACTACTATAACCGTATATTTTTGCTCCCCTATAAGCCTATTTAGATAGCGCTCAAATGAGACAGAGGGTACTCCTGCTAGAAGTGGATTTTTATCAGAGTTTTCTATAATGTTTTTATTTTTCTTAGTAAGCTGAATATTAAGGAGTTCTGCTATCTCTTTAGCTTTACCTATCTGTTCCTCATCATTGTTTACTTCATAGACCTCATAAAAGGTGCCTATTTCCATAAAAACAACCGTATCCTTTCCATATTTTTCTTCAAAGTGGCGTTGTAGATCAAAATAGATTTGAGTGAGAAGTCGCTCTTTATTGTTGAGAATATTGCTTACATCAGAGATCTTCATACGTTAGCCTCTTACCTCTTTTATAGCACTATAGGCTTCATTAAGTCTTTTTGTTTTTGCTTCTGAAAACTCAAGCATATCTTTTGGAAGCCCCTTACTCACAAGAGAATCATAGTGATGCTCTTTCATTAGACGGCGATAATTTTTCTTGATAACTGAAAAATCATCACTCTCCTTACACTCTAACTCTGCATAATACTCTGCCATTTTATTAACAGTTGTTTGATGAGAGTAGTTTGTGTAACTATAGCTATAACTTCCTCCATTTCTACGAGCATTTTCAAAATTTTCAAAAGCTTTAGCATACATAAGCCTCGCACCAAGCAGTACAAAAAAGTTAAAAGGAAAAAACAAGATACGTGGTGCAAATAGAAGTAGTAATACCCCAATAACAACACTTCCAAAAACAAACCCAATCCAAGTAATCTCAAGAAATATCCCTAATATGATAAAAGCAAGACCAAGTAATTTTTTCATTATAATTTTATCCTTAAATAATGAAAGAATTATACTCTAAATACCTAAATTTATGAGCATATTTATTTAATATTACCTAAACTCTTACTCTTTATTATCAATTTAAAATCATTTTATTGTTTATAAAAGATGAAAATCTTATACTATAATTTCAAAAACTAAAACAAAGGTAATAATATGTTTGCAAAAACAGAACTAAAAGACTACGACATCTCTGCTGAAGAGTCATTAAAACAGCAATACGCAAAAGTGGACACAGAAAAAGGTCTCATTTGGATAAAGCTTTTTCCAGATGAAGCACCTAATACAGTAGCAAACTTTGCACATTTGGCAAATACAGAATTTTATGACAACCTTAATTTTCACCGTGTAATCCAAGGATTTATGGCACAAGGTGGTTGTCCTGATGGTACAGGTATGGGTGGTCCAGGTTGGGCTATCAAATGTGAGACAAGTTCTAACACTTCCATACACCGTCCAGGTACACTCTCAATGGCTCATGCAGGACCTAACACTGGAGGAAGTCAATTCTTTATCACTTTTGTTGACACTCCTCATTTAGATGGCGTTCACACTATTTTTGGTGCTATAGAAGAGAATGATAAAGAGAGCTTTAATGTTCTCTCTCAAATACAAGGTCAAGATACTATTAACTCTATCAGAGTTGTAGAGGCTAGAGACTAACCTCTCTTTTCGCTCTAAATTTTCGTTATAATTACGAAAAATCAAAAGGCTTTTCTTGCTTGTACATATCTGCTGTAGTGTTGACTCACACTTTTTTCTGGAAAAACTAAAAAAGGATTTTCCACAAGAGAGACTCATAGGATTTTTCTATGATCCAAACATCCACCCCTACTCTGAATACCAACTACGTTTACTTGATGTAAAACGTAGTTGCAAAAAACTCAACATAGATCTTATAGAAGGTGAGTATGATTATGAAGATTGGCTTCAAACTGTTCGCGGACTCGAAAAAGAACCTGAAAAAGGTAAACGCTGTGAAGTATGTTTTGATAAACGTTTCTCTGTAAGTGCAAAAAAAGCTTTAGAGTTAGGTGAGAAAAAAATAACCACTACCCTGCTTGTAAGTCCTCTAAAGTCTCAAGAGCAGCTTAAACGTATTGGTGATGCTTTTTATAAAAAAAGTGGTGTAGAGTTTATAGCAGTTGATTACCGAAGAGGTGGCGGGAGTCAAGACCAATCACGTGTTACAAAAGAAGAACAACTCTATCGTCAAGATTATTGTGGGTGTATTTATGGGCTCACTATCCAACGAGAACAGCAAGAAAAGCTTATGGATGAGATGTTTTCTCCCCTCTCTGGATCTATACTTCCAGCTTCTATTGAAGAGCGTTTAGAGATGTATGCCTGGCGTAACAGACTAGAAGATGAGGGAAAAAAGTATAAAATCATTAAACAAAAGTTTCTCAATTACCGTGAATTTAACTTTAAAGTTATCAAGGCAAAGACAGATGTTCTTGATGCTTATGCTCTCTCTTACTCAACACTTCCACGCAAACATACACAAGGTAAAATCGAATATTGTATTCAAGATATCCACTATTTTAACCGTGATGAGATAAAATTTATTACTCTAGAATTTTTTAATGAACAAAATGCAACTCATTATAAGACAGTAAGAGAGCTTATCTATTCTCCTCTTCCACAAGAAAAAGAGTTACTTTTTAGAGCAAAAATAAACGCCACAAACTATGACTTAACTCCTATCATTGTGATACAAGAGATACCAAAAGAAAAGCTCACAATAGTGCTTGATACAAAAACTTATGAGGACACAAAAGAGAAACTAATCATTCTATAATCTTTTTTTGGATAGAATACTCGAAATATTATATATTAAAAGGTTTTTCTAATGATTATGGATGTTATGGAGATTCAAAAAATCTTACCACACCGTTACCCATTTCTACTCGTTGATCGTGTTATAGCACTCACAAAAAATGAGTCAGTTGTCGCATACAAAAATGTATCTATCTCTGAACCTGTATTTCAAGGACACTTTCCTGATCATCCTATATATCCTGGTGTTATGATACTTGAGGGGATGGCTCAAGCTGGTGGATTACTTGCATTTGAAAGTATGGATATGACTAAAGAAGAAGCACAGCAAAAAGTAGTTTACTTTATGAGTATTGACAAAGCAAAGTTTCGTGTACCTGTTCGTCCAGGAGATAAACTAGAGTATCACATTTGTGTTATCAAAAACAAAGGTGCGATTTGGATACTTGATGGAAAAGCTTATGCCAATGGAGAGCTTGTCTCCCAAGCTGAATTCAAAGCAATGATTGTAGATAAATAAGCCATCTTATGTCAAAAATATCTAAACTTGCGGTTATTGAAGAGGGTGCTGTAATTGGAAAAAATGTAGAGATAGGTCCTTTTTGCCATATCTCTAATGAGGCAACTATCGGTGATGGTACAACTATCGCTTCAAGTAGCTGCATCTATGGCAAAACGACCATTGGTAAAGCAAATAGAATCTTTTCTCATGCTGTGATAGGTAGTATTCCTCAAGATTTAAAGTTTAATGGTGAAGAGGTTGAGCTCATTATTGGTGATAACAACACTATCCGTGAATTTACACTTTTTAACCCTGGAACAAAAGGTGGTGGGAGTAAGACTATTATTGGCAATCATAACCTTTTTATGGGCTATGTACATCTCGGTCATGATGTTATCATAGGAAACCACTGTATCTTGGCAAATGCGGCAACACTTGCTGGGCATGTAGAGCTTGGTGATTATGTTGTAATTGGTGGAATGACACCTATTCATCAATTTATACATATTGGTGACTATGCTATGATAGGTGGAGCGAGTGCACTAGCTCAAGATGTCCCTCCATTTTGTATGGCAGAGGGTAATCGTGCTAATCTTAGAGGTCTTAACCTTACAGGTCTTCGCAGACATATACAACGTGAAGATATTAATGCACTTAAATCTGCATATAGAGATCTTTTTGAGTCAGGACAACCTCTCAAAGAGACAGCTAGCAGACTATTAGAAGAGACAAAAAATCACTATGTAAACGATCTGTGTGATTTTGTTCTCAAAACTAAACGCGGTATTCCGTTTGAAAGGAAAAGTTTAAATGATAAAAAAACATTGTAGTTTTTGTGATGCAACAGAGAGTGAAGTAAATCCTCTTATTGCGGGTAATGGCGTTTACATCTGTAAAAACTGCGTCTCATCTGCGTATAAAATTATGTTTGGTGATACGACTGTTGCACAGACAGAGCAAGATAAAGAACTTCTAGAAACAGTCAATAATCTCATGACTCCAAAAGATCTAAATAAATTTCTTGGTGAGTATATTATTGGTCAAGAGCGTGCAAGAAAGCTACTAAGTGTTGCTGTTTACAACCACTATAAGCGTATCTTTAAGACTCATGAACTCAAAGACAAAGAGACAGAGATAGCAAAGTCGAATGTTTTACTTATAGGTCCAACAGGTTCAGGAAAAACACTTATGGCTCAAACAATTGCTAAAGTTTTAAATGTACCTATTGCTATTGCTGATGCGACAAGTCTTACAGAGGCTGGTTATGTTGGTGAAGATGTTGAGAATATCCTTACTAAACTGATCCAAGCAGCTGATGGTGATGTGGAGCGGGCACAAAAGGGCATCATCTTTTTAGATGAAGTAGATAAAGTCGCTCGTATGAGTGAAAATCGCTCTATTACTCGTGATGTTTCAGGTGAAGGAGTACAACAGGCTCTTCTAAAAATTATTGAGGGTTCTTCTGTAAATATTCCACCAAAAGGTGGTCGTAAACACCCTAACCAAGAGTTTACATCTATTGATACAACAAATATCCTCTTTATCTGTGGTGGTGCTTTTGATGGTTTAGAAGAGATTCTCAAACGTAAACAGGGTAATAATGTCCTCGGGTTTGGACATGAAAAGAAAACGAAAGATGAGAAGAAACCTACTTTTGATATGGTAGAACCTGATGATTTAGTACACTTTGGTCTTATTCCTGAGCTTATAGGACGTCTTCCTATCATCGCTTCATTAAATGAAATCACTGAAGAAGATATGATTCGCATACTTACTGAACCAAAAAATTCACTGACAAAACAGTATCAAAAACTCTTCTCCATTGATAATGTTACACTAAACTTTGAAGAAGAAGCACTCTTAGCCATCGCTAAAAAATCTCTCAAACGCAAAACTGGTGCTCGTGGACTTCGTGCTATTTTAGAAGAGAATATGATAGACATTATGTATGAGCTTCCTGAGTATTCAGGGTATGAAGTACTAATCACTAAAGAAGTAATAGAAGATGGGGCAGAACCTGTTTACATCAAAAAACCTACACAAAAAATAGCATAAGGAGATAGAAATGATATTTAATAAACTCATAGGACTTTTTTCAAATGACCTCTCTATAGATTTAGGGACAGCAAATACTATTGTTATAGCAAAAGGACGAGGTATCATTATTGATGAACCTTCTGTTGTTGCCGTAAAAACCGAAAAATATGGACAAACACGTGTTCTTGCTGTTGGGCATGAAGCAAAATGTATGGTTGGAAAAACACCAGGAAATATTAAAGCTATCCGCCCTATGAGAGATGGTGTTATTGCTGACTTTGATATGACAGAGAAAATGATTCGTAAGTTTATAGAAAAGGCACACGGTCGTAGCTCTTTGATCTCTCCACGTATCATTATCTGTGTACCTTATGGACTTACACAAGTTGAACGCAAGGCTGTTCGTGACTCAGCTCTCTCTGCTGGTGCTCGTGAAGTATTTCTTATAGAAGAACCTATGGCCGCTGCTATTGGTGCTGGAGTAGATATTCGTGAACCTCAAGGAAACTTAGTTGTCGATATTGGTGGTGGTACGACAGAGATTGGAGTTGTCTCTCTTGGTGGTCTTGTTCTCTCAAAATCTATTCGTACTGCAGGAGATAAGATAGATCAGAGTATTGTCAACTATATAAGAAAAAAGTATAATTTACTTATTGGTGAGCGACTTGCAGAAGAGATTAAGATCAAGGTTGGAACAGCGGTTACTCTTGACCAAGAACTTATAATGACTGTCAATGGTCGTGATCAAGTTGAAGGACTTTTAAGTTCTATAGAACTAAGTTCAGAAGATGCTCGTGATGCTATGAAAGAACCACTTAAAGAGATTTTAGAAGCACTCCGTGATGTACTAGAGCAGATGCCACCTGATTTGGTTGGAGACATTATAAACAATGGTATCATTTTAACTGGTGGTGGAGCACATATTCGCCAACTTGATAAATATCTCTCAGATATCATCAAAATCCCAGTTTTCATCGCTGATGAGCCACTCCTTGCTGTCGCACGAGGAACTGGTAGAGCACTTGAAGAGATAGATCTCTTGCAAGAACTATTTGACAATGAATAAAGAGTTATTCTCCTTTCTTCTTGTCACTACTGCACTCCTTCTGGGTGCTTTTTCCTATAACAATATTATCCAATCCCCTGTTATCAACTCACTAAACTTTTTCAAAAAAAGCTACCATGATACAACTCAATATATATATGATACTCTCGACACTTACTTCTTTCAAACCCATAAGATAAGAGATCTCAAAGAAGAACTCCAAAAATATGAAAACAACCATCTTGTTATGCAAGAACTAGCAAATGAAGTAAATGATCTTTATAACATCCAAGATGCAAACTTTACACTCTCTCCACAAATTGCATTAGTTAGAGCTATCTCTTATGAAAAATTTGGCAACTTTAACAGACTCTGGATGGATATCCCAGATTATAATGGATCTAAGATATATGGTCTTACCTACAAAGAGCTTGTTGCCGGTATTGTTATCAATAAGAACTCTCGACCATTAGCCCTGCTTAATCAAGATATAAAGAGTGCTTATTCTGTTTTTATTGGAGAGAAGAGTGCCCCTGGTATAGCACATGGAAATAATAATAAAAACTTAATAGTCAGTTTTATTCCTGCATTTTACAACATTAAAGTAGGTGATGAAGTCACAACATCTGGTCTTGATGATATTTTTATAAAGGGATTAAGAGTAGGTAAAGTACTCTCAGTTAACTCTTCACAGGGCTATCAAAATGCTATTATTGAACCCTATTATAAAAATTTTGAACCAAACTATTTTCATATCATAAAAAGAGTAAGATAGAGTACTTTTTCACGATAGAACTTCTTTTTAACCTAGGTATAACTCATCAAATTTTAAGTGCTCATTTGCTATAATCACTAAATTTTTCTCAAAGGGTTATAATGCCAAAACGCACCGACATTCATACTATTTTACTTATTGGATCTGGTCCAATTATTATCGGTCAAGCTTGTGAATTTGACTACTCGGGAACACAAGCAGTTAAAACACTTAAAGAGTTAGGGTATCGTGTAGTACTAATAAACTCAAATCCAGCAACTATTATGACTGATCCAGAGTTCGCAGATAGAACATATATTGAACCTATTAAAGAAGAGGTCATTGCTCGAATTATCAAAGAAGAAAATGTTGATGCCGTTCTACCAACTATGGGTGGGCAGACAGCTCTTAATGTAGCCACAAAAATGTATGAGAAAGGGATGCTTAAAGGAGTAGAGTTTTTAGGTGCAACTCCTGAAGCTATCCATAAGGGGGAAGATCGTTCAGCATTTAATGATGCCATGATTAAAATAGGTATGGATTTACCAAAAAGTGCTAATGCTTACTCTGTTGAAGAGGCTATAGAAGTAGTAAAAGAGATAGGTTTTCCAGTTATCTCTCGCTCTTCATTTACACTTGCTGGTGGAGGTTCAGGTGTAGCATATAATATGGAGGAGTTTAAAGTACTTGCAGAGGAAGGACTTGCTGCTTCACCTGTAAATGAGATAGAGATTATGGAGTCTCTTCTTGGTTGGAAAGAGTATGAGATGGAGGTTATCCGTGACAAAGCAGATAACTGTATCATAGTTTGTGCTATAGAAAATTTTGATCCTATGGGTGTACATACTGGAGATAGTATCACTGTTGCCCCTGCTCTTACACTTACAGATAAAGAGTACCAAAGAATGAGAAATGCCTCTTTTGCGATTTTGCGTGAGATAGGTGTTGATACAGGTGGATCAAATGTACAATTTTCCATAGATCCTAAAAGTGGTCGTATGATTGTTATTGAGATGAACCCTCGTGTCTCTCGCTCATCAGCACTTGCCTCAAAGGCTACTGGTTATCCTATCGCAAAGGTTGCAACACTTCTTGCAGTTGGTTTTACTCTCGATGAGATTACAAATGACATTACAGGGACATCCGCATCTTTTGAGCCAGTTATTGATTATGTTGTTACTAAAATTCCTCGTTTTACATTTGAAAAATTTCCAGAAGCTATAAATACACTCAGTACTTCTATGAAGTCAGTTGGCGAAGTTATGGCAATTGGTCGTACATTTAAAGAATCTATGCAAAAAGCACTCTGCTCACTAGAGACTGGAGTGTGTGGTTTTGATCCTATAGAGAGTGAAATGGAGTTCATTCTACATGAAATACGCCGTCCTAATGCCGACAGAGTACTTTATGTAGCTGAAGGTTTCCGACGTGGAATGAGCATAGAAGAGATGTATGATATATGTGCTATTGATCCTTGGTTTCTTCATCAAGTAAAAGAGATTGTAGATAAAGAAGCCACTCTAAACGATAAGATTCTTTTTGATGCTGATATTATGCGTAATATAAAAGTAGATGGTTTTTCCGATAAACGTATCAGCCAACTCATCACGCTTAATTCTGGTCATAAAGTAAGCGAAATAGAAGTGTATAATGCTCGTAAAAAACTCGGCGTTAACTTAGAGTTTAATGAAGTAGATACTTGTGCAGCAGAATTTGAAGCTTTAACGCCGTACCTCTACTCAACTACAAACATCACAAAACTTCCAAATATAAAAAACCGTGTTAGCGATAAGAAAAAGATACTAATTCTCGGTGGTGGACCTAACCGTATTGGTCAAGGTATAGAGTTTGACTACTGCTGTGTCCATGCGGCGTTTGCACTTAAAGAGATGGATATAGAAACTATTATGTACAACTGTAACCCTGAAACAGTCTCTACAGATTATGATACATCTGATGTTCTTTACTTTGAGCCTATCGACTTTGAGCATGTTCGTGAAGTGATAGAAAATGAACAACCAGATGGGATCATAGTGCATTTTGGTGGTCAAACGCCACTCAAACTTGCAGATTCTCTTACAAAAATAGGAGCAAAGATTATTGGAACTCCATCAGCTGTTATCGACCTTGCTGAAGATAGAGAACAGTTCTCTGATTTTGTAAACCGTCATGGTCTTAAACAACCTGCAAATGGTCTTGCACGTGCAAAAGAGGAAGCTGCACCAATAGCGGACTCTTTGGGTTATCCAGTACTTGTCCGTCCATCATTTGTTCTCGGTGGTCGTGGTATGAAAATAGTTTACTCTGAAGTAGAATTAAACCAGTACATGGAACTTGCTATCTCTGTTTCTAATGAAGCTCCAGTCTTAATTGACAAGTTCTTAGATCAGGCTATTGAACTTGATGTTGACTGTATCTCTGATGGAAAAGAGGTCTATATCGGTTCTGTTATGCAGCATATTGAAGAGGCTGGAATCCATTCAGGAGATAGTGCTTGTTCCCTCCCTCCTATGAATCTAAGTAAAGAGATGATAGAGAAAGTAGAGCAACAGACAAAGACTATAGCACTTGGACTTCAGGTTATCGGTCTTATGAATGTGCAGTATGCTATCTACCAAGATGAAATTTACCTTATTGAAGTAAATCCTCGTGCTTCTCGTACTGTTCCTTTTGTATCTAAAGCCACAGGTATGCCATTAGCAAAAGTTGCTACTCGTGTTATGATGGGTGAGTCGCTTGTAGATGCTTTAGAGTACTACGATAAATATAATATTGTTGAAGAGGTAAATGCCCTTTATCATCCTAAACTTAAAGGTTTTGTTTCTGTAAAAGAGGCAGTTTTCCCTTTCCATAAGCTAGTAGGTGCAGACTTAGTGCTTAGCCCTGAGATGAAATCAACTGGTGAAGTTATGGGAATTAGTTCTAACTTCGGTATCTCTTTCGCAAAAGCACAACTAAGTGCTGGAAATAAGATTCCAACTAGTGGAACATGTTTTTTGTCTTTTGTAGATACAGATAAAGTACATGCAGCTGAGATCGCTACTGGACTTATAAGGCATGGCTTTCAACTTGTCGCAACAAAAGGGACACAAGAGGTACTAGAAAAAGCTGGTATTGTATGTAAAAGAGTTCTTAAAATCTCAGAGGGTCGCCCAAATATAGAGGACAGTATGAAAAATGGTGAGATTGCAATGGCTATCAACACTTCTGATAATAATACAAGTAAAAAAGATGCTGTAGTTATTCGCCAAGAGGTTTTAAGACTTAGTATCCCTTACTTCACAACCCTAAGTGCAACTCGTGCACTTATCTTAGCCCTCGATGAGATGGATGAAGATGCATGGTCAGATGCAATAGCACTTCAAGACTTCCTAGTATAAACTCATTGGTTATACTAGCCCAGACTGACACTACTGTTGGTCTGCTCTCACAAGATGCAAATAAACTTCAAACTATAAAACAACGTCCTGCACTAAAACCTTTTATAAAAGTCTATAAAAAATTTCAGACACTCTCTTATGAATTACGAATTCCTAAGGAACAAAAAAACAGAGTAAGACGTGCAAAAAAAACAACCTTTATAGTGAAAAACATGGCGTTTAGAGTAGCAGAAGACTCTGCAAACTCTTCACAGCTTAGAAAATATCTTTGGAACTACTCAACTTCAGCCAATGAGAGTGGAAAAAAGTTCCAAAATGCATTTTGCGAAGAAAAAGCTGATATAATTATTGAGACAGAAGTACCACTACATGAGGGAAACTCCTCAGTACTTTATAAAATAAATAGAAAAAAAAGAGTGAGGCTACGATGAGCAAAATAGTACAAGCACTGCTAGTGGGTATGCTAGTAACCTTTATCTTAGATTTTTTTCTCTTTTTGGGAATTTTTCTCAACTATATAAACCCTCTAGAAATAGATCTTTACTATAATATTCTTTTTGCAGATAATCAAAACATCTATATCTATACATTTTTTACACTACTTTTTGGTTACTTAGTTATGTATGCAAAAAGTTTTCTTAGTCTCTCTATTATCTCTTTTTTTTCACTGCTAGCATTACTTACTCTCATAACTCCAGTTGGTAAATTTTTAGGAGAAAAACTTTTAAAACAAGAGAATATAGAGTTAAAAACAGCAAAATTTTCTTACCATGGGGATATTCTCTACATTGGACGTACAAAAGTTACTTTTTATGACTATAAATTAGATAAAATACTCAACTTAACTAAAAAAAACTTACAAGGATTGAATTAATATGAAGCATATTACAAATAATGTACTACTAGGATCTACAGGGGTACTTATGATGAATATTCTCACAGGGTGTGAAGCACCACAAGAGCAAGCGCAAAATAAATTTCTAGTTATTCAACAGCAAGCAAATGGTAAATATGTAGTTGTTGAAGAGATGCCTACTGAGGGTCCAAATCGTGCTATCATTCGTGAGAAAGATGCCAATGGACGAGTAACTGAACGCTTTATGAATGAAGAGGAGATGAAAGCCCTTGCAGAACAAGAGTATCAAAAAGTACAAAATGGTACAAGTGAGACTATACAAGAGAATGGTGGAAGTGCAGGTATGGGTCTAGCAGGAACTATTCTAGCTGTTGCAGCAGGAAGCCTTCTTGGAAATATGATAGGCAATGCTCTTATGAATAACAAGAACTTTTCAAAAAACTCTTTCTCTTCAAATAGAAGTGCTTATAGCCGTTCAGCAGCAGGAAAAAAAGCTAAAAAATCATCTACAAGAAAAAGCTTTTTCGGTGGAAGTTCTAAAAAATCTACCAGAAGAAGTGGTGGTTTCTTCGGTGGATGATATGAGTCTAACGCTTACTAAACAAGAGGCTTTAGCTTACTACAAAGCAGCAAATGAGCTTTATGATATGTATGTTAATGCTGCAGAGTATGTTATAGATAATGATCTCTTTTTTGATCTTGGAATTCCTTTTAACCTTATAGAAGCGATAAAAAAGAGCTGGGAAAATGATGTTCACTGGCATATCTATGGTGCATTTATCTTTGGTGGTGGTCGAAATAGTGAACCAATAAAACTATTGGGTTTTGATGCAGATACTCCAGAAAAACTTCTTCAAACATCGCAAAAACAACTTCACAAGAGTGCCTTTAATGAGATATATGAGATGGTACGAGAAAACTTCAAAAGAGTTATTACCCTTGATGATGGAGTTGAATTTTTTGATAAGAGATATGATGGATGGAAGATCCTTTTTTCAGCTCCAGATGATGATGAAGAGAAAGAGCATACATCACTTTTCTTGGAACAACTCGCACAAGAAGCTGGGTTTGAGACCTCTTTTTCTTATCTTGGTGAAGTAATTTTTAGCGATGAGGGAATAAGTGATAGTGAAGGTACAATATATGAGTACTGGTGTAAAAACTACTCATGGTTAGATATAGCTACAAATGAAAGTGAACTCGCTACTCTATTGACAAACATTATGCAAAAGCAGCAAGCTATCATCATAAACCCTGCTTATACTCTGCTTTTTGAGTCTCGTGGTATGCTTGCAATTTTAAAGAAGTTGTATCCAAACTCACCATACCTGCTTAACACTTCTTTTGAAAAATTTGATGGCAGTATTGAGAGAACTGTTTTTGGAGAGAATGAAGCATTTAGTAACTTTAAAAAAGTCTATCAAGAGCTATATGAGACTCCTTACAATGCTAGAGTATTTTTTGCGTATGAAGCCTGTGGACTGAGCTTCTTTAGTGCAAAAAACAACTTTATAAAACACGAAATAGTATGACTAGATTTTATAACACAAAATCTATCTCACACGCTCTCTTATCTTCTTCCTACTATGTACACTCTCAATCACAGAAGATATATCGCTCTTTAACAAGTTTTCTAACTCTTGAATTCGTCCAAAATTTCTTACAATCTTAATAAAATTTATAAGAGATACTTTTCCTGTCTGTTCAAAGTTAGAGTAAGTTGTAGCTGATGAGAGCAAAGCACTTGTGCTAAACTCACTCTGTTTAAGAGAATTTTCTATCCTAAGTTTTTTTGCACGATAAGCTAAGACTAAAGAGATCTCTTCATCTGTAAGAGTAGAAAATGATGCATCGATATTTATATTTTTTTTCTTGGCTTTTTTAGCCTCATCTTCAAAAGACTTTAATTTTGATAGTAACTTGTTATCATCCATCTAACTCTCCTTGGAAATCTCTTACCTTTACAGCTTTTAGTACTTCTTTCTTCTTAGAATCAGAGACTCTATACTCTTGCATTAGTTTTGGGAGTTTTGTATCTCTAAGCAGTTTCATCTTTGTGATACTCTCACTTACAAACTCTAGCTCTATAGAAAACTCTATTGCTAGATTTACGACATCTTGTAGAGTAATTTGAGAGAGGGCTTTAGAGTAAAGTGTAAGCTGATGTTCTCTTGTCTGTTTTAGACCCTTAGCAAAAGTAATATCATAAGCTGGAGTAGATCGCCACTTATAATCACTCGCACACATAAAAGAGAAGTTACGAGCATGATCATCTTGATTGACAAACATATAGTTAAAAAGCATTTGTAAAAAGAGTTGTCGTAAACTCTCTGTAGCTCCTAACTTTACAGCAACTCTTAATAACTCTTCATAACTTAAAGTTCGTGGAATATTATAATCTATATGAAGCAAACCAGCTAAAGAGTGTACATGTAACTTCTTCCCATTATCTATATCAAATCTTTTCGTGACAAAGTGATATTTATTCTCACTCTCTAGTAGATAACACTCCATCATATTTATACCAGACTCTTTTGCTAGAAGATAATAGATATATTCGAGTTTAGAATAGGTTGATTTGTTCTCATCTCCATCTTGTGTATCATCATACTTAACAATAGAGGGAATAAATCCTTGGGGTGGCTCTTTTGTTCTATCTCCAAAGTAAACCTCTTTAGTATCAAAATTAATTGCGACTACAGCCTTACTTCTTGCACCACCAACAAATGAGTGTGCCGAGACTAAAAAAGCAGAATGAATAGACTTAAAATCATCTCCTCTTTTTAACTTCTTGTGCTCTTCATATATATCTTTTAATAGAACTATTTTTTCCATAGTCTCATCAAACTTATGAGCTGGTCTAAACTCCAATGCACCAAGTCCACGATTACCAATGAAAAGAAGTTTTTCTATAATTGTTGGTTTTTCTCCACTCTTTTGTTCAAAGAAATTTTCTAGTATCTCATTACCAAAATTACCAGGAAGAGAATCACTTACAAATCCAGCTACTCTTTCTTGAAATACTAAAGAAGTAGTCTCTATATCAGTGATCTCTTTAGCAATAGAGACTGGACTTGCTTTAAAAGCTGCAGAATCAAATTGACGAAGATAAACTCTATCTTCTATTTGATAAATATCAGCTATATGTTTGTCAAACAGATAGAGACTTACTCTTTTATCCAAAATATATCCTTTATTTGTAATTATTTGTAATTATAGCATTATTATAGTATTAATTACAAATATATAGAATTAATAAAATAATTTATAATCAACTATTTTTTAAGAGAAGGTTTTATAGCAATTTTGTTATAATGGTGTATGATAATTTTACTCTCGTTATTTTACTTTTTTTACTTTGCTATTGTTGGTGTTTATGTTATTTTTATGCCAAAGACACTAGTATCACTTGGCTACTCTGCACAAGATATAGGTATTGTTTTTTCAGCTACTCCACTTATTCGTTTTATTCTTCCTATGTTCTTTATCAAGGGAATAAAAATTAATAGTAAAATCTTCAATATTGCACTTATTGCTCTTTTGATTGGTGCTATTAGTTTTTACTTTTTTATCTATAATTTTTATCTGTTACTATTCTCAGACATTATGTTAGGTATAGGACTTAGTATAGTTATTCCATATATTGAAACACTCTCACTTACAAATATAGGTAAAGAGCATTATGGTAGGGTACGACTTTTTGGGTCTCTTGGTTTTGTACTTGTTGCTTTACTTTTAGTAAGGATACTTGTTGATGAGAAGATGGTATTAAATTTTTTAATTTCTCTTGCATTTATTACTGTTGTAGTCTCCTATTTTTTGGTTATGCTATTTGATAAAGAAGACAATAAAAGAGGAGAGAAAATCTCTATAGAAAGTTCTCCCTTTCGTGATTATAAATTCTGGCTAGGATTGACTCTCATGCAGGTGAGCTTTGGATCTTTTTATAACTTCTTTACTATATATGAAACAGCACACAAAATCTCTATGCAGATAACAATATATCTATGGAGTTTTGGAGTTCTTGCAGAAATAGTTATGCTCTACTTTCAGGGAGAACTACTCAAAAAAAATCTTCTCGTTTTACTACAAATCACTCTATTTATCACAGCATTTAGATGGGTATTGGTATTTCTTTTCCCAGAAAATATTCCTATCCTCTACTTCTCACAATCTTTACATGCTTTTAGTTTTGCACTCTTTCACTCTGCGGCTATATCTTATCTCTATGAGCTCTACACCAATAAGCAACTCGCTCAGCAATTTTTCTTAGGTTTTACATATGGTCTAGGTGGTCTTATTGGGTCGTTACTCTCTGGATTTATCTATGAAAACTACCCTGAATATCTTTTCTTAAGCTCTGCAATTATTGCATTTACAGCTTTTATCTCTGTAACTCTCTACAAAAAAGAGAAAGAGAAGCTACTTGATAAAAAATTCATGACTTGTTAAAGTAGTAAATTTTACAAGTTCTTTCTCTTGCATAAGATGCAGTTTCTTTTGTAACTTTGGATTTATAAGATAAAAACCAAGAGTGACTTCTACTCGATCGCCACTCTTTAAAGAAGTTTTAAAAGGGATAACTCTTTTCTCTTTTGCTTTTATCATATTATTTTTTACTACTTCTGTCGCAAGCCAAGGAAGAGATGCTCTCTTGTTTGTTCCATTAATTTTTACAAATGTCTCTTTTTTTAGAGGTATTCGTTTATCCCCTCGGATAATTACTGATTTTAGCTGGAGTAAGCGTGCAGGGTGCGTTAAGAGTAAATGAGGTACATCACTCTTTATGATGATCTCAAAACCTTTCTCTCTCTTTTGAAGATCCAATGTTATATATTTACTAAGCATTTTAGGTGAAACTCTTAGCCCAGCAAAGCCATGAAAAGCATGCTTTTTTGTTATTCTCACAGTAGTTGCAGAGCCATCTATTTTTGGCATATGACAAGTAATACAGTTCTCTTTTTTATCCTTTGCACCAGACTCATCTGTCACACATAGTGTAAAACCTTTCCCATTCTGTTTATGAGAGTGGCACCCCATGCAGACCTCTCCTGTATAAAAATTTTCATGAGTATAATCTATAGTATGATAGGCTGATCCTGTACTCTTTTTTGTACCCAACCAACTAGATGTAAGCTTAAATTTAATACTCTGATTCTCTTTTCCTTTTTGAGCAGAATAAAATGTTTTTGGCTTTTTGGAGTAGATATTTTTATTTGATTTTTTATGCTTCTGTATATCTATAATAGCATGACAACTCAAACAGGTAAATGCTCTCTTCTTACCAACATAGTCTGGAGTATGACATTTGGCACAAATGTAGTTATTTTTAGCTTTTAAAGGATGTATATTCCAAAAAGCCTTATGTATCTTATCTTCATCTATAGAGGCTCTTTTATGCATAGAGATAGCAAACTCTTTTGCAATAATAGGATGGCACTTCTTACAAGCTTTTACATCAACTTGAGTTGAAGCAGAGAGTAGTGTAGAGAATAGAATAACAAAGAGAAACTTTTTCATAGTAGATAATCCTTAAGAATGTAGTATTTCAGAGTAATAAAAAAGAATTATGACATAAACAATCTTAAACTTTAAATCACAATCTACACAAAAAGAAATTGTGATAATGCTATAATAGCAGACTATATTAATTAAGGATTTTATAAACGATGAAATTTACTTTACAAGCAAGAAGTGGTAATGCTCGTGCTGCCACTATTGAGACAGTGCACTCAACTATAAAAACACCCGTATTTATGCCTGTTGGAACTATTGGTAGTGTAAAGAGCCTTGATGCTCAAGATCTACTCAACCTTCTTGGTGCTGAAATTATACTTGCTAACACTTACCACACATATCTTCGCCCAGGTGATAACACTATTAAGAAGATGGGAAGACTTCATGGTTTTACAAAATATCCTAAAAGTTTTTTAACAGATAGTGGTGGATTTCAAGCCTTTTCACTCTCTGACATCTCCAAACCAATGAGAGATGGTATAGAGTTTCGATCACACATAGATGGAAGTAAACACTTTTTTACTCCAAAAAAAGTGATAGATATTCAAACAAACCTTGGCTCAGATATTATGATGATCTTAGATGACCTTGTCGCCCTACCAGCAACACAAGAACGTATAAAAATAAGTATAGAGCGTACAACTGCATGGGCAAAAGAGTCTATAGAGTACTTTAGAAGCCAACAAGAAAGGGGCATTTGTACAGATCAAAATATCTTTGCCATTATTCAAGGGGGAACAGATAAAGCTTTTCGTACCAAAAGTGCTACTGAACTCTGTGCTCTTGATTATGATGGTTTTGCTATTGGAGGTTTAAGTGTTGGTGAACTCAACAAGGAGATGTACGATACAGTAGAACATACCGTACAGTATATGCCAGAAGATAAGCCTCGCTACCTTATGGGAGTAGGAACACCTGAAGATCTTATTGAGAACATTGAGCGTGGTATAGATATGTTTGACTGTGTTATGCCTACACGCAATGCTCGTAACGGTACTCTCTTTACCTCTTTTGGTCGTCTCAATATCAAAGGTGCAAAGTTTAAAGAGGATGAAGATCCAATCGATCCTGAGTGTACATGTTTAACCTGTAAAACTTACAGTCGTGCTTATCTAAACCATCTCTTTCGTGCACGTGAAATCACTTACTTTAGACTAGGAACAATCCATAATCTTCATTACTATTTGACATTAATGAGAGAAGTACGTGAGGCTATTTTTGAAAATAGATTTGATGCCTTCAAAAAAGAGTTCTATGAGAAAAGAAAACACCAAACGCCAATAAAAAAAAGTTAGGCGTTACCCAGTGATAAACTTGTGACAACACCACTTAACTCTTGAGTTTTGTAGAGTGAGTCTGACTCACTAACTACTTGCTTCGCATTTACATCAAAGAGTATAAAGTCTGCTTTGACCCCCTCTTTTATAACTCCAGCCTCTTTGTTAATACTTTTTGCACTATTTTGTACTGTAAGTTTTATGAGTTCACTCATACTGATAAGTCCACTTTTTACAAGCTTTGTGTAGTAAAGTGCTAATGCATACCTTAGTGAAGAACATCCATAAGAGGCATCATAAAACGCCACCTCTTTATTCAATGGTGAGTTTGGTTGATGCAAGGTTGTCAATATATCTATCTCACCATTTTTAAGTTGTTCTTGGAGTCTAAGCATATCTGTTTTACTTGCTAAAGGTGGATCTAGTTTTGCAATAGTATTAAATCCCTCACAAGCACTATCTGCATTTATAAGATGATGAATAGAGACTTCACAACTAACGGATACACCCTCTTTCTTCGCTTTACTTATAAGCTCTACTGAACGCGGTGATGCTATGGCTTTAAAGAGTATTTTTATATCGAAAAACTTTGCTATTTCTAGCATACGAGAGACATGAAGGACTTCACTGAGTTCTAAAATACCCGCAAGTCCTAGTTTTGAGCTGACATCTCCATCAAGCATCACTCCAGCGTTTATAAGCGAGTTATCTTCTGCCTTACAAAATAGGGTCACATCATACATCTTAACATACTCTGCTATCTTTATGGCGATATTATTCTTTGCTATGGTGGACATATAGGGAGCTACTATCCCTTTTTTGAGCATTATAGCGATATTACTTAAGGTCATATCTTCTTTAAGAGTGTTAAGCATGAGATCTATTTTTGCACCTTTTGCTGAGGCAACACCATGCTGTGCAAACTCTAAAACAACTTCATTATCTATACTTGGAGTTGAGTCTGCATTTAACACAAGATGCCCTACTCCACCTCTGAGTGCCTCTTGTGCGATGGTTTTAATATTTTTAGCATTAAGTATCGAATCTTTGAGTTTAATGTTTGTATCGACTAAAGCAGGAAGTAGATAAGCACCTTTTGCATCTACTACCTCACTTCCTTTAACTCCCTTGCCTATTGCCACTACAGTACTATTTTCTATTGCGACATCAACCCTTCGTTCTCCATTTACATCACATACTATTGCATTTCTTATCAGCATTTTAGACCACCTTGGATATAATTTTGACATTATATAAAACTAAGGCTTAATCTCTATGAAACTTTTAGTATCTGCACTCGAACACTCTGCAAATATTCATCTCACTTCTCTCATAAAAGAGTTTACAACTGAAATAGAACTCATAGGTATCTTCGATAAAAATTTAGGAAACCCTATAGTAGATCTTCAAAGCCTAGCTATCATGGGTATAGTAGATGCTCTAAAAAAACTAAGATACTTTTTTAAACTTGCAAATGAGATGGTAGAGTTAGCAAAAGAGGCTGATAAAGTTTTACTTATAGACTCTTCAGGATTCAATTTACCTTTAGCAAAGAAGTTAAAAAAAAGATACCCAGATAAAGAGATAATCTACTACATTCTCCCACAAGCATGGGCATGGAAAAAGAAGCGCATTCCTGTTTTAGCTCGTACTATAGACAAACTTGCTTCTATTCTACCATTTGAACCAAGTTACTACAATGCTGATGCTCCCATAGAGTATGTAGGTCACCCTCTTCTTGACCAAATAACAGAGTTCAAAACTTCTCTAAACGCCAATGTCAAAGATGTGGCGTTTATGCCAGGGAGTAGAAAGGGGGAGATAAAAAAACTTATGCCAATTTATCTAGAGCTTATTCAAGAGTTAGAGTGTAGAGCGACACTCATCATTCCTAAGCACTTTTCTCAAGAAGAAGTGAGCTATCTTTATGGAGATATAAGTGGTATTACTATCTCTCATGATGCACACAAAACACTTTTAGCCTCTGACTTTGCATTTATATGTAGTGGTACAGCTACATTAGAAGCATCTATTATAGGTCTCCCTTTTATCCTTACATATATTGCCAAACCACTAGACTTTTTCATAGGAACTAAAATTTTCAATATTACTTATGTAGGATTAGCCAATATTATGTTTCAAAAATTCAAAGGCACTACCATACATCCTGAGTATCTCCAAAATATGGTGACAAAAGAGAATTTGATCAAATGCTACAAAGAGTACGACAGAGGAGTCTTTTTAAAGCACTCTTTGGAGTTGAGAAAGTACCTAAAACATGGAAGTTCTAAGAGAGTTGCAGAGCTTATTATTGATTAGTGTAGTATTCATATTTTTGAAAAAGAGTTCTTGTAACCCTTTAACTATTCTTTTGTTTAATATTTTTAACTGTATTATGTCATTTCCTAAATACTTGAGAGCCACTCAAATATGAATAAATTTGACAAAGAAGCCACCCCCCCCCTTGTTCACTAGATTAGACAAGGTTTAAGGAGATTTAAATGAGCATATACAGAGAGTACGACATTCGAGGTATCTATGAAAAAGAGTTAAATGAAAGGAGTGTTGTTCGTATAGGGTATGCACTTGCATCTAAAATAAAAGGTAATTATGTGGCTGTTGGTTATGATGCTAGAAGTCACTCCCCTATACTTTTTGAGTACCTTATTCGTGGTCTTAATGCTGGGGGTAAAAAAGTTCTTGATATGGGACTTGTACCAACCCCTGTAAACTACTTCACAAACTATCAAGAGTGGAATGGTATAATACCATCGGCTTCTGTTATGATAACTGGTTCACATAACCCAAGTGAATATAATGGTTTTAAGATCACTATTGATAAAGCACCATTTTTTAGTGAAGATATCTATGCACTAGGTCGTGAGTGTGAAGCGATGGATATGCCTACTGAAGTAAAGCGTAATGTAATCAAGATAGATGCTGTAACTCGTTATGTAGATTTTCTTGTAGAGGAGTTCCAACATCTTAAAGGCATGGATACAAAGATTGTTTACGACTGTGGTAATGGTGTTGCTGGTGTTGTAACCGAAGATATATTTTCACGTTTAAAACTTAAAACAGAAGGACTCTATGTTACTCCTGATGGAACTTTCCCCAACCATCATCCAGATCCAAGTGATGAGCAGAATTTAAAAGATGTAAAAAAACTTCTAACTACTCATGGTGACATTGCATTTGCTTATGATGGTGATGCTGATCGTATAGCAGTTCTTACACATAAGAACAATATAAAGGGTGATATGATGGCTCTACTATTCTCTATGAAGATGGAGAAGGCGACAGTCATCGGTGAGGTAAAATGTTCTCAGGTAATGTATGATGAACTTACAAAGCGCGGATGTAATGCCATCATGTACAAAACAGGTCACTCTAACTTAAAAGTAAAGATGAGAGAGACAAACGCCGACCTGGCATGTGAAGTAAGTGGGCATATCTTCTTTAAAAATCGTTACTTTGGTTATGATGATGCTATCTATGCAACTCTTCGTATGTTAGAGCTTATTCACGATGGTATAGATTTAGATGCAGAACTCGCTGCACTTCCTGTAGTTTACTCTACTGAAGAGTTAAAAGTAGCGACTACAGAAGAGAAGAAGTTCAAAATTATAGATCGTGTCAAAGAGCTACTTCAAACGCCACCAGCAACTTTCCCAACTATACAAGATATAATAGATGTAGATGGCGTTCGTATCAACTTTCTTAATGGTTGGGGACTTGTACGCGCGAGCAATACAACACCAGTTCTTGTAACTCGTTTTGAATCAACTATAGAAAGTGAAGTAAAAATATATGAAAAAGCTATCAATGATCTAATTACTCAAGCGAAAGAATCTCTTTTATAGTAGCACCTAAGCCTAAATAGCATCAAATTTACCAACAATTTCATAAGTTTCTGTTATTTTGTTGGTTTTTTAAGATTTTTAAGTTATAATACCTCTGATGAAAGATAAGGATCTAAGTTTATCTTTAGTGTGTAAGTTTGCGTTATTGCATTAAGACCCCCTAAAGACTCTCCAAATTTCGACTCCACTAATGGATTGATTTCCATAGTGAATTTTTATACAAGGCTAATGCAATGGCAGATTTACAAAATGGTTCAGTTAAATGGTTTAACGACGAAAAAGGTTATGGTTTTATCCAACAAGACAATGGTGGAGATGATGTATTCGTACATTTCCGTCAAGTCAACAACACTCAAGGTGGTCGTGTATCACTTGCTGAAGGTCAAAGAGTGACTTTTGAAATCGGTGAAGGTCAAAAAGGACCACAAGCTGAGAATGTAACACCTCTTTAAAGATCTATCTAAATCCCTATTTTAGGGATTTAATACCTGCAACTTCTTTTAATACACAACAAAATTTTCTAGCTGTATTGTTTTTTTCTATCTACACTACTACAATATTAAAAATGCTCTTTGTTAAAATGACTCAAAGATTCTTCTACACTTATCCGTTATATTTAAGCAAATAATCAACATCTTTTAAACAACTCTTAGTTATAATCGCGAAAATTTTAAAGTGTCTGAACTTAGACACTTATCTAAGAGAGTCATCATGGTAACTGTTCAAAATCTAACAATGCGTTATGGAAATAGAGTCCTATTTCAAGACATCAACCTCAAATTAGACCGTCATAAACGATATGGTCTTATTGGTGCTAACGGTGCGGGTAAAACCACTTTTCTAAAAATTCTTTCTGGAGAAATCAATGAGTTTGAAGGTGAAGTCATTATCCCAAAAGCCAATAAAGTTGGCGTTTTAGGACAAAATCAATTTGCCTTTGAAGATTTTACTATCATGGATACTGTTCTATATGGGAACAAGCGTTTATACGATGCTATCAAAGAGAAAGAAGAGCTTTATCTCACTGGTGACTTTGAAGATGATGCTATAAATAAGCGACTTGCAGACTTAGAAGTTATTTGTGTTGAAGAGGATCCTACTTACGAATATGACGTAAACATAGGAAAAATTCTTGCAAATGTTGGGATCCCTGTTGAAAACCACAATGACCTAATGGCAACACTTGATAGTGCTGATAAATTTAAAGTACTACTAGCTCAAGTTCTTTACCCAAAACCAGATGTACTTTTCCTAGATGAACCTACAAACAACCAAGATATAGAGACAATTAGCTGGCTAGAAAATGAACTTCAACGCCATGAAGGTACACTTGTAGTCATCTCACATGATAGACACTTTCTTAACTCTGTTGTAACAAATATTCTTGATGTTGATTACCAAAAAATTCGTGAATTTACAGGTAACTACGACGACTGGTATATCGCTGCAAATATTATGGCAAAACAGATAGAACTAGACAATGCGAAAAAGCAAAAAGAGAAAGATGAACTAGAAGCATTTGTACGCCGTTTTTCAGCAAATGCATCAAAAGCTAAACAAGCAACATCTCGTCAAAGAAAACTTGATAAGTTAGAGATAGAAGACATCAAACCATCTTCTAGACGTGACCCAAGTATCCTCTTTAAGGCAAAAAGGACAATGGGAGATGAAGCACTTAATGTTATAAATGTAAGTCATGCTTATGGTGAGAACAAAGTACTTAACAACATTAGCTTTAAGGTTGTTCCAGATGAAAAGATTGCTCTTATAGGTGGCAATGGTGTTGGTAAATCTACACTTATGAAGATTTTGGTTGAAGAGATACAAGCAAATAAAGGTGAGATACATATTGGTGCAACTATCGAGCCATCTTACTTTCCACAAGATACAGCAGACATTATAGAGGGTGATGGAACACTTTATGACTGGTTACGTGCATTTGATCCAAAACGTGAGATCGCTGAGATAAGAAACTGTCTTGGACGTATGCTTTTTAATGGCGAGCAACAAGAGAAGTCTGTTGTAAGTATTTCAGGTGGTGAAAAGCACCGTATGATGCTAAGCAAAATGATGCTTGAAAATGGTAACTTTTTATTCCTTGATGAGCCATCTAACCACCTTGATCTAGAGGCTATTGTAGCACTAGGTGAAGCTCTTCATAAGTTCAAAGGAAATGTCATCTGTGTATCTCATGACCGTGAGTTACTTGATGCTTTTGCTACACGCATCATTGAGATACAAGAGGATGGAACTATTATTGATTTCCAAGGCTCTTATGAAGAGTTTGCAGAACAGAGAGTTGCTGGAACTATATAGAGATGAGTAGCAAATACAAAAACTACTTAGGTCTTGGTATTGCAGGAAACTTTGCTCTTCACTTAGCACAAGCTGGTGAACTTGAAGATTTCAAAGATGTTATCACAGCTGATGAGGCTGCACCAAAAGGAATATTTCCTTTTTATCTTCCCTTCTACACGCCAAGCACTCATACAACAACAAGAGTACCAAAAAAGATCTTAACAATCTATCCTCTCTCTTCAGATACTTTACAACTTCCAAAAGCTGATGTCAATATCCAGATAGAACCTGAAGTTGTTTTAATATGTGAGATTTGTTATACAGATGATAAAGTAGAGTCTATCACTCCAACACATTTTGCTGCCTATAATGACTGCTCTATCCGAGTTAGTGGTGCAGAGAAGATAAGTGATAAAAAAAACTGGGGAGCTAATTCTAAAGGTATTTCCCCTACACTTATACCAATAGACAAATTTAAAGAGAGTGGAGTAATGGATAATTACTCAATCTGTAGTTTTCTTAAACGTGATAATCTATTAACTCCTTATGGAGAAAATGTAATGCTCAATGGCTATAACTACTTCTACTCTAAACTTACAAAATGGATAAAAAATCAGATAAATACTCAAGAGAATTTTGGTCCACTTGAGCCATTAAGTGAGTACATTGATGCATGTAATTATCCTTCAAAAATGCTTATCAGTATTGGTGCTACTCGTTATACTGAGTATGGTGAAACTACTTTTCTTAAAGAAAATGATGAAATTTTTGTCGTAGTTTATAAGCATAAGATTTACTCATTTGAAGATGTTATAGCAACCATCAATGATAATGAGTACCTCAAAAAAGGGATGAGTATCCTTCATCAAAAAGTAATCTAATGAGTAGAGGTAAAAAACTTGATCTTTTTATCGGTGCAGAGATAGATGACACATGGAGAGTAGTAAGCTCTTCAAAAAAATCTAAAACCGTAGATATACTAGAACCAAAAAAACATAACCTACATTTTGCCAAAGAGAAACGCAGAGGGAAAACTGTCACACTTGTAGGAGAATTTTTCCTCTCTAAAGAAGATGCAGTATCAACACTTAAAATCCTCAAAAAGAAGCTAGGCTGTGGTGGAAGTTATAAAGAGGGCTATATGGAGTTTCAAGGTGAACTTAAAGAGAAACTTTATCCTCTCCTAACAGAGCGTGATTTCCGTTTCAAAAATAGACACTAAGCAATTTATTATAAAAGAGAGAATATGGAAGCAAAAGCAATACAGACCGATAAATATTTAGATGTAAAAGAGATACAAGATCACCTTAACAATGTTGAGTACATTATAATGGCGACATCTGCTCCTGAAAAATTTACAAAATCCCCTATTCATTTTACTATCTTTTTAAATACACAAGAGAGATTTCCAAAAGATATTCAAGAAGCTATACTTGAGAAGTTTTTACTTGAAAATGAAATAAGAGGAGTTCATGAGTTAATGAGTCAACTCATGCCTGTTGGTTTTTCACAAAATCTAGGGCAAGATACTCCCATGC
The DNA here is from genome assembly GCA_021766785.1 of Sulfurimonas sp. endosymbiont of Alviniconcha boucheti. Taxonomy (GTDB): domain Bacteria; phylum Campylobacterota; class Campylobacteria; order Campylobacterales; family Sulfurimonadaceae; genus Sulfurimonas. The sequence goes on from JAICBP010000081.1 coordinate 42,173, forward strand.
CTCTCCTACTTATAAAACAAGAAGATAGAAATACTATACCTCATATACCTATGTTTGTGATGGACTTTTTAGCAGACTCAGAGAACTTTTATGAGGCTAAAGTACATAAACTTACAGGGTGGACATACTCTTATAATTAAGAGGAGAAGGACTCTATCTCATCAACCTCTTTTACTATCTCTTGAGAGAGGTTTTTATAACTACTCTTAGTCACTAAGATATTATCTTCAATTCTTATCCCTATACCACGAAACCTTTTGGGAACACTCCTATCCTTTTTATCTATGTAGATACCAGGTTCTATAGTCATAACCATCCCAGCAGTAAAGGGAATCTCTTTACCTTTTTCATCTTTATATGGACATGGATCATGTACATCTATCCCCATCCAATGCCCTATACCATGTGGGTAATATTTCTTATGTTTTTTCTTTTTTAGCAATTTTTTTAAATCACCCTTTAAGATGCCTAGGTCTATTAAACCCTTACAGAGTAACTCTTCTGACCTCTTTTGAAGTAAAGAACGAAAAGTACCTGGTCGAACCATATTTATTATCTTTTTCTCAACATCTAAGACCATATTATACAGCTCTTTTTGTGTAGGAGTAAACTTCCCATTTACAGGTATAGTTCTTGTAATATCGCTCGCATAGTACTCATACTCACAGCCTGCATCTATTAAGAGAAGCTCATTATTCACAAGTTCTTTATTATTTGAAATATAGTGTAGAGTATTAGCACTATTTGCACAAGCAACTATACTAGTATAAGCATCACTATAAGCACCATTTTTTTTAAATATACACTCTATTTCTGCTTGAAGCACTCTTTCAAGTTTTAACTCCTTTGCGTAACTCATAGCATAATGATGTGCTTTTTGTGTAATCACTAGTGCTTTTTGAATGAGCTTTATTTCAGAAGGAGACTTTATGAGGCGCTCTTTTTCTATAAGAGGTGCAATATTTCTATATGAAGTATATGTTTTTGTTTTTGTTCGTAAAAAAGAGGCTCTTTTCTCATCTAAACCAAAGTCATAATAGAGATGCTGATATACTTTACTTAATTCATTAAACCTATCTTCAAATTCTTGACTGATAAATACATTATCATGCCTAAATTTTTTCTGAGCACCCTTAACTCCCAACCTTTTTCCTGTCCAAAGTTCAAGTCTTTTCTCTCTTTTTTGTACAAAAAGATAGGAAGCTATATCTGTTTTACCTCGCGTAAGTAGTAAAACTGCATTATCCTCTCTAAAACCTGTCAAGTAGTAGAAGTTACTATTTTGTCTATAAAGATACTCCGTGTCATTAGACCTTATTGAAGGTAATGCACTATATAAAACGGCAATAGAGTTCTTATGAAGAGAGTTAGCTACTCTCTCTCTCCTCTGTTTATACTCTTTTTCCTCTATCAATGACAATCAGAACTTAACCAAATATTTGTCTTCTCTAGGATTATCTCTAGTGCATTATTGAGTGCTATAACACCACCCTCAGCATCTGCTGTTTCACACTTTACTCGCGTACTTATTACAGTAGATTTGATGGACTTAGAAGTTTTCTGGTTCACTAAAGAGAATGAGAAGCTCACATCTACATAAGACTCTTTCTTGTCCTTACTATAGTACTGCATAAAACTATAAACATTTGTCTCTAAACGTAAATCACTTTTAGCATGTGAACGGTAGCCATTAACACTGTCAAAAATTCTAGCACCCCTTATAGAGCGAAGAAGTGCACGATCTATCTCCCTAGAGGGCTTATTTGCCCACTCAGATTCTGTATAACTAAACTCTTTATAATCTTGTGTCGCATATTTCATCTCTTCTAACATAACACCATGTGCAGTAAAAATTTTTCCTACACTTAAAGTTTTCCCCCTGCAGATATCTTTGTAATCAACAGTTTTAATTTTTGGATATATCTTATATGCTGTCATTGAATATGAGAAACACCCACTAACAATGAACATAACTACCGCTGCTATACTATATACTCTAAACATTCTATTTTTCTCCTGGTCCTTTTTTCTTTTTTTGTGATTTAAACAAAATATCTGATGGACTTGTTCTATATCCCTCTAGAATTTCATCCATTTTTATCATCAGATCTTGCATATCTAAAAGTGTAGCATTTATAGTAGGCATAACATGATTATTCATTTGAGCATAATCGCTTACTCCACTAGATATAGCATTTGTAATGCCTTTCATAGAGTTAGAAGTTGATAATTCCCATGCTTTTGTATCTACCAATAACTGAGTGATATTAGGTATAACACTATTAAGTTTTGCACTAAAATTATCTATATTTTTTATTGTACTTTGAATATGCACTAATGTTTTATCACCCAATGTTCTGTCTAACTTACTCATAATAGTTGCTAATTTTTGTAAAATAATAGCTATCTGCTCTTGATTATCTTCTCCCAAAAGCTCTTCTGTCCTTCCTAGTGTTGATGTTAAACTCGAAGAGACAGTGCGCAAGGATTTTTCAAAACCTTTTAAAAAAGAACGTTTAGTGCGAATAACCGGATACTTCTCACCCGGTTTACTCTTGAGCACTTTTCCATCCTCTGTCCCCTTAGATAGATTAACAAAAGATAATCCTGTGATTCCTTGTGCCACCAATTTCGCTGTAGTAGTAGCTTTAATAGGTGTTGATGCTAAAATACTCACCGTCACTTTAATAAGCTCGATATTTTTCCAATCTATTTCAATTTTTTTTACTTTTCCGACAGCAACACCTTTATATTTTACAGGCGAATCAATGTTAAGTCCAGAGACTGAATCTCTAAAATACATAGTGTAGTACTTCATCTCTGAGTTTTCACGTGGCTGCAATATCCAATAAGTAAATCCTAGCATCAGTGTAATCCCCACTAAAACTAAAAATCCGACCAATCTATAGTTAACTCTATTATTCATTATCTTTTATCCTTAATTATTTAAAAAAAGTTTGTACAAATTTACTTTTTGAGGATTTTACATCCTTAATAGTTCCCTCATAAGTTATCTTCTTCTCATCTATGATAGCAACTCTGTCTATTGTATCATAAATTGACTGTAAATCATGTGAAACCATTACAATAGTCAATCCTAAGAGAGAACGTAACTTAAGTATAAGATCATCAAACTCTCTTGCTGAGATAGGGTCTAGTCCACTCGTTGGCTCATCTAAAAAAAGCAACTTAGGATCTAGGCACAAAGCACGAGCAAGTCCTGCTTTTTTCTTCATTCCCCCACTGATTTGTGATGGGAAGAGATCAGCATCACTACTTTTTAGACCAACAAGATTTATCTTAAATTGTACGATCTCTTCTATCATTCCTGCATGTAAGTCTGTATATTCTACTAAAGGTAGTGCAATATTATCACGTATACTCAAAGAAGAGAAGAGTGCACCAAATTGAAAGAGCACACCCCATTTACGGCGAAGTTTTTGCGCATCTGACTCTTTCATGCTATGTATATTGTATCCTAAAATGCTTATATTACCATAAGGAAAATCTTGAAGCATAACCATCTCACGAAGAAGTGTTGTTTTACCACAGCCACTTGGACCAAGTAGCCCATAAATCTCACCTTCATTCACAGTAAGGTTAAGCCCATCATGCACCACCTTACCCCCAAAAATTGTCTTTACATCTCGTACAGTGATAATACTCATCTTATATTCCTAAGTTTGTTAATGCTATAGAGAATAGTGCATCACATACTATGACTGCAAAAATTGATTCAACCACACTTTTTGTAGTGTTAAAACCTATACTTTGTGTATCATCTTTAACAACTAAGCCACGATAAATACCTATACTCGCAATCAAAAATGCGAAAAAAGGTCCTTTTATAATTCCAATAAAAAAATGCTTTACATCCACAACTTCACGAAGTCTATCCAAAAATAATGATGGAGGGACATGCAAATTAATATCTGAGACTATCATCCCGCCAAAAATTCCCATCATATCTGCCACAAAAATTAAAATTGGCATTGCTATCATCAATGCAATAATTCGCGGGAGTACTAAAAATGCAAAAGGATCAAAACCCATCGTTTTCATAGCATCTAACTCTTGTGTTATCTTCATAGCACCGATCTGGGCTGTAAAAGCCGATCCACTACGCCCTGCGATCACTATAGCAGTAATCAAAGGAGCAAGTTCTCGCAGAATGGAGACACCCAACATATCTACTATAAAAATATTTGCACCATATATTTTTAGCTGTATTGCAGATTGATAAGCGACAACTAAACCGACAAGAAAACTTGTCAGTGCAACAATAGCTAGTGCTTTTATAGCTGACTCATTTATTTCATAAAATATCTCTTTAAAACGAATATGCCGAAAAGAGGAGAGATAGTACATACTTGCCATAAAGGATTTTCCAAAGAAGGCGATCAAAGAGAATATACCATCCAAGTACTTACTTAAATATTTATCTACAATCTGCAACTCTTTTTCTACAAAAGAGATATTTGCATGAGCTCTCTCTTTTTCAGGTTTGTGTGTTTTTACTAGTTCAAGTGTTGCAAGCAGTATTTTATCTTGACATATTAACGTGCATTGAATATTTTTACTACTCATATCCTCTTCTATCTTAGCAAGAAAGATAGCAGCAGCTGTATCTATAAAAGCTACTTTTTCTAAGTTAAGCACAAGAGTTTTTATTCCCTTGTAACTGTAAGAGAGTATCTGTTTTTCTATTTGAGCTAAAGTATAAAGGGTGATCTCTTCTAAAAATTCTAGCGAGAGAGTTGATCCCTGTTTATTAAATAGTATTGTTTTTTGCATTACAGTCTGGTATCGTATAGATTGTTCATTTTTTTACACGCCATTCTCACCACCTATTTTTACAATACACATCATTTTATCGATTCCTATTGTCATTCAACTATATATTTTTATTTAAGTTTTTTTCTTCTAAAACAATTTTTTCTTGTAAGTATCTTACCATAAAAAATCTTTCATTGCAAGCAAAAGCAGCTAAATTTATATATGTAAATTTTTCAAAGACATATGATTTATCTTGATGGAAATGTCCTTCTATAAAATAGCGACATCTATACTTCTCAAGCCCCCTAGAAAAGATATACCGCTTAAAAAGAGAAAATTCGTTACAATCTTCTTTTTTTGATAAATAATTCTCTATACTCTTTATAATTTTATTATTTATTTTTCTATCTATAAAATTGAGAAATTGTAAGATAAGAGGGTTTCTTATAATACTACTGTAGAGTTTATACCCTACTCCCAAATCAAAATCTCCATGAGCAAATGCAACCTTCTCTCCTCTGTAGTCTGCTATCACAGGCTGTTCTTTCAGAGTAAATACTTTGGCATCTGGAAAAATTTTATGAAGATTAAAATCATGATTTCCTTCAAGATAGATCACCTCTACTATCTGGCTGATCTCTTGAATAAGAGCTATAATCTTGCTATTTTTATGAAGCGTAAAAGTAACACCACCAAAAAGTGCATCTATAACATCACCCATTAAAATAAGCTGTGAAACTTGAAGTTTTTTAGTAGCTATATCTTCTAAAAGCTGTAAAAGTTGTGGTCTAAAATGTGAGTAATGGGCATCACCTAATAAAAGAGCACCATCTTGGAGTATGAAACTAGGGGACATAAGCTATTTCTGGAATTCCCATATTCTCTTCTAATCCCATCATTAGGTTGGCGTTTACTAATGCTTGAGAAGAAGCACCGCGCATAAGATTGTCTATCGCACTTGAGATAAAAAGTATATTTTTCTTACGTTGGACATAAATATCACAGAAATTTGTTCCCGCAACACTTTTCATATCTACAGGTCTCTCACATACACGGACATATTTTTCATCTTTATAATACTCATAAAGTGTTTTTTCTGCATCAAAATCATCACTCACTTGCAGGTAAATAGAACTTACCATACCACGAGTTAGTGGTACTAAGTGAGGTACAAAAGTCACATTATCGAAGTCTATGTTAAGCTTTTGTGCTATCTCTGGTGCATGACGATGTAGCATTGGATTATAAGCAAAAAGATTTTCATTGACATGCACAAAATGTGTAACATCACTAAGCTTTTTACCTGCACCGCTCACCCCACTCTTTGCATCTATTATAACTGGAGTATTTTCTTGGCGTTTAGAGAGAAAAGGGAGTACACCTAAAATAGCAGAAGTTGGGAAGCATCCAGGATTTGCCACAAGATTAGCACTCTTTAACTCATGGCGAAACATCTCGGGAAGACCATAGACTGCATGCTCTAAATTTTCAATATCAGTATGAGTGACATAATACTCTTCATACACTTCTTGAGTAAGTCTATAATCTGCTGAAAGATCTACAACTTTTACACCTTTTGCAATCAAAGGCTTTACATACGCCATCGCAGTTTTATGAGGTAGTGCGAGAAAAACAAGTGCACATCTCTTCACTATAGTATCTACATCTGCTTGAACTACTTTATGTTCACAAACGCCATGTAAAGAGGGATGTAACTTATCGATAGTAGTAGCACCTTCTGAGTTGGCAATATAATTAAGATGAAACTTTGGATGCTTAAGCAACATTTTTACGAGTTCTAAGCCTGTATAACCTGTTGCACCTACTACTCCTACATCTATCTTAGTATTTCCCATCATTTATTTACACTCAAAGACAATTTTTTGGTATTTTACCTCATCTATTTCAAACTCTTTTTCTCCACCAGGAAGACGAACTTTTACTTCGTCACCCTCTTCACGTCCAAGAAGTTGCTTTGCCAAAGGAGAGTGAAAAGATATAAGTCCTATATCTGGATTAGATTCACAGCCACCAACTATAGTATAGCTTACCTCCTCTTCACTATCCATATCTGTCATAAATACAGTAGAACCGAAAGATATACGAGAGTGTTCGAGTTCACTTGGATCAACTATTTGAGAGTTTCCTAGTATCTCTTGAAGTTCTGCTAAACGGTTATCAATATTTTTTTGCATCTCTTTTGCGGCATGGTACTCTGCATTCTCTTTTAAATCACCATGTTCAAGTGCTTCTTCTATATCCTTGACACATCGAGGACGTTTTACCTCTTTTAACTCTTTTACTTCTGCTTGTAATTTTTCATAGCCATATAGTGTCATCGGTTCTACAGTTTGCATGATTATTCTCTCTCATTTTATTTTTCACTATTATAGCAAAATTTCTTTATTACTCTACTATCTTCATCTCTGAGAGATCATATTTATATATTTTTTCTTCTGTTTGGAGGATAATTACACAGGCATTTTTTGATATTTTACATATTGGGAAATCAACTGATACAAGAAAATGTCTCTCTTGTGTTAGAGGATCATAAACAAAGAGAGTAGCATCCTCAACAAAAAATACACGACCACCACCACAACCATCACCAATAACACCTTTACAAACTAAGGGAGAGTCAAAATCAAACAAATAAACTCCTTATATCTATATTTACAAACTTTAACAACTTTTTTTCCTTATCTTTTTCATAGCTTCAGCACACATAATAAGTCCAAATGTAGCAGTTACTCCCATAAAAGAGCCTTTCTCTTTTATATTAGCCTCTTCCGATGAAAAAACAACCTTATACTTCTTTTGAAAACCACGTTTCTTAAGCTCATATCGAATCTTTGAACCAAATTTATCTCCATAACTTTTCCAGATATCATCAACTTGTACCTTTGTTGGATCCATCCTCTTTGCCCCACCAAAAGAGCTTATCAGTTTTTTGTAACACTTCTGTGCAAGAGCAAGTTTAGCATTTCTATCATCTATAGCATCAAGTACTAAGTCATAAGGCTCAAAGTTAAAGTCCAAAATCCACTGTTCATCTATACGCTTTTTAATAATTGATAATTCAGGATAGTGTTTTTTAAGAGCTTCTACCTTTACCTCACCCTCATGGAGTTCTGACCACATCTGACGATTTTGATTGCTATCATCATAGGTATCAAAATCAACTATAGTGATATTTTTCACACCACTTCTATAGAGACAATCCAAACAAAAAGAGCCAACACCCCCTACCCCAAGAAGTATAATTTTTGCATTTTGAAGTGTAGTAAAGTCCTCACCTACAAGTTGTTTTATACGATCATGTACTCCCATGTCAGAGCCATCTTTCTAAACTATCCATACTCTTATAAGAACTCAAATCAAGCATAATAGGGGTAATAGAGATATACCCACATTGAATAGCTTCATAATCGCTTATACCCTTAACTCCTTCACGTTGAGAGAAGTCAAGAGGGTGCAGACCTAGCCAATGATACTCTTCACCCCTTGGATTTCTATGAAGATGAGAGTCGTTTGCATAGTGTCTATAACCTGCATAAGTTACTTTCATCATAGTCTCTTGTTTTTTAGAAGGAATATTAACATTTAAAAACTCCCGTTTAGGTAGAGGAAATGAGCCTTCTCGTATCTTTGTAACAAGTTTTTTTATAGTACTTTGTGCCAATGTAAAATCTCCATCAGGATCTTTGAAATCCATTACCTGAGAGATAGCAATAGATGGTACATCATGAAGTACACCCTCCATAGCACCAGCGGCAGTTCCAGAGTAGGTAATATCCTCACCCATATTTGATCCAAGATTGATACCACTTATAAGTAGATCAGGTTTTGCATCTTGAAAAAGAGTACTCAATGAGAGGTAAACACAATCAGCAGGTGTCCCATCTTCAAGCTTATAAAAATCATCATCTACACTCACAAAGTGTAAAGGTCTTGTTAGTGTTAAAGAGTGTCCACAAGCAGATTTCTCATTTGCAGGTGCTACAACTACAAGCTCAATATCTTCAAGGTCTTTTAAGGCTTCTATAAGTGCTAAAACACCTTTAGAGTCGTAACCATCATCATTTGTTACTAATATTTTATATCTCAAAAAATTCTCCTTAATAAAAAGTATCTTAGCAAATTTTAACTTAATTAAAGTATTGTATCAATATACTTTTAATTAATATAAATAACATAAAAAAACGGAGTATAAATGAAATTATTTATTTTCCTTATATCATTTACAACAGCTATTTATTTAAGTAGTTGTTGCGGAGATTGCAATAGAAAGTATTACAATGCACCAATGTACATATCATCTCATGTAATAAAATATAACGGTAAGCTCTATTTTCAATACTATTCGCAACAAGGAAATGATGGAGAGTATAAACCTAGCAGTTATAATATGAATAAGAGTTATCTATTTGAACTTGACACTTCTACACATACTTGGAAAAAGATAGCTTCAAAGATTAACAATAATATAACCATTTTAAATGATTATAATGAGACAAAAATACAAAACTTATACAAGCCTTTTGATCGATATTCAACAGATAAAATGTTAATTAATGATAATTATTATGTTGTAATTGAACAAAACGGTGTAAAAATTAAACAGTTGAATAGCAATGCTTTAGTAGAGCAATATCTTTTACCATCACTATATGATACTGTTTCAAATTTGGGAATTTCATATAATACTTTTGAAAAAATTGAATATTATCCACTTTTTAGTCATACATATGATTCTTCAGAAAAGGAGTATCTTGCTTTGTTGTTTTTTGATAAGCAAAGAGTTCAAGCTGGAGACAAATATAATTACTACTATGTGACTATGAAATTTAAAAACAACTCTTGGAATTATAATATTATTAAGAAAGGTAGTATTCAAAATATACATGAACATAGAAATAATTTAAACCAAAACCTCTCTTTAACTTTTAATGATGGTAACTTAACAGTATCTTACGATACAGATTTTTACGATACAGATAATAATTATCAGATTATAATAAAAGATGGAAATATAAGTTTTGTTACACCTTCAGATCTTAAGAATAAAAAAAATATTTACACTCAAATCATTGAAAAAAACTATTATTTTCGTGGAGATGAACACTATTTTGGAAACGATGGTGTCCCTACTTTTGATGAGAAAGGTAATATGCATCTCTTTTACAATAAAAGAGATGATATAAAAAATGAAAATTTTGACTATTTTTGGTATGGATATTTTACAAAAGAAAATCCAACTATACCATTATATGAGCAAAAAATTCCTTGGAAGTAGCTATTAAATTATTGGTTTTACCCCAATAATTCCATACCAAATTAGACAATAAGCTAACTTACTCTATAATTTAGGTACTTACAAGCGAAAAAATGGGCTTTTTATGAATTTGAGGGTGTCTTGATTGTTATGGAATTATTTAGACTCATTGAGATGTATTGACAAAAGGCACACATAGTGCTATAATTTTCACATGATTACATATAATTGGAACAATGAAAAAAATCTTCTTTTGAAAAAAGAACGTAACTTTAGTTTTGAGCAAATCGTTTCTCATATTGAAAGTGGTGATTTACTTGATATAGTCAATCATCCAAACAAAGAGAAGTTTTCTCATCAAAAAATCTTAATTATCAAAATAGAAGAGTATGTTATGGCCGTACCTTTTGTAGAAAATGATAATGAAAGATTTTTGAAAACCATCATTCCAAGTCGTAAATTAACTAAACAATATTTAGGAGCGTTAAAATGAAAAAGTTTACTTTAGAAGCTGAAGAGATAGAACTTTTGGATTCACTTGAGTCCAATGAATGGAACTCTGTAGAAAACCTTAAAGATGAAATAGCTTCACATCAAATAATTGCAAGAAATACACTTAAAAAAGATAAGAGGGTTAATCTTCGTATGTCATCTAAAGACTTAGAAGATATTAAAGCTTATGCAGTCGAAGAAGGACTTCCTTATCAAACACTTATGTCAAGTGTATTGCATAAATTTATTAGTGGTAGGCTTGTAGATAGACAAGCAGGATAATAAAATTATAATGCCCCTAAAAATCAAGACAACTTTCAAAAAGATTTAATTTCATACTAACCTGTTACCTTATGCCACATTTTTAGATATACAAGAGTAATTCAAGGAGTAATAACATCAAATATAGCAGACCAAAAAAGACGAAGCCACTCACAAACACCATAGCCCACACCCGTTCATATAACAAACTGCAGAGACTGTGAACTTAGTCCAAAAACCCCATAAACTGGGCTAAATTCTCAGCTCAACTTTTACAAATATCTCATCTTTTTAGAGATATTGAGACTTTTTTTCGTTTTTATGTTAAGTTTAAAAATATCTAATGCATCCACATATGCTTCTATTGCACGAACAACATTATCTTCCTCTACTAGCTCATCTAAACTTGGTGGAAACATTAGTTGCTGTTTACGGTTAAGACCTTGTTTGTATATACCCATATAATACCCTTTATATAGAAGTTATTATACTGTTTCTGTTGTTTTAGTATGGTTAATTTTAGGAGAATTTTGGTAGAATATTTTCTATATGTTTGGGATTGGGTTCTTTCACAGTCTCATTGGAGAGAAATATTTGACCCTGCAGCTCAAATATTTCTCAACTCAGTCGTTATACTCATATAGAAAATCATTCTTATGAGAACTAATAAATACTTATAAGAATTTAAGTTTACTCTTGCTAAACTTATGCAATCTAAATAAAAGGCTATTAAATGGAAACTATAATAGAAAAAATTTTGTATGATGCAAAAGTTGCATATAAAGAAAGTGTAAAAATTGAGAATAACATTATTGAAGAACATTTATTATTAATAATTGGTAATGCACAATCAATTTTAAATAAAAAAGTACACCTAAACAAAAAAAACATAATTAACACAGACAACAATCAAGAATCAAATGAAGTTCAAAAAGTATATAGAAAAGTACCAAGATGGTTGAAAAACCCATCTCAATATAATTATAAAATTTTAACAACTTATATGACATTGTCAAATAACAATTCAACACCAATTAGCCTTTCTTTGCTTGAAAAGCATTCAAATATAGAAGACAATAAATTCACTCGGAACTTTAATCAGATGAAAATAATTTCTAAACAAAATAATGCAAAGGTTTTTGATGAAGTTTATGGAGAAGTAAAGCTATGGAAACCTGTAGCTAACTTTATTATTGATTTGTATAAACAACACTTATAATATTGGAATAAAAATGAAAAAACTTAATGAACTTTCTTTAAAACAAAGAGAAGAGCTTTTCAGACAGCTTCGTATTTCAATCACTCATCACTCAAATGCGATGGAAGGCACAACTCTTTCTTTTGGTGAAACAAAAGAGTTACTTGAACATGGAAATACAGCTGGAGATAAACCACTACATGAACAACTTGTTATCTTAGGGTTTGCAAAGGCTTATGATGTCATAGTTCGTGAGGCTACAAACAAAGAAAATATTATTGACAGTAGTTTTATAAAAGATATTCATGCTATTATGTTTGAAGATGCTTTAAAAGTTTCACCTAATTTTGTTTCTAAACCTATTGGTGCATATAGACTAGATGATAGATACATTAAAGGTGTAGATATAAAACTATCTGCACCAAATAAAATCTCAAATGATTTAGAAAATTTACTTTATAGATTTGACAGTAACAATATGAGTTTAGAAGACATTGCAGAGTTTCACATCTTATTTGAAAGAGTACATCCATTTGCCGATGGCAATGGAAGAGTTGGAAGATTGATAATGGCTTTTCAAGCTATTCAAAATAATATTGTTCCACCACTTATTGAAAATGAGCATAGGAGCGAATACTTAAAAGCTATTAACAAAAAAGATGAACTTTTCAAATTTATAGATGAGAGTATTCAAAACAGTATGAACTTACTAGACTAAAAAGTATAACAAAACCTTGAGACTGTGAACTTAGTCCAAAAACCCCCTAATTTAGCCAAGTTTTTCAGCTAACTTTTTACAAATATCTCACTTTTTTAAAGATATTTTGTAAAAATAAAAATCTCTCTAAAAAATGGATCAAATAAACTCCAAATCGCAAGATATACGCTGCTATTTCTTCTCTTATTTGGGTTAAATCATTTCCTTTTATAGCCTTGCAGAGTTTTTTAAACAGAGTTATCCCTATGAGATTTAGTAATCTTCTAAAATTGTAGGTGAACATAATAAGAGCATTCTCCCCGAGAACTTTCTTTTTAGTCCTCACAAGAAAAAGTATGCTAAACTCTTTAAATATAGTCTGTAAGGCTTTAGGAAAGATGGGCTTTTTATAAATTTGGAGGTGTCTTGATTGTTATGGAATTATTTGGGTTTTACACAAAACTTGACTTTTATCTCTCTGTTAGTGTAGAATTTCATTAACAGAGAGTCATTTAAGATCTCTCTAAATCTCTTCCACATTTCAAAATCACAAAATTAAGGTAGAATTTACATGAGTGAAACTTCTTCACAACAACCTCGCAATAATAACCAAAAACCAAAGAACAACCGTAACAATGCATCAAAAAGATCACATCAACCAGCTAAAGGTTCAAGTGTTGAAGAGTTAAGAACAAAGAGTATTGAAGAACTTATTTCTATTGCTACTGAGTTAAAGATAGAAAACCCTCAAGAGCTTAAACGCCAAGATGTTATTTTTGAGATACTCAAAGCACAAACTGAACAAGGTGGATTTATTCTCTTCAGTGGTATCTTAGAGGTAATGCAAGATGGCTATGGTTTTATCCGTTCAATAGATAAGTCATTTAATGAGTCTATCAATGATGCTTATGTCTCCAACACACAGATCAAAAGATTTGCATTAAGAAATGGTGATGTGGTAACAGGGCAGGTCCGTCCTCCAAAAGATCAAGAACGCTACTATGCACTTATCAAAATAGAAGCAGTGAATGGTCTCCCTCCTGAGGAGTCTAAAAAACGTCCACTCTTTGAAAACCTTGTACCACTCTACCCTGAAGAGAAGATTCAGTTAGAGTATCATGAAAAAGGGCTTACTGGGCGTATGCTTGATCTCTTCTCCCCTATAGGAAAAGGACAACGTGGACTTATCGTAGCACCACCACGCTCTGGTAAAACAGAACTCCTTAAAGAGATAGCACATGGTATCACAACTAACCATGCTGAGATAGACCTAATGGTACTGCTAATAGATGAACGCCCTGAAGAGGTTACCGATATGGAGAGATGTGTTAAAGGAGAAGTTTACTCTTCTACATTTGATATGCCTGCTAAAAACCATGTTAAAGTGGCTGAGATGGTGATAGAAAAAGCCAAACGCCGTGTAGAGATGGGTCGTGATGTCGTTATACTTCTTGACTCTATCACTCGTCTTGCTCGTGCTTATAACACGGTAACGCCATCAAGTGGTAAAGTTCTCTCAGGTGGTGTAGATGCAAATGCTCTACACAAGCCAAAACGTTTCTTTGGAGCTGCTCGAAACATTGAAGGTGGTGGAAGTCTTACTATCATTGCAACTGCACTTGTAGATACAGGAAGTCGTATGGATGAAGTGATTTTTGAAGAGTTCAAAGGAACTGGAAATATGGAAGTTATTCTTGATAGAAAAATTGCAGACAGACGTATCTACCCTGCTATCGATATTCTTAAGTCTGGTACTCGTAAAGATGATCTTCTCATAGGTAAAGATTCTCTTCAAAAGGTATTTATCCTTCGTCAAATGATCCATAAACAAGACAACGAGATAGAAGCACTTAAGTTCGTTTACACAACTATGGGCAAAAAAGCAACAAATCAGGAGTTTCTTGATAGTATGAATACAGATAAGTGATCAATTTTAGATATAATAAAAATAACAATTTAATACGGAAGTGAGATGAGACTCAAAATTAAAAATATCGGTATGATTTCAGATGCTAATGTTTCATTAGATGGATTAACTATCATTGCTGGTGAAAATGATACAGGTAAGAGTACTGTAGGTAAAATTTTATTTTGTCTTATCAAATCTGTCAGCCGATATCAAGAAGATTTCTCCGAATCTAAGCTTCATAAAATAGAAGATATTCTTGATTCACTATATTTCAGTATAAGACGTAATGTTCAAATAACTAATGAAGAGGATTTAAATAATTTACGTCATATGTTTTCTCTTGAAAACTATATCATCTTTGAAGAAAATGTTTTCATTGATAGTTTAAAAGAATATATCAAAAAACTAGATATAGAGAAAGAGAACTATCAGCTTTATTCTGATTTAATTGATAGAGTTGCCACTATTTTAGCTGAACCTGAAGACAAAAACAAGTATATTCAAAGTGCACTCAATAAAGTGTTTCGTTCAGAATTTGACTCACAAATCATAAAACATCATTGTGAAATGGGAAAAATAGAACTTTATGAGGATGAATTACAGCTTTTAGACATATGTATTGATGAAAAAAACAAAATTTCTCTTTCTCCAAAGTGTCAGCCTCTCTATTTTAATGATGCTACTTTTATAGAAACACCACTTATTCTTAACAATCATGATTTACTTTTAAGAGCAACAACTGGTCTTAATACAACAAAATCTACTTCGAGAAGACTAGGTGTACCTTACACTACATTACACATAAAAGACTTATTTGATAAACTTAAAGAAAAGATTTACGACTTTCTTTTGTTTGATGATGAATCTAATTCATTAGGTGCTAAAATCTCTTCTCTCATCAATGGTGAACTCATTTACGACCCCCAAGAGAATGATTTTAAATATATAAAAGCAAACTCCAAACTTTCCATAAAAAACACTGCTACAGGTATTAAGTCTTTTGGGATATTACAAATTTTAGCAGAACAAGGGTTTCTAACTGAAAAATCTTTTCTCATTTTAGATGAGCCTGAGATTCATCTACACCCAAAATGGCAACTCAAATATGCTGAACTTATTTCATTTTTAGTAACACAAAACATACCTGTTTTAGTTACTTCACATAGTCCATATATGATCGAAGCTCTTCAAAAATATACACAAAAATCAGAGGAAAAGGTAAACTTTTATTTAGCAGACAATAATAATATTGATAAAATCAACAATGACAATTCAGAGACACTCGCTACAATTTTTGAAAAGCTTTCGGAACCTTTTGAAGAGTTTGAAATACTAGAAGAAGAAAACTTTTAAAATGGCAGATATGCAACAAATTTTTAAAAAGTATAAACAGTTTAATAAGCCTTATGATGGATACAAAAAGGGAATTTCAAACAATATAATCAAGTTTGGTTTAAAAAAATATCGTAACTTGGTTGATGATATTAAAACTGACTGTGTAGATGAATTCACCCAACTATTAAACAAACGACTAACTCCAACTACTCTAAATTGTGAGCATCAATAGATGAAAGTAGGTGTTTTTGATAGTGGTATCGGTGGTTTAACCGTTGTCAAATCTATACTAGAGCACCAACTCTTTGAAGAGATTATCTACTTTGGTGATACTGCTCGTGTTCCTTATGGGAGTAAAGATAAAAACACCATTATCCGTTATGCTATCGAAGCTGTAGAGTTTTTCAAAAACTTTGAACTCGATATGATCATCGTAGCGTGTAATACCGTGAGTGCTTATGCTCTTGATGAGATGAATGAGAGTGCTGATTGTCCTGTTATTGGTGTAGTAGAAGCTGGCGTTTTGGCTACTGCAAATTCTCTTCAAATGAGAGATGCAAATATTCTCATTATCGGAACAAACGCCACTATCAACTCTAAAGCTTATGAAGATGCTCTTAGACTCCAAAAATTCACAAACCTAAATGCAAAGGCGACACCACTTTTAGTTCCTCTTGTAGAAGAGGAGATACTCTCAGGTGAGATTTTAAACGCCACACTTAAACACTATTTTGCCAATATAGAGAGACCTCAAGCAGTTATTTTAGGCTGTACACACTTTCCTCTTTTAACTTATGAACTCCAAACATATTTTGGTAAAGAGACAAAACTTATACACTCAGGAGATGCTATTGTTGAATATCTCCAAGACAAGTTTAATTTTTACAAACAGTGTAAAAACCCTCAACTAGAGTTCTTTGCTTCTGAAAACCCAGAAGCTCTGCGCACTATAGCAAAGAGGTGGCTTGATGTCTAAACGTGTCTCTATTTTTGGTTATGGAACTACCACGAAATCACTTGCAAAACATATACAGAATGCTATCTTTTATGATGATAAATGCAAAGAACCTTGTGGAGGAGTAGAGGGCTCTTTTGTGAGACCATCATCTGAATTTGACCCTAACTTTTCCGATCTTGAAATAACTTCTCCAGGGATTCCACCCTCAAATCCTCTTATACAAAAAGCAAAACACCTCATCAGTGAATATGATTACTTCAAAGATGTAATAAATCTCAAGATATGGATAAGTGGTACAAATGGTAAAACGACCACAACACAGATGATGCAACACCTCCTAGAGGATAAAGGGAGTATCGCAGGTGGCAATATCGGCACACCTCTAGCCGAATTAGACCAACAAGCTCCTATCTGGATACTAGAGACTAGTAGCTTTACTCTACACTATACAAATGAAGCCACACCAAATATCTATGTACTTTTGCCACTCTCTCCAGACCATATAAGCTGGCATGGAAGTGAAAAATCATATATATCTGATAAACTCAAACCTTTAGCTATGATGAAAAGTACAGATAAAGCTATCATCCCTGCCACATATAAAAATATTAAGACACAGGCAGAACTTATCATATATGAGGATGAAGAAGATTTAGCTAAGATTTTTGGTATTGATGCAAGTCGTGTACTATTTAAAGGAGCTTTTTTAATGGATGCACTTCTTGCTATGGCTATAAATAAGCTACTTTTTGGAAGAGTGGATTATGAAAAGATAAACACTTTTATGCTTGATTCACATAGACAAGAGGAACTTAGAGACTCCAAATCTCGTCTCTGGGTAAATGACACAAAAGCGACCAATCTTGATGCGACTATTGTCGCAGTCAAACGCTATGAAGATACTTACATTCATCTCATACTTGGAGGTGATGATAAGGGTGTAAATTTGCATAAGCTTTTTAAGTTTTTACAAAATAAACAGCTTACTATCTATACTATAGGATCAAACAAAGAGAGACTTATTAAGCTTGCCAACGAGTATGGTATAAACGCTATTCTCTGCAAAAACCTTATTTCAGCTATCATGGAGATATCTAAAGTCTTACAAAAAGAAGAAGTTGCCCTTCTCTCTCCTGCTGCCTCTTCTCTTGATGAGTTTAGCTCTTATACACAACGTGGCAATATTTTCAAAGAACAAGTAAGAAATATCTAGTGCAAGAGATAGACCTTAAAGTAAAACCTCATTTTGTAGATATATATAAAGATGGACATCCTCTCATCTCAAAAGAGAGCTTAGAGGAGTACACTAAAGTGACTCAAGAGGGTATCATCCTTAATCTTTATGATACAAAAAATAGATTTATAGCTAAAGGGTACCATGGTTTACAAAACAAAGGTTTTGGCTGGATACTAAGCTATAAAAAAGAGGAATCCATAGATGTCACTTTTTTTAAGAAAAAGATAAAACAAGCTATAGTACATAGAAAAAAATATATAGAAGATAAAGAGACTACAGCTTATAGACTTTTTAATGGTGAGGGTGATGGCATTGGTGGTCTTACTATAGACTTTTTTGATGGTTTTTATCTACTTACTTGGTATAGTATCGGCATTTACAAGCAAAAGACAACTATACTTCAAGCTCTAAAAGAGAGTGTAACATATAAGGGAATCTATCAAAAGAAGCGTTTTGATAGCAAAGGCAAATATCTTGATGATTCTGATGATTTTGTCACAGGAGAGAGAGCACCTAAAACCATTACTATCCAAGAGAATGGTGTTCATTTTGCTATTTACTTAGACAATGGAGCTATGGTGGGAGTATTTCTTGACCAAAAAGAGGTAAGAAAGACTATAAGAGATCACTATGCAAAAGGAAAAACACTACTCAATACTTTCTCTTATACTGGTGCTTTCTCAGTCTATGGTGCATTAGGAGGAGCTACAAAAACTACAAGTATAGACTTAGCAAAACGAAGCCTAGCAAAAACAAAAGAGCAGTTTGAGCTTAACAGTATTGATCTAGATAAACAAGAGATAATCGTTGAAGATGTTTTTAACTACTTCAAGTATGCAGTACGAAAAAAGCTACTCTTTGATATAGTGATACTCGACCCACCAAGCTTTGCTAGAAGTAAAAAACATACCTTCTCAGCCTCAAAAGATTATGTAAATCTTCTTAAAGAAGCCATACAAATCACAGCAAAAAATGGCATTATCGTTGCCTCTACAAATGCTGCGAACTTCTCTATGATGACCTTTAGAGACTTTATATTTCGTGCCTTTAAAGAGCTCAAAAGCAACTATAAAGTAGAAGAGAGCTTCTCTCTACCAAGTGATTTTAAAGTACACAAAAAATTTCCAGAGGGCAACTACCTAAAGGTAGTTTTTATTCGAAAACTTAAGTAGTTATAGCAAAAAATCAATTGAGTTTAACCCAACACATGGTACAATAAAATTAATAAATTATGGAGACCTTTTTTGAAAGAAGCATCTGAAGTACTAGCAAGAAAATACCGTCCCTCAAATTTTAATGAACTCATTGGTCAAGAGACTATAGCTCAGACACTCTCTCTTGCCCTTGACTCCAACAGACTCTCACATGCCTACCTCTTTTCTGGTCTTCGTGGAAGTGGTAAAACTTCAACAGCACGTATCTTTGCAAAAGCTCTTATCTGTGAAGAGGGAATAAATCACAATCCTTGTGGCGTTTGTTCTAACTGCACCATGGCTATAGAGGGTCGTCACATGGATATTGTTGAGATGGATGGTGCTTCTAGTCGTAAGATAGATGATATCCGTGATCTAGTTGAGCAAACAAAGTATAAACCAGCAGTAGCAAGATATAAGATTTTTATCATTGATGAAGTCCATATGCTCACTAAAGAGGCGTTTAATGCCCTGCTAAAAACTCTTGAAGAACCACCTGAATATGTTAAGTTTATTTTAGCGACTACTGACCCACTCAAACTTCCTGCAACCATATTAAGTCGAACACAGCACTTTAGATTTAAAAGCATTGCAACAAATAAGATAGTAAATCATTTAGCTCATATTCTTCAACTTGAAAGCATTGAGTATGAGAGTGATGCTTTAGAGATTTTAGCTCGTAGTGGAAGCGGTAGCCTTCGTGATACACTTACACTTCTTGATCAAGCTATCATCTACTCTAAAAATCACGTCGATGTCTCTACCGTTACAGATATGTTAGGACTTGTTGATCCTAAATTTATAGATGAACTTTTTACTTCAGTTTTTGCTAAAGATTATGGAGCTTTAGTTGAAAAAACAAAAGTATTAGAGGATTATGAGTCAGAGATGGTAGTAGATGAACTTATTGCTTACCTCAAAGAGAAAATGTATAATCATAATGCCCTCTTCTCTACGCTAGTACTCGATAGATTTTTTAGAATCCTAAGTGAATCAAAATACCTTTTCAGTATAAACGCCGATGGAAGTTTTGTCCTCTCTCTGATCTTCTTCAAGATGGTTGAAGCACTTCGTATTCGTGAAATAGATCAAATGATAGAGTCATTTCAAAAAGATATAGAACGTCCTGAACTAACAGATCCTCTCAAACATGCTACGATCAAGATACAGTCTGCTACTCCAGAGATAACGCAAATAGTGCAAACCCCTCAAACAGAAGAGATAAAAGACCCTACAGAGGTACCTATTGTTGACCCTCACTTACAAACTTTTCAAACACTTATAGCAAAGATAAAAGATAGAAACTATGAGCTTGCTGAGTGTTTTATAAATAGCATTACCTATATCTCTTATGAGAACGAAATTCTTACATGGGAATCTTGTGCAGATGAGGAGTGTAAAAAAGTATTAAAACATGGCTATGCAGTCATTAAACAACTCGTACGAGAAGTCTTTAGCTTTGGAACAACAATAAAAATGGTAGCTTGCACTAAAAAGCCATCAGCTAAAGAGCCTAAAGAGATAGAGCAACCAAAGATACAAAACCCTCAAAATACTACTTCTAGCTGTGTAACAAATTGTGATGATTCAGCACCATCAAATGAAGTAGATGGAATAGACATCAAGAGTGAGCCAATGATAGCAAAGGCTATAGAGATGTTTGAAGCAAAAAAGGTAACTATACAGTCTAAAATATAAGCTGTTTATTTCACTCTTCTACTTTTCTCAAAAACACCTCAGTACAACAGAGTCGTTATACAATACCAAAATAAAACAGAACTTAAACAAGAGAAATATACTCTACTTTAAGTGAAGAGTAAATGTTTTTATAGATACAATGCCACAAACAAAAACAAAGGATTTAAAATGCCAAAAGTAAACGTATATGAAAATATCGACAATGTAGAGCGTGAAGCGAAGAAAGATCTTATCGACCGTCACTCACCTTTTATCACAATTCAAGGTGAAGCAAAGAGAGGTGAAACTTTAAAAGTTAATGTTAAAATGGGTAATGAATATACTCACCCTGATGATTTTGATCACTACATCGAGTCTATTACTCTTTTTAATGGTGAAACTAAGTTAGCGATGGCAACTTTTACACCAGGAACTTTGGGAAATGAAAAATCTCATGCAGAAGTGACTTTTACTATCCGTCCAATGGGTAAAAAACTTAATCTTGTTGCACATGGTTACTGTACTAAGCATGGAATTTGGGAATCAACTCCAGTTGTTGTTGAAGTTGCTGAGTAGCTTACAGGTTCGATAAATACGATATTTTGTAGGGTTTTTATCAACTCTGCAAAATACTTTTTGTATCCTATTTGCAACCAAAGAATATATTTTAACTCCTAAACAAAACGACTTCATTCTCATTTTTAACATTAAGATGTACCCAACCTACTCTAAGCTCTAACCCATTAATGTATTGGAACTCCTTTGGATATACATTTAGTTTAACACTTTGGTAATGTAGAGACTAATTTTTAAGTTTTTTGAAATAATTTTTATTAATGGCAATGGTAAATAAAATCAGAAACTTAAATATGCTATAATGTGCGGTAATTAGAGAGGAGAATAGATTATGACAAAAGCATTTTTGGAGCCGACAGTATTAAAACCAGAAAATGAAAAATTTATCATTAATGCTTTTTCAAAAAAAAGTTTTGAGAAAGTAAAAGATTTTGACAAAAACAAAAGAGTTCAATTAAAAAGAACTGCAAAAAGAAAACTCTCGTTAACTGATCTATTTGCTTAAATGAATAGAGAACAGTTTGACAATACTTTTTCTCTGTTTCAACTCTCAGAAATAATACACTCTCATCAATCGACTTCTCAAGTAAAAAAACTTCTACTGAATTGCTGTCTTAGATTTTAGGGGCATTATAATATTGATAGAAATAAATTTTTTGGACTCAAAGCAATTGTAAAAGTTACAAGGACAACATACTTTAAAAAAAGCGACAAAGTCACTTGTGAAGAATCTTTTTATATCTCAAGTAAGATTATGAATGCACAGTATTATGACTTTGGAATCCATGCTCATTGGGGAGTTGAAAGTATGCATTATGTAAAAGATGTAACATTTGGAGAAGATGCTTCACTCATTAGAACTAAAAATGCTCCTACAAATTTTTCAATCATGAGAAATATCGCTATGAATGTGCTAAGAAGAGAAAACTATATCAGTTTTCGCCAAGCTATTCGTATACTTAGCGGTAATATTCAAAAGCTATGTTACCTTTTAGAATGAATCAGCCGTATAAAAACTTGATTAATTATCTTTAATTTATATTTAAAAATGTTATACTAAACTAGATTTTTAATGGAGTATAAAATGGCACTAATTTCTAAGAGTGATTTGCAATATAAATATAGTTGGACTGCAATTGATGGAGATAATCCAAAAGTGACAGGTAAGCCTGATAGCACGATGTTTAATAGAAATGAGGGATATGAAGTTTTATATCTCATTAATAAATTAGCTGAAATATGGAACTGGAAGAAAAAAGCTTCTTGCTTGAAGTTAGAAACACTTATTAAAGAATATTTACCATCTAATGTAAGAAGCCAAGAAAATGTGGAAAATTGGATTATTGAGAATTGGGAAAACTTTTAAATGATAGATTTTAATTTATTAAATACAGAAAAAACTATAGATACTCTCACAAATCCACGCGATTTATTTAGTGCACTACCTCATAAAAATGAAAAGTACCAATATCCAAGGGATGTTCAAGCACAAGTCTGGAAAAGATGGTATGAAAAGAGGGATGATAAAAATATTGTTTTAAAAATGAACACGGGTAGTGGAAAAACTGTTGTTGGACTTTTGATATTAAAAAGTTCATTGAATGAAAAAAAAGCACCAGCTGTTTATGTTGTACCTGATAATTTTTTAGTGCAACAAGTTATAGAAGAAGCAACTCAACTTGGTATTCCTGTTACAACGAATGAAAAATCTGTAAACTTCATTAGAGGTAAAGAAATATTAGTTTGTAATATGCATAAACTAGTAAATGGACGATCTGTATTTGGTGTTAATGAAAAGAAAATTGAGATAAGTACAATAATTATCGACGATGCACATGCCTGCATAGATACTGTTGAAAGTCAATTTACTCTTAAAATACCTAATGATAATCAAATGTATAATCAAATACTGAATATCTTTTTACCAAGTATTGAAGAGCAAAGTGAAAGTAAAGCATATGAGCTTAAAGAAAATCAACCAAATGCTATAGCATTAGTTCCATTTTGGAGTTGGAAAAATCATTTAGATGCTATTAGAAAAATACTTTAAAAATCATAATGACACTTCACTTGAATGGAAATTGCCTTTAGTGAGAGATAAATTAAAATTTTGTAGATGTGTTATAAGTAATAAAGAAGTTGAAATTACCCCTCATATGATTCCAATAGATGTTATTTCAAGTCTAGAATCAACACAACGAAAAATTTTCATGACTGCCACGCTAGTAGATGATAGTATTTTAGCTACACACTTTGATTTAGATAAAGATTCGATTTCCAACACAATTACACCTGATATTGCAGGAGATATTGGTGATAGAATGATATTAATTCCACAAATTATGAATGAAAAAATTAAAGACTCTAATTTAAAAGCATATTATAAAGAACTTTCTGAAAGCGAAAATGTAGTAATTATTGTGCCATCTGATTTTAGAAAAAAATATTGGGAAGATGTAGCTGATTTAATTATTGAAACCGAAACTATGCATGAAAGTATTGAAAATATGAAAACTAAGTATATTGGTTTAGTGGTATTAGTTAATCGCTACGATGGTATCGATTTACCTCATAAGGCTTGTAGAGTTTTAGTTATAGATAGTTTACCAGATTCTAGAAGATTAATTGACCAAATAACAGAGTCTCACTTACAAGGTAGTGATAGAGCAATAAATCAAAAAATTCAAAAGATTGAACAAGGAATGGGGCGTGGTGTGCGTTCAAATGACGATTATTGTGTAATATTCTTAATGGGTAAAAGTTTAATCAGTCATTTATGTAAAAATGGTGCTGTTGATAAATTTTCTTCAGCGACTAAAGCTCAATTTGAACTATCTGAAAAATTATCTGAACAATTAAGAGATAAAGAATTATCCGAAACAGATAATGTTGTAAAACTATTTCTAAATAGAGATGAAGGATGGGTTAGGGCTAGTAAAAGTAGCTTAGCTTCATTAACTTATACTGAAAATAGCTCTGATAATTTTGCAATATCTGAACGCCTTGCCTATAATGAAGCTTGTATAAATCAGTATGACAATGCAATAAATATTTTAGATAGTGCAATTGATAGTAGTAATAGAATCACATCTGGATATTCAAAACAAATTTTGGCTGAATATATAAACTATAAAGATGAAATAAAAGCACAAACGCTTTTGATTTCAGCAATTGGAGAAAATAAAAATATACTAAAACCTAAAGAAGGAATTAGTTATGAACGTATAAAAAATGTAGATGGTCAGGCTAAAAATTTACAGAATTTTTTAATGAGTAAATATACTATGGGACATAATCAGTTTATAATTGATATAGATGCAGTTTTAGAAGACTTGATTTTTAAGCCTGAAACAGCAAATAAATTTGAGGAAGCTATTAAGCAATTAGCTCAATTTTTAGGGTTTGTAGGACAAAGACCTGAAAATGATTATGGGAAAGGTCCTGATAACCTATGGTCGGTTGGTAACAATAAATATTTTGTAATAGAATGTAAAAATGGTGTGACTAATCATATTATTAATAAGCATGATATGAATCAACTTAATGGTTCTATTGCATGGTTTAAAGAAAAATATGACCATACGAGTAGTTGTGTACCAGTTATGATTCATTTAGGAGACACTTGTAAACATGGTGCCACTCCGTTAGAAGGTTGTGTTGTTGTTACGAGCGAGAAATTAAAATTATTTACAAAAAGGATAAAAGATTTTAGTTTAGCTATCAAAGAGAAAATAAATCAGATAGATGAAATAAAAAAATTACTAATTCATCACAATTTAATGTCTAATGATATTATTAAGCATTTTACAAAAAAAATACGGACATAATACTTCCAAAAGGATTATCTCGTTTAGCTATTTTTTTCGCAAAAAAGCTCGAAGTAGAAAAACTTTTGAGAAGCATAATTTTGGTTCTTATTCTTTAAAGATTATCGTATTACTCTAAGATTATTAGTGTAAGTTATTTAATAGTTCTTGAGCTTTTTCAATAGTATTCATAGGTCGACACTTGTAAAAAAACTTATATTGAATTTTATTTATGAAGGTAAGTTTATTAACTTTCCCTAAATATATCGCCCATTCAACCAATAAATGCAATTTCCACCTAACTAAGCAGCCATTACTTTTGAAACTCTAGCATAAAAAACTTTTTTGTTGGTTTTATCAATTTTGTATTTCTTCAATAGTTCTAAATTTATCTTTGCAAACTTTATATGTTTTGCACTTAATTTAATAGAATTAGTGATAGTGTAAAATAAAGTTCGCAATTTTCATTTATTATACTTTTAAAAGAGAAAAATGGAGAGTGATATGAAGATAAGCGAACGAGAGTTGTTTCAACATGTAATGATGGGATTTATGATGGAAGCTGATCCTATGCTAGCAATGTTAAAGTGGATTACAGAGCAACTCATGCAAATAGAAGCAGAGTATAAAGTTGGAGCAAATAAAAATAAGCATAGTGGTGAAAGGAAAACGTATTGTAGTGGATTTAGTGTCAACCACGGAGTTAAAATAGGCAGTACAACTTTTACACCAGGAACTTTGGGAAATGAAAAATCTCATGCAGAAGTGACTTTTACTATCCGTCCAATGGGTAAAAAACTTAATCTTGTTGCACATGGTTACTGTACTAAGCATGGAATTTGGGAATCAACTCCAGTTGTTGTAGAAGTAACTGATTTGTAGAGTTTTTATCAACTCTGCAAAATACTTTTTCTTCTAAAGTTTAATTCCCAAATAATCCTAATATTACTAAACCATTCTC
The DNA here is from genome assembly GCA_021766785.1 of Sulfurimonas sp. endosymbiont of Alviniconcha boucheti. Lineage (GTDB taxonomy): Bacteria > Campylobacterota > Campylobacteria > Campylobacterales > Sulfurimonadaceae > Sulfurimonas. The sequence continues at coordinate 68,524 of JAICBP010000081.1, forward strand.
ATCAGCTTCATAAGCCTTTGTACCATCACTTGATAATGTAACACCTTTTACTGACCAATTTGTATCGATTAATTCTAGCTTAGTTGGCTGAGATAGATCACTTATATCAACTATGACTAAACCCTTATTATCATAAGCTACATAAGCCTTTGTACCATCACTTGATAATGTAACATCATGTGACCATCCAGCTGTTTTGTATGAGCCAATCTCAGTCGGATTAGATGAATCATTTATATCAACTATAACTAAACCATTTTTTTGATCAGCTACAAAAGCCTTTGTACCATCACCTGATAGAGTAACATCCAATGCATACCCAGCTGTATCGTAGGAGGCAAGCTTAGTTGGATGTGCTGGATCACTTATATCAACTATAACTAAACCTTCATAACCATCAGCAACATAAGCCTTTGTACCATCACTTGATAATGTAACACTATTTGAATTCCCATCTGTATTGTATGACCCATATTCAGTCAGATTATATTGATCACTTATATCAACTATTACTAAACCACTATTACCATCAGCAACATAAGCCTTTGTGCCATCACTTGATAGAGTAACATCTTCTGCAAATCCATCTGTATCATATGAGCCAAGCTCAAATAGATCAGATGGATCACTTATATCAACTCTAACTAAACCTTTCGAATGATCAGCTATATAAGCCTTTGTGCCATCACTTGATAGAGTAACACCATGTGAATTCCCATCTGTATTGTATGACCCAATTTTGGTTGGATTAGAAGAATCATTTATATCAACTATGACTAAACCATTCGAACCATCAGCTATATATGCCCTATATCCATCACTTGATAGAACAACATCCGATGAATTTCCAGCTGTATCATACGATCCAAGCTTCACTGGATTTAGATTTACTGGATCTGTAGTAGTTGATTTGTTCTCATCTACAGTGGATAATGTATTGTTTTCTACACGGGATGTTGTATCCTCATCTCTCTTCTTATCAGCACACCCTATCACTCCTATTCCAAGAACAAAAAGTGCAACTATTGATATATCTCTAAAATTCATAGTTTCCTCCATTTCAATATTTTATACACTACATTATACTAAAATTTATTTGAAAAATACAAGTAGAGAAAATAAATAAACCTTTGTTTACTCCTAATATATCATAGTCTCAAAGGTATTTTATGCAAATGTTTTTTTAATTGAGCCAAAAATATACATTTTTTTACAAATATTTTAAAAAACTATGCAGTATTATAAAAATTATCTTATAATGCTATTTAAAATTAATAAAGCGAGAAATAATGCAAATCATAGAAACGGCTGATGCTTTTAAAGCACTTATCAAAGATATTAAGACAACAACACCAGGGTATAGAGATCCTCTAGCCTTTGGTATTACAAGAGTAGATTTAGGTCAATTAAATGTAGAAAAATCACTTCAAGCTACATACCCAGTTGTAAACTGGGATGAGAACTTTGGCAGTGCTGCTATTTTTATTCGTGCTTTAGATGAACAAGGCATAAAAGTTGACTTTCATAAGTCTGAAGTTGTATGCCATATAAATACTCAATTTTTGCGAGCATGTTTAGCTGCATTTACTCCTTACTCTGATGAAGCTCATGGCGATGCACATAAAAATATTCAAGTTGTCTCTGCACTTTATTCTCAGATCATGAGTAGTGGCTCTTTAGAGGGTGAATTTAAAGTGACTTTTCTCTTTGATGATGCAGATGTTGAGAGTGTTGAAGCAGCTTACCTTAAACTATATGCTCTATCACAGGCAAAAGTAGGACTCCGTGAGATCAACTTAAATGGTGTATTTGGAGCACTACCAAATGTTGCATGGTCAGCAGGTCAACCTATAGAACTTGAGTACCTTAGAGAGTTCGAAATAGAGCTTAAACTTGCCAATGAATACCCACATATAGACTTTGTAGATAAGTTCCCACGTTTCTTAGGGCATATTATTCCCTCTGATAATACTCGAATCTTAGATACTTCAAAAGTACGTTTTGGTGCACAACTTGCAGCTGGAACTACAGTAATGCCAGGTGCTTCATACATTAACTTCAATGCAGGAACTACGGGTGTTTCTATGGTTGAAGGTCGTATCTCTTCATCTGCTATCGTTGGTGATGGCAGTGATATTGGTGGTGGTGCTTCTATCCTTGGTGTTCTTAGTGGAACAGACGGTAACCCTATCTCTATAGGTAAAAACTGCCTTTTAGGTGCAAATTCTGTATGTGGTATTCCTCTTGGAGATGGTTGTATTATTGATGCAGGTGTAGCGATCCTAGAAGGTACAAAAATAGCTATCTACCCTGAAGAACTTAAAAAACTTATGGATGTAAATACAAACATGAATATGCAAGGTGAGATCTTCAAAGGTAAACAGCTTGCAGGTCTTTATGGCGTTCACTACAGACAGAACTCCATGACTGGAGAGATCACAGCTTCTCGCTCAACAAGAGAGATTAAGCTTAACGCTGATCTGCACTAGTTCTCTTCTTTAGTCTTCTTTATTATATAATAAAGGAGTAAAAGTTAAAGAGAAACTATTTTGAAATTTTCTCTATTTGAGTTGAACTATTAAAGTAAAAATAGTCTCTTAGTCAACATCTCCAAAACGGCTAACTACACGCCCTAGAACTTCTACCTCACGAGGATCATAAGTCAGAGTAGAGTAAACAGAGTTATCACTAATAACATCGATCTTACCATCTATACGAGTTTGAATACGCTTAATAAACAGCCCAGCTTCTGTGCGTATAGTAAAAATACCACCACGATTGAGATCAGTTTTGCTTCTATTTATAAATACTATATCATTATAACTAAATGTAGGCTCCATTGAGTCACCTGAGACATTTATTGCCTCAATATTTTTCATCTCTCGTTTGCCACCAAGCATAAACATAAAGTGTTCAGGAATTTCTAACTCTTCTACCTCTTCTATAGAATCATCAAAACTCCCACCACCAGCACTTGCATAAGAATCTTTAAAATACTTCACCATATAAAATTTATTTGTCGCTTCAACAAGGCTCTCTGGAGACTGCCCATAGAGTAACCAGTTAATACTAATTGCTTTTTGTGCACAAAAATCTAAAAGTTTAGCAAATGGTATCTTATCACGTTTTTTCATTGTCGCGAAGCTCATTTGGCTAATGCCAAGTATATTTGCTATATCTTTATCAAAAACTTTTTTAGGTGAAAATTCAGAAGAGACAATACTTTTTATCTCTTCGACTATGTCAGCAAAACTATTCATAATCTATCCCTTTATATTAAATTTGTCAAATTATAATATTTATTTTAACAAATGTCAATAATTTCATTGCAATTTGTCATATTTTTATATTTACTATCAAAATTTAGTATCATTACCTAAATTAAAAGATATAAGGATATAAAATGTCAATTATAAAAAATGTAGAGAGTTTATTTGAAAGATTTGAATTAAAGATGGAAATTTGGGCAGAAAAATTATTTTAGAGAGTTCTCATTTTCACGTTCTGTAGATTTTGTTTTATGATAACCACCAAAAAGAAATATCATAAAAAGCACAAACAGCACAAGCATAATAATATCTAACATAATGACCCCTGATAGTTTTGACGAATAGCATCATAAAGAACTATCCCTGTACTAATAGCTAGATTTAGACTTCTTCCTTCTTTCGTCATAGGGATAGAGATATTTCTCGCTTCATACTTCTTTAAAATATCTTCTGGAATTCCAGCAGTTTCACTTCCAAAAAAGATATAATCACCATTTTTAAACTCTGCCTCAAAGTATGGTCGCTCTGTTTTAGTTGTTGCAAAATGAGCATTATCATCTATTTTATTATTTTCAAAAAAGTTATCCATTGATTCCCAAACATGAAGATCTAATCTATCCCAATAGTCCAATCCTGCACGGCGAACTGCTTTTTCATCTATATCAAAGCCTATTGGTTTTACAAGATGTAAAGAGGCACCTGCATTTACACAAAGTCTGCCAATAGCCCCAGTATTGTTTGGGATTTGTGGATTTATTAATACTATATTAAAACCCATAATTTCTCCTCTCAAAAAATATTTTTGTTGTTTTATAGATCACAAGAGCTTTATTTATTTTAATATAATTAAAAAATTACTGTCTTATTTTCATAAACAAAGATTCTATCTTCAAGAGCAAGTTTAAGTGCACGAGATAGTACCACTTTCTCTACATCCTTTCCAGAACGTTGCATATCTTTCCAACTATAAGCATGATTTACATGAATAACTTCTTGGGCAATAATCGGACCTTCATCAAGGTTATTGTTCACAAAGTGAGCAGTCGCACCAATAATTTTCACCCCACGTTCGTAAGCTTGCTTATAGGGATTTGCTCCTATAAATGCAGGTAAAAAAGAGTGATGGATATTAAGGATTTTATCTTCAAAAGCTTCTACAAATCTAGGTGTAAGTATACGCATATATTTTGCAAGAACAATATAATCGACATCTTCATAGGAGTTTATACACTCAATAATCTTTTTCTCATGCTCTTCACGTTCAACTCCTTCATGAGAGATACTAATATAAGGAATGGCAAACTTCCCTACCAAAGACTCAAGCTTATCATAGTTAGAAATAACAGCGAGAATATTTGCCTCAAGCTCACCTGCTTCATGGCGAATAAGAATATCACCTAAGGCATGAAGCTCTTTTGTAACCATAATAATAATATTTTTTTTCTTTGGCTCTACAATTTTAACACTAGCATTTTCAGGTAAAACGGTATTTATAGCAACACCTAGCTCTTTTTTATTTATAGCACCCTCTACAACACTACGCATAAAAAACTTGTTTAACTCTTTGTCAACAAACTCACTATTTGAAAGAATATTGAGGTTGTAATTAAAAAAGATATTTGAAACTTTATGTACTAAACCCTTTTCATCATTTGCATCTATTAAGACTCTATACTGGTTCACTATTTTCCTTTTCTATCTTATGGATTCTCTCATCTATAGTGGCAAGGATATATTCTAAAAAATTTAAAGTCATATCTATTTTTGCTTCAATGTTGGCATTATTAGGAGCTTGAAAACCTTCAAATAGTACAAGAAGTCTCTCTCTAATAGAGTTCAGATAGATAAGTTCACTATCCAAGCTTGTCATAGCTTGAGAAATATCATGATCAGGAACACTCTCTTGCTCCTTTGCAGGTTTAAAGTATTTTTCTTGTTTTTCCTGAATAGGTTCAACTTTTGACTCACTTTTTGGCGTTTCATGAGACTCTTCCATCTCTGCTAAAGTTGAGAGTATGACATCTTTTAGTTCCATGCTTTTAACAACCACCTTTCAAACTCATTAAACTCCACATCCGTTTCCATATTTAAGAAGTACTCTTTCATCTCTTGATTCACAGTCAAAAACTTTTTATGTATCCCAGATAATCTTCGTATTGCAATTTTTGCATCGCTATTGTTAGAATCCTTTTTTAAGATATTTTTATAAATATCTAACGCCTCTTCTTTAAGACCTTGAAGTTCGTAGATATTTGCTAAAGTGAGTGTCTTCATCTCTACCTATCTAAATAGTTAGCAATGATAGAACCTATCTCGTTTGTGGAACATACTTCTTTTGCATCAAATTGAGCTAAATCACCAGTACGGTAACCCTCTTTTAGTACTTTTTTGATGGCACTATCTACTTTATCAGCAGCTTCTATCTCACCTAATGCATATCTTAGCATCATAGAGGCAGAAGCAATAGTAGCAATAGGGTTTGCAACTCCTTGCCCAGCAATATCAGGAGCACTTCCATGAATTGGCTCATAAACGCCAATTTTTTCACCAACTGAAGCTGATGGTAAAAGACCGATAGAACCACAAAGCATAGAAGCCTCATCAGAGAGAATATCACCAAAGATATTTCCCGTAAGCATTACATCAAATTGTCTTGGATTAAGAACAAGCTGCATTGCTGCATTATCTACATACATATGTGTGAGTTCTACATCTGGATACTCAGCAGAAACTTCTATAACAGTATCTCTCCATAATTGAGAAACATCAAGAACATTTGCCTTATCTACAGAGCATACACGCTTTTCACGTTGTTGAGCGATACGAAATGCTTGATGTGCGATGCGCATAATCTCAGAACGAGTATAAACCATAGTGTTCCAACCCTTCTCTTCTGTGCGACCTTTTGGCTCACCAAAGTAGATACCACCAATAAGCTCACGAACTACCATAATATCGACATCCTTGATAATTTCAGGCTTTAGTGAAGAGGCATTAATAAGCTCTTGATACACAACAGCTGGACGAAGGTTAGCATAAACGCCAAGCTCTTTTCTAAAACGAAGTAGCCCACTCTCAGGACGTTTCTCACGAGGAAGATTATCCCATTTTGGTCCGCCTATAGCACCAAATAAAACTGCATCAGAGTTTAAAGATTTGTTGATAGTCTCTTGAGGAAGAGGATCTCCTGTCATATCATACGCAATACCACCCATGAGTGCTTCATCATATGAAAAATCAAAGTCACAAGAAGATGCTACAGCATCTAAAACTTTCACTGCCTCATCGATAATCTCTGGACCAATCCCATCACCTTTAATAAGTGTAATATTATAATTTTTCATCTAATTTTTTCCTTCTATTTCTTTCCTTGCAAAATTCATAAGTCCACCCGCATCGATAAGTTCTTGCATAAACAGAGGAATAGGTGTAAAGTTATATGATCTGTTTGTAGTATTATTTGTAACTGTTCCGGCGTTCATATTTATTGTCACTTCATCACCCTCATTTATCTCAGCACTCTCTTGAAGTTCAAAGATAGGAAGACCCATATTAAATGCATTTCTATAAAAGATTCTTGCAAATGTTGGAGCAATAACAGCAGCTACACCAGCTGCTTTAAGAGCTATAGGTGCATGTTCACGACTACTACCACATCCAAAATTTTCACCAGCAACTATAATATCACCAGCACTCATTTTAGAAACAAATTCTGGATTTGCATCTTCCATAACATGCTTTGCGAGTTCCTCTGCATCTGATGTATTTAAGTAGCGTGCAGCTATTATTAGGTCTGTGTCTATATCTTTTGCAAAAGTCCAGACTTTTCCATTAATATTTGCTTTTTGCATTATAAATCCTATTAAAACTATAAAATAATTCCGCAATTATAGCGAAACTATTATTTGTATTTCTTGAAAAGCCTGAGGAGATTGTTACTAACGTTTAAGGTTATTTGTAGTTTGGAGCATTTCATCACTTGTTGTGATTATTTTTGAGTTGGCATCATAAGCACGTTGTCCTGTGATAAGATCTGTCAATTCTACTACAAGTTCCACATTACTTAGCTCAACAAAACCTTGACGAAGTGTTCCTAATCCATCAGCTCCAGGGATACTCTCAACAGGTTGTCCAGAAGCATCTGTTTCAATAAAAAGGTTGTCTCCAAGGGAGTGAAGACCTGCAGAATTACTAAAATTTGTAGTTTGAATTTGCCCTATTTGTGTCGCTTGCACTTGTCCAGGTTGTACTACTGTTACTGTACCATCTGTACCTATTGAGATATTAGTTGTATTTGGTGGTACAACAATTTGAGGAATAAGCCTATAACCATCAGAGTTGACTATAGTTCCATCTTGGTCAACCTTAAATGCACCATTTTTAGAATAAACCTCTGTTCCATCAGGAAGCTCAAGTTTAAAAAAACCACGTCCTGTAATGGCAATGTCAAGTTCATTATCAGTCTGTTTGAGTGAACCTTCTGCAAATATCTTGTTAATTGCAGTAGAACGTACACCCAAACCAATTTCTATCCCTGTCGGAGTCTTTGTAACATCAGATGTAGAAGTTCCAGCATATTTCATTACACTATACATAAGATCTGAAAATTCTGCTCTACTCTTTTTAAATCCTATTGTATTAACATTGGCGATATTGTTAGCTGTTGTATCTATCTGTGCTTGCATCCCAAGCATTCCTGTAGAGGCAGTATAAAGTGATTGCATCATAATATTTAAATTCCTTTTTTCTTAAACTTTTTTCGCAAGTTTTTCTATTGCGTCTCTATTCATATCATCCATCTGTGTACTCATCGCTTTTTGGTACATTCCAACAAGCCTATTTGTCTCTATAAGCTGTGTCATCATCTTTATTGCATTTACATTACTTTTTTCTATAAAGCCTTGCTGTACTGCTTCACTTTCAGAGATATTTTGTATCTCCTTAATATCTTTAAAAGCATAGAGATTATCACCCTCTTTTTTCAACTTTTTTATATCTTGTGGTTGAGCGATAAAGAGTTTTTGGTTCTCTGTTAATTTTATACTGTTAGGGATATTTGTAGAGATCTGACCATTTTTATCTGAAACAATTATACTATCACTATCATCAATAGTAATAAATCCATTTTTATTATTTTGAAAGTAGTTTTCTGAAAGTACTTCATAACCCTGTTTAGTGACAAGTTTACCTTCATCATTAGTAGAAAAGCTTCCATCACGTGTTAAACGAATTCCTTGTGGCGTTTTTACAGCGAAAAAAAGCCCCTCTTTAGAGAGGGCAAAATCTAAAGAGTTTGATGTCCTTTGTAAATTACCAATACTATGATTTGTATAAGCATCAACTATCTGTGGTGCACGAGTCATAGTACGGTTAATAAACTTCGCACTCTCTTTTGTCTGGTTAGCATTTGGAAGTTCATCACGTTTTTCTTGAAAAATACGCATAAAATCACCAATAACTAAATTATCCTCTTTAAACCCAAGAGTATTCACATTTGCCAGGTTGTTGGCGATGTTATCTAGTCGGTTAAATTGTGTTACCATACCAGCTGCTGCAGCATAATAGCCTGTTTGCATAGTACCCTACCTTGAAAGATTTTATTACAATTATATTATGATAAAAGCAAGAATTGTTCCAATTAATAAATCATAAAGTTCAGTAACTCTTAATTAATTTTCGGTATAATCCACCTTTTAATAACCTTAAATCATGGAGTACCCTCCCATATGACTGCTAAAGAACTCAACAAAGCTATAGAGACCTTTTTCGAAGAGCACAAAGGTAAGGAGTGTATCACCTACGAGTCACTCATAAATCTTTTTGAAAAACAACCAACTGCCACACAGGCAAAAAATATTTTAAAACTTTTAATAAAACACAAAAAGTGTATTTACACTTCAAGTGAACATGCCAAAAAGCTCAATGACTCAGAGGCAGAAGCTCGTCGTGTTGCACAGCGCAAAATGCTTGAGAACAATAGTACAGATGAATTTGACATTCTTAAAGAGCATGAACTTCTTGAGTGGTCACGCTCTGACTCCCCTGTTCGTATGTATCTCCGTGAGATGGGGCAGATTCCTCTCCTTACTAAAGAAGAAGAGATTGAAATATCCAAAAAGATAGAGGGAGGAGAGAGTATTATCATCGATGCTATCTGTTCTGTCCCCTATCTTATAGACTTTATCTTAGACTATAAAGAACCACTTATAAATCGTGAACGCCGAGTTAAAGAGCTCTTTAGATCTTTTGAAGATGAAAAAGAAGATGTTGAAGATGTTCCAACAGATGATACAATTATTACAGAAGAGATACTTGAACAAGTACTTACGATAAGAGATAAAACGCGTGTAGAAAAAGTATCTATAAGCTTCAAAGCTTTAGAAAAAGCAAAAAAAGATTGGATTAAGCTTACAGACAAAGCACCAAAAAATCTTGATGGTGAACTTACAGAAGAGACAATAAAATACTTTTTAGGTGTAACATTCAAAAAGTCTATACTTAAAAAGAGACTTTTAGAACTTGGTCCAACTTCCAAACTTATAAATGAGCTTGTAAAAGCTATGGAGACTGCACTAAAAAGTGATGAGGGCTATGATAAAGAGCTAAAACGTTTAGAGTATAAACTACCGCTTTTTAATGATGTTCTTAGAGCAAATCATAATATTTTGATTGCAAAAATTCAAAAATTAAACAAAGAAGATATTACAAATATGGTACCAGAAGCTACTATGGTTTCTACCTATATGGAGATAAAAAAGCTTGTACAGACAAAAGAGGCATCAAAGAACTCTTTTGATATGGAACCAGAGAAATTAGGTGATATTTTAGAACAGATTAAACGTGGTAAAAATATTAGTGAAATAAGTAAAACAAAAATGGCAAAATCAAACTTACGACTTGTTGTCTCTATCGCCAAACGCTATACAAATAGAGGACTTCCATTCCTTGATCTTATCCAAGAGGGTAATATTGGACTTATGAAAGCTGTTGATAAGTTTGAGTATCAAAAAGGGTATAAATTCTCTACCTATGCTACTTGGTGGATTCGTCAAGCAATTTCTCGCGCTATTGCCGATCAAGCACGTACTATTCGTATTCCTATACATATGATTGAGACTATTAACCGTATTAATAAGATCATGCGTAAGCATCTTCAAGAAAATGGGAAAGAGCCAGATGTTGATACTATTGCAGAAGAAGTTGGTCTCTCAACTGAAAAAGTCAAAAATGTTATTAAAATCACTAAAGAACCTATCTCCCTTGAAGCACCTATCGGTAGTGAAGATGATGGTCGTTTTGGTGACTTCATTGAAGATAAGACTTCTATTTCTCCTGCAGATTCTATTCTCAAAGATGACCTACGTGGGCAGATAGAGACTGTTCTTGATCAACTAAATGAACGTGAAAGAGCAGTTATAAAACTCCGTTTTGGGATTATGGATGATGAGAGTGATAGAACACTTGAAGAGATAGGCAAAGAACTCTCTGTAACTCGTGAGCGTGTACGTCAAATTGAGTCAAGTGCTATTAAAAAGCTTAAACATCCTAAAGTTGGTCGTAAACTCAAAAACTATATAGAAGAGTAAAGAGAGTTTTCGTGACATTTGAGCAGCAGTGGCTAGAGTATGATTACAATCCATTTATACTTTTTAATGCAGATGGTAAGATTATCTCTGTCAATACAGAAGCACAATTTCTTTTAGGCACTACAACAGCTAACACACTTTTTAAATTGGCACAGACATATGCAAGTATTAGCTTTGGATTTAAAACAACATTTATAGAGTTAGAGTATGGACGTTATAAGTTTTTTGGACTTACTGTTGGCTATAGAGATGAAGAGCAGATAGGCATTAAACTCTATCAGACACCCTCTTTCAAACTCAATACAAAAAAGCCAAAAGGTGAGCTCACAAATATCTTCACTATTACAGACCTCTGTATAGCAACCCAATCTATAAACTCTAAAGCTATTTATACAAAATCTTATGATCCTACTATTCCTGAAGTTATTATAAATTCTAATCTTCTTATAAAAATACTCAACAAAATGTACTCTTGTGTAAGTGAGAATAAAGAAATAGATACAAAAGTTTTTTATAGAATTGGAGAACATATAAAGTTTGATGAAAAAAAGTATAGTATTTTTTCTATTAGTATCTATGCAGATAAGATAGATAAAAAAGAGTGTACTGAACTAAAAGCTCTTACAGACAACTCCAACTATTATGTAGAAATATCGACAACTCTTACGATAAATATTCCAATGATAACTGCTTAAAAACTTCTCTTGGAAACTACATTGCTACTTACTAAAGAGCCAAAAATTATGCCAATAAGTAGCGATGGTAGATAAAAACTTAAATCTAGGAGTGCATTATTTTTCAAAGCAATAAACCCTAAGATCAAAAAGATATAGGGAAATATACGAAAGAGAGAGAGAGTTCCTTTTGCCCCATGCTTCATACTTTTAAAACTAAAAGTTTTAATCTTTGCTTTCTCTTCTTTAACTATCTCTTTAAGAGTTAACTCTTTTGCTTGAGTTTCATTAATGCTATTTTCTTCATAAAGTTCATGGGGATCTTCTATCTCATCAAGAAGATCTCTCTCCTCCTTATAATGCTCACTACTCAACTTAGAACAGACCATACGCTTATATGCAAAGGAAGCACCCACTATAACAAAAAATGAACTTAAAAAGGCTACTTGAACATTTATAAAGAGTGCTTTTGAGTAGAGTGTTGTACTGAAAATCACTCCCTCAACAACAAAAAGCATACTAATAATTTTTTTCACCATAATCCTCATCATCTTCATCGTCAAGCTGCTTTTTTATAGCATAACGTGGCTCTTTTGCCAACTTTTCATACTCCTTATACTCTTTTGAATATGCTTTATATACATTTAAAATGGCAGCAGCAATACCAATCACCACACCTATCCAAAAAGTCCAAGCAACACCACTTAGACTCTTTATAAGCCACCCGATACCCACACCCATAAGAACAGCTACAACCAGAGAAATACCAAGAGAGAGGGTATCTGCTGCTTCTATAATAGGCTTTATTCGAGGTATATGTTCCTTTTTTTTGTCTGAAGTATCACTACTAGGCATTTTTAATTGCCTTAAAGACTCTTGACGCTGCATCTATAGTCTGCTCAACCATCTCATCTGTAGTTGCAGTAGAGATAAATCCTGTTTCATAAAGAGAACATGCGAAGTAAAAACCTTCAGCGAGCATACCTGCATGAAACTTTGCAAAAAGCTCTGCATCACTTTTGGTCGCATCTGCAAAGTTCTTTACAGGATTTTCATTAAAGAAGAAACCAAACATAGATCCTCTTACATCTATCTGCATAACAATACCCTCTTTTTCTGCAGCTTCTTGCATACCAGAGAGTAACCTTTTTGCACGAGCTTCCAAAACAGACATGACACGAGCATTTTGCTTAAGTTTTGTAAGTGCGGCGTATCCTGCTGCCATGGCTACTGGGTTTCCACTGAGTGTTCCCGCTTGATAAACAGGACCATTAGGGCTAAGTTGTGCCATTATCTCTGCTCTTGCTCCAAAAGCACCTACAGGCATACCACCACCTATAACTTTTCCAAGTGTTACAATATCAGGAGTTACTCCTGTTATTGATTCCGCACCATTAATACTTCCACGAAAACCACTCATAACTTCATCAAAAATAAGCAGTGTATCATTTGCATCACAAAGTTTACGAAGTTCATGTAAAAACTCCTTATCTGCTGGAATAAGTCCCATATTTCCTGCTATTGGTTCAATAATAACGCAAGCGATGTTCTTTGAGTCTGCAAAACATTTTTTTACTGATTCTATATTATTATACTCAGCAAGAAGTGTATGCTTTGTAAAGTCTTCTGGAACACCTGGACTAGATGGGTTACCAAAAGTTGCTGCACCTGATCCTGCTTCTACTAAAAGGGCATCAGAGTGTCCATGATAACAACCTATAAACTTCACAATATCATCACGACCTCTAAAGCCACGAGCTAAACGGATAGCCGACATTACAGCTTCAGTCCCAGAAGAGACAAAACGTACTTTATCTATAGAATCAAAAAAACTTACTACAAGTTTTGCTAATTCTGTTTCAGCAACTGTAGGTGCTCCAAAGGAGAGACCATGTTGTACAGCTTCTATAACAGCGGCTTCAATACTCTCATCACGATGCCCAAAGATAAGTGGACCCCATGACTGCACAAAGTCAACATATTTGTTGCCATCAATATCTTTAAGATAAGCACCCTCCCCCTCACTGATAAAGAGTGGCGTTCCTCCTACACTTTTAAATGCACGCACTGGTGAGTTTACTCCACCAGGAATAAACTCCTGTGATTCTTGAAATGCTTTTATAGATGCGTTTGTACTCATAAACCAAGACCTTTTATAATATTTTTTCTTATTATAGCCAAGCTCAGTTAATATAGATTTGGTATAATCGTTCAAATTATATGTACATGGAATTTTTTTGAATAGATCTAGCTTTGCTCTACTTATAGCACTTCTTATACATTTTCTTTTTCTCCTTCTTTTTTGGATACTAGGCACCCTCTCTCCTGAAATAAAAAAGACGAAGCCAAAAGAGCAGAAAATAAAAATCACACTCAGAGAATTACCAAAAAAATATAAAAAATCTGAACTTAGCAAAGAAACGCCAAAGCCTAAAAAGATAGCCCCACCAATACCAAAAGCTAAACAGTTTAAAAAAATACTAAAGCAAAAAAAACTGATAAAAAAAACAGAACTAAAGAGAAAACCTCTTCTTCCAGAAAAAACTTTTATCCCTCTTATTGAGAAGAAGGAACAAAATCTTACTCAAAAACCTAAAAAGCAAGATCCTTTGGCATGGATGTTTGAAGATAAATCAAGTAAAGAGAAAAAAGTAATAAAAAAGGACAACCCTGCTGTAAGTAACATCAACAACAATATTAAAGAACTTTATGGAGAAGAGTTTGGTAAACTCACACCTAAACAACAGCACTACATTATCAAAAACCAAGATATTATGCGGCGTATTACACAACAAGTACTTACTCGTGTAGCAAGTGTCAATCTTCCTCTAGATCTCAATATCAATCGGAACAATATAATAGAATTTTATCTTCATCCAAACGGAGATATGACAGATTTTAAGTTCCTTAAAAAAAGTGGTTACTATATTCTTGATGCTACAACAAAAGAGACAATAGAGTACGCTTATTCTCGATACCCAAGACCAAAAGAGAAAACACTTATAAGGTACAATGTTTACTACCATTTAGCAAAGTACTAATTACTCTCAAGTTTTATCTAGTGCAGTATAAAAAAAATTTATCAACTTACAAGTTAGCTCTCTAAAAGTGCTAATGCCCCTCTGTATATAGGCTCATCTATAAATCCATACTCATCATCCACAAAACCTGTTATTCCCTCTTCCCTATGCATTTCAAAGAGTTTGATAATTACTTTTGCACGTTTTATCTCTGATTCTTTATCTACAAAAATTTTATTTACCAACTTCACTTGATTTGGGGAGAGACAACCTTTTGCATCGTAACCCATACTGCGTTCTAACTCAAGCCATTTTATAAATGTCTCTTCATCCCTAAACTCCTGAAATACAAAGCTCACAGCTTTTACATGCATTGCCTTACATGTAATTAAAAAATGAGAAAGCATATACTTCATAGTAGGATTTTCCACGTTTATAAGTGAATGAGAGAGTCTCATATCTGCAAAAAGATCTAAGATACCAAGATAAAATGTGGTCACTCTTTGATCATAAGCTAAATTAGAAAGATTATGCCATGCCTCTCCTGTTTCAATAGAGAGATGGAGCTCTATCTCTTCATTTAAAAGAGCAAGCACATTTTTTACTTCTACTCTGTTTTTTATTTTTGGGATACGAATAGCATCAGGCATAAACTGGTTTAGATATATTATCTCCTCATACCCACCTTCGTTAAGAGCATTGACTCGGACTATGAGTTTTTTATCACACTTCTTATGTTGTGACAGAAAGTAAGCACATAAAACTAAAGCAAAAGGTTTTTCTTCTTGACTAATTCCATCTTCAAGGTTAAGTATAACAGCATCAGCTTCTAGTGTCGCTATTTTTAAGAGATGCTTTATATTGTTTGCTGAGAGCATTATAGGTGATTTGAAGTCACTTTTTTTGTTTATCTCGCGAAAACATGGTTTTACTAAGGTATCAAGTGCTTCCAAGTCATGTCTATTATAAGCTTCTTGAAGTTCTTGAATCATTTTTCACTCTTCTTTCTCTTTTCTTCTCTCTCTTGTTTATGTAAATAAAGGTAAAGAGCTTCAACTTCTTTAGTAGTTAAAAAGTAACGGGGCATCGCTTTTTTTCTTCTGTTGAGTGCTTGATAGAATTCTGCATACTTTAAGGTATTTATTTGAGGTCCTCGAAAACTCTTTTGAATACCCTTATGCTTATAGGTAGCAATGAGTTTTCCTCTTCCATTTTCTCCATGGCAGTGATTACATCCTATGCCACGAGGATTTTTATAAAGCTGAGAGGCATACTCCATTGGAGTGATGAAATTTTCTAACGCAAAGAGAGAGAGAGAGGTAAATAAAAAAAGTATATACTTCATTGAGACAAGCCTATGTAATATTAAGAAGAGAATAATACCAAACATATTATTTCAAAAGGATTAAGAAGAGAAGTTCAATAATTTGTTTTTCTAAGAAGATTATAGAGTCATTAATTATTCACTT
This sequence comes from Sulfurimonas sp. endosymbiont of Alviniconcha boucheti, assembly GCA_021766785.1. GTDB lineage: Bacteria > Campylobacterota > Campylobacteria > Campylobacterales > Sulfurimonadaceae > Sulfurimonas. The sequence continues at coordinate 84,542 of JAICBP010000081.1, forward strand.
ATCCAAACCTTATAAACTTATTTAGATAGATTTAATATTTTGATAATCCATTAAGAGATATAATAGTTGAAATTTTCAAGGAAATAAAAATGAAACAACATTTTTTACAATATACTTTACTCTTATTTATCGTCTCTTTTGCATATGCTAATGAAATGCAAATAAAAGAGTTTTCCAAAAAAGAGCTAAAAAATCAAAATATTCAGATTGCTTCTTTGGCCGCACAAGCGATGTCAAAGAACCTTCCAACAAAAATAAATAAATTTACTACACTTCTTTCAGTGGAGAGTAATGCATCAACACTAATTTATATATTTGCAATAAATAATACAAAAAAAAGTGATGCGGTCATTCAAAAAGAGGATCATAGTAAAATGCAAAAAAACATAATTGCAGGTGTATGCCAATCATCGCAAAGATTTTTGCAAGCTGGAATCGATACAAAATATATTTATTTGAGTGCACGAACAAAGAAGTTACTTTTCCAATTTTACATCACACAAAAAAAATGTACAAAACAAAGTAGTAAATAGGTCTTCAATTGTCTATTAAAAACATTCTTAAAGAACAAGTTTTTTTTAGCTCTCTTAATGAGGAACAGTTAGAGCAGATAGTATCTATAACATCGCTTCATGAATATGAGAAAGAGTATATATTATATTATGAACAGGAGAAATCACCCTATCTCTATTTTCTTGTCAAAGGCTTGGCAAAAGCATATAAAATAGATAAGCATAATAATGAAACATTTCTCTATTATATGCATGAGAACTCTATGCTTTCAGATATTTCAGATTTTCATACTACTACATTGAACTCTTTTTCAAATATCACTTTTGTAGAAAAGTCTCAAGTTCTACAGATAAATTACAAAAAATTTAAAGAGATGTTTTTAAGTAAAAATATACTCTGCCATGAATTTACTAATCTAATTATTGAACACTCTTTACAGTTGCAGTCATTGATAAATAGAGAGCTTATTTTTGATGCAGTATCTAAAGTTAGTATGATGCTTCATAATGATTTGAAGATGTTTAATAAACTCAAACGCCATGATATATCTTTGATGCTTTATATTCAACCTGCTACACTCTCTCGTGTGTTAAATAGACTCAAGCGTGATGATATTATTACTATTATACATGGAGAGGTTATCATTTTAGATAAGAAAAAACTTGAAGCAATTTACAAGGACAACACAGATGAATAAAATAAAAATTCTTAGTGTACTTATATTTGTACTCTCTCTTACTTTAGCGTATTATTCAAAATATGTTTCAGAAGTAAATGATATAAATATTAATTTTCTCAGGACTATTAATAAACAAAAAACTTTTACACAAGAGATATCTAAAAATATCTTTTATATCTACAATAATAGAGATCTTCCAACAGAACAACTAGATAAATTAATTAGTGTATTTATAAAAAATATAAATCATAGAGATGCAATACTCAAAAATATTACTAATCAAAATATAAAAGAGCAAACAACAAAAATTTTAAAATCATGGAATAATTTTTATCTGCTTGTACAAAAATTTCTGGATTTAAACAAAATAGATAATGCATATACAAATATTATTTTAGAGAAACTAATGAATAATATATATAAGGTAAACAGAGATTTTGTTGTTGAATTTGATAAACTCATAGCAATGCATAAGGCATATTTTGATGAAGTGAAACAAAGAGAAAAGATCATTCAAATAACACTTTATATACTTTTATTGGCACTGCTTATCTACTTTTTTACTCAATTAAAAGAGCTCTTAATCTTTATACAAAAATTTTTAGATACTTCAAAAAAAATCTTGCAAAAATCAACGGTTCATGGGATTGAACCTATTCAAACTGAGACAAAAAGTAAAGATATTACTCATGCACTGCATGATTTTAACTTTTTTATAGAAAAAATTAATAAATCAATAGATTATTCGGTTCTTTCCATAGATAAGAGTGTAAAATCTTTAGAGTATATAGAAAAAGATATTGAAGATTTACTAGAACTTATTACTACAATGGATGAAAATAGATCTTTTGATAAAAAATTGCTACAAAAAGAGGATATTTTAATAGAATCGTTAGATGAACTCAATACGATTGTGAAGAAAATGCAACAATTGCAAATAAATTTAAGTAATTTTAAAAATTAATTGAAGAATTTGACTCAGGTCAAATTATTTAGCTTTTATGTATATTATTATTTTCCTATCATTTGAGATTGTAGGTACCAATTTTGGTATTTATATCAAAATGAAAATAAAGGAGAACAAAATGGCTACTAATATTGGCAAAATAAGTTCACTTCTTCTAGGTACTTCATTAGCTGTTACCATGGCATCAGCAAACGGTGGAGAACTTGAAAAGGTGATGAAAGCGAGAGGGCTCACAGAAAATGATGTAATTCATGCTGCAAAAACCTATACACCGAGTGGTGGTAGAGATGAGTTTATGATTTTTAGTTCTGGTGGACAGTCTGGACAGATAATGGTCTATGGCGTTCCAAGTATGAAAATATTAAAATATATCGGTGTCTTTACTCCAGAACCATGGCAAGGGTATGGTTACGATGAAGAGAGTAAAAGTGTTCTACGTCAAGGAAATATTCGTGGACGTGAAATTAATTGGGGAGATACTCATCACCCAGGTCTCTCTGAGAAAGAAGGCAAATATGATGGCAAATGGTTAGCGATTAATGATAAAGCAAATCCACGTATTGCGATTATTGATCTTAATGATTTTGAGACAAAACAAATTGTTGTCAATCCAGTTTTTAAATCGGATCATGGTGGGGCTTTCTTTACACCAAACTCAGAGTATATTTTAGAAGCTTCTCAATATGCTGCTCCATTTGATAATAATTATCATCCTATTGAAGATTATAAAGAGACATACCGTGGTGGTATAACTTTTTGGAAATTTAATAGCCAAAAAGGGCGTATCAATGAGAAGAAATCATTTGTACTTGAACTCCCTCCATATATGCAAGATTTAAGTGATGCTGGTAAAGGTGCTTCTTATGGTTGGGGTTTTACAAACTCCTTTAATAGTGAGATGTACACTGGCGGTATTGAAGTAGGTATGCCTCCTTTTGAAGCAGGTTGTTCAAGAAATGATACTGACTTTTTACATATATATAATTGGAAAAAACTAGCAGAACTTGCTAAGGATAAGAAAAACTATAAAAAGGTTAATGGTATCCGTGTTATTCCGATGAGTGTAGCAGTTGCCAATAATGCACTTTTCTTGATTCCAGAACCAAAATCACCGCATGGTGTTGATGTCTCTCCTGATGGTGAGTATATCGTTGTTTGTGGTAAACTTGATACTCATGCTACAGTATATAAATGGAGCAAAATTAAAAAATTAATAAAAGATCATAAATATGCAGGAAAAGATCCTTTTGGGATTCCAATTCTAAGCATGAAAGATGCAATGCACGGTCAAGTTGAACTAGGTCTTGGACCATTACATAACCAATATGGTAAACATTGGAAAGATGGTGAAATCTATACCTCTTTATACGTTGATTCTCAAATCGTAAAATGGGATTATAAACATCTCAAAGTTCTTGATAAAGTAAATGTTCACTATAATGTTGGGCACTTATGTGGTATGGAAGGAAAATCTGCTGATCCTCAAGGAAAATATATTATTTCATTGAATAAATTAGCAATTGATAGATTTGACCCAGTTGGTCCACTTCATCCACAAAATCACCAGTTGATTGATATTAGTGGCAAAAAGATGGATCTTCTCTATGATATGCCAATTCCTTTAGGTGAACCACACCAAGCTGTTGCTATTCGTATGAGTAAATTACATCCAGAAGTTAGATATAAAATGGGAACAAACTCAAGAACAGGTAAAACCTCTAAGAGTAAAACATTAGCTGGACAAGAAAGAGTTGTGAGAAATGGTCATAATGTAACTATATATGGAACACTCGTAAGATCTCATATAAATCCAGAGAGAGTAACGGTAAATAAAGGTGATATTGTAACGTTTCATTTAACAAATCTTGAGCGTGCTGAAGATGAAACTCATGGTTTTACAGTAGATAACTATGATGTACATGCATCATTAGAGCCTGGTAAAACTGTATCTGTTAAATTTAAAGCTGATTTAGAGGGTGTTTTCCCCTACTACTGTACAGAGTTTTGTTCAGCACTTCACTTAGAGATGATGGGTTACTTAATGGTTAAAGATCCTAATAAAAAATATGTTAGTGCTCAAAAACTTAAAATGAAGACAATGTCTAAAACTGAATTAAAAGCTGAATATGACAAAACTATTGCGGTAAATGATGCTACAGATGCTGTTATTCAATCAGTTGTTAAATTCTTAAAAGAGAATCATTATGAAAAGTATCCAACTGTAAAAGCACTTGTTATTGATGCTCTTGATCAGTATGGAAAAATTCCAGCACAGAAAAAACTTTCTGATAAAGCTAAAAAAGCTGGTGATTTAGAAAAAGCTATTCTTTTTGAAAATATGATTTGGCAATATATGGTTAAAACTGCTGATGTTGGGATCAGAGCGAAAAACTTACTTGTAAAAAAAGTTGCAACGAAACAATCTGCTGCTGTAGCTGCGGGTGAGAGAGCATTTGGTGAAGGTGGATGTGGTGGATGTCATGTTATTGGTAAAGTTTCATCAGGTCCAGATTTAACTGGTGTACTTTTAAGACATGAGAGTACACAATGGGTTAAAGATTTTATTCTAAATCCACAAAAGAAATACAATGATCCATATGTAAAAGGTATGATTAACTACTTTAATCTTAGAATGCCTAACCAACATATGAAAAAGGAAGAAGTAGAAGATATTATTGAATACTTTAAATGGGTAGATAAAAATGCAAATCTATTCTAAAATAGAGTAATAGAAACTTTACAACTTCAAAAAGGGGAGGAAAATATATAATCCTCCCTCTTCTCTCTTTCATCATAATCTTGCAGTTTAATTGACCTAAGTCATGTATATACATTTATTAATTAGATACAATCATATAATTAAATAAACAAGGAATATATTATGCATCCCAGTTTACTAAAAGCTAGAATCTTTACTTTTATAGCTTTGTTAATTTTAACTTTTTCTTTTACCTTTCCAATGATTGCATTTCATGGAACACTTAATAAAATTGATAAAAATAAAATCAATGAAATTGCACCTCTTAGCAAGATCGTATGGAATATTTACAATAAAGGAAAATATAAAAGTGTGGCTACACCTAAAAATGCTCATAATGATTTAGATAAGATGATCGAGAGTGAATCAGAGATAGGACCAGCTTCCCTCCCAATTTGGGCTGTTTCACTTGAAGCACCGAATTATCCAAAAAAAGCTTTTCCAGAGGGAATTCCTGTATATTTTCACTTTGATGGATATAGTGGAGAAGTACATGAAATGGATACAATTAATCACTACGTAGGAATGGATCCTATGTGGAGAGGTGGGCATTTTGAGCGAGCTATTGGAACCTATGCTCTTTTGGCACTCTCTTTAGGAATGATTCTTTTTATGATTTACAATAAAAAAATTTACAGTTATATCATGCTAGTGCCTATTGCCTTACCAGTTATTTTTATAGGAGATTACTCCTATTGGCTCTATTGGTTTGGACATAATTTACATGATTGGGGAGCTTTTAGCATTAAACCTTTTATGCCAACAGTTTTTGGAGATGGAAAAATCGCCCAATTTACAACACACTCCTATCCGACGATAGGGTTTTATATGCTTCTACTCATAAGTATTTTTAGTCTTTTAGCATTCTTTGCAAAGCAAAAAGCACTTAGAGAGATGCAAAACGAAGTATAAGTCAGGTTGAAATGTTGAAGATTTTATGGTTTGTTATCACTGTTCTTGGCAGTTATTTACATGCTAACATCTTACAAGATACAATAGATAATGCACCTGCTGGTTCAATTTTAAAACTTCCTGCTGGCGTTTACAAAGGTAGTATCCATATTGACAAGCCTTTAAGCCTTATAGGTCAGGGGAAAGATGTTATTATTGATGGTGAAAATAGTGGTATCGTTATTAAAATTGAGAGTTCTTATGTGACTTTGAAAAACTTGACAATTATAAATAGTGGTAGTAAACATGAAAATTTAGATGGTGCTATTTCAATGGCAAAAAGTGATATGGGCAAGATAAAACAGTGTGAAGTGAGTAACTGTATTATAGATAATTCTCTTTTTGGTATTGATATGCAGATGGTCGAAAATTCTATTATAAGCAATAATCGTATTACATCTAAAAAGTTGCCTTTAGGACTTCGTGGTGATGGTTTGCGTTTATGGTACTCCAATAACAATATCATTAAAGGTAACTCTTTAATCAAATCACGTGATATGGTTGTTTGGTATTCTCATGGAAATAGGATTGAGAATAATTTTGGAAAAGATAATAGATACTCTTTACATTTTATGTATGCTGGAAAAAATATCATTAAAAATAATAGATATGAAAATAATTCAGTTGGTATTTTTTTTATGTACTCTCAAGACTCCATAGCGATAGGAAATATTGTTAAAAACTCTCTAGGTGCGACAGGTATGGGTATAGGTCTAAAAGATGCAACCAACTTCACACTTGAAAATAACACCATCATCTATTGTGCACAAGGACTTTATATAGACAGATCACCTTTTGAACCAAATTCACATAATATTATTAGAGGAAATAAAATTTTGTATAATGCAGAGGCGATTCATTTTCACTCTCTGAGTATTAACAATATAATTCAAAATAATATTATTCAAGGCAATATTGAGGATATTGTCAATGACAGTAAAAGAGATCGAGTAGTAGAAAATATAATTGTTGGCAATTATTGGGATAACTATACAGGTTTTGATGCTAACAATGATGGCATAGGAGATACACCGCATAAAGTATATAGATATGCAGATCAGCTTTGGATTTATAACAATAATGTAAAATTCTTTTATGGTTCTTCTGTTATATCTTTACTGAATTTTTTAGCAAAACTTGCTCCATTTTCAAAGCCATTATTTTTAATGGAAGATAAGAAACCAAAAATGCGTAAAACAATTTAGGAAAGGATAAATATGGCAAAAAAAGTAAAAACAGATAGAAGAGAATTTGTTAAATACTCCACCTTGGGTACCTTAAGTCTTGTTTTAGGTGGTGGTATTCTTGGCTCTCCCTACTTAAATGCTTCAGAGAATAAGCTGAGACCACCTGGAGCAGTATCTGAAGAGAACTTTTTAGCACTCTGTATTAAATGTGGACAGTGTTTACAAGTTTGCCCATACCATTCAATAGTACTTAACAATATGGGGCATGGATATGGTGAAGGGACTCCTTTTATAGATGCTAATGTAAGGGCATGTTATGCATGTAATGCTGTTCCATGTGTATTAGCTTGTCCAAGTGGTGCACTTGATCATCAAACAGAAAAAGCAGAAGATATTAAAATGGGTATAGCTGTTTTAGAGTTTGCTGATACCTGTTTAGGTATTACTCAAACACCTGTACCCGAGGGATATGATCACAAAATGTTGGCGTTTACATCTTCTGTACGAAACGAAACGCCAGAAGAAGTTGCATTAGTGAAAAAGTTTATGGGACGAGAGGGCAGTGAGTGTTCATTATGTGCAGATATGTGCCCCATTCCTAATCCTTTAGGTGCTATAGCTATGGTACCTGATGCTAAAGGTGGTAAACGACCTGAGATTTACGATGGTTGCATAGGTTGTGGGGTATGTCAAGATGTTTGTCCAACTTCTACACCATCAATCGTTATTAAGCCACGAATGACTTATGCCGAATATTATGATAAAACAGATGAAGGAATATCATGAAAAAAAACTTATTGCTGGCATCTGCTTTTCTCGTCACTGTAAGCTTCTTAGCATGTGAAGATAAAAAAGATCCTGATAAAAAGAGTCAGAAAGCATCTATAACACAAACTACTCCAAAAATAGAAGTAATCACTAATGATAATAGATATGCTATCAAAGTAAAGAGTAGTGCTACTATCTCAAAAGATGAGTCAAAAAATAAGGACTCCTTCTATTATGATTATGGTGAAAAAAGTGAATACAATCAAAATAGACAACCAGCAAATAAGGATGCCTCTGTTCGTGTAAGACCAAGAACAGCTTTAGATGCACAGATACATATACGAAGTCCTTACGAGAGAGTACAAGTATCTCTTCTCTCAAAACAGCTGAGTTCTACTTTTAAATTGAGATGTTCTGCATGTCATGATGATTATGCTAATGGCGTTCTTGGACCATCTCTTTTAGGACGTGATGCAGATTATATATATAAAAAAATCATTGCTTTTAAAGTAGGTGAGAAGAAAAATGTTCTTATGAAAGACCTCATCCATAGTATGAGTGAGGTAGAGATAAGGAAGATAGCGAATGAGATATATAACTTTAATATTCAAGTTCAAAAAATAAGGAATAGATAATGAAGAATATAATTGCAGGTTTTTTTGTACTGTTAACAGTAGGTTTAATGGCATGGGTTGCTTCCAATGGAGGTGCTTTTAATGGTGGAGAGGCAGGTAAAATCACAGAAGATATAAACATAAAAACTACATCTCCTACAAAAGATAATAGACCAAAAGAAAAAAGTGATAGAGAAAAAGAGAGTGAAGCGTTAAATGCTCTGCGAGATAAAGCTGGTAATGTAGGTGCTTTTAAAGTAAGTGATGAGTATAAAAGCAAATGCTCTTCATGCCATGGTGTTGATGGTAGTGGTATGCAGTACGGTAAAAAGCTCATGGGTCCTAAACTCTTTGGGCAAAGTGCAACAGTACTTTACAAGAAACTCGATGATTTTAAAGCTGGTAGGAAAGAGAATATGATTATGAAAGGTCTTCTTATCCACTTATCACAAGATGATCTAAAAAGATTATCAGAAGAGATAGGAGAGTTTCCAGCACGAAAAAAAGTACTAGAAGATTCTAAAAAATAGGATAAAAAAATGGATAAGTATAATAGTAGAGAGACCATAAAACAGACATCCTTCTTAACAACATTTTTTTCTATAACAAAAGATGGAAAGAAAAAGTTAAGTATCAGAGCAAAGAGGTGGATTACAGTAATATCTGTACATCTTCTGTTTTTTTTCTCTTTTGCTATTGATATTCAAATGCTTGAGGGAACTTTAAATGGTTCACGTTTTTTAGGATTTCATCTTATTGATCCTTTTACAACTTTGGAGCTATTTTTAGCAAAGCATTATTTGCATATAAATATTATTATTGGTGTAAGTACTATTACTCTCTTTTATCTACTTATTGGTGGTAGAAGTTACTGTGCATGGGTATGTCCATATGGAATTTTAAGTGAAATTGGTGAGAAGTGGCATAATACATTAGTTACAAAAAAAATTATAAAAGATAGAAAATTTGACTATCGCATAAAATATATCTTTTGGGCAATTTTTTTAATTCTTGCTTTTACAAGTGAATATCTTATTTTTGAAACTTTTAGTGTTGTGGGTATTTTAAGCCGTGCGATAGCATATGGCTGGAGTTTATCACTTATATGGGTATTGATAGTATTTGCTTTTGAAGTTCTCTTCTCCCGTAGAGCATGGTGTTCCTACATCTGTCCTATTGGTACAACATATGGGATAATAGGCAAAGCATCTGCTCTGAGAATAGAGTGGAATGATAATTGTGATCACTGTATGGTTTGTAGCGATGTCTGTTTTGAAAATCAGGTTTTAGAGATTACCAAAGCGAAATATGATAAACAGAGAGAGGAAGAGGGTATTACACATGAGTATATTACAGGAGCAGATTGTACGCTATGTGGTCGTTGTATCGATGTCTGTCATGAAGATGCTCTAAGTTTTGATTTTAGACTTAAAAGTTTGGTATAGTTATGATAAAAATAACAAATGTAACAAAGAGATTTGGATCAAATATATCACTTGATAATATAAGATGTGAATTTAAGAAGAATGAATCTATCGCTTTAATGGGAGCAAATGGTGCGGGTAAAACAACACTAGTACGTTCTATTATGGGTTACTATCATCCTAATGATGGTGAAATACTCATTAATGGTTTAAATCCTATAAAAAATAGACTTGATGTTCTAAAACATATAAGTTTTGTTCCACAGCTTCCACCTCCTATTAAATTAAATATTAAAGAGTTAATAGAGTATGTCTCTGTAAGTGCAAAAATTGATAAAGATTTTATTAAGTACTATGCAGATGAGATGAAACTTGACATTAATTCAAATTTGAATAAATCCTTTTTTAAACTTAGTGGAGGGATGAAGCAAAAATTACTGATTGCTATATCTTTAGCGAAAAAAAGCAGTATTATGATCTATGATGAGCCAACAGCAAATCTTGATCCAAAAGCTAGAGATGATTTTTATAGACTACTTAAAGAGAATGAAGATAATAAAGTACTTCTCTTTGTAACGCACAGGCTTGAAGAGGTTAAAGAACTGATTAATAGACAAATCTATATGGATTTAGGAAAAATAGTAACAGATGAGAGATTGTAAATGAAAAATTTATTTTTAATAGCATATTTGGATTTAAAAGAGTCTTTACGTGCAAAATGGTTTGTCGTTTATTCACTAGTCTTTGGTGGTTTAATAGCACTCTTCTTCATAGCTGGTGTCACAGAATCCCAAGTTATGGGATTTAGTGGCTTAAGCCGTCTTTTGTTAATGTATATTCAAATTACTATTGTTATTTTACCGATATTTATACTTATTACTACTGTACGATCTATTTCTGGAGATAGAGATGACCATATACTTGAATATATGCTTTCTTTTCCTATATCGTTAAAACAGTATTATTGGGGAAAAATAATTGGTAGATTTATCACTGTTTTTCTTCCTGTGTTTTTTGCAATGCTTATAGCAATTATATTTGGTGCATTTAAAGGTGCTATGATCCCTTGGAGTATTTTCTTTTTATATTCAGGACTTTTATTTGCCATGACAAGTGCATTTTTAGGTATAGCTTTTTTTATATCTTCATTTGTAAAATCATCTGAAGTGGCATTAGGACTCTCTTTTTTCATCTGGATTTTCCTACTCGCTTTTATTGATATTGCTTTAATCTCTCTCATGATGCAAGAGAGAATGAGTTCAGGTCTTATTATATTTATAAGTTTAATAAATCCTATGGAAATTTTTCGTGTTGCAGCAATTTCACTCTTTGATCCAGAGTTAACCGTTATGGGACCTGTTGCATTTTATATTTTGGACTCTGTTAGTCAAACTATTTTTGTTTTAGCTTCCATTACTTATCCTGTACTCCTTGGTTTTGTATTTGCATTTTTTGGGTATAAGATATTTGAGAAAAAAGATCTAGTATAAGGAGTACTATATGATTAAATTACTACTGAGTTTATTACTATTTGCAACATTAGCATTTTCACATGAGATCAAGTATGATAAAAATGCGACTGGGAAAGTACGACATTTGAAGATTTATAAACATCCATTATGGGTAGCAGAGATAGAATTACACAGTGAGAAAAAGATACTTTTTTCTTCCCCTAAAGGGATGTTTGAATTTTATTTGCATCCTGGTGGCTGGTATAGTCAGTATCATATTACAGGTGAAAATGCTTTCAAAAAACTTTATGTAACTGATTTTCAAACATCGAAGATAATAGATGCAAAAGGTGCTTTTTTTGTTTATGGTTCAGATGTACTTTCACCTGCAGGTGATGATTTAATACCTTTTGAATCCTATAAGGCTGCACAAGAGTTCTCTAAAAAACATCATGGATCAAGAGTTTTTGGCTTCAAAGATATAAGTTATGGTCTTATTAAATATTTAAATGGAGCAGTATAGTGCAAAAACCTACACCAATAGATGAAGAGATAAAATTAGATACAAAACATTACATTGTTAGTGAAACTGATGCAAAAGGTAAGATCACCTATGCAAATGATTACTTTATGGAGATTAGTGGCTACAACAAAGAGGAACTAATAGGTCAGCCTCATAGTATTATTCGTCATCCTGATATGCCTAAGATTGTTTTTAAACTTTTATGGGAAACACTAAAGCAGGGAAAAAATATAAATACAGTTGTAAAAAATCTAGCAAAAGATGGACGTTATTATTGGATTTTTACAGAGTTTGAAATTCGAAGAGATAAAGAGAGCAATAAGATTATTGGCTATCATGCATCAAGAAAAACAATTTCTAAACATGTTGTGGAAATTATAGCAGATCTCTATAAAAAACTTTTAGAAATTGAAAAAAATGAAGGTGTAGAGCAAAGTGAAGAGTATCTTATTTTATTTCTTAAAGAAAAAGGTGATGATGTTAATTTTACCAATATTATGGAAGAGATTCATAGATTTTACTAAAGTATATCCTAAAACTGTGCTTATAAAACCTTTTTTTATAAGCTTTCTCCTTCCTACTTTTCTTTTTGCCAACTTACTGCAAGATACAATTGATACAGCACCTCCTTATGCAATAATTAAACTTGATAATGCCATTTACAAAGGGAATATACATATTGATAAGCCCATAACTATTGAGGGTGTTGGAGATGATGTTATCTTAGAAGGAAGTGGAGTAAGGAGTGTTGTCTCTATAAAAAGTTCTCATGTAATACTTAAAAATCTTCACATTAGAAAAAGTGGTATAAATATGCAGAGCATTGATGCTGCAATATCCATGGAAAAAGTACAAAATTGTGAGATTAGTCATTGTCGGATCTATGATGTATTATATGGTATAGATATGAATATGGTAGAAAACTCCCATATAGTTAGCAATTATATTACAACAAAAAAAGAGGAGCTTCCTCTTCGTGCAAATGCATTAAAACTTTACTATGCACATAATAATATAGTTGAAGATAATACAATTGAGAATGTTAGAGATGTAACATTAAACTATTCAAATTATAATCTTTTTCAAAATAATAGATTTATTGGGAATAGATTTGCAACACATCTCTCTTTAAGTCAAAATAATATTTTTAAGGAAAATATCTATAAATATAATTCTGTGGCAATGATGTTTATGGGTACAAAAAATACACAAGTAATAGGTAATGAAATTCTCAGTTCAAATGGAGCAGCTGGCATAGCTGTAATGATAGGAAATGTTGCAAATTTTATATTTCAGGATAATCGTATCAGTTTTAATGCAAAAGCACTCTATATACAAGGAGATGAGAAAGGAAAGGAGATGAAACGATATATTATTGGGAATGAAATTTCATATAATGGAGAGGCTCTTCACTTTCATGCCTCTATAAAAAATAATACAATTACAAATAACAAAATATTTTCTAATATAGATGATATTGTCAAAGATACTGGAAAAAACTTTGATCCCTCAAATACGGTGGAGTATAACTACTGGGATAAATATATAGGTTTTGATAGGAATGGTGATGGCATAGGAGATAAACCCTTTCATGTATATCAATATGCAGATCAACTGTGGCACTATAACCATAAGGTAAAATTTTTTTATGCGAGTCCAATAATGACACTGCTAAATTTTTTATCTAATCTTGCACCATTTATTGAACCAAATCTTATTATGGAAGATAAAAAACCTATCTTCCTTTCTTTCTAACCCTTGAGATAACTTCATTAAAATCTATAATCTCTTCATCTGCAGCAATATCATCTCTAGATTTATGTGCTGAGTATCCATAGGCCATAGGTGTAATATTGTTTGTATCATAAAATGCTTTATTTGCGTCTATCCACTTACCTGTTTTAACATCAGTAATCCATATAACTGCTTTGTCTCTCCACTGAATGTTCTGCTTATCAAGCCATAGTACCATACATCCTATATCATCAAATATATAAACTTTACCATTTTGTGGATTGATAACCTGTGTGGTGTTACTTCTATCACTAATAACCATAGCACAACGTGCACACATATCTCTATCCCAATGTACCTCTGCTGGTTGTGTACTAACACTCTCTTTATTATATTCATTAAAGGAGAAGAGGATGAGAATAAGTGCTACTAGCAAAAAGAGATATTTCATAATATGACCTTTTTTTGTTAGCATTTTAACCTATTGCATTTTACATTAGTTTGATATGTATCAATAACAACAAAAAGATACACAAAGCCTTTTTTTAGTTCTATATAAGTTTACTTCAACCAAAGTTAGAATTACTTTTGACATCTAGAGACATGATAGTTAATCTTTTATACAGCGAACGGAAAATCCATTTGCTCTATCATCGTGATAATTTGGGAATACATTAGCCGGAGTAAGAAACATATCAAGTGCATAAAAATCGTAACGAGAACCAGTCCAATAAAAACCGTAAGTCGAACTCTTATCTAACCAACCTGTTGAGCCTTGACGGTTACCAGCTAGAGACAACTTTAAAACGCTGTTTAATGCACCTACACCATTTTCTTGTGTCCATGTTTGTATCTCTTGGTAAAACTCATTTGCACTATCATTAGCGTAATTTGGATTGAGTGGTAGTCTGTATCCTACTGGACAAACATTATTTTGGCTTGATTCACTTTCCCAAAAAGAATATAAAGGCCAGAGTTCATCTCGAGTATTTTCTCTCCAGTCATTTGGATAATCAGATACTATAATAAATGCTGGAGTTCTTGGATGATCAGCTCTACGTTCTGTTAAAGCATATTTTGTTCTTCCTCTCTTATTCTCAAACCAAGTAATTAGCTCATGTCCATCTGCCGCTCTTCCCCACTGAAAGAGTGAACCATAAGCTAAGTAGTCATTACTTGTTTTTGCTTGTTGTGATGGGTTATAATTATTACGTGGATTATTTATATTTGCATACTCTGCACCAAGGTTATTATTTAACCATGTTTTACCTGTAGTGGTATTTTTTACTGGAAGATAGACAAACCTATGTTCAAACTCCTCATTTGTTTTTTTGTAAAATTTTCTATCTAATATAGCATTTGCAGGTAGATTAAAACCATTTACTTCATCTATCATACTCTGTAATTCTTTTATTGTAGCAGGTGAGCTTATCTTAGTATCACTACCTTCTATATAGCTTTGATACCACTTTTCATTATCATCTTGTATATTATTAAGTATAGAGATAGCTTTTAGTTGTGAAGCTGTTATATCTGAGCTACCATCACGGTGTTGCATTCCTATGCTTCTAAGAGTTGCTGATGAATTACTCATTGAGGTATTGACAAAATTTATCATATTTTGTACATCATCTCTCGTAACAGATGAGCTAAAGATAGTAGGTGAATTTGCTATACAGAATTGATAGATATTTTCATTATCATCATCTATATTTTCAAGTGCTGGAGTAATAGCTTCTAGTTGTGCAATTGTTATAACTGATTTGCCACTGTTATGTTCATTACTAATCTCTAAGAGTATACTCGCGCTTCTCTCTGCTGGCGTTTGATCTTTTATACATCGAACTGAATAGCCATCTGCTGTTGGTCTAAGTTTATTAAGATATAGAGTGTCTTGATCAAATTCCATACTCTGAGCATTTGATCTATCAGCTACACCTGTCCAATACCTAGCGTCAATTCCAATGCTCATTGTTATAGCAGCATAGTGGTCACGATAACCAGAATTTGGCATTTTTAAAACACTGTTTAAAGCACCAGTTTGGTCTTTAGATCTCCATGTTAGTATCTCTTGATAGAACTCATTTTCACCATCATTAGTTCCATTTGGATTAAGTGGTAATCTGTATCCTTCTGGACAAACATTATTTGAACTCGATTCACTTGCCCATAGGGTAACATTTCCTTCTATTCCCCATTCATGTTGCTTTGTTCTCCAGTCAAATGGATCATTTTGCATTATAGTAAAAATTGAATACGATGGATTATTAACTATTGCACTATACCTTCCATATCCATTTGTACCACTTATCCAATTTATTAATTCATAACCATCTGCTTTTCTTCCCCATTGAAAAAGTGAACCGTAAGCTTTATAGTCATTACTTGCAGTTGCTTGTTGTGATAGTTCATAATTATTACTATCTACATTTGAGTACTCAGCACCAAGGTTATTATTTAGCCATGTTCTTCCAGTAGTACCGTTTATCACCGGTAGATAGGCAAATCTATGTTCAAATTTTCCATTTGTTTTTTTATAAAAGTTTCTATCTAATATAGCATTATCAGGTAGGTTAAAACTATTCACATCATCTATTATACTCTGAACCTCTTCTCTTCTAGCAGGTCTGTTAAGCTTAGTATCACTACCTTCTATATAGTTTTGATACCACTTTTCATTAGCTTTATCTATATTATCAAGTGCTGGAGTGATAGCTTTTAGTTGTGCAATTGTTATAGTTGATTTACCACGACTGTGTTCATTGCCTATCTCTAAGAGAATACTAGCTGTTTTCTCTGCTGGCGTTTGATCTTTTATACAGCGAACATTAAGGCCATATTCTTTTGAAGCATTTTTATTGAGATTTACATTATAATTGCGATTAAAAAATATACTATAAGCAGGTATTTTAATAGCTGATCCAGTCCAGTAACCAGCTATAATTCTCATACGTATTATATTACCATTATCTTCTCGGTTACGATGTCCAGAAACTGGTAACTTTAGAACACTTCTATAAGCACCTAATGGACCTTTTGTTCTCCATGTTTGTGTCTCTTGATACCACTCATTTTCACCATCACTTGCTATATTAGGGTTGAGTGGTAATCTGTATCCTACTGGACAGACATTATTTTGACTTGATTCACTTGCCCAGAGGGTATCATCTCTGGTTACTCTCCAGTCATAGTCGTTCGTACCTCTCCCTATAATAAAGAGTGAGTTAGATGGATTATCAGCTTGTATAGATGTTGCATTATACTCTGGCATTCCTGTTGTAGCAGAACTCCAGTTGATTAGTTCATGCCCATCTGCTTTTCTTCCCCACTGAAAGAGTGAACCATAAGCAAGGTAGTCATCACTTGCAGTTGCTTGTTGTGAGAGTTTATAATTACTACTATTTACATTTGAGTACTCAGCACCAAGGTTATTATTTAACCATGTTCTTCCAGTAGCATCATTTGTTACTGGTAGATAGGCAAATCTATGTTCAAATTTTCCATTTGTTTTTTTATAAAAGTTTCTATCTAGTATAGCATTATCAGATAAGTTAAAACTATTTACTTCATCTATCATGCTCTGTATCTCTTCTCTTGTAGCGGGGGAACTAATATTACTATCACTTCCTTCTATATAACTTTGATACCACTTTTCATTAGCTTCTTTTATATTATTCAGTGCTGGAGCAATAGTTTTTAGTTGTGAAACTGTGATAGTTGACTTATGACTGCTATGTTCCCTACCTATCACTAAGAGAAGATGCTCTGTTTTCTCTGCTGGCGTTTGATCTTTTATACAGCGAACTGAAAAGCCGTATGCTCTTGAACTTTTTTCATTGGGATAGATAAGATGTTGGTATAAATCCATACTATGAGCAGATGTCTGAATCGCTGATCCAGTCCAATAACAAGCCTCAAGTCCTACCTTCATGAACTTACTATTAGAATAATTACGATAGCCAGGAATTGACATTTTTAAAACACTATTAAAGGCACTAGATGCATCTTTAGAACTCCATGTTTGTGTCTCTTGATACCACTCATTGACAGCATCATTAGCTCCATTTGGATTAAGTGGTAATCTATATCCTACTGGACAGACATTATTTAGACTCGATTCACTTGCCCAAAGAGTATCATCTTTGGTTACTCTCCAGTCATAGGGAGAAGAACTATTCTTTATAAAGAGTGAATCATCTGGGTTATTAGCTCTAGTAGTTGTTGAACCATATTTTCCTGTTCCTGCAGTAGCACTACTCCAGTTGATTAGTTCATGCCCATCTGCCTCTCTTCCCCATTGAAAGAGTGAACCATAAGCTAAGTAGTCATTCATTGAAGTTGCTTGTTGTTTTTTATTATAGTTGCCATGTGGGTTGCTTACATCTGCATATTCAGCACCTAAGTTATTATTTAGCCATGTTCTTCCTGTTGTAGGATTTATTACTGGTAAGTAAACAAATTTATGCTCATACGCACCATGTGTTTGTACATAGAAGTTTCTATCTGGTATTCCTGGAATTACTTTTATCTTCATTGTTCCTTGATTACCGACACTATCTAATGCATATTTAAATGAAGCGGCTACAAATCCAGTTGTATTATCATCTATATCTAGCTTCTTTGCATTGAAAATATGATCACCATTTCCTGCATTATCATTTATAGTAATAAAGGCATCAAATGTACCATTTCCTACAAGAAGCATTTGTGCTGGCCATTCAAAAGAAGCGACTATTCCCCTCTCCATATCTTGAGTACTACTACTTGCTATAGTAAAGGTGCTGCTAAACGCTGGTAAATATACGTCTGAATCTGTAACACTATATGGTACTTTTATTACCACACCTTTAAGTCTCTTCAACATATCTATTTTCCCCTGAATATTAACAGTAGGGTTATACGAATCATCATATGTGCTTACTATTTCAAAGTTTAAGTTTGCATCTGTAATGACTAAATGAGCAGGAAGTGGTGCAAGATTATTATCAGATGGATCTGTATCATTTACATC
>JAICBP010000081.1:103886-141880 GCA_021766785.1 Sulfurimonas sp. endosymbiont of Alviniconcha boucheti
GAGAAGAGGATGAGAATAAGTGCTACTAGCAAAAAGAGATATTTCATAATATGACCTTTTTTTATTAGCATTTTAACCTATTGCATTTTACATTAGTTTGATATGTATCAATAACAACAAAAAGATACACAAAGCCTTTTTTTAGTATAATGTCCCCAGAAGAACAAACCACTTAATGCAACACTCTTATTTCAAATGATAAAATAAGAACAATATAAGCGAGGGATAAAAATGAGTACCAAAAGAAAAACATAAAGCTCGGAGTGAAAATGGCGAATTTATAGTAATTTAGTAAAATTTGGATAAGGGAGATTAATTACTTGTATAGGCTTGAATTTGCAAGTGGCTCTTATATAAGTTTTTTTGTAAATATTCAGTCTGAATTTATCTCATATGACTATAATTATAAAGACAGATTTATTTTGAAAAAGGGACTTTACATGACTGAAGAGATGTTAATAAGGATAAAACAGCTCCCTCCTCTTCCAGAATCTGCTATGCGAATTGAAGCTATATATCACGATCAAAATAGTAGTTTCAATATGATAAAAATTTTAGAACAAGATCCACTCTTAACAGCAGAGATTCTTCATGCAGTACGTACTACTGTTACTCTTGATGGCGTTATGACTAAAGCCAGTGTAGCTGCGGCTAAAGAGCTTATTGCAAAGTACTCTTTAGATCTTGAAAGCTTTGAAATTGCTTTAAAAGCCAACGACTAATAACTTGAAATCTCTACTTATTAGACTCACACTTGGTGCGAATGAGCAAGATATCACTCCTGATGAAGCAAAGATAGTTGATCAGTGGCTTATGAAAAAATACCTCACAAAAAAAGACTCTCTTTATGCATTTAATTCAAAGTACCGTGCTGGAACTTTAGGAGTTATACAAAAAGGGACTGCCTATCTACATGTTATCGGTGAAAATGTTCGTGATTTCTTTATAGAGGAGTTAGGTAGTGCGAGCGAGGGTGACCTAATCATTGCACAACGTCTTTTAGGTAAACGTGGTACTCCTTCAGCAAAAATCTCTGAAATAGTAGGTCGAGAGCAGAGCTATAGTATAGCTTATATAGTATTTACAGAGAACTGCAAGTCACTTGTTGATCTTAAAACTAAGTTTCCAATAAATGCTAAATTTACTGCTAAAGAGTTGGCAAAGTATAAAACTGGTGATATTTTCAAGATTGATAACCAAAAGAATAAGGTGCTTGAGTACTTGGGTAATATTGACGACCCACTTGTAGATGAAAAAATAGTACTCGCACAGTTCAACAAACACGATGAGTTTGAAGAAGATGTTTTAAATATAGCCAACTCTTTTCCTCTAGTAAACGCCAATAATTACCCTAAGCGTAAAGATCTAAGAGATTTAGACTTTTGTACAATAGATCCTGTTACTGCAAAAGATTATGATGATGCTATCTACTGGGATAATAAGAACTCTACACTTTATGTAGCCATCGCAGATGTAAGTGAATACGTGAAACCTTTTGGAGCACTAGATAATGAAGCTATTTATAGAAGTTTCTCCATCTATCTTCCTCACCGATCTATCCCAATGCTACCAAGGCAACTGAGTGAGACACTCTGCTCCCTACAACCTCATGTAGATAGACTCGCTTATGTTTTTGAGATGAAACTAAATCTTAAAACTTTAGAAGTAACAAGTTCAAAGATTTATGAAGCAGTTATTCACTCCAAACGCCGTTTTAACTATGAAGAGATAGATGCCTATTTTGAGGGAAAACTCCAAGCACAAAATTGTGATGAAAAGAGGATATTTGACTCCTTGACTCAACTGCGTTTTGTGACTAATGCTCTAAAGATCAAACGCCTTAAAATGGGTTATGACTTCCGATCAGTTGAGATAGATATGAAAATAGATAAAAACTCAAACCTCATCTCTACTACAGAAGCAGAAGAGACAGCGTCTCATTCACTCATAGAGGAGTGTATGCTCTTAGCGAACAAAGAGGCAGCATCCCAATATGAACATGGGCTCTTTAGAGTTCATGAGCAACCAAGTCAAAACAAACTCCAAATTCTCTACCAAGAACTCGCTGGGATAGGGATGCAAATAGAGATAAAAAACTCTACAAAAGAGACTATAAAAAATATCCAAGAACAGGCAAAAAAGATGGGATTAGAATCAGAAGTTGACACCCTTATCATCCAATCACAGATGCAAGCAAGATATGCACCACTAAACTCTGGACACTTTGGACTAGGGTTTGAGAAATATACGCACTTTACTTCTCCTATTCGAAGATACTCTGATCTTATTGTACACCGTTTACTCAAAGCTATAAACATAGATGACACAAAAGAGAGCTCTTATATCCTTCGTAACATAGAAGCTCTCTCTATGGCAATAAGTGAGAAAGAGAGAGAGGCTAGTAAAATAGAGACAGAGTTTAAAGCAAGAAAATATGCAAGATGGGCTGAGCAAAATCTAGGCAAAGAGTTTAAAGCTAGAATTACCTCTACAGAAGTAGAAATAAAAGCAGAAATACATGACACTCTCTCTGGTGCCCGTGTTTTTATAAACTCTGATTGTAATATAGCACTCTTTGAAGATGTTATCCTACGCATAGAGTCTGTAGATATTCCTCATGCAAAAATCTCGGCTATAGTAGTGAGCAAGTAAGATGTACAAGAACGAATTAGATAATGCTATACGAAGTGGAAAAATCAGTAACTCCTTTATCTTTTTTGGGGAGAGTAGTTTTCTCATAGATATGTACACAACTATGATGAGTAATATAGAAGATGCCAACATCATCGCATTTTATCACGATGAGTATGACTTTAACTCTGCAAAAGCACATCTTTCTCAAGGTTCTCTCTTTGGTGATAGAAATATTCTCATCATCAAAAGCACAAAAAAAGTACCAAAAAAAGAGTTAGATATACTCCTTGAATTGTGTGAAAAAAATCCTGATAATATCTTCATCTATGCCTACTATGGAACTGATCACAAAACTTACAACAATAAAAAAACCTTTGCTAAGACCAAAGCGATGGCAGTACGTTTTTTCAATCCTACAGATTTTGAGGCACAAAATATTATCCTTCAAGTTGCACAAGAAAAAAAAGTTACTATAGACAAATATACTATAGCCCATCTTCTTAGCACTCATAATGGAGATGTAGCACTCGCATGCAATGAGATAGAGAAGTTTCGCATTTACGATAGAGCCATCACAACAAAGGATGTCGATGCCCTTGTCTATGGTTTAGGTGAAATCAGCTTAGATAACTTTATACTCAAACTTCTTAACAAAAAAGACTTTAAGGAGGATCTCGCTTCTATAATAGAACATGGTGAAGATGAAATACGCATTCTTACAGCAACAACAACATACATTACACAGCTTTATATGTTTAACATCTACATCCGAGTAAACGGTACTCCAAATGCTCTTGAAATCCTTGGCTACCCTGCTCCACCACATGTTGTCAATGATAAAGCTGCTCAGTCCATCAAAATAAAACCAGCTATTTATACAAAACTCCATGAACTTCTGCTAACAAGTGAACTCAAAATGAAAAGTGCAAACATTGATAAAAGTGCTATACTCCTCTCTACTTTTATTCGTATGCAAAAACTACTTTAAAAAATCTCCTGCTTTTAACAACTACTCAGCACATTTTTTGTATAATCGCAGTAATTATTTATAAGGAATTACCATGCGCGGTTATAAAGTATTTGCTGGAAGTGCCAGCATTGAATTTGCACAAGAGATTTGTAGTGTCCTAGATATTCCACTTGGAAATGCTGATGTAAAAAAGTTTAGTGATGGTGAGATCTCTGTACAAATCACTGAGTCAGTTCGTGGACGTGATGTATTTATCATTCAAAGTACAGGTGCTCCATCAAACGACAACTTAATGGAACTTCTTATTATGACAGATGCACTTAAGCGCTCTTCTGCTTCAAGCATTACAGCAGTTGTTCCTTACTACGGTTATGCTCGTCAAGATCGTAAAGCAGCTCCTCGTGTACCTATTACTGCAAAACTTGTAGCAAATCTTTATGAGACAGCAGGTATTGATCGTGTAGTCACTATAGATCTTCATGCTGGACAGATTCAAGGTTTTTTTGATATTCCAGTTGATAATCTTTATGGTTCAGTAACATTTGAGCAGTATATCAAATCTAAAAATCTCAAGAACCCTATCATTGCTTCTCCAGATATCGGTGGTGTTGCACGCGCTCGCTACTTTGCAAAACGTATGGGTCTTGATATGGTTATCGTTGATAAACGCCGTGAAAAAGCAAATGAATCAGAGGTAATGGGTATTATCGGTGATGTGGATGGCTATGATGTTATTATGATTGATGATATGGTAGATACTGCTGGAACTATGGTCAAAGCTGCTACTGCACTAAAAGATAAAGGTGCAACTTCGGTAATGGCATGTGCTACTCACGGTGTACTAAGTGGAAAAGCTTACGAAAACTTAGATAATGGTGAACTAGATGAGCTTATCATCACAAATACACTAGAGACAAAAGAGCATAAAAAGATAAAAGTTCTCACTGTTGCACCACTCTTTGCAGAGGTCATCCGTCGCGTTTACCATAATGAGAGTGTTAATGGTCTTTTTGCTTAATAGTCTGGTAAAAGGCTCTCATCCCTTTTACTTCTATAATGTCGCTAAAACGACTAAACTAACCTCTTTTGAGGTAAAAATTCTATTTTAGGAATATAATTGGAAAATATTAGAAACTTCTCTATTATCGCGCATATTGATCATGGGAAAAGTACCTTAGCTGATCGTATCATTCAAGAGTGTGGTTCAGTAACTGAACGTGAAATGAGTACACAGATGATGGATACTATGGAGATCGAGCAAGAGCGTGGTATTACCATCAAAGCCCAATCAGTTAGACTTGACTATGTAAAAGATGGACAGCACTATATACTCAACCTTATAGACACACCAGGACATGTTGACTTCTCTTATGAAGTGAGCAAGTCTCTTGCATCTTCTGATGGTGCACTGCTCATTGTAGATGCAGCTCAAGGTGTTGAAGCTCAAACTATTGCAAATGTTTACTTGGCATTAGATAATGATCTTGAACTTATTCCTGTTATTAATAAGATAGACCTTCCTGCTGCTGAGCCTGAACGTGTTGCTGAGGAGATCGAAGAGGCTATAGGCATTGATGCTACTGATGCTTGCTTAGTCTCTGCAAAGTCTGGAATAGGAATCCGAGAACTTATAGACTCTATCGTTGATCGTATTCCTGCACCTGTTGGTAATCCACAAAAGACTACAAAAGCGATCATCTATGACTCATGGTTTGATACTTACCTTGGAGCACTTGCCCTTGTTCGTGTTTTTGATGGTGAGGTCAAAAAAGGACAAAATATCAAACTTATGAGTAGTGGTGAAGAGCATCATGTATTGGATCTTATGTATCCACACCCTATGAAAAAAATAAAAACAAACGCCATCAATTCTGGTGAGATTGGCATCGTTGTTCTTGGTCTTAAAGAGGTTGCTGTTATCAATGTTGGGGATACTATCACTGATGCTAAAAACCCTACTGCCGAGCCTGTTGGAGACTATGAACCTGCAAAACCTTTTGTATTTGCTGGAATCTACCCAATAGATACTGATAAATTTGAAGATCTTCGTGATGCACTTGACAAGCTTCGTTTAAATGACTCTTCACTCTCTTTTGAGCCTGAAACATCTGTAGCATTGGGCTTTGGTTTTCGTGTTGGTTTTCTTGGAATGCTTCACATGGAAGTGATCAAAGAGCGATTAGAACGTGAATATAACCTCGATCTTATCGCATCAGCTCCTTCAGTTATCTACAATGTCTATCTTACAAATGGTGATATGATAGAGGTGCAAAACCCTTCACAACTTCCAGAGATCCAAAAGATAGATCACATAGAAGAACCTTATGTTCGTGCTACTGTCATAACACCAGCTGAGTATCTTGGAAATATCATTACTCTTTTAGTCTCTAAACGCGGAAATCAAACTAAAATGACTTACCTTAATGAAGATCGTGTAATGCTAGAGTATGAGATCCCTATGAATGAAATTGTTATGGATTTTTATGATACACTCAAGTCTATTTCTAAGGGCTATGCTTCTTTTGATTATGAGCCTATCGACTTTAAAACAGGTGACCTTGTCAAGCTTGACATCAAGGTCGCTGGAGAGGCTGTGGATGCTCTTAGTGTTGTAGTCCCTCGCAACCAAGCACTTCCTCGTGGTCGTGTTCTTGTTAAAAATATGAAAGAGCTTATTCCTAGACAACTCTTTGAAGTTGCTGTTCAAGCATCTTTAGGAAGCCAAATTATAGCTCGTGAAACTGTGAAGTCTATGGGTAAAAATGTTACTGCTAAGTGTTACGGTGGAGATATTACTCGTAAACGTAAACTCTTAGAGAAGCAAAAAGCGGGTAAGAAAAGAATGAAGTCTATTGGTAAAGTACAGTTACCACAAGAGGCTTTTATGTCTGTTCTAAAAATGGATTAATTCACTACTATGCGATGTTTACTGTGTGAGAGTCTCTCTCTTACACATATCTGCAAATCATGCCAAACAAAATTTCTTAAACCCTCCCTCTATAAACGCCAACTAGAAAATGGTATAACTCTCTTCTCTTTTTATAAATATGAAGAGATCAAAGAGCTCCTATACACGAAACATACTGACATAGGTTTTTATATTTACAAAATTTTAGCAAAGAACTCTCTCAAACTCTTTGGAGACTCTTTTGATTATGAGAGGAGAGTAGCACTCTTGCCCATAGATGATACACCAAAGAGTGGCTATTCACACACTGCCATACTTGCTAAAAGTCTTAAATCAAGACTGATTAAACCCTACTTTGCAAAACTTCGTGCTAAAAATACTACTTCCTATTCTGGAAAAAATAGAGCATTTCGACTCAACAACCCAAGAAATTTTATATATAGAGAGTTTAAGGAAGAGGAACTCATCCTTATTGATGATATTGTTACCACAGGAAGTACTCTTTCTCAAGCTATTGCTCTTCTTCAAAAGCATAATAAAAAGGTACTTTTCTGCCTCACCCTCTCTGATGTAGCCAATAAACAGTTATAGTTGATAGAGATAGACTAAACTTTATTTATTTTTTTGACTAAACTATTACTTGACATTGTTACACTCAATATGTATAATACTATCAACTTTAATAAAAAGGAGTCATCCAACTATTATGTCTAAAGAAAAATTACAAGATGAAAACCTCCAAAAAGAGGAAGAGATAGTAGAAGAAAAAGAGCAAGAAGTAGTTACTGATGAAGCAGAAGTAGAAACAGTAACTGTTGAAAATGAGTTTGAGTCACTCCAAACTGAACTCGCTGAACTCAAAGATAAATATGCTCGTGTTCATGCTGATTTTGATAATATCAAAAAAAGACTAGAACGTGAGAAATATACTGCCGTTGAGTATGCAAACGAAAAATTTGCTAAAGATATGATTCCAGTAATGGATGCGCTTGATGGTGCTATGAAGTCAGTTGAAACAGATGGCGATAAAGCTGAACTCTTTGATAAACTCAAAGAGGGAATTGAGCTTACACACAAGCAATTTCTCACACAACTAGATAAACATGGTGTTACCATGGTCGCACATGATGAGCCATTTGACCCAAATATTCACAATGCAGTCCAAACAGTTGATAGTGAAGAGGTAGAGTCTGGGCAAATAGTACAGACTTTTCAAACTGGATATAAATACAAAAATCGCCCACTCCGTGAAGCGATGGTAATAGTAGCGAATTGATTTCGCCTTGTGCCACTTAAGTGGCAAAACTTTTTTTTAAAACATAATATACTTTCACTGTTTTAAAAAACAATATCTATAAAAAAATAAATTAAGGAAACTAAAATGAGTAAAGTAATTGGAATAGATTTAGGAACAACAAACAGTTGTGTAGCAGTTTATGAGGGTGGGGAAGCAAAAATTATCCCTAATGCAGAGGGGAAAAATACTACCCCATCAATAGTTGCATTTACAGATAAAGGTGAAGTTCTTGTTGGTGACCCTGCCAAACGCCAAGCGATTACAAATCCTGAAAAGACTATCTCCTCTATAAAGAGAATTATGGGGCTTATGATGAATGAGGAGAATGCAAAAGCTGCTCACGATAAGGTAACATACAAGATAGTAGATAGAGATGGTGCTGCTTGTGTTGATGTCGCTGGTAAAGTATATACTCCACAAGAGATTTCTGCAAAAATCCTCACAAAACTTAAAGAAGATGCTGAGGCATACATTGGTGGGAAAGTTACAGATGCTGTTATTACAGTTCCTGCTTACTTCAATGATAGCCAACGTAAAGCGACAAAGGATGCTGGTACGATTGCAGGGTTAAATGTTCTGCGTATTATCAATGAACCAACTGCATCGGCACTCGCTTATGGTTTAGAGAGCAAATCTGAAGAGAATGTACTTGTTTATGATCTTGGTGGTGGTACATTTGATGTAACAACTCTTGAGATCTCTGATGGCACTTTTGAAGTTCTCTCAACAGATGGTAATGCATTTCTTGGTGGTGATGACTTTGATAACAAAATCGTTGACTTCTTAAATGATGAGTTTAAATCAAGTCACGGTATTGAGCTAAAAAATGACAAAATGGCTCTACAACGTCTAAAAGATGCAGCTGAAAATGCAAAAAAAGAGCTTTCTAGTGCAACAGAGACTGAGATTAACTTACCATTTATTACAATGACAGAAGCTGGACCACAACACTTAGTAGTAAAACTTACTCGTGCGAAATTTGAGGGTATGATTGATTCTCTTATAGATGAGACAATTGAACACATCAAAACAGCTATGAGTGAAGCTGACTTAGATACCAACGAGATCAAAGAGATCATTATGGTCGGTGGTTCTACTCGTGTGCCAGCTGCTCAAGAGGCTGTAAGTAAATTCTTCGGTGGAAAAGAGCTTAACAAAGGTGTAAATCCTGATGAAGTTGTTGCTGCTGGTGCGGCTATTCAAGGTGGTGTTTTAAGAGGAGATGTTAAAGATGTTCTTCTTCTTGATGTTACTCCATTATCGCTTGGAATTGAGACTTTAGGTGGTGTTGCTACAAAAATCATTGAAAAAGGTACAACCATTCCAGTTAAAAAATCTCAAGTATTCTCAACAGCAGAAGATAACCAACCAGCAGTAAGTATCTCAGTTGTTCAAGGTGAGCGTGAGTTTGCTAAAGATAACAAATCTCTTGGACTTTTTGAGCTTGGAGACATTCCAGCAGCACCACGTGGTGTACCTCAAATAGAAGTAACATTTGATATAGATGCAAATGGTATTTTAACTGTTAGCTCAACTGACAAAGGTACTGGAAAATCACAATCTATCACTATTTCTGGATCATCAGGATTAAGTGAAGAAGAGATCAACAAAATGGTTCAAGATGCAGAAGAGAACAAAGCCGCTGATGAAGAGAGAAAAGCACTGGTTGATCTTAAAAATCAAGCTGATGCACTCATCGTTCAAACTGAAAAATCTGTAGAGGAGATGGGTGAGAACCTTGATGCAGAAGAGAAGGCTAAAATAGAAACTGCTGTAACAGATCTAAAAGAGACACTTAAGGATGAATCTGCTACAAAAGAGCAAATCCAAGAGAGAGTAAAAACTCTTACAGAAGCTGCACACAAGATGGCAGAGGAGATGTACAAAAAGGAACAAGATCCAGCAAAAGCTGAAGCAGATGCAAAGAAAAAGAAGGAAGATGAAGACGTTATTGATGCAGAGATAGAGTAGTTTTTACTCTCTCTCCTTCCCCCTTTTTTACTCTGTTTATAATCACTATTATAAGATAAATTCTACAACATACATTTTTTTATTTCCTATTAGATACTATAATATTTATATAAAACTACTAGGAAAATATTTGCTAACCAAGATCAAACACTATAGTAAAGAGATTTTTTTTCTCTTTATCTTCATAATATTAACTACAAATATCATCAGTCTCTACAAATCACAATCACTCAACAAAGAGAGACTCATACTCTCAACACATAAACTTATAGATACATCTCACTATGTAGTAGAAACAGACAAACCACTACTTGTTCATATATGGGCAACTTGGTGTCCTATTTGTCAGGCAGAGGCAGATAATATAGAGAGGCTCTCTCACTACTATAATGTTATCACCATTGCTGTAAACTCTGGAACTGATTATGAAATTCAGAACTATTTAAACAAGAGGGGCTTTACTTTTAAGGTTATTAATGACAAAAATAGTAGCCTCTCTAAAAAACTTAATATTACTAATTTTCCAACTACTTTCATCTACGATAAAAAGAAAAAATTAGTTTTTAGTGAAGTAGGCTATACAAGTAGTTTTGGTCTTTGGCTACGAATGCTTTGGGCAGGCATACAATAAGATGCAACACTTCGAGTTTGAGTATCTCTTCCCTTTCATTTTACTCCTACTCATTATCTGTATCTATAAATGTCCGTTAACTATAAAAACTATAATATTTCCACATATTCACCTCTTTAATAAAAAAACAGAGTTTTTTAATAAGGATAAACTCCTTTATTCTGTTATCCTAGCACTTCTTATTACATCTCTTGCTTCGCCTATCTCTTATGACTCTAAGAGTTCACAAGAGAGAAAAGGACGTAATGTAGTTTTTACACTTGACACAAGTGGTTCTATGGATGAGAGTGGATACTCTACACAAAACAGACAACAATCAAAGTTTACTATTTTACTCTCACTTATAAAAACATTTGTCACAACAAGATTTGATGATAATGTTGGTGTTGTTGTCTTTGGCTCTTATGCTTTTAGTCCTGTACCAATCACCTATGATATGCACTCTTTAGAGTATATGCTTGATTTTTTAGAAGTTGGTATGGTTGGAGATTCTACTGCTATTGGTGATGGGTTAGCTCGCTCTTTAGAGATGTTAGAACGATCAAAAGCAAAAAACAGAGTTATCATTCTCATCACCGACGGTTACCAAAATAGCGGTAGCACAAAGATCACAGATGCAGTTACACTTGCTAAAAAACTGCATGTCAAAATCTATACAATTGGCTTAGGTAAAACAAGTGATTATGATGTTAAACTTCTACAAAAGATAGCAAAAGAGACCAACGGCGTTGCCTTTTTGGCAGAAGATGCAGCAACACTTAAGGAGGTTTACGAGAAGCTAGATAGACTTGAACCAAGCCACATACGTTCACAAAACTATCTCAACAAATATATGCTCTACTATTATCCACTAACTCTTGCAATTTTACTACTTCTCTATCTTCTTGCAAAGAGGAGAAGCTAAATGACACTCCTCAATATATGGATTCTTTTTGGAATTATTCCACTCTATTATCTCTACAAAAAACATACAACAGCTGCTAAACAAATAAAACTTCTCTATCTGAGTCTCCTTTTTATGTTTTTAGCCATTGCAAGACCTGTTTATGAGAATGCTTATGTCAAAAAAAATTTTAACTCTCACGATTACATCATAGCACTAGATGTCTCTTTTTCTATGCAAGCAAATGACATCAAACCAACAAGATATACTCTTGCAAAAGAGGCTATTAAGAGACTAATACGATCAGATCCAAAAGATAGATTTACCCTCTTTGCTTTTACCTCTTCTACCCTGCTCATCTCACCGCCAACTACTGATTATAAAATAAGTATCATGGCATTAGATGCACTTAATCCTAAATATATTTTAACAAAAGGTACAAATCTTAAAAATCTTTTCACTACAGTTGCAAAACTTCCTATGAAACAAAAAAAACTCATTATTTTTAGTGATGGTGGTGATGAGCACGATCTACAAACAGTTGCTCTTATTGCTAAAAAAAACAGTATAACTCCTTATATAGTTGCTACTGCTACTATAAAAGGTGCAGCCCTTAAAAAAGATGGCAAATATATTAAGAACACAAACGATTCTATTGTCATCTCAAAAATAAATCCTATGCTAAAAGACTTAGCAAGTATAAATAGAGGAAAGTACTATCATCTCAACACACTCGATGATATTACAACCCTTTCAAATGATTTACAAACAGAACAAACAAAAAAAGAGACCATAGAAGTCAAAACATACAAAGAACTCTTTTTTATCCCTCTACTTTTTAGTATCTTGTTCTTCTTTTTCGCTGTTACAAAGTTTGGACAAAAGTTCTTTCTCTTACTACCTCTACTGCTACTCTCTCCCCTCCCTAGCAAAGCAGGATCCTTAGACTTTTATTATCTCATAGAGGCATCACATGCATATAGTACTAAACATTTTAAGAAGTCTGCTACTATATTTACAAAAATTGCACCCTCTCCAAAAAGTTATTATAATATTGCCACTGCTTATTATAAAGCTGGTGCTTATAAAAAGGCAATGAAATACTATACACAGATTAGAACACAAGATAAAAATCTTAAATACAAAATCTACTATAACCTAGGCAATACAGCAGTAAAACTTAAAAGATACGACAAAGCTAAGAGATACTATATCTATGCCCTTGCTCTACATGAAGATACAGATGCACTCTATAATCTTAATCTTCTAAAAAAACTACATCTAAAGACCAAAAAAGATAGAGATAAAATAGTGCCACAAAGTCAGACTAATAGCCAAAAGAAGAAGTTGCAAAGAGATGAAAATAAGAGAGAGAAAGCTCAAAACAATAAAAGCAAGAACTCCTCTAAAAACTCTTCTTCAAGTGGAGGCACTACATTAAATAACAAAAAGCCAAAAGAGAAGATACAAAAACAAAAAGCTGCAAAAAAACGAAAAACCAACTATAGATTTACCTATAAAGCTTATGAAAAAATCAATAAAGGATATACAGATGAAAAAGAGCCTTGGTAGAATTATTATACTTTTTTTACTTCTTATCAATTATACCTATGCAACAGAGTTAGCCAAATACAAACTTTATGCGAACAAAACATCTGCTTATACAAAAGAAGCAGTCATCATTACCTTTAAAACAGAACAAAAAGATTATACTGATAATATGATGTTCTCTTTAAAAGCAAAGCCAAATAGTGATTACAAAATTATTTTACTCAATAAAGAGGTAGATGATAAGAGAAAGCATCATGCAAGTGCAACATTTAGCTATCTTCTTTTTGGACTTAGAGAAAAAGAGATATCTGTGCATTTTGACTTCATCATTCGTACTGCAAGTGATGAAGCAGTTACCCATAGCTTTGTAGATGATCATGATGATAGTATTGCCACTCAAACACATGACACACATATCACAGTAAAGCCACTCAAGCTTCTTATAAAAAAGTTGGCTCATACTGTAGATCTAGTAGGAGACTTTACATTAGATACCAAGATAAGTGAAAAGAATATCAATCAATATGAATCTGTAAATATTGTATATACACTCCAAGGTAAGGGGTATGAAGAACAAACTTTTCAGCCCATAAGTAGTATTTATGGTGTAACTATTTTTTCTGAAGTAAATGATCTTTCTAAAAAAAACACTAAAAAAGGTTATGCTATCAAGAGAGAGTATATCTATGCTATGAGTGCAAAGAGTGATTTTATCATACCAGAACTAGAGTTAAAAGCTTACTCTCCAACACAAGAGAAATACTACACCCTAAAAAGTCCAAAACAGACTATACACGTAAACGCCATAAAGACAGCAAAACTTTTAGACAATGAAGAGTATCCAATTCAAGATAGAGCTATAGATATAGAATCTATCAAAAACTATTTTATCTATCTTATGATATTTCTATGTGGTTACATTACAGCAAAGATACAAATACCTCTTTTAAGAAAAAGAAGAGAGTCAAAAGAGTATAATCTTTTCAAACAAGCATCAACACCAAAAGCTCTTCTCTTTGCTATAATTACTCTACATAAAGAGCATATTTTCACCAAAGAAGTACAACTTTTAGAAGATATACTCTATAAAAATATAGAGCATAATTTTAAGAGCATAAAGAAAAAATTACTCAAAAAGGTAAAAAGATAAAGCTTATATACTTATGAGCACTCCTTGTTATAACTTTAACAGTAAAGCTCTTGGCTTAAGAAGATAGCGATTATGAGAAAGGATACAACAAAGTATGATGTTGAAGAGGATCTTCTAGGGGTGGACTTCTAAAAACTCCTAGTGCTCCATAAAAAACTCAGTATATACTTTTTCAAAGTAGCGTTTAGCATTCTCTACTTTATCAATTTTCGCATCAAAAATCTCTTTTGTCGCAGGATACTTTTGTGAATACTCTTTATAAAGTTCACACTTTCTATCCATATTATTGCTAAACTGCTCAATAACAGCTCTAAAATCATCAGGTGTTGCAACCCACTGCATAAATTTTTGAAACATTCTCTCACGAACATCTATAGCAAATGACTCATCTAATTGCCCTGCCATTCTCTTGAGATCCCATCTTGAGAAATAAACGCCACTCTTTTGTGGAGGCATTACCTCAGCATAAATCGCTTTTAGATAGTCAGGATAATCCTCTTGTGTATCCATATCATGACTACCCTCCATACAAGACTGTTGCATCTGTTCAAACTCACCTCTGAGTTCATTTAAATCTTTCATATCCATTATAATTTTCCTTTATTGTATAAACTGTTTATATATCTCTCGTGCTAAAACTTCATCCACTAAAACGCCTCTCTTTTCTAGGTATGTACCAATAAGTCGCTCACCCTTTCGTACAACAAAGTCACACTTATTATAAACTTGTACAAACTCATCAGCTTCATCTAAGAGCTCAACTACACTCTCTTGATACTCTGCTGCTATATAAGCTCCATCTACATGAGATTTTTTTATATTTGAGAGTGTAAAGTAAAAATCATCTTCTCTAATATTCATAGGAATCATCATCGCATCACTTCCTTCACTTTTAATAATCTTATTAAGCATCACAAAAAGACGATTAGTAGTTGCATGTTCTGCTATAAGTCCATAAAGTTTTGTCTCATTTTTAATCTCATCATTAGCATTCATAGTATCAATATTTTGCATATTTTCGCTCATTATTTAATTCCCCACAACTCTCTAGCTTCATCCTCTTCAATCAAACATCTACGACATAAGATCTCACCGCTATGGTAAGAGAAAGGATTACCACACTCCTCACAACGTTTTATTGTAAAACGCACTAATGTCTCAATCTTTGGATCAAAAAAACTTGCAAGTGAAAAAGTTTCTCTTAGTCTCAAAGAGTCTGGCTCACACACATCATGGCAACTATGACACTGCACACATGAGAGTGGATTAAAGTTGATAACGGAACCCTTTGCATCAGAGAAGAGTGCTCCTGTTGGACAGATTCTATAACACATTTGACAGTTAGTACAACTCTCTTCATCTAAATTCTTTTGGGATATAAAACTAATATCTGCAATATCTATCGTGTGAAATATATCAAGAACCCCTACCCTTTTCATAGCCATCATCAACAAACTACGTCTATCTGGGATATTTTTCTGCTTTATTTTAGCAATATCTGCACCCGTTACTTTATGTATTTTGAGTGTTTTATCACTAGATGCTACCTTATTTTCAAACTCTTGCTTGATACTCACTACCTTTTTAAACCCATCTTTTGAGAGTAGTTTACGTCTTGAGAGTATGTCACTCTCTTGAGCTTCAAGTGCAACTTCTGCTGATGTCAAAGAGATAGATTTATCCTGTTGCAGAGCATCTAAAATAAAGTTAACCTCTTCAATTCGCTCTTGAATAATCTGGAAATTTTTTGTAGCAATAGGACACTCTTCACAAGAGCTAATATCAGCTTGAAGACTCTGTGGTGAGATAAGAGCGACACTTAAAAGCTCCTCAACACTCAATGCTGCGATACAAGGAAGTTTACTTTTACAGGTTATAAGTTCTAAATCATTCTCTAAAAAATGAAATAGATAATCTAACGACTTAAAATCATCTAACATATAAGCTTCTGTAGGACATACTGCATTACAACCACCACACCCTACACATTCACTTGGAGTAAAAGAGAGCAATCCCTCTTTTATATGAATGGTATCTACAGGACATGCTTCAACACACTTCTCACATATTGCAAATTTATTTGATGTATGCACACATTTTGATACATCTAAAGTTAATAGGCTCATCTTGTATATTTATACTCTTTATCTTTGAAATCATTTAAATACTGAAAATCACTCATAATAAACTCTAAAGTAAACTCAGCTAAATCAAAATAGAATGCTGTTCCTGACTCATTTTTCACATTTATAAGATACATTGGCATCCACTCTATAATATGATCCTTCATAAAACCGTATTGAAGTTGTGCTAGCTGTTTTGCTACCTCTAGATCTTCCTCTTCAAGAGCCTTAAGTTCTGCTTTACATAACTCATACATAAACTCTAACTCTATACCTATATGATCAGCAGCCATTACACGAGCCTTATCAAGTTCTACCTTAAACTCAAAAGCGTTGAATATAGCCTGAACAGGATTATCACCACCAGTTTCCATCATTTGATCCTCTCTTGTGTAAAAGGACTCATAAGGAATAAGGTGCAGTAAAAAAAGATTAGTAAAATCAACATTGAGATACTGCTCAATCAACTCTTTTTTCTCATATTTATCTCTTTTGTTCCATGAAGCATATGTTGGAAAAAAGGAGAGTATATTTTCATCTTCTTCTATTGATTTTAGTAACCCTTCATCAACTTCAGACATTGTAAGTCTTGATAGGAGTGCATATATATTTATGCGAGCAATCTGCTCTTTTTTTAGTTCATCATTCATTTGATAAAGTACCTTTATAGGAAGTTTTCTCTTTGGGGAATTATATTAAAGCACCACTTGCAGTGGGCTTTAATGTCAAGTCAAACGTCTTTTATCTCAACTTTGTAAGCTTTTTGACTTGGTTTTACTGGTCGCTTGATATGGTACGGACGTCGCCATTGATCACCAGTTGCAAGTGGACGTGTAAGTCCTTGCCAAGCTTTATAAACCTTAAAGTTATTTTCATAATTTACATGAATATCACCGATTTTTTCATCAGCAGTAGCTTTTGTAATGATAACTTTTTGATGCCAGCCATGATTACCTGCAATTGGATCTGGATGTACAGGAGCTACAGCATTTTGCCATGCACCTGAGAGCCCATCCCACCAAATATCATCTAAATCTCTATTGTACTCTTTAAACTGCCATACTTTATGTGGGTGTATTCCCTCAGTAGTTGTCATTGTTCCAACTTTTCCATCATTAGTCATAGTTACTTTTGGAGAACCTAGACTCATAATATCTAAAGAGTGCTCAAATCCAGGAATATCAACAGCATTTTGAAGTTTCCAACGACCAGCATGGTGTGAACATGCAAGAACACCTGGACGTGTCGCTTCTGTTGGTACAGCCATTGCAATAAAGTAACCACTTTGAATACCCGAGAGAGTATCTTCTATTTGAACCTTCACTGCATCCCCACGTTTAATACCAAGTTTTTCAGCATCTTTTGTGTAAATCCAAATTGGATTATGATTTTGTGAAATCTCCATTAGATGTTTAGAGTTCACCGAACGTGTATGAATATTATATGGTAAACGATAAATAGTATTCAGTGCAAACTCATTATCTGCTTTCATATGTTTATGGTGTACTTGTGTTACAAGTTCTACCATTTTATCATTTTCAGCATCATCTCTTGGATAAATTGGTATTGCATATTCTGGCCACTTCCACTCAGCTAGCCACTCAGAGAAAAATTCAAGCTTTTTACTTAATGAATGAAACCCCTCTTTAAGCTCACCATCAATTTCAATACCAATAGATTTCTCCAATTCACCATCTTTTATCCATAATGCACCAAACTCATCTTTGCGAACTTCATTTTTATGGTGTTTATGACCATGTACAATATAGTGTGTACCATCAAACTCAAGCTCCTCTTCTTGAGGTTTATATACATTAGTTTTTTCAGTCCAAGCACCATGATCTCTTATATAAGAATATACTGGATACTCTTCACCTTTATACATTTTTGTAGCTCTCTCTTTTAGCCTTGGAAGAAGACTTAATGCAGCATCAAAATACTCAGGAACACTAACACAACGAGATGGATCTTTTTTACTTGCCCAATAATCTCTGATACCGAGCTTACCATCTTTATCTACATGATGAAAAATAAGGTTTGGCCAAAATTCAGACTCTTCCCAAACTTCACCAAGACCATATTTCATATGTGCTTCTAATGTTGCACGAGTTGGATCTTTTGGCTTCCAACCAGATTTTTCAGCTGCAACACGAAGAACTGCTTGACGAAATTCAATACGTTGCTCAGGCTTAGATGGAGTAGATTGTTGATCATTTCTCTCACCAGCAAGTCCAACAGGAAGTACATAATCACAATACCAGTTTGTCTCAGACCAAGTTGGAGATAAGTTAAATGTTAATTCAAATTTATCCTCACGCTTAAGTGCTTCTATCCATCTAAAACCATCTGGATTAATCCAAAGTGGATTATGCATTCTTGGAACATAAACAGCCATAGATTTAGGAATTTTAAGACCACGTTTTGTCCATTTATCATACCACTCATCATCCATCATAATCTGTGGCATCATAAAGCCCATCTCATATGTAGAAATTGGATACTCTGGTGGCCATGCTATCTCATTCCATACATCAGTTTTTTCTGGGTGTTTACCAGCTACAGTAGCTTTATCACCTTTTCCAGCGACAGAGATCTCATGCCAGTGGTGCATACCGACCCCACCAATATCACCGCGCATAGCACCAACAAGAACAAGAGGCAAGAAACCTGTACGAGTATTCATCCAACCACCACGGTGACCAATTGCTCCTGCACGCCATATATATGAAACTATTTTTGCACCAGCTGGAACAAATAGTTCCCAAAGTTGATCTAATTTATACTCCATACCTTCAAGTTTACACTCTTTAACTACAAACTCTTTGGTATATGGAGCATAGAGTTCTTTAAGTACCTCTACAAATGACTCATAAGAATTATCTTTTGGCATTTTAGAGATATAACCATAACCTACCATCTTTTGAAGATACTCTTTATTCGCCATAAGACGATCCCAATTTACCCAGTTTTTCACAAATTCATGCTTAATAATATCTTCACCATCTTTATTTTTCTCATGAACAATTCTATTTACAAGATAAAGGTAGAGTGCAGCTTCAGTTCCTGGCCAAGCTGGTATCCAAAGATCTGCCATACCAGCAGAGTTTGACATACGAGGGTCAATAACAACCATCTTCGCACCACGTTTACGGGCATCTGCTATAAGACCTGCTGATTGTTGAAAATAGTGACCTGCATCAGCTGCATGAGATGACTGCAAGAAGATTAGATCTGCATTAGCCCAATCTGGTGAATTTCTATCATCATTTGCCCATTGAATTGTACCCTCACGA
Source organism: Sulfurimonas sp. endosymbiont of Alviniconcha boucheti (assembly GCA_021766785.1). Lineage (GTDB taxonomy): Bacteria > Campylobacterota > Campylobacteria > Campylobacterales > Sulfurimonadaceae > Sulfurimonas. The sequence goes on from JAICBP010000081.1 coordinate 123,298, forward strand.
GCACCTGCAGAACAGATGTTTGTATGAGAGTTATACCCATCAATACCTAATGATTGTGGTACACGAGGTCCAAAACCATTTTCATTTGGACGACCAATATGATACATGATCTGTTTTTTAGAGACTTCATCACCTTTAGCCAGTGTATCATGCATTTTCTTACCGATAACTTTCATAGCCTCATCCCAAGTTACACGAACCCATTTACCTTCACCACGTTTAGAACCTGGAGCACGTTTGATTGGGAACGGAATACGATCTGGATCATACATCTGAGATGTTACTGCATAACCTTTTGCACAGTTGCGCCCACGAGAACCTGTATGAAGTGGGTTACCCATGTATTTACGTACAGTAAGTACTCCTTTATCAAACTCATTTTTATTTACCCATGCAGTAAGACCACATCCTGCTTCACAGTTTGAACATACTGTAGGAACAATTGTATAATCATTTACTTGAATACCATCCGTGTTAGAATTACTACGAACGCCATGGCGTTCAATACCACCACGCTTCCAATCTGTTGCATCTAACTCTTTAAAGCTATCCCACTCTTTTACATCAGGGTAAAAAGAGATAGTCTCTGGTGTATTGGTAAATTTTGAGCTTGTTTCAGATTCTGCTACTGCATCAGTTGAAAACACACCCTTTACAACAGCAACGCCAGCAACACTAAATGCGGCACCTTTTAAAAATGTTCTTCTACTTTCTAAATACATTTATACTTTCTCCTTAACTTAACGATAGTAGTTGCGGGATTACTAGCCAAACATGTTTGACTATCCATAAACCTGCGATTGCTAAAATAGCGGCAAGTGTTAAAATACTATTACTTCTGCTTACTCTATAAAGAGCAATAAGTATCATTGGTAAGATATATGCTACCCACTCTCCTATCCAAAACATAGTTGCATATGCACCATCACCTTTTATATATGCTAAAATTGCTGCTGTCTCTTCTGATTTCATTGCACCAAAGATATACTCAGACATATAGATGATAAATGCTAATAATGCACTTAAACCTAAGATAGAAGCAAAGAAGTTCTTTGTCTCATCACTTAGTTTAGAGCCACCAAGAAGAAGAATAGCTGCTGAACCACTAAGAGTTGCTGCTAAAATCATCTGTACTGACTCTGTTGGCATTTGCCACAACTCACGTGCAGTTGCTTCTGCCATAATACCTGCAGTATAAAGAGTAACAGGAATTGCTAAAAGAGTTACCCAAAAAAGGAGTTTATCAAAAGATGCATTAGCATTGCTTGTAAGTAAACACTTCTCTTTTCTAATCATCATAACCATCATTATAGACTCAAGAGCAACGAAAACTGTCGCCATCCATGCGCCAACAGTAATTGCTGAAGTCCAATGAGGATAGAAAAAGATATGCCACATTCTAAATGGTTGGTGCAAATCAGCAAGAGTAAAAAGTAAAAAAACATTCATCATTATAAATGAAACAGTAATTGCTGAAGTCCTTACTCCAGACATCTCATCAGAGTTCTTTCTTAGTAATAAAAAAAGCATAAATACAAGACCTGTACCAATACTCTTCGCCCACATATTCATAGTAACAAACCAGCCCCAAAATATATCTGGCAATGCTACATCCAAAGTTACCACAGCATGAGTAGCTGCTAAAGTTTCTTGTACCATTAGTGATGCCCTCCTAGTGGAAGATGTGTTAGTTTATTAAATAGGTCATAACCCTCTTCTCTTTTTGAAGCTAAGGGGTTAAGATGAACTTGTGATGCACCTACATAAAAGTGGTGAGGATTAGTCCCTTTCTCTGGCTTACGCACTTGAACATCAGTATGCCTCTGAATATATTTTGAGATATTAGAAGTAGGATCTTCTAAATCACCAAAAATATTTGCACCAACTGGACAAGCAACAACACACGCCGGCATCATAGATGAGGCTATGCGATGCGCACAGTAAGTACACTTATCAGCGGTTTGTGTTTCAGGATCAATATAGATTGCTCCATAAGGACAAGCCATAACACAACCTGCACATCCAATACAACGCTCTTTATCAATATTTACAATACCATTTTCAATATAATGAAGTGCAGATACTGGACAAATTCTCTCGCAAGGAGCATTCTCACAGTGATTACATCTCAAAGGTGTAAACGTTCTCTTTGTTTCTGGGAATGTTCCCACATCTACATACTTAACACGTAGTCTCCATGTACTAAGCGGTACTTCATTCTCCACCTTACATGCGATCTCACATCCTTTACAACCCATACATAGGTGTAAATCAACTAGGAAACCTAATTGCATATATTCTCCTTTAACCTTTACGGTTTATTTAGATTTATAACTACTACTAATTTTTATTAAAAGAAGCCCTTATACACGGTATTTAGGGCTTCTTTTACTGTTCTAATAGTATCTAAGTAAACTTAAATAATTTATAAATTCACTAAAAAGTTATAAAAAAAAATTATAATACGGGTAAATTGAGTAGTGCAAAAGTTTCTACACTACTTTTTTGATATGAGAGAGGTCTATTAATTTAACCTAACACGAACTGATTGTTCATGAGCTGTTAATCCTTCTGTATTTGCAATAAGAGCACACTCTTCTCCTAACTCATTTATTGCCGCATGACTAAATGAGATAATTGAAGTTTTTTTCATAAAGTTCTCTACTCCAAGTGGAGAATAAAATTTTGCTGTTCCACCAGTTGGCAATGTATGGTTTGGTCCTGCTATATAATCCCCTATAGCTTCGGGAGTATTATGCCCCAAAAAGATAGCCCCAGCATGTTTAATAAAAGGAAGAAGTTCAAAAGGACTTAATGTTGCCACTTCTAAATGTTCAGGAGCGATTTCATTCATAAGTTTAATAGCTTCTTCCATATCCACGGTAACAATAATAGCACCACGTTCTTCAATACTCTTACGAGCGATATCTTGACGAGGAAGTTTCATAAGCCATTTTTCTATCTCTATACTTATCTCATCTGCTAACTTCTGTGATGGTGTTATAAGTATAGAACTTGCCATTTCATCATGTTCTGCCTGAGAAAGTAAGTCTATTGCTAAGTGATTGGCGTTTGCACTTTCATCAGCTAAAATACCTATCTCACTTGGTCCTGCTATCATGTCAATGTTTACTTCACCAAAAACCATCTTTTTTGCAGTTGCAACAAAAATATTTCCAGGTCCTGTAATGACATCAACCTTAGGAATGGTCTCAGTTCCATAAGCCATAGCAGCAATTGCACTAGCACCTCCTACCTTATAAACTTCACTAACACCACAAAGATGACAAGCGGCTAAAAGTAACTCATTAGGCTCATTATCTGGTGTTGGTGTACAGACTACAATATTTTCTACCCCTGCAACTTGTGCTGGGATAACATTCATCAAAAGAGAGGATGGGTATGCTGCTTTGCCACCAGGAATATAGAGTCCTGCAGTATCCACAGCAGTCACTTTTTGCCCTAAAATAGTTCCATTAGCTTCTGTATCAAACCATGAGTTTGGCTTTTGCTTTTCATGGTATGACTTAATGCGATCATAAGCGAGGTGAAGAGATGATTTTAGCTTCTCATCTAGTGCATCATAAGCCTTACACATAGAGTCTGTAGATATTTTCAAATCTCTGTCTTCTACAGGTATCCACTTATCAAATTTTGTTATATGCTCTTTGAGTGCACTATTTTTTCTCTCTTGAATTTCAGAAATAATATCACCAACTATACTACTTACATGAGCAATATCCATCTTACCACGCTCAAGCAGTTCTTGAAATTTTATAGTAAAATCATTATCATCTGATTTAATAAACATCATTACTTATGCACCCTTTTTGTTAGATTTTTCTTACTGATTGTTGTTCTCTTAAATGTTTTTTTGACAATACTAAGTGCTTGTAAAAAATCTTTTACACCGATAGCTCCCATTAAAGGTTGGTACATAGGTTCTGCATCTGAATGAAGAAACCAGATAGTAGGTGTTCCTGGTCTCCATAGCTCTTTTGGCATAGCATCATGTTCATCACTATAAGCGATGATAGAAACAAAGTTTTTATTAAGATCTTTAATAACTTTTTTGTCTGAAAATGTTGTTTTTTCTAGTAGCACACAATACTTACAAGTGTGGCTTGAAAAGACAAAGAGTACTGGTTTATGTTGAGCTTTTGCTTGTGCAATACCACTATTAAAATCTTTTGCCCACTTTATTTCATCTGCCATGAGTGTTGTAGTGAAAAGTAGAGCTATGAAGAAAAATATTTTACGCATGTTTTTTTACCTTTTTAAGAAGTTCTTTTGAGCAAACCTCTGGAGTTTTATTTGTGACATCTATTACAATATCTGCCAATTTCAAGTACTCAGGACGCCGTGCGTCATAGAGCTCTTTTGCTTTTTTTAAGTCAGCTAAAAGTGGTCTTTTTTTTAACTTTTTTGCTGCATTTGGATGCTCTTTTATACGTTTGATAATTGCATCAAAAGGAGAATCCAGAAGTACTATTATACCTATTTTTTTCAAGTTTATCTGTTTATAAAAGCCACCACCTGTAGAAATAAGCGTATTTTGCACACTCAACTCAAGCCATTGAGCAACTTTTTTCTCTAAGTTACGAAAATAAGCCTCACCTTTTTCAGCGAATATGGTCTTTATTTTTTTATTTTCCATAGACTCTATAAGGTCATCTGTATCTATAGTCATATACTTTGAGTCTCTAATAACTTCACGAGCTACACTCCCCTTGCCTACACCCATAAAACCTATTAAGATTATATTGTTTGTTCTCATTTACGCAACTCCATCCACACTAAATGCACTCATATCAAAATCAGGTTTTCTCTTTTTTGTCGCTCTATAGAGTAGTACGGGTACGAGTAAATTATACTCTAAAAGAGCCATACTAATGATAAAATATAGAGCAGAAACTGCCAAAAGTTGCGGTATATAAAATGCAAAAATAAATCCGATAAGAGAGAGAATAAATAGTGTAAACTGCACTTTTGCCAAACCATTATCTATCATCTCATTTATTGTAGGAATATTCATATAACCTGTAGCATTAAGATGAAACCATATTAAAAATGGAAGTATTTTATAAAGCATACCTAAAATAATCGAGAGTACAAAACCACCCCCAATTAAGATTCCTACCATTACAATATACTCATGCTTAAAAAATTCATCAAAAATCCAAAGAAATGAACCAAGTGTTAAGAAGAGACTAGCACTTCTCCAGTACCATACTGTCACATCACTTATAGGTCGTTTACGCCTGTTAAACTTAAGCCATACTGCTGTAGCAAATGCCCAGAAGAAAAGTGCTATCCAAATCTTTGCTACAAGCTCATACTCCTCATAGTAAAGATTAAGACAAAACCAGATACTAAGTCCGATACTTATCAAAATGACTACACGTTTTTTACAAAACTGTTTAAACTTTGGTGCTACATAAAACATAGGAAGAACTTGGAAAGAGATCCCAATGATAAGTAATCCACAAAATCCAAAAATAGCCCAAACACTATGAATATTTGCCACCAAAAGATGATACTGTGAGATACTATTACTTGCATATTCATACAACAAAAACGATCCAAGACATGCAGTAAAAAAAGCAAAAAGTAAACTTGCAGCCATACCCTTTATGGTAGCAGTAAAATTTTTTACATTTCTAATAGCATACACTATACCTAAAACCATAGTTAAAAAGCCTAATCCTATCCCAACATATGCATAACTAGTTAAAAAAGATAGAGAAAACTTAAGCCCTAAAATCATAGAGATAAGCCCTGAACTCAATAAGAGATAAGAGAAGAGAGTTACTCTTTTCACCTCACCTATTTTAGCTCCAGCTAAAACAGGTAACATCTGAGTCAATGCCCCAAACATCACAAAAGTAAACATACCAATAGTAATAGCATGTGTGATAATAATTGCATCAATCGAATAGCGATTCATTAAAGTATGTGAATCATTTAGAAGAATTAATACTCCAGCAATAATTCCAAAAAGGGGTGCAGTCAAAAAGAAGCGCAAAGGGACTGCTATTGGGGGTGCTTGATCTACTGATAAACCATTAAGTTGCATAAATCTTTATCTACTCAACTGCTAAAGAGTCCATCATCGAAACAATACGATCAGACTCTGCACTAAGATGTTGTTGTGCCATTGGATAAAGCATCTGCTCTTCTTTCATATTGTGTTGCTGTAGAAGTATCATAAGTGTCTCACTTGTTCCAAAAAATCTATCACTATTATTTTCATTAAGAGAATCCATCAGTTGTGTAAAAAGGGAACGCATTTGTGTATGCTCTTGGCGCATCATTTCAGTAGGACCTTGAGTCATCCCCGTCTTTTGTTCAAATTCTGGAAACATAACCTGCTCTTCCATTGCAAAGTGGTGCTGCATATCTGAGATAAACTCTTCCACTAAGATACGAGAATTCTCTAAAGAAGAACCAGCCTCTTCTTCCATCTTTGCAAAAATAGCATCACATTTTCTATGATCAGTTGTTAAGTACTCTTTAATTGTGTTCATATCTCTCTCATAAATAGTTTTAGTCATTATATAGAAATAAGATAATTTATAATTGAAAGTAAACAAATCTTTTATTGAAAATATCACAAAAAGAGAGATCTATGCTTTAACAAAACCAATACTCACACCAATTCTAAAAGAAAAAATATTCCAAAAAATAACACTTGATGAAGTAAATATATCCATATAGAGTATCTTCCAATGTATGAAAAGATATTATTGAAGACAAACTCTTTACTAAAGAGATGCACTCTAAAGAGTTTCTGAGCAAACTTATAATAGCTAAAAACTATTCCCAATAAGAAAACACCAAACCAAGGAAAAATATTTATTAAATCCTCTGTATATACGATTGGCAAATGAAGAGGCAGTTGAAGAAGTTGATATAACCAGTGCATATTCAGAAGCTGTAGATTATATCCTACAATGATGCCTATTCCTGTAAAAAGAGCGATCTTTGGAATCTTTAAAAAAAATAAACCAGCAAAAGAGGCAAAAAGAAAAAAATGTAATATGCCAAAATATATCCATGTAGTAGGGAACTGCATATAACTCCCAATACTTACAGCCAAAGAAGCTCCACCTAAGGTAAAAAGTCGATAAAGAACCTTTTTCTTCTTAATCCCATCTCTATAGGCAATCTCTAAACTTATACCAGAGGCAAACACAAATATACTCACAATGAGATAACGATAATAATGCCAAAAAACACCATACCTAATATCAAAATCTGCATAATGGAAGATATTAAGATCAAAGCAAAAATGAAAAATAATCATGAGTACAACTCCATACCCACGAAAAATATCTAAACCGACTAATCTCAAAATTCTTGTTTTTTTCTATAAAGATATCGTTGTAAAATAATCATAGCAGAGATAGAATCAATGCGTCCATCACGAATAGACTTTATCTCACTCTTCATAAGATTTTTGGCTTCTAAAGAAGTTCCTGCTTCATCTTGATAAAAAATTTTTCCTTCAAACGCCACAAGATTCATAAAATGATCAATACGTCTCTTCATCTCCTCTTCACTGCTCCCACCAAGAGGTACACCAATGACAACAGCATCAGCCTCCCACTCTTTAATAGCCTTCTTTACCTCATCTGAAGCTTGTTTACGATTTTTACGGATAATAGCTGGAAGTGGTGTAACTAAATCTTTATATCCTGAGTAAGCAAGACCTATGCGTTTGAGACCTAAATCTATAGCTATATACTTCATCTACTTTCCCAAACAAAAAGAGCCAAACATCTTCTCTAACATCTCATCATTTTCAAATGGTCGTGTTATAGCTGTCATCTCTTTAACTGCTTCATTAAGATGAAAAGAGAACAACTCAAGCTCTTGATCTTCAAGTGGCATAAAAGACTCTTCTATACTCTTCATTGTCTGCTTTACTGCACTAATCTGCCTTGTTGAAATAAGCATAATTTCATCACTATGATTACTTCTATTCATAATATTTTCTAAAGCTTTTATAAGAGAAGTAACATCATCTTTTGAATTAAGTTCTATATCAAACGCCAATCTATCAAGAGAAAACTTCTCTTCTAAGTCAATTTTATTTTTAACAACAAGTACATCTTTATTCTCTTGTCTTGATAACTCTACTAATCTTACGATCTCTCTATCTTCATCATCTGCCACTCTTGAACTATCAAAGAGTGCCACAACAATATCACTCTCTTTGATAGCTTCTAAACTTCGTTCTATCCCTATACGTTCTATATCATCTTTTGCTTCACGGATCCCTGCTGTATCTACCATTCGAATAACATGCGAACCGATTTTTACCTGTTCTTCTACCGTATCACGAGTTGTTCCAGCGATATCACTCACGATTGCACGATCAAAATTGAGTAAAGCATTTAAAAGAGAACTTTTTCCAACATTAGGCTTACCTATGATAGCTACACGAAAACCTTGCATAAGACCTTCACGAGATTTTGAAGCTTGAAGTGTTCTCCTAAGCAGTTTATGGAGTTCTTCTAGTTTTGCTTTTATCTGAAGAAGTAAATCTTCAGGTAGATCCTCTTCAGCATAATCAATACTCACCTCACTAAACGCCAATATATGAAGAAGATCATCACGAACTTCTTCCACAAAATGTTTGAGAGAACCCTTCATCTGTGATGCCAAAATCTTAGCAGCATCTTCACTCTTTGCTTCTATAAGCTGTGCTATTGCTTCTGCTTCACTAAGGTCTATGCGTCCATTTAAAAAAGCACGTTTTGAAAACTCTCCAGCATTTGCAACTCTTGCACCAGCTTCTAGTGTAGCTTTTAAGATACTCTGTGCAACAACAAAACCACCATGGCACTGTATCTCTACTACATGTTCTGCAGTAAAAGAGTAAGGTGCTTCAAAGTAAATAACTATAGCCTCATCTATCAATGTTTTATCTACATCATAAATATTTGTCAGAGTAGCATAGCGAGGAGGGAAACTCTCACGTTTGGAGAGTCTTTTTACAATCTCCAAAGCCTTAGCACCACTAATGCGAATAATAGCTATAGAACCTATGCCATTTGCAGTTGCAATGGCTGATATAGTATCGTCTATCATAAAAAGAGTTAGTGGTAATAATCAGAGATCAAAATATACTTGCTACCACCTCGTACTGTACGAACAGCAACATACTTGTTTGTATATTTTTTACGTAACTCTTTGAGTGCTATCTCAAGTAAAATACCGTCTAAAATTTTTGTTTGTCCGCAACCTTTACTATCAATACTCTTATAAATACTATTTAAATAGCAAGCAATTGCCTCCTCTTGATTTTTTAAGAACTCTGCTACCTCTAAACGTAGTTGCACATCATAAGTATAATTAATCCAATTAGAAATCATATAAAGAAGAGCTTTATATCTATATCCATCTTTACCTATAAGCAGTGCAACATCATTACCTTGAAAATCTACTAAAATAGTCTCAGAATCATAAACACTCACCTCTATCTTATTCATAATAAAACAGATATGCTTAAAAAGTTTATTTATTTTCTCTTCAACCTCACTTGCTATAGAGGAAATATCAGTAGATTTACTTGAACTCTTTTGAACATGTTTATGAGTTTTTTCTACTTCATCATCTTGACTACTCACAAAGGAGAGAGGTTGATTCTGTTGCTTCTCTACTTTCTCTTTTTTTTGTTCTTGCTGTTCTTTTGGCTCTTTCTGCTCTTTCTGCTCTTTCTGTTCTTTTGACTCTTTCTGCTCTTTTGGTTCTTTCTGCTCTTTTGGTTCTTTCTGCTCTTTCTGCTCTTTTGGTTCCTTTGGTTCTTGCTGTTCTTTCTGTTCTTTTGGCTCTTTCTGCTCTTTCTGTTCTTTTAGTTCTTGCTGTTCTTTCTGCTCTTTTGGCTCTTTCTGCTCTTTTTTTGGAGTGATAGACACCTCTTTAGGAGAAGGAACTTCTTCTTGATTAAGTACCTGCTGGCGTTTCATAGCAACTATAATTGCAGATTTTTTAAAGAGACCGAAAAAGCCATTACATGGTACTTGAATCACTTCTATGTCAAGTTCAGTAACAGAACACTCAAACAGTGTTGCTGCATTTGTATATGCCAATTCTAGTGTTAAAGCTTCTATCTTCTTCATTGCTACTTCTCTTTTTTTGCTACTGCTATTGTGGCATCTTTTGCATTTTTAAACTGCTGATTTACTATAAACTGTTGTGCAATAGAAAAGAGATTGTTAACAAACCAATAAAGCACTAAACCCGAAGGAAAAGTAATAAAGAAAAATGTAAAAACTACAGGAAGATACTTCATCACTTTCTCTTGCATTGGATCTGTAAAATTATTTGGTGTCATTCGTTGCTGTAGAAACATTGATGCACCCATAAGGATGGGCAGTACATAGTAACTATCCATACGGGAGAGATCATGTATCCATAAAATCCAAGGAGCACCTTGAAGTTCCACTGCATTTAAAAGCACACGATAAATCGCAAAAAATACAGGAATTTGAAGAAGCATTGGAAGACATCCTCCTAAAGGATTTGCTCCATGTTTTTTGTACATCTCCATAGTCGCTTGATTTAAACGCTGTGGATCACCCTTGTACTTCTCTTTGATCTCTTTCATCTTTGGTGCGAGATTCTTCATCTTTTGCATAGATACCATACCCTTGTATGTTAGAGGATAAAGTACAACACGAATAATAGCAGTGAGCCCAATAATAGCCCAACCCCAGTTACCAAAGATACCATACAACCAAGTAAGTAGAGCAAAAAGTGGTTTAGCAGCGAACGTAAACCAACCATACTCTACTGCATTTGTAAGTACTGGCTTTATAGACTTTAATGTTTGGTAATTCTTATCTCCTACATATCCAGAAAAAGTAATGTTTTGCGCGCCATCGAAGTAAACGACAGGATTATCATCTTTATCTCTATCAATTATGACAACATTATCCTTGGAGATATTGTAGATAATTGTTGCATTGTACTGATCAAAAGCAGCGACTAAAGCGATATCTGTAAAAGTTTTTCTAGCATCAGCATCACCATCTTCTATTATAGTAAGAAGATCTGAATTAGAGTAAACCATAGCACCTGTAGCCGCCATCATCTGCTCCTGTTCATTCACTTGAGGACGTTTTCCAAGGTAAATAAAATACTTCTTATCTTGTGAGAGATGGATAGTAACATCATAGTGTCCATCAGCATAAAATATTAACTCTTTTGTTACTGTTAACTCAGAAAGTTTTTGTGTCAATGTAACTTTTTTAGGTGCACCCTCTACATTTATTTCACTTGCGCTAGCAGTGTATGGTGTTGCTATTGCTTCTTTATTTAACTTTTCGTCCATAAATCTTAGATAGAGTGGTTTTGTACCAACTGCAGGAATGAGTTGTGCATGTTTGTTCTCTTTATTTCTAAACTTCTCTTGAAGTAACTCTTTGCTTGAGATACGCCCAAGTGTATCCATTTTAAGAATAAAGTTCTTACTTGTTACAGTAAGAATACTATTTGATGCTACTTGCTCACTTGCGACTACACTATGACCAACCACTACTTCTTGAGAACTTAAAGACTCTTGCAAAGATTTATCAATTTTTTGTGTCTGATCCATAGTACTCTTCTGAGGAGTATCAGGTTGTACTGGTGGAAAGATTGTGCTATAGCCTATAAAGAACAAGACTGAGAGGAGTACGGCTACTATTAGCCTCTGATTTGGTGACATTTTATCTAACACTTATTTACCCTTTTTATAGAAAAAATTTTTTATTATGTAATATCGATTCGTTTTATCTGGAACCAGCCAATATTTTATATCTTCAACCCTTAGATTTGTAGGTTTACATCGGAGTTTATCGAGCAATGGATGCTCTATACCTCCATCAAATAATTGATTACAACGTAGTATTCTAGTAAAAGTGTGGTAAAATGCACTTGAAATTGAATTGTTTTCAAAATATAATCGTGCATATTCACTACAAGTTGGGTAATATCTACACGAACCAAAGCCTATGAGGGTAAAAAACTTCTGATAAATCCATAATAATTTAAGTAAAACTTTTCGCATTTTTAAGTACTTTTTTAAAATCTTTTACAAACTGTTTATATGGAGTATCAAAGAGTGCAACTTTTGCAACAAATACATAAGAGCCATCTTTAAGAGAGGATGAGAGTTCACGAAAAACTGCACGCATTCTGCGTTTGGCACGATTACGTTTAACCGCATTTCCTAGTTTTTTTGTAGCTGTAAAACCTACTTTTTGAATTTCATTTTGGGGAAGAAAGAAAACAACGACACTCCCAGAGTGTGCATTTTTTCCTTTATTATAAACATTTTGAAACTCTTTATGGAGTTTCAGTGTCTTAAAGTTACCTAAACTGTTAATCTCTTACGACCTTTAGCTCTACGACGGTTTAATATTCTACGACCATTTTTTGTAGCCATACGTGCTCTAAAACCATGCGTTCTTTTTCTCGGTGTTGAATGTGGTTGGTATGTTCTTTTCACGACATATCCTTATATAAAATTAAGTCCGAAATAGTACTAAAAGATTGCTTAAAGTGTGGTTAAAAGTATAATCTGTACAAACTCATCTGCAACTCTTTTTGTTAAACTACCCTAACCACTATCTCCTCGCCCTCTTTTACAAACTCTACACTACTCCCCTCTACAACTTTACCTGCAAGTATCAGGTCTGCTAATCTATCCTCAACTATCTCATAGAGAGCACGTTTGAGTGGTCTAGCACCATAAACAGGATCAAATCCAGCCTCTGCAATATATGCTTTTGCCTCAGGGCTTAGTGTGAGTGTGATCTCTCGATCTTTTACTCTCTTCGCAATATCCTCAAAGAAAATATCTACGATACCTACTATCTCCTCTTGCCCAAGAGCATTAAAGATAACTACATCATCTAATCTATTTAAAAATTCAGGTTTAAATGCCTGTTTTAGTTCAACCATTACCATCTCATCAAGCTCATGAGTAGGCTCGTTTGCCATAATCTTATCACTTGCTATATTTGATGTTAAGATGATAATAGTGTTAGAGAAATCTACTGTCACCCCTTTATTGTCTGTTAAACGTCCATCATCTAAAACCTGCAGGAGCATATTAAAAACATCAGGATGTGCCTTTTCTACCTCATCAAAGAGTACAACAGAGTATGGTTTACGGCGGACTGCTTCAGTCAGTTGTCCACCCTCTTCATACCCAACATACCCTGGAGCTGCACCTACTAAACGTGAGACTGCATGTTTTTCCATATACTCACTCATATCAATGCGAATAAGCGCATCTTCACTATCAAAGAGAAAGTTTGCTAAAGTCTTAGCTGTCTGTGTTTTACCAACACCAGTAGGTCCAAGGAAGAGAAAACTACCTATAGGAGAGTTCTCTTCACTCAATCCTGCCTTGTTGCGTTTAATAGCACGAGCAACAGCGTGTATCGCTTTACCTTGACCTATAACACTCTTATTTAACTCATCCTCTACATGAAGGATTTTCGCCTGTTCTGAAGCAAGCATCTTACTTACAGGAATATGTGTCCAGCGAGAGACTATAGAGGCGATAGAGTCCTCATCTACACTATTTTTAAGAAGTGTACCCTGCTCTTGAAGTCTATTCCAGTTCGCACTGACACTTTTCTCCTCTTCAAGAAGTTTTGGAATATCTCCATACTCTATCTCAGCAGCACGGTTAAAGTCACTACTTGCCTTTGCAAGTTCAGCTTCACGGCGTTTGCCCTCTATCTCACCTTTGATAGTGCTTATCTTTTCAAAGACCTCCTTTTCAGTCTCAAACTGTGAAGTGAGTTTTCTCACCTCCTCTTCAACATCAGCAAGCTCTTTTTCTATCTCAACAATGCGTTTCTCATTTGATGGAGTTTGTTCCATCTTAAGTGCCTCTTTTTCTACCATAAGCTCTGAAAGTTGGCGTTTAGCACGAGAGAGTGCTGTAGGTTCTGACTCTATCTGCATCTTTAACTCTGCTGCTGCCTCATCAATAAGATCTATAGCCTTATCTGGTAAAAATCTATCTGCTATATATCTATCAGCAAGTTTTGCAGCAGCTACTAAAGCACTATCTGTAATCGTAACATTATGGTGCGTCTCTAAACGCTCCTTAATCCCGCGGAGAATTTGAAGTGACTGATTTACACTAGGTTCATCAAGATTAATAGCTAAAAAACGTCTCTGAAGTGCTGCATCTTTTTCAAAGTATTTTCTATACTCCTTAAGTGTAGTCGCTCCAATAGTGTGTAACTCTCCACGAGCAAGTGCAGGTTTTAAAATGTTTGCTGCATCCATACTCCCCTCATTAGCCCCAGCACCGACAATAGTATGAATCTCATCAATAAAGAGAATAATCCTTCCATTCTCTTGAACTTCATCTATAACCGCTTTTAGTCTATCTTCAAACTCTCCTCTATATTTTGCACCAGCTATCAGTGCAGACATATCAAGAGCTATTAACTTCTTATTTTGTAAGGATGTAGGAACATCCCCTGCTTGAATTTTTTGAGCTAAACCTTCAACAAGAGCTGTTTTCCCAACACCAGGTTCACCTAAAAGCATAGGATTATTCTTTGTTTTACGTATAAGAATCTGCATCATACGAGTAATCTCTTCATCACGACCTATTACAGGAGAGAGTCTCCCCTCTGCTGCTTGAGCGGTTAAGTCTATACCATACTTAGAGAGTGCATCTAGTGTCTCATCAGCACTCTGTGAATCTATTGTAGCACCACCACGAGCAGCCTCAATACTCTTAGCAAGTTCTAAAATATCTACATACTTTGCTATTATAGTAGAAAATGGTTCACTCTTTAAGTTTGCAAGCAGATAAGTATCAACTGCCAGAAAGGAGTCTCCCTGTTGTGCCATAACACCAGCACCCCGTTCAAGTGACTCAACAAAACTCTTAGAGAGACGAATAGACTCTTTTGTTACAGATGAGGATTTTGGTAGTTTTTCTGTGAGACTTTTTACATCAAGCTCCATAGCAACCTTATCTACATTCATCTTTCTTAGCATCTGATTTAAAAGTGAGTCAGAGTTTGCAAGCATTCCCCATAAAAAATGTTCACTCTGTACCTCTTGATTTTGATTGTGTAGTGCCAAGGAGATAGAACTCTCTATAGCCTCAGTTAAATTGTGTGTTAGTTTTTCAAAAATATTATTTTTCATCTCAAATCCTTTTTGTTTTAATGGTGTAAGTATATACCATAAAAACTCAAATATATGCCACCTTAGTAGCTAAACTCAGAGGAAAAGAGTTTTTTTAATTTTTAAAGAGGATTTAGCTTTCTTTTATCGTAATTTCAATAAATAATATGTATAATTGCGTCAATAATTTAAGGATATAAAAATGCCAACAGTTTTAGAAGCTTTAAAAAATCGTTCTTCTGTAAGAGCTTATAGAGATAAAAAAATCCCAAAAGAGACTTTAGAGAAGATACTTACAGCAGCAGGAATGACTCCAAGTGGTGCAAATATGCAACCATGGGTTACTTATGCTATCAGTAATGCTGAAACTCTTAAAAAGATTGGTAATGCTATTATAAAAAAGATGGATGCTGGTATTAAAAGTGATCAACATATCCAGTACTACCCTGTAAAGTGGACAAATCCTTATAAAAAACGCCGTATTGTAACGGGTGCTGGTCTTTACAAACTTCTTGACGTGGATCGCAAAGACAATGAAACACGCATAGAGATGTGGAAAGATAATTTCAGATGGTTTGGGGCACAGAGTGTTATTTTTGTCTTTACTGCGAAAGCGAACTTAGAAGGTTCTGAGGGTATGCTTATCGACTGTGGTGCTTATATGCAAAGCATTATGCTTGCGGCTCAAGAGTTTGGTATAGACTCCTGTCCGCAAGGAAGCACTACTGAGTTTGGTAAGGTTGTTTCAGAGGCTCTTGATGTTCCTGATAATCTAGCTCTTCTTTATAGTGTAGTTTTAGGCTACAAAGATGAAGATGCAAAAATAAATAGATATAAGCCAGAACGTGCTACACTTGAAGAGTCTGTTACTTTTATAGACTAGGTAAGCTCTTTAAACTTCTTGAAGTATCGTTCAAGCATACTTCTATTGCCACTTACTCCCCCACTATGAATGTACAAAACTTTTTCCTCTATCTGCTCTAATAATGCTATCCACAAAGATGGTGCATATAACAGATCAAACTCTATTCCAGCGTTTAGTAACTTCATATACATCTCATAAAACTCTCTATAAGGCTTCGCAAAATGATATTTTTTCTTAGGCTTAAGAATGATAAGATTCTTTGGCAGTCTATGTAGGGCTCTCATCTGCTCTTTGAGATACTCTATATCTCCTACTGAGGGTGTTGTATAGACTATGTACTCAGGAAGTGCAAGTGCTAAAAAGAGAGCTGTTGTTCCAGTTCCAGAAGGTGTAGCTAGTACTTTCACATTGGGGTTTTGTTCTCGTATCTCTTGAGCTAAGACTTCTAGTCCAGCTTTAGCACTCACATCTGCCCCACCCTGATCTATTACTACAGTTTTTTTATCAAGATTAAAACGTAGAGTAGAGATGAACTCTCTATACATATTTTCTTCTATCTCAATATGTTGCATCCCCAAACAGAGAGCATCTGCATAGTTAGCACTCTTGTCTCTTTTAAGAAAACTACTTAAAGGTTTTGTGTAGTAGAAAAATTTCCACCCTTTTTTCTTGCACATCGCTGCTATTGCAAGCATCGCATTTGATTGGGTACCACCATAAGATATGATTGTGTTAAGTTGTTCTTTTGGAGTTGTAAGAAGAGCATAAAGTTTTCTATACTTGTTCCCTGCAAGATAGGGATCTATGAGGTCATCACGTTTAACAAGAAACTCTCTTCCTTCTAAAATTATCTTAGAGATCGGAGAGGTAGTCACGAGGGTGTTACTTAATTACAGCTTTTTTCTTGAGTGCATCCATCTTTTCTTTTAATACAGTTTTAAATTTTTCCATTTTTAGTCGCTGCTCAATAAATAGTTTTACATCCTTAAAGCTTTTTGTTGTTGCATTTTTCTTCTCTTGAAGATAGATAACATGATAGCCAAACTGAGTTTTTACAGGTGTTAAAGTGATAGTACCTACTTTCATACTAAAGACTTTATCATTAAACGCCGGAACCATTTGTCCTTTTGTAAAAAAACCGAGATCTCCACCTTTTGATCCACTAGGTCCTGTAGATTTAGTTTTTGCTAACTCTTCAAACTTAGATTGTAGTTTTTGACCACTTAAAGGCTTAAGTTCATTGATAATTGCTTTTGCCTCTGCCTCTGTTTTCACTAAAATATGACGAGCATGAACAGACTCTTTTTCATTAAACTCATCTTTATTATCGTTGTAGTACTTCTTCAAAGTTTTCTTTGGAATTTTAATGCTATCTAAAACTCTTTTTTGCCATACCTGAATAGCTAACTCTTTTTTCATTCGTTCTTCGAGTTTTTTATAATCACTTTTATACTCTTTTGAGTTTAAGATACCAGATTTTTTTGCATCACCATAGATAATTTCTCTACCAATAAGCTGCTTTAGTACTTGCTCTCTAAACTCTGCTTGTTTTTCCTCTGGAACTTGGTTAAATCTCCCTTGAGTAGCTTGCATTAGCTCTGAATCTACATCTTTTTGAGTAATTGCTTTACCATTTACAGTAACAAGTGTTTGTGCTGTTGCTACTGCACCAGTTATAAAAAGTGCTGAAAGAAGTTTTGTTGCTATTTTCATAAAAATATTCCTTTATTTTTTAATTCTGAAAGTTTAATGCTTTTAAACTAATGCTTATTAAACAATATCTTAAACCTTTACTTTTAATCATCAGTATCTTTCATATTTATATGAGTATTAGTCTTTGATACAGCGGACAACACTCCCAAGAGCCACACCAAAATGAGCTCTATTCCAATATGTTGTATGATAACCAGCAGGAAGATCCGCAAATAGATAAGCTTTTCCATCTGAAGCCATTGAACCACTCCAGTAATCACCAAACAACGTTCCTGCATACTGTATATTATTATTAGAATCACGCCATCCTGAGAGAGTCAGTTTAAGTTTACTATCATAAGCACCTTCAAAATCTTCACTCTCCCATGTAACCCCCTCTTCTAGCCACTCATTATTTGCACCTGCTGGTTGCGTTTGATCATTTGTTGCCAATCTATAACTAACAGGACAAGGATTATTTGGAGCATCTACACCTTTCCAGAGATCATTATCTGGATGTACTCTCCAAGTATATTTAGCATTAGAATTGCCAAAATCTGGAGCAATAAAGAGTGAATCTGTTGGATTGTCATTTTGTGTTTTGGTTATGCCATACTTTCCTGTTCCATGAACAGCATCTGTCCATATCATAAGCTCATGTCCATCTGCTTTTCTTCCCCACTGAAATTCTGAACCATATGCATTGGGATCTATTTTTGACTTAGCTTGTTGTGCTGGGTTATATTTGCTACTGTCCATATTTGCATACTCAGCACCGAGGTTGTTGTTTAGCCATGTTCTTCCTGTAGTAGAGTTTGTTACTGGTAGATAGACAAATCTATGTTCAAACTTGTTATTTGTTTTTTT
>JAICBP010000081.1:146299-153732 GCA_021766785.1 Sulfurimonas sp. endosymbiont of Alviniconcha boucheti
ATACCGTATTTTTTAGTTCCTGTAGTAGCACGATTCATTAGCTCATGTCCATCTGCTTTTCTTCCCCACTCAAAGAGTGAACCGTAAGCTAAGTAGTCATTACTTGCTGTCGCTTGTTGTGATGCACTGTAATTACTACTATCTACATTTGCATAATCAGCACCGAGGTTATTGTTTAGCCATGTTCTTCCTGTTGTAGTGTTCTCTACTGGTAGATAGACAAATCTATGCTCAAAGATTCCATTTGTCTTTTTGAAAAAGCTTCTATCTAGTATAGCATGTTCAGGTAGGTTTAAAGCATTCATTTCATCTATCATACTCTGCACTTCAGCAGTTGTAGCAGGTGAGCTAAAGTTATTATCAGTACTTGCTATATATCTTTGATAGATATCTTGATAATCATCATTTATATCTCTAAGTGCTGGAAGAATAGCTTTTAGTTGTGCAACTGTAATATCTGAACTACCATTACTGTGTTGATGGCCTATTGAACCGAGAACACTCTTTGAAGTATTTACTGTATCTAGCATAATCTGTACTTGAGCTATTGTAGCTGGAGTGCTAAAGTTAGTAGATGGATCTTCTATATAACTTCGATAGCTATTTAAATTACTAGCAATTATATTACTAAGTGCTGGAGTAACCTCTCGTAGTTGTGCAACTGTTATAGTTGAGTTATGATTACTATGTTGAGAACCTATATTTCCTAGAATAGTAGCTGTTCTATTCTCATCAGTATTGTTATTCTCTACAGGAGGATTAGGTCTATTCTCCTCATCAGTATCGTTATTCTCTACAGGAGGATTAGGTCTATTCTCCTCATCAGTATCGTTATTCTCTACAGGAGGAGTAGGGATAGTTTTATTCTTATCAGCTTTTTTATCCTCTATTTGAGGGGCAGGGTTGTTGTCACTATTGTTACAACCACTCATTCCGATTCCTAGCACAAGAAGTGCCGCTAAAGTGTTCTGTTTGATGTTCATCACATCTCCTTTTTTTGATGTTAAATAAAAGTTTTTCTCTGCGCTATCTGCTTTGATATTACTTTATATTTCTATACTAATATATTTGATAATGTAAAATAATCAAATATCAACTCTGGCTTAACCATAGTTACCCCACAAAATCACATAACACAGATGTAAACTTCATAAGATAAATATTTCGGTATTGTATCATAAAATTTTATATTTTGCAACTATTGACGGTAAAATATTTGATAACTCTATTTTGGCAAGTTAAACTTTTGAGTTATCATCTCTCCATCTTTATTGAAGAAAAGATAGTAGAGTATATCTTTTTTTAGAGAGAGGTCAGCTAAAAAACGTAGTGCTAAATTTGCTTGCAGTGAAGCTATATGCATTACTATCGGAGTGGCTATTCCTGCTGGTGTCTTGTTTACAATTTTAAATGCATCGGTAAATGATGATGCATCAATAAAACAGACTTGACCATGAAAAGCCTCTACACTTCCATAGATCCAAGGTGTTTTTATACTTTTTGCATAGTTGTCTATATCTCCACGTGTTGGGAGGTTATCTGTAGCATCGATGATAAGATCTACTTCAATATTTTTCTGACTCCATGTTATAAAATCACATGTATGTGCTATAGTTGTTGTGTAGGGGCATCTTGCTTTTATTATGTTGGCGTTTATAACGGCTTTGTTCTCTCCCTCATCACCAATTTTGAAGGCTATTTGTCTATGAATATTATGTAAGCTTACTTCATCAAAATCGATTATATGAATCTCACCAATCCCACTTGCTCCTAGTGCAAATGCGAGAGAGGAGCCAAGACCACCAGCTCCAACGATAGCTATCTTTTTGCTCTGAAGGGATTTTTGTGTTTGTTCTCCCCAGAGTTGTATCTGTCTGTGAAAATATTGCATCATGATTTTACTCTTTTATTTATGCTCTCACTAAATCCCCACGACCTGCGTGCCTTGAGTACATCTGTATGGTTCATATCGGCTATCATAAGCTCCTCTTTGTTGCCAAGGTGTTCGAGTATCTCTCCATGTGGAGAGGCTAAAATAGAGTCTCCATAAAAATGCCATGAGAACTCACTATCTTGATACTCTCCTATCCTATTTGCACGTAAAATATAACAATTATGTGTAAATGCACGAGTAGAGATAAGGGCTTTCCAACGCTCATAAGAGTCAAATGTTGCGACACTTGGTACTAAGATACAGTCGATTTTTTTGCTTTTGAGTAGAGCAAATATCGCATCAAAGTGCAATTCAAACCCACCTATAACAGCAAATTTAAAATTATCTACATTAAATACCATTGGCGTTTGAAGTTCTTGAGTGGCGTTTGCAAAAAACTTCTCTTCATTCCAGTGTGCATAGTTGATAAGTAGCTGCTGATCATAGTAGGAGGTAGAAGATGGTGCGAACTTTGCTATACTCTTATAGAGTGCTTTTCTCTTTACCATGATTATTGGTGCGACTATAATCATTTTGTATGTACTTGAGAGCTCTTTGAGTACTTTTATCTGATGCATAGCTTGCTCTTTTATCATACGCATAGACATACTCTGTAGCTCTTTAAAAAATGGGTTAAGTACATACTCACCAATGAGGAGTACTTTGACACCATTTTTATGTGCAATTCTTATATGGTTATAGAGCTTTGTTGAGCTCATCCCTTGCGCATTTAACTGAAGAACTGCAGCTCTCATCTAGCTTGCTTTTATCTCTTGGATTTTTATTTTAGCATCTTCTAAAATCTTTTGTGCCTCTTGGAGCTCTTTCATTCCAGCTTCATAAGTTTTCACACTATCTTCTAGTGTAATTTCTGGGTTCATTAGTCTCTCTAGTCTCTTTTTAGCACTGTCAAGTTTTGTCTCAAAATTTATCTTAGCCATTGAGTATATCCTTTATATGATTTTCAAATTTTTCTAGCTCCACAAGAAAAGCATCATGACCATAGTCACTCTCTATATCTCTATAAGTATAGTTTTTTTTGTTGATACTTTTTAGCGTATCTGCTATCTCTTTCATCTCAAAGTTTTTAAAGAGGAGATCGTTCGTAAAGCTAATGAGATGAAGATCTGCATTGATACGAGAGAGTGCCTCTTCAAGACTATCAAAACCACGAGAGAGATCATAGATATTTATAGCTTTTGTGATGTAGAGATAGGCTAAAGGGTCAAACCACTTTGTGAAGTTATACCCATTGTACTCTAAGTAGGACTCCACTTGAAACTTTCCAAAAAGTTCATAAAGCCCATCTGTACGTTTGTACTCACGTCCAAATTTTTCTTGCATTGATTTATGTGAGAGAAAGCTAATATGCCCAGCCATACGACCCACTGCCATTCCAGATAAACCCTGTTTTTGCAGTACTTTAGGATCATAGTAACCCTTTTTAAAGTCAGGGTCTTTAAGAATAGCCTCCTGTGCAACTTTATTAAATGCGATAGCCCATGGTTGTGTTGCATGTGTCGTGGCTAATGCTATGATCTTTTTTGCGAAGTTTGGGTAGTGGATGGCAAACTGAAGGGCTTGCATACCTCCCATACTTCCACCTATAATCGCCTCAACTCTGTATATCTCCAAACGATCAAAGAGTATGCGTTGTGCCTTGATCATATCTTTTATACTGACTACTGGAAACTTATAGCGATACTCCTCATGATAAGGGTGTCGTGTAGAGATAGGTCCAGTAGAGCCAAAGCAAGAACCTATAACATTGGAACAGATAATGAAGTACTTATCTGTGTCGAGTGCTTTACCACTCCCGATGAGACCATCCCACCATCCTGACTTGCTCTCACCCTCATAAACTCCAGCAGCATGATGACTTCCAGTAAGAGCATGACAAACTACTATAACATTACTCTTCTCATCATTTAGCCTACCGTATGTCTCATAAATAATATCATAAGGCTCTAAAATACGACCACTCTCCAGGTAGAGTGGATTAGTAAAATGTTCAGTATGTGTCTTCAGGTTTAGTGACAAGTGTACTC
Organism: Sulfurimonas sp. endosymbiont of Alviniconcha boucheti; assembly: GCA_021766785.1. GTDB lineage: Bacteria > Campylobacterota > Campylobacteria > Campylobacterales > Sulfurimonadaceae > Sulfurimonas. The sequence continues at coordinate 150,281 of JAICBP010000081.1, forward strand.
GCTTCGTAAAATAATTATGCCATTTTAGCATGAATGGCTTAAAGCTACAAAAAATTTTACGCTACTAAAGAAAGTTAATGATTTTTTTGTTAAAATTCTACTCCTGTAAAAGGGTTGTTCTGATTCTGTTTAGTCTAAGTTTTTGCTGTTACTAGCTCACGATAGTAAACAAGCTAAGGCTAAAAAGAGTTATGATCTAAAATAAACTTAAAACAAAAGGAAAAACGGTAAAATGACAAAGAGAAAACATATCGCAAAAGTAATACTACTATGTGTGTTGAGTCTGCAAGCTATGGCAGGAGATACTCAAAAAGAGAAGTTGCTAAATCAACTTAGCAATAGAACTTATATGAAAGACTATAAAAGTCTTAAGTCTGCTCAAAAAGATGCTATCTTAGAAAAGTATAACAAGAGAGAGCGTATCTATAGTTTGGCAAGTAAGTCTGGAGTACAAAATAGTGATGAGTACAAAGATCACATGAAGATAGTAGCCAAAGAGCATGCTATGCGTCTNCTATAAAAGTTAGTAAAAAAGAGCTACAGGACTATTATGATGCACACAAAAGAGACTATACACAGATTCATGCCTATACAATAGTGCGAAAAAATAAAAAAGATTTACAAAAGTATCTCAAAATACTTAAAAAGAGTTCACAAAAAAAGCTAGAAAAGACATTTAAAGATCTTGCTTTAAAATACTCTCAACACCCTGCAAAAGCAAAGAGTGGAGATCTCGGTTTTATAGCTTACAATACAATGGTACAGCCTTTTGGAGTGGAAGCTTTTGCTCTCAAAGTAAATAGCTACACAAAAAAGCCTTTTAAAACTGTACTTGGTTGGCACTTGGTCTATGTAAAAGAGAGAAAGATATACTCCCTTGAAAAAATGAAAAAAAATATAGAAGGCATATTAATCTCAAAAAAATATAGAGAGTGGTTTAAATCATTGTAAATTGTAAATAATTTATTAAAATAGTTACAACATCTAAAATTTTATGATACAATGCCGATATGTGATTTTGTGGGGTAACTATAGTTAAGCCCGAGTTGATATTTGATTATTTTACATTATCAAATATATTAGTATAGAAATATAAAGTAATATCAAAGCAGATAGCGCAGAGAAAAACTTTTATTTAACATCAAAAAAAGGAGATGTGATGAACATCAAACAGAACACTTTAGCGGCACTTCTTGTGCTAGGAATCGGAATGAGTGGTTGTAACAATAGTGACAACAACCCTGCCCCTCAAATAGAGGATAAAAAAGCTGATAAGAATAAAACTATCCCTACTCCTCCTGTAGAGAATAACGATACTGATGAGAATAGAACAGCTACTATTCTAGGAAATATAGGTTCTCAACATAGTAATCATAACTCAACTATAACAGTTGCACAACTACGAGAGATTACTCCAGCACTTAGTAATATAGATGATCGTTATCTAAATATCTATCAAAGATATATAGCAAGTGCAGATACTAACATTAGCTCACCTGCTACAGTAGATGAAGTGCAGAGTATGATAGATGAAGTAAATGATTTTAACCTACCTACAAATGCTATATTAGATAGAAGCTTTTTCAAAAAGACAAATGGAGCATTTGAACATAGATTTGTCTATCTACCAGTAGAGAACACTACTACAGGAAGAACATGGCTAAACAATAACCTAGGAGCTGAGTATGCAGATACGAATAACTCTAATGGTAACTTCAACCCTGCACAACAAGCTACGGCAAGTAATGATTACAAAGCTTATGGTTCACTCTTTCAATGGGGAAGAAAAGCAGATGGACATGAGCTGTTTGACTGGACAGGTGCTACTGCAGGAACTGCAAAACACGGCGACACAGATGTAACAAATGACAATCCATCTGATTCACTCTTTATCAAACAGAGAAATTGGAGAGTAACCCCAAATGATACCCTCTGGGCAAGTGAATCAAGTGCAAACAATGTCTGTCCAGTAGGATATAGACTACCACTAGATCCAAATGGAGCAGATGATGGTGAAAATGAGTTTGCTGTAGAGATAAATACTTGGAGCTCAAAAGATGTCAACGGTTCCATGTCAAGTGACCTAAAATTGCCTTCAGCTGGCTTCCGTTGGATTAATGGTAATCGTGACTATACGGCGAGTTACGGTGTCTATTGGGGCGGTTCAGTTGATGGAAATAGTGGACGCGGTCGTGGTCTAGCTACCCATCCGAACTCGGCGACCCCACTTGATACCACCCTCAGAGGGGCTGGAAGTTCTGTCCGTTGTATAAAACAATTTACAATGGAAGAAAATGCTTCTCTTCCTGCTAATATCAAGATTGATTGGACAAGTCTAGAAGCAAATGTGGTGAGTATATATGACAACACACCATACACTCCTGCTATAGATATTCAAGGTGTTATAGATAGCGGTCCAAACACTGTAACTATAGAAATTCCATACACTGTTGAAAACAACACAACAACATTACCGGCATATAGTACAACATACACTATAGATGCAGCAGATACAGAAGATGGTGTGGCAGATATAGTTGCAACATTCAGCTGGTCAGAGCAATCAAACCTTAAAGTAGGAAAAGATCGTGTATTTAATGCAACCATTACTACAAGTGCTACATACAATGCTAAAAAGTTAGATGCAGAAGATGATAGAGCAGGTAGAACTGTAGCTACATTTAACTATCCGACAGATGACGCAGGCTCTACCGGTACAGTTACACTTAAAGTCATACCCGGAATACTGGACAGAAACTTTAATGTACAGACAAATGGTGAATATCAGCATCAATTCATATATGCATCTGTAACCAGCCATGTTACGGGAAGAGTTTGGCTAAACAATAACCTTGGAGCTGACTATGCAGATATGAACAACTCTGCTTTTAACCCCACGCAACAAGCTACAGCGATTGACGATTACAAAGCTTACGGTTCAAGTTTCCAATGGGGAAGAAAAGCAGATGGGCATGAGCTAATCAACTGGATAAGTAGTACTGAGGGAACTAGAAAATACGGCAGAACAGGCATAAGAGCAGATGAACCATCTAATCCACTGTTTATCTGGGGCGAAGATATACGTCATGATTGGAGAGTAAACCAAGATGACACTCTATGGGCAAGCGAATCAAATCCAAACAATGTCTGTCCTGTAGGATACAAAGTGCCAGAAGATCTTAAACTCACTAAAGAGATAAAACATTGGAGCTCAGCAGATAGTAAGATTGTTGCACCAAATGTTCTAAAACTGCCTGCAGCTGGTATGGAATCAGGTCAAATAATCGATGCAGGAGAGTTGGGCGTGTACTGGAGCAGTACACCTATGGGTTCCCGCGCAATGTACACAAAATTCCTTTTTGATATTATGTTTAGCAACTGGTATCGCGATGGTGGAAGAAGCGTCCGTTGTATAAAAGACTAACGCGATAGTATTATTGATTTTTTTGATT
>JAICBP010000081.1:155889-158665 GCA_021766785.1 Sulfurimonas sp. endosymbiont of Alviniconcha boucheti
AAAATACCTGGTCCAGGATGGCTTAATTCAAATGGTTATGGTATGTTTTACCCTGGAGGTGCACCACGTATATGGGATACAACTCCAGGAGTAGCATGGAGACCTCATGAGACTCATTCACTCCAAAGGACAAATGGACTACCTCTACGCTGTATAAAAGAGCAAACGCCAGCAGAGAGATCACGTAGTGTTCTCTTAGAGATAGGAAATGAACACCGTAATCATAAATCGATTATAACCATTGAAGATCTAAAAGCTATCACTCCAGCACTAAATCATATAAATGATAACTATGAAAATATCTATAGAACCTATATAGCAAATTCATCTGATAACTTTAGCTCCCCTGCTACAAGAGATGAAGTGCAGAGTATGATAGATGAAGTGAATGCTTTAAACCTACCTACAAATGCTATACTAGATAGAAGTTTTTTCAAAAAGACAAATAACAGGTTTGAACATAGATTTGTCTATCTCCCAGTAACAAACCCTAACACAGGAAGAACATGGCTAAACAACAACCTCGGTGCTGAGTATGCAAATATGGATAGTAGCAAATATAACCCAGCACAACAAGCTAAGTCAAAAATAGATCCCAATGCATATGGTTCAGAATTTCAGTGGGGAAGAAAAGCAGATGGACATGAGCTTATGATATGGACAGATGCTGTTCATGGAACAGGAAAATATGGCGTAACCAAAACACAAAATGACAATCCAACAGATTCACTCTTTATTGCTCCAGATTTTGGCAATTCTAATGCTAAATATACTTGGAGAGTACATCCAGATAATAACCTCTGGAAAGGTGTAGATGCTCCAAATAATCCTTGTCCNGTTAGTTATAGATTGGCAACAAATGATCAAACGCAACCAGCAGGTGCAAATAATGAGTGGCTAGAAGAGGGGGTTACATGGGAGAGTGAAGATTATGAAGGTGCTTATAATAGTAAACTTAAACTGACTCTCTCAGGATGGCGCGATTCTAATAACACTATACAATATGCAGGAACGGTGTATGGTGATTACTGGAGTGGTTCAATGGCTTCAGATGGAAAAGCTTATCAATTTATGGATCTTCCCTCTGGTTTTCATGCATCATATTGGAATAAAGCTCATTTTGGTGTGGCTCTTGGGAGTGTTGTCCGTTGTATCAAAAACTAAAAAAAGGGAGGGGGCACTGCCATTAAGTTAAGGAATAAAAAACCTAAGAAACAGGTATAGAAGTCACTTGAAAATATATCTATTAATCCCTATATTCAGGGGATTAAAAGCACTAAATGAGTATAATATATTTATATATTAAGGATTGGTTATGTTAAAAACAATCCTTTGAAGTACACTGACCCTAGTGGGCATTATTGGTTTAGTAAGGCTATGAAGTGGATTAAGAAGAACTGGAGGACTATAGTAACTATCGCAGTTGTTACAGTAGCCACAATTGCTACTGGTGGGTTTGATGGAGTGGCTTTAGCTGGATCACTTGGTATGACAACAACTCTAGGTGGTTCAATCCTCGTAGGAGCAGTTGCAGGTGGCATAGGAGAATACTTTGGACATAGTACAAGTTTTTTTAATCCAGGAGAAAAAGGCATATTAAATGCAGGTATGAAAGCACTATCTCACAGAGTCAGCAGAGCAGCTATAGCAAGAGTTCAAGGACAGAGTGCAAGAAGTGCATTTTTAAGTGGATTTATATCAAGTGGGTTTTCAGCTCCAAGAAGTTGGGGATTTTTCGGAGGAACAATGGCAACAGCTATAAGTGCAGGAACAGTATCTGAATTAACAGGTGGTAAGTTTGCTAATGGTGCTATTAGTGGGGCTTTTATTCATATGTTTAATGATTACTCGGATAGACTGGCTAATAGGGTTGCGTTTGGGGATAGGAAACCTAAAACAGCAGCTGATAGAATTGTAGAGAAGGGAGTACAAGGTGCTATGCTTGGTGCAGGTAGTGGATTTGTCAGGCGTGATCTAGCAGGAGCATTGTATGGTGGAGTAGCTGGTTTTGCCTCAGGAATAGTAAAGGGGATGTCAGATGAATCACATTTAAATATTAACTCTGTTAGTGTACATGGAGCTATTAAAGTAATTATTAGAGAAAATCTAAAATAATGGGATATTTTTTTCTTTTTATTGTTATGATTAATTTTTGGATATTGAAGCTATTAAAGTTAGAATCTTTAATAGTTGATAAAGTTTTTAATAGAGTTTTATATTATCTTATCGAAAGCATTATTCTTTTATTTTCTTTTCAAAGTATCAATAATGGTAATTTTGATTATTCATCAACTATATTTATGATGTTTATTGGAATTACGGCATTAGAATCTAAACTTTTGTACCAAGATTAAAAAAAATATTTAAGAAATAACAGTCAAAGTCGAAAAATAGAGTGTTTTTCACTTCCCAAGTTCTAGCTTGGAAGTGTATATATAAGTTTATCTTGAATATCTAAAAAATATGGCATAAGGTAACAGGTTAATATGAAATTAAATCTTTTCAAAAGTTGTCTTGATTTTTAGGGGCATTATAAGTCAATATAGATGATTGTTTAGTTCAAACTAATGATATGAATAATCTAATAAAGTAATAACATACGATAAAAAAGAAAAATATTTTTAAAATACTAAAGATTTTAATATAACTGCCGATTTAAGGTTTGGTAGGCATAAAAAATCAACATGTAAATATTACGGACTGACAAGTCAAGAGGCATGAAGATGAGAGTCATATTACTATTTCACTCAAAATGAGTTATTTAATGAATTATTTA
>JAICBP010000082.1:0-3243 GCA_021766785.1 Sulfurimonas sp. endosymbiont of Alviniconcha boucheti
AAAATACCTGGTCCAGGATGGCTTGGTTCAAATGGCTATTCTGTGTATTACCCTGGAGGTGCACCTCGTATATGGGATACAACTGGAGGATTCGCATGGACACCGAAAAGAATTGACTCTACGCAAAGAACAGATGGTCAACCTGTCCGCTGTATAAAAGAGCAAACGCCAGCAGAGAGATCAGTTAGTATCCTCAAAGAGATAGGTAATGAACACCGTAGTCATAAATCTATTATAACCATTGAAGAGCTAAAAGCTATTCTTCCAGTACTTGAGAATATAAATGATGATTATGAAAATATCTATAGAACCTATATAGCAAATTCATCTGATAACTTTAGCTCACCTGCTACAAGAGATGAAGTGCAAAGTATGATAGATACTGCTAATCTAAATCCAGCATATATAATTAGCTCATATAAGATAGCTGGAGGGGCAAATGGTGTTACTCTATCAAATGATGGCACAAAGGCTTATATAGCTAATGATCATGGTTTAGTAATAGTTGATACAAGTGATCCATATAATCCAACATCCAACAAAGCTTGGATCATATAACACAACTGGAGTTACATGGGATGTTACTCTATCAAATGATGGCACAAAGGCTTATGTAGCTGATTTTGAGAATGGTTTAGTAATAGTTGATATAAGCAATCCAGCTCATCCAAGAAAACTTAGCTCATTCAATACACCTGGGGCAGTAAAAAGTATCACTCTATCAAGTGATGGATCGAAGGCTTATCTAGCTGATTGGGATCATGGTTTAGTCATAGTCGATATAAGCAATCCAGCTCATCCAATAAAAATTGGTTCATATGATACTGGAACCGCACTAAATATTGCTTTATCAAGTGATGGCACAAAGGCTTATATAGCTGATTGGGAGAATAGTTTAGTCATACTTGATATAAGTAATTCATATAATCCAACAAAGCTTGGATCATACCATACATCTGGATGGTCACAGTACATCACCTTATCAAGTGATGGAACAAAGGCTTATATAGCCGATGATACTAATGGTTTAGTTATAGTTGATATAAGCAATCCAGCTCATCCAACTAAGCTTGGCTCATACAATACAACTGGGTCAGCAAAAGATATTACTCTATCAAGTGATGGTAAAAAGGCTTATATAGCTGATTGGAAGAATGGTTTAGTGATAGTTGATATAAGCGATCCATATAATCCAACTAAACATAACTCATACGATACAACTGGGAAGTCATATGGTGTTACTCTATCAAGTGATGGCACAAAGGCCTATATAGCTGATGGTAAGAATGGTTTAGTCATTATTGGTGGTATAAAATAAAATTTACAATTTTCAATTGAGTAGCTTTATAAAATCTAAAGTTATATTTGATTACTATTGTAAAATATATAGATAAAAGACTCCTATGCAAAGCAGATAGCCAAGATAGGAACTTTTATATAGTAACATAAACAAAAGGGGTAAATATGTTAGATTTAAGGCATATATCATTAGCAGCAGTTTTTGTTCTTACAACAGGAATGACAGGGTGTAATGATAATACAAACAGTTTAGATACAAACACTACAGTAGCAAAGAGTAATACACCAGTAGAAGCAAATCTTCCAACAGAAACAGTAGATAGAGCAGTGGCAACCATTAAAGCTTATGCACTAGATAATACAAAAACAGCACCAACTCTCACAGATTATACAAATGCAGGTATAAAAGGTGTCAATGCAACTAACGTAGCATCAGTAAATGCTCAGCTTGATAATCTTGTATCCCTATTTACTGATGATGTAGTGACTAAAGTTCAAGCAGTAGTAGATAGCATTAATGGAGATACTACTGAGATTCTCAAAAAGATAGGGAATGAACACAAAGATCATAACTCAACCATAACAGTTGCACAACTAAAAGCTATCACTCCACCACTTAAAAATATAAATGATGATTATGAAAATATCTATCAAGAGTATATAGCAAGTGCAGATAGTAGCTTTAGCTCACCTGCTACAAGAGAAGAAGTGCAGAGCATGATAGATGCTTTTGGTCTAAGTAAACTTGGCTCATACAATACAGATGGGTTCTCCATTGGTGTTACTCTATCAAGTGATGGCACAAAGGCTTATGTAGCTGATGGTAGAGATGGTTTAGTTATAGTTGATATAAGCGATCCATCTCACCCAATTAAGTTAGGAACATACAATACAGCTGGTCATGCATATAGTGTTACTCTATCAAGTGATGGTACAAAGGCTTATGTAGCTGATTGGGAGAATGGTTTAGTCATAGTTGATATAAGTGATCCAGCTCACCCAACTAAGCTTGGCTTATACAATACAGCTGGATTATCACATAATCTTACCTTATCAAGTGATGGTACAAAGGCTTATGTAGCTGATGAAGAGAATGGTTTAGTCATAATTGATATAAGTGATCCAACTCATCCGACTAAATTCGGTTCATATGATACAGCTGGATATACAGAGGATGTCACTCTATCAAATGATGGGACAAAGGCTTATCTAGCTGATTATCAGAGTGGTTTAGTTATAGTTGATATAACTGATCCAGCTCATCCAACTAAGCTTGGATCATATAGTACAGCTGGATATTCATGGGGTGTCACTCTATCAAGTGATGGCACAAAGGCTTATATAGCTGATGATGATAATGGTTTAGTAATAGTTGATATAAGCGATCCAGCTCACGCAACTAAGCTTGGCTCATACGATATAGATAAGCATGATGCATATGCATTTGATGTTACTCTATCAAGTGATGGTACAAAAGCTTATGTAGCTGCTTATAAGGGTGGTTTAGTAATAGTTGATATAAGTGATCCAGCTCATCCGACAAAACTTGACTCATACAATGCAGTTGGGTATTACAACTATACAGAGGATGTTACTCTTTCAAGTGATGGCACAAAGGCTTATATAGCTGATAGTATGAATGGTTTAGTTATTATTGGTGGTATAAAATAAAATTTACAATTTTCAGTATAATTGAGTAGCTTTATAAAATCTAAAGTTATATTTGATTACTATTGTAAAATATTGTGTAACAGATAAAAGACTCCTATCAAAGCAGATAGCCAAGATAGGAACTTTTATATAGTAACATAAACAAAAGGGGTAAATATGTTAGATTTAAGGCATATATCATTAGCAGCAGTTTTTGTTCTTACAACAGGAATGACAGGGTGTAATGATAATACAAACAGTTTAGATACAAACACTACAGTAGCAAAGAGTAAT
>JAICBP010000082.1:4862-28367 GCA_021766785.1 Sulfurimonas sp. endosymbiont of Alviniconcha boucheti
CCCAAATGATACCCTCTGGGCAAGTGAATCAAGTGCAAACAATGTCTGTCCAGTAGGATATAGACTACCACTAGATCCAAATGGAGCAGATGATGGTGAAAATGAGTTTGCTGTAGAGATAAATACTTGGAGCTCAAAAGATGTCAAGGGTTCCATGTCAAGTGACCTAAAATTGCCTTCAGCTGGCTTCCGTTGGATTAATGGTAATCGTGACTATACGGCTAGTTACGGTGTCTATTGGGGCGGTTCAGTTGATGGAAATAGTGGACGCGGTCGTGGTCTAGCCACCCATCCAAACTCGGCAACCCCACTTGATACCACCCTCAGAGGGGCTGGAAGTTCTGTCCGCTGTATAAAAGAGCAAACGCCAGCAGAGAGATCAGTTAGTATCCTCAAAGAGATAGGAGATGAACACCGTAACCACAAATCAGTTATAACTATTGGACAACTAAGAGCTATCACTCCAGCACTAAGTGATATAAAAAATAGTTATGAAAATATCTATCGAAACTATATAGAAGGAGATACTCACTTTAGCTCCCCTGCTACAAGAGATGAAGTACAACAGATGATAACTGAAGTGCATAATTTATATCTATCTGAACATGCCATACTAGATAGAAGTTTTTTCAAAAAGACAAATGGAGTCTTTGAGCATAGATTTGTCTATTCTCCAGTAACAAACCCCAATACAGGAAGAACATGGCTAAACAATAACCTCGGTGCTGAGTATGCAAATAAAGATAGTTATGTATACAACCCATTTGGACAAGCATACGCAAGTAATGACTACCTAGCTTACGGTTCACTCTTTCAATGGGGAAGAGAAGCAGATGGACATGAGCTAATCAACTGGACAGGTAATAGACATGGAACTAAAAAGTATGGTCATACACAAACTAAATCCAATGATCCAAGTAATTCACTCTATATCATAGGTTCTAATGATTGGAGAGTAACTTCAGATGATACCCTATGGGCAAGCGAATCAAGTAAAAACAGTGTCTGTCCAGTAGGGTACAGACTACCACTTGATCCAAATGGAGCTAATGATGGTGAAAATGAGTGGTATCAAGAGACACAAACATGGAGTTCTAAAGACCCATCTGGTGCTATAAGTAGTGTTTTAAGATTGCCAATGTCTGGCTTCAGCTATTATTGGAGTAATGATGATATTGTGAAGATAGGAAATGAGGCCTCTTACTGGTTTGGATCAGCGAATGGATCAAAGGCTAAGAGTATGGATTTCTATCCAAATAATGTCTATTCTAATGCAAACAGTGTAAAAGCATACGGCTTCAATGTCCGCTGTATAAAAGAGCAAACGCCAGCAGAGAAAAAAACATCTAGTACTCTTGCTCAGATAGGTAGAGAACATAATAGTGCTAAATCAACTATAACCATCGCACAATTAAAAGCTATTCTTCCAGCACTTGAGAATATAAATAGCAATTATGAAAATATCTATCAAACGTACATAGCAAGTGCAGATACTCACATTAGCTCCCCTGCTACAATAGAAGAGCTGCAGAGTATGATAGATGAAGTAAATAGTTTTAATCTACCTACAAATGCCATACTAGATAGAAACTTTTATAAAAAAACAAATGGAGCATTTGAACATAAATTTGTCTATCTTCCAGTAACAAACCCTAATACAGGAAGAACATGGCTAAACAATAACCTCGGTGCTGAGTATGCAAATAGAAATAGTAGTGATTACAATCCATCACAACAAGCAACAGCAGGTAATGACCATTTAGCTTATGGTTCACTCTTTCAGTGGGGAAGAGAATCAGATGGACATGAGCTAATTGACTGGAGTTCTGCTACAACAGGAACACCAAAGTATGATGCAACATTTACTACTACTGATGTTGTAAGTGATGCACTCTTTATCATAGAGAGAGGTGCAAACCGCTATGACTGGAAAATAACCCAAGATGATACCCTCTGGGCAAGTGAATCAAGTCCAAACAATGTCTGTCCAGTAGGATATAGACTACCACTCAATCCAAATGGAGCTAATGATAGTGAAAATGAGTTCTATATAGAGACACAAACATGGAGAACAAAGGATCCATCAGGTGCTTATAGAAGTGTTCTAAAAATGCCAATTTCTGGCTACCGTAACCACTTTAATGGTAATGTAAAACAAATAGGAGCTATGGCTAGTTACTGGAGTGGTTCACCTGCTAACACAAGTGCTCACAGTATGGACTTCTATCCAGATATTGTATATCCTAATGAAATCAGTCCAAGAACATATGGCTTTAATGTCCGTTGTATAAAAGATCAAACACCAGCAGAGAGATCTGATAGTATCCTCTTAGAGATAGGAAATGAGCACAGTAAGCAGAAATCTGTTATAACTATTGCACAACTAAAAGCTATTACTCCAGCACTTGAGAATATAAATAATAACTATGAAAGTAGCTATAGAGCCTATATAGCAAGTGCAGATAATAGTTTTAGCTCACCTACTACAAGAGATGAAGTGCAGAGAATGATAGATGAAATTAATAGTTTAACTCCTGCTTCAGAGAATACTCTTGCACTCATAGCGACACAACACAGTAGTGGTAGTTCAGATATTACAGTTACACAACTAAAAGCTATTCTTCCAGCACTTGAGAATGTAAATGATAATTATGAAAATATCTATAGAACATATATAGCAAGTGCAGATACTAATATTGGCTCCCCTGCTACAATAGAAGAGGTGCAGCATATGATAGATCAAGTAAATAGTTTGAATCTACCTGAACATGCTATACTAGATAGAAGTTTTTTCAAAAGAACAAATGGAACATTTGAACATAGATTTGTCTATCTACCAGTAACAAACTCTACAACAGGAAAAATATGGCTAAATAATAACCTCGGTGCTGATTATGCAAATGTAGATAGTAGTGCTTACAATGCATCACACCAAGCAACTGCAATTGATGACCGTTTAGCTTACGGTTCACTTTTTCAGTGGGGAAGAAAAGCAGATGGTCATGAGCTAATCAACTGGACAGAATATGGAACTAAAAAATATGGTCATACATTTACTAAATCTAATGAACCAGGTAATTCACTCTATATCATAGATTCTGATGATTGGAGAGTAACTTCAGATGATACCTTATGGGCAAGTGAATCAAGCAAAAACAATGTTTGTCCAGTAGGGTACAGACTACCACTTGATCCAAATGGAGCTGATGATGATGAAAATGAGTGGTATCAAGAGACACAAACATGGAGTTCTAAAAACCCATCTGGTGCTATAAATAGTGTTTTAAAACTGCCAATTTCTGGCTATATTTGGAGTGGTGCTATTAGGCAGATAGGAGATGAGGCTTCTTACTGGTTTGGATCACCTGATGGATCATGGGCTAAGAGTTTGAATTTCTATCCAAAATATGCCTATTCTAATGAAAACAGTCCAAGAACATTCGGCTTTAATGTCCGCTGTATAAAAGATCAAACGCCAGCAGAGAGATCAGAGAGTATCCTTTTAGTAATAGGTAATCAACATAATAGTGGTAAATCAACTATAACCATCGCACAATTAAAAGCTATTACACCAGCACTTAAAAATATAAATGATAAATACGAAAGTAGTTACCGACACTATATAGTAAGTACTAGCACTCACTTTAGCTCACTTGCTACAAGAGATGAAGTACAGAGTATGATAGATACTGCCAATCTAAGTTTATCTCATCTAACTAAGCTTGGTTCATACAATACAGCTGGGGAGTCAAAAGATGTTACTCTATCAAGTGATGGATCTAAGGCTTATGTAGCTGATGATGATAAAGGTTTAGTCATAGTTGATATAAGCGATCCATATAATCCAACTAAACTTAGCTCATACAATACAGCTGGAAATGCAAAAGCTGTTGCTCTGTCGAGTGATGGCACAAAGGCTTATGTAGCCGATTATAGGAATGGTTTAGTCATAGTTGATATAAGCAATCCAGCTCATCCAACTAAACTTGGTTCATGTGATACAGCTGGGGAGTTATTTGATGTTACTCTATCAAGTGATGGTACAAAGGCTTATGTAGCTGATTATTGGAATGGTTTAGTAATAATTGATATAAGTGATCCAGTTCACCCAACTAAGCTTGGCTCATACAATACAGCTGGAGGGGCAAATGGTGTTACTCTATCAAGTGATGGTACAAAAGCATATGTAGCTGATTTTACTCATGGTTTAGTCATAGTTGATATAAGTAATCCAGCTCATCCAACTATACTTAGCTCATACAATATACCTGGGAATGGATATAAGGTTACTCTATCAGGTGATGGTACAAAGGCTTATATAGCTGCTGGTATTGAAGGTTTAATCATAGTCGATATAAGCGATCCACATGATCTAACTAAGCTTGGCTCATACAATACAGATGAGTATGCATTGGATGTTACTCTTTCAAGTGATGGCACAAAGGCTTATGTAGCCGATTATTATAAGGGTCTTGTCATAGTAGATATAAGCAGTTCGACTCATCCAAGAAAGCTCGAATCATTTGATACAGCTGGAGATTCATGGGGTGTTACTCTATCAAGTGATAATTCAAATGTTTATATAGCTGACCGAGATCATGGTTTAATAATCTTTGGTGGTGTAAAATAGAGTCCAAAATTTTCATTCTTAGTACTTTGTACTAATCTTTTGATTCCCGCAGTTGCGAGGGGTCAATTGTTACTACTTTTTCTTATAATCTTTTAGTAAAATAAAGAATTTTTCGATATAATATCAGGTTTTTTATAAAATATTGTAAAACTAAATTTTGTACATCAAGAGATGATACTTGAGACATTAGGAAAATTATATGTTACTTTTTACACCTGGACCAACTCCAGTCCCACAAAATGTTCGCAATGCTATGTCAGATGAGACAATGCACCACCGTACTCCAGAGTTTGAGGCTATCTTTAAGAAGACTCGTAAACACCTTTTTAATCTATTTAAAACTGATGAAGTAGTTATGATTGCTTCTTCTGGAACGGGTGCTATGGAAGCTGCTGTAATTAACCTCTGTAAAAACAGACTTCTCACCGTAAATTCTGGGAAATTTGGTGAGCGTTTTGGGAAGATTGCTACTGCTCATGGGCTTAAAAACAAAGAGATTAAAAATGAGTGGGATACTCCTGTCTCTATAGAAGCTGTTGTAGAAGCTCTAAAAGAGGATTCAGAAATAGATGCTATAGCTGTTCAGGTGAGTGAGTCTGCTGGTGGTCTTCGTCATCCTGTTGAAGAGCTTGCAAAGGCTGTCAAAGAGATAAATCCTGCTATTATGGTTATTGCTGATGGAATTACTGCCGTTGGCGTTGAGGCTATCGATGTAACTAATATAGATTGCCTTATAGCGGGGAGTCAAAAAGCGCTTATGTTGCCACCAGGTATGGCTATTTTAGGTCTTTCAAATGCAGCTGTTAAGAGTATTGGTTCTGGTGTTGGTTACTATTTAAACCTTGCAAGTGAGATTAAAAAACAACGCCAAAACACTACTGCTTATACAGCGGCTACGACCTTGACTATAGGACTTTTAGAAGTTCTTGAGAGTATAGAAGCTGATGGTGGAGTAGAGAAACTCTATAGAGATACAGCTACTCGTGCAAATGCCGTTAAATCTTCTCTTGAGGCGATAGGATTACATATTTATCCATTAACTCCAGCAAAATCTATGACTACCGTTGATGATGAAAATGCAGGTGAGATAAGAGAACTTCTTAAAAGTGACTTTGATGTTAATGTAGCAGGTGGGCAAGATCACTTAAAGGGCAAAATATTTCGTATTAACCAGATGGGACTTATCTCAAACTATGAGATGGCTTGGGTAGTAAATGCGATTGAGCTCTCTTTAGCAAAACTAGGTCGTCGCCCTTATGACGGAACAGCGAACAGAATCTTTAATGAAATTACTTTTGCAGTGGAAAAATAATGATACTAGAACATGAGATTCCTAATGGAAGTAAGTTATACTTTGGTGCTTCTGCTAAAGTTAAACGCCATATTGAAAATATTGCTAGTGAAATACTCGATGCAGATGGATTTCTTGAGATTGTTACACCGATATTTTCTTACCATCAAGAGCTAAGTATTGCAGATAAACGCCAGCTAATTAAAATCAATGATGCTAAGAATAACTCACTTTCACTTAGAGCTGATAGTACTATTGATGTTGTACGTATTATAGAGAAGCGTTTAGGAAAAAATACTATTCAAAAGAAGTGGTTTTATATACAGCCTGTAGTAACATATCCAACGACTGAACAGTACCAAGTGGGTGTTGAGTATATGGGTGAGAAGAAGCTATCACGTGTAGCTTCACTTGCAAATGCTATTTTTAAAAAGTTAGAAGTGACTCCACTAATGCAGATTTCTAATATCAAAATTCCTGAACTTTTAGTAGAGATATTTGATACATTAAGTATAGAAGATTTTAAGTATATTAATATAGATAAATTTATCTCTCTTGGTGAGGAGTGGCTTACGAAACTTGTCTATTTGCAATATGTTGAGCAGATAGATGAGGTAATGGCTATTGCTCCTGCATCTATAGTTATAGAGCTTCAAAAGATGAAGGATTTATGCTCTGAGATGAAGTGTGAAAATATGGTCTTAGCACCAATGTACTATGCAAAAATGCTTTACTATGATGAGCTTTTTTTTAGAGTTATTCAAGATAATGAAGTTTTTGCTCGTGGTGGAAGATATAAAAATGAAGATCTCACTTCTGTAGGCTTCGCAATATATACAGACGCTTTGTGTGAACAATTAGTTAAGAGGAATATAAAGATATGAAAGCAGATTTAATAGTAGGAATCCAATGGGGTGATGAAGGTAAAGGAAAGATAGTAGATAGGCTCGCATGTGAGTATGATATGGTGTGTCGCTCTCAAGGTGGTCACAATGCTGGGCATACTATCTGGGTAGATGGTGTTAAGTTTGCTCTTCATCTTATTCCCTCTGGTGTACTTAATCCTGATGCTATTAATGTAGTAGGCAATGGTGTCGTTCTCTCTCCAGAGTCTATCATCAAGGAGATGGAGCAGTTTAAGGGGCTTGAAGGTCGTCTTTTTATCTCTGATAAAGCACATCTAAATCTTCCTTACCATGCTTTGATAGATCAAGCAAAAGAGCGTTTTAAGGGTGATAAAGCTATCGGTACAACAGGTAAAGGTATAGGTCCTGCTTATGCGGATAAGATAAATCGTATAGGTTTTCGTGTAGGTGAGCTTTTAAATCCTGCTAAACTTGCTACTAAAATTATTGAGTATTTTGAGCAAAATCGCCAGATCTTCGCTATTTATGAGATTGCTATGCCTGTAGAGTCTGAGTTATTGATTGAACTAGAAAATTATAAAGAAAAACTTGCTCCTTTTATTACAGATACTACACAGCTCATATGGAAAGCTTTCGATGAAAATAAGAGAATTTTACTAGAGGGTGCTCAAGGTACCTTGCTTGACATCGATCATGGAACTTATCCGTTTGTAACATCATCTGCAACTGTCTCTGCTGGTGCTTGTACAGGGCTTGGTATTAATCCTAAAGATATAGGTAAGGTTATTGGAATAGTAAAAGCATACTGTACTCGTGTAGGAAATGGACCTTTTCCTTCTGAAGAGTTTGGTGAAGATGGAAAACGTTTAGGTAAGCAGGGATGTGAGTTTGGAACTACAACAGGTCGAGCACGCCGATGTGGTTGGTTTGATGCGGTAGCTACTCGCCATGCAGCACGTTTAAACGGTTGTGATGAGTTAGCCCTTATGAAATTGGATGTTCTTGATGGTTTTGATGAGGTAAAACTTTGTGTTGCTTATGACCTTAATGGCAAAGAGATAGACTATATGCCATCAAATCTTGAGGATGTGAAGCCAGTATATAAAACTTTTAAGGGTTGGAATAATTCTGTAGGTGTACGAACCTTTGATGCACTTCCTAAAGATGCACAAGAGTTTGTAAAAACTATAGAAGAGATTAGCAAAACAAAAGTCGGAATCATATCTACATCACCAGAGAGAGAAGATACTATAATCCTTTAAGGAGAGATTATGAAGACTCGTTATTCAGCGTTAACAAATGTTAAAAAAAATATGATGCAAAAAAGTGAACGATCACTCCAACATGCTAATGCTAATCTCTGCAATGCCAAAGAAGCACTTAAAAATTCTTTTAAGGAACTCCATACTATAAAAACACCAAAAACTGGAAATATTCAAGAGTTTTTATCGGCACGAACACTCTTGGATGCTGGGCGTAGTCTCATCTCTCATAATGAAGAGTGGATACGTTTTGCACAAAAAGAGATAGAAGAAGCAAAAGAACAACTTAAAAGAGATAGTATTGAGTTTGAGAAGTATAACTATCTAGAACTTGAAGAGCTTAAGCAAGTTCTTCAAGTTCTAGAGCTAAAAGAGGCTAAAGAACTTGATAATGTTGCTTTGATGACTTATGGAATAAAGCGTAAAAAAGAAAAAAGCTAATCTGGAGAACCTATATGATAAAAACATTACTTCTACTTGCTATTACTACACACCTTTTTGCTTTTGAAACAAGCGAAAAATTATTTGAATGTACAGAGATATTTAAAGAGCGCAAAGGAGAACTCCTTGTAGAGTTAGAACGTATTGATGAGCAGAAGCAAGCATTAAGTGCTTTAAAAATTGCTACAGAGGAACTCTTGGAACAAAAAGAGACAAAGCTTACTCTGAGAGAGCAAGAATTAGACAAAAAGTTGGCAAATGTAACTGCTAAAGAGAAAAATGTTAAAGAGATGCTAGCCAAACATGAAGAGATTCTCAAAGAGTTGAAAAGTACAAAGATGAAAAGAATAGCTCAAACATTTGCAAAAATGAAACCAGCTTCCGCTGCAAATATACTTGCTGATATGCCAAATGATAAAGCTAAAGGGATTTTACTATCTCTACAACCTAAGGTCGTGGGAAAAATTCTTGCAAAAATGGATGCGAAGAGGGCTGCACAACTCACACAACTTTTGAGTGAATAAGCGCTCTTCTAATAAGATTTTTACTTTATTTATAGTAAAATAGCTAAAATTTAAATAAATAGGGTCATTACTCATGAAAATATCACTTAAAACTATTCCCCATATAGCTAATAAAATCGCAATTGACTTAAATAGAAGTGATTCAATTACAATGACTCATGGTCTTGAGCGAGTTGCGCAAGAAGCAGAAAAAATTTTTGAAGAAGATGTGAAGAGAGAGATAGCACTCGAAGAAAAAGTTAATAGTATCTGTGATGAAAATGAAGAAGAGATAGAGTTTCAACTTGTAGATGAACGCCAACTCTTTTTTATGATTAAGAAAAAACTTGCACCTGAGTTTGGAGTGATCCTAAATTATGAGGAGCGATTTTCAGATATTAGCCATAAAATTCTTGATGAACTTTATGAAGAGGATCTTATTCACTTTGATGTAAGTGAAAATCGTGTGAAAAATGTTATTTACAATGCTATAACAGGTTTTATTGCAGATACTCAAGAGATTGAAGATGCTGTAATGGATAAGATCCGTTCCTATAAAAAACATTATATTCCAGGGACAGATGAATTTGACATTCTGCATGAGAAGATTTATCGTGAAGAGATGATGAAAAGAGGTATTAAATAGTGAGTATGAAAAAAGTCTATATTTATCTCGAAAACGGTACTTTTTTAGAGGCAAATAGTTTTGGAGCAGAAGCGACAGTAGTTGGTGAGATAGTATTTAATACTTCTATGAGTGGTTACCAAGAGATTATGTCTGACCCATCATATGCTGGACAATTTGTAACCTTTACAATGCCAGAGATTGGAAATGTTGGAGTAAATAGTCAAGATATGGAGAGTAGTTCTGCTCATGCCCAAGGTATGATAGTACGCAAATATCAAGAACACTACTCAAATTTTCGTGCAGAGGGTTCACTCTCTGACTTCCTGAAAAAATATAATGTAATGGGCATTTGTGATATAGATACAAGATACTTAACAAAGATGATAAGAAGTGAAGGTTCTATGATGATGATAGCTTCTACTGAAATAAATAACAAAGATGATCTTGCAAAACAACTCTCTAATGCACCTCGGATAGAAGATGTAAACTATATTGATCAAGTAAGTACAAAAAAAGCTTATAAACATACTTCAAGTACTTATAATAAAACAGAAGGCTTTGAGTATGAAGAGGCACCTGCGATAAAAGCTAAAATAGCAGTTATAGATTTCGGTGTAAAACGTAATATACTAAATGAAATGATCAGCGCTGGAATTAGTGTAGATGTTATTCCAAATGATTTTCAAGCAGAAGATCTTATTCTCCAGTATAATGAAAAAATTATTGATGGTGTATTTTTGTCAAATGGACCAGGTGATCCGCTTGTGCTTAAAAAAGAACAAGAGCAGATAAAAAAACTCATAGCGGCAAAAGTGCCTATGTTTGGTATCTGTTTAGGGCATCAGCTTTTAAGTATTTCTCATGGTTATGATACTTTTAAGCTTAAGTTTGGTCATCATGGTGGGAACCATCCAGTAAAAAATGAGAAGACAGGTTTTATTGAAATAACTGCACAAAATCATAATTATAATGTACCTAATGATATTACAAATATAGCGACAGTAACACATAGAAATCTTTTTGATAATACTATTGAAGGTCTTCGTTATAATGATGCACCAATATTTTCAGTTCAGCATCATCCAGAAGCAAGTCCTGGGCCTAAAGAGAGTGCCTATATATTTTCAGAATTTCTCACCCTCATTAAAAGATAAATAAGTAGATTTTATAAATCTTGCATAACAATAATTGTTATTTCTTAATAATAAATAAAATTTCAAAAGTAAACATAAAGCTAATAAATTTTAAATTCTATTATGGATTAAGATAACTTGAACCTTGCTATTGCTATCATTCAGTGTTAATTAGTTTAGTAAATATATTTTTTATAGATACTAAACTTAATTGCTTTGAAATTTAAGGAGGCTATATATGGAGAATCGTCCATTAGAGTACGACTATACAGTTGCAAAGATGTTTATGCTTACTACAATTGCTTTAGGTATTGTTGGTATGCTCATCGGTGTAATTCTAGCGTTTGAACTTGCATTTCCTAGTATAAATACAATACTTGGATCGGGTTTAGCAGAATTTACAAACTTTAGTCGTCTTCGTCCACTGCATACGGATGCAGTAATATTTGGTTTTACTTTAAGTGGTATTTTTGCTACTTGGTATTATGTTGGTCAACGCGTACTTAAGGTTTCGATGGCCGAGTCGGGTCTATTGATGTTTCTTGGAAAATTGCATTTTGTACTCTATGTTGTAGGTGTCGTTGCAGTTGTTGTTTCACTTTTTGCAGGTGTAACTACTTCAAAAGAGTATGCTGAATTTGAATGGCCAATTGATGTTGCTATCGTTGTTGTATGGGTTGTTTTTGGAATGAGTATATTTGGTTTAATCGGTATGCGCCGTGAAAAATCGCTTTATATCTCTGTTTGGTACTACATTGCTACATTCTTAGGTATAGCTATGCTCTATCTATTTAACAATATGGAAGTTCCAACTATGCTTGCAACATCTGCAGCTGGTGAGAGCGGGATTGGTGCTTGGTATCACTCTGTCTCTATGTATGCTGGTACAAATGATGCACTTGTTCAATGGTGGTATGGTCACAATGCAGTTGCATTTGGTTTTACTGTTCCTATTGTTGCTATGATTTACTATTTTTTACCGAAAGAGTCTGGTCAAGCTATCTACTCCTATAAACTATCACTTCTCTCTTTTTGGGGATTAATGTTTGTTTACTTATGGGCTGGTGGTCACCACTTACTCTACTCAACTGTTCCTGACTGGATGCAGACTATGGGATCTATTTTCTCTGTAATTCTTATTCTCCCTTCATGGGGTTCGGCAATTAATATGCTTTTAACAATGAAAGGTGAGTGGCAACAAGTTGCGGCATCTCCGTTAATTAAATTTATGATTCTTGGATCTACATTCTATATGTTCTCAACATTAGAGGGTCCTATTCAAGCTATCAAATCTGTTAATGCTATTGCTCACTTTACTGACTGGATTGTTGGTCATGTTCATGATGGTGTTCTTGGTTGGGTCGGCTTTATGATTATGGCTGCACTCTATCATATGGCTCCACGTGTATTTAAACGTGAGATCTACTCTAAGTCATTAATGGCTTCACAGTTTTGGATTCAAACGTTAGGTGTTGTCTTGTATTTTACATCTATGTGGATTGCAGGTATTACTCAAGGTATGATGTGGCGTGCTCACGATGAGTTTGGTAACTTAGCTTACTCATTCATCGATACTGTTACAGTTCTACACCCATATTATGCTATTCGTGGTGTTGGTGGACTTCTTTACCTAGTAGGTTTCTTGATGTTTGCATATAACATTTATAAAACAATGACTGCTGGAAAAAGACTTGATAGTGAACCAGCTGATGCTTCGCCTATGGGCGCTTAAGAGAGGGAGGATAATATTATGTTTCATTGGTTAGAAAAACACCCGTTCTTTTTTGCGGTAGGTGTATTTGTTGCAATTGCATTTGCAGGTTTGGTTGAAATTGTTCCAAACTTTGCAGAAGCTTCTCGTCCTGTAATCGGGACAACTCCTTACTCTACTTTAGAGTTAGCGGGTCGTCAAGTTTATATTAAAAATAGTTGTAATGCTTGTCATTCACAACTTATTCGTCCATTTAAGTCTGAGACTGATCGTTATGGTCACTACTCTTTAAGTGGTGAGTATGCTTATGATCGTCCATTTCTTTGGGGTTCTAAAAGAACAGGTCCAGATTTGATGCGTGTAGGTAACTACCGTACTACTGATTGGCATGAAAATCATATGAAAGACCCTGCTGCTATTGTACCAGGTTCTATTATGCCAGCATATAAATGGCTCTTTACAAATGAGGCTGATATAGATACTGCTTTTGCAGAGCAATTAACAGTATCTCAGTTCTTTTCTGTTCCTTATAACAAGCCAGTGCCTATGAAAGATGGTTCAAATAAGATTGTTGAGATGGCAGGATCTGTTGCAGAGGCTCATGCTATGGCTTTAGAAGAGGCACAAGTAGTTGTGGCTGATATGAAAGATCAAGATGTTAAAGATGCTGTTGCTAGTGGTAAGATCCCTGAGATTGTAGCACTTATTGCATACTTAAACAGTCTTAAGTAGGATAGTATAATGTTTAGTGCTGAATTTCAAGCTTATGGTTATTTTGCAATGACTGTTTTGATGACACTCTCTTTATATGCTTATATATATCATTTATATAAGAATAAAAAAGATGTAGATGGCTATGATTATGAAGAGTATAGCAATTTAGCACTACGTGATGGTATAGCAGATACTCCAGTAAATGCTATATCAAAAGATGATAAAAAATAGGAGAGATATATGAATAAGCTTTATCTTTGGGGAATTATCATTACAGCTGCTATGCTTGGATTTACTTATGTTTCAGTAGGTATGTCTAAGGGTGGTTTAAATGGTGATATCGTCAACATGCTTGCTGTTGCAGGTGCTGTTGCACTTGTAATTATTACAGTTTTCGTAGTTATTAAGTATGTACGTCAAATGCAAACTGATACTGCACAAGGTGAATTAGCAGAAGAGTCATGGGATAATATAGGTGAATATAAGAATCCAGTACCTTTTGGTTGGGCTGTTATGTTCTTAGGTACAATGGTTTGGGGAATGTGGTATTTTATAGCTGGTTATCCAGTAAATGCTTACTCTCAGATCGGTGAGTATAACGAAGATGTTGCTAAACATGATGCTAAGTTCAATGCTGAATATGCATCAATAACTGGCGATAGATTAGTTGAAATGGGAGAATCAGTATTTCTTGCTGAGTGTAAAGTATGTCATGGACTTGCTGCTGATGGTATTGATGGTAAAGCTGCTAACCTAAATGTTAGATTAGAGGCTAAAACTATTAAGTATGCAATCAATCATGGTTCAAATAACCATCTTCTTGGTTCAGAAATGGCAATGCCAGATCGTAATGCTCTTTTCAATGCGGCAACAGGTGCTTTAATCAGTGATGAAGAGATTGATACTGTTTCTGATTATGTTGCAAATGGTATGAGTGGTGCAGGTAAAGAAATTTTTGAAAATACATGTGCATCTTGTCACGGTATGGATGGTAAGGGAATGGATTATGTTGCACCAAGTATTGCTACATTTACCCCTACTTTAGTTACTAATGTTCTTAATCATGGTAAAAAAGGTGCTATTGGTACTATGCCAGCATTTAAGAGACTTAATGCAAAGCAAAAAGAAGCGGTTGGTGCATATATTACTAACCTAAGTAAATAAGGAGTCAGGTATGAATGAAAATAGAAGTGTATTTGCTCTTGATGGTATAACTGGTATGCTAATAGCTACTGTATTACTCCTTAGTATATTGGCATTTTTAAGTGTCAATGCTATGGGTGTACAAAATGCTAATGCGCAAAATTTTTACAAAATTAAAGATGAAACATCAATTAAGATGATTGACACAACAAGTGCTAATCATATAGTTGATGTGAAATAGGAGAATAAAATGGAAAAAATAATTTCATGGGGTCTCGTAGTTATGGCTATATACACACTTTATGCTGTATTAACGCCAAATCATCTTTTTATTGGTTAGGTAGTCACATTGTGCATCTACCCTAGAGGGCTAATTGCCCTCATCCTCACAATACTTTTTCAAACAACACTAAGTGCAGAATATTTATATAAAGATGAAGTAGTACATCGTAGTGCATTTCAAGATCAGATAGAGAGACTTGGACGTGAGCTTCATGATAGAACAGGTATATCACTAAGATTAATTATGTTGAAAGAATTACCAAAAGGTACCTCAATGGTAGAGTATGAAAAAACAGTTTTGACAAATTTTACAGAGCCAACTGTTCTTTTGATATTTGCAGAGTTAAATTCTGAGATAGATATTGCTGTAAGTGATAAATCTTTATATAAGTATTTTAACAGACGACAGGTTCTAAGTCCTTCAGCATCTGCTATACAAGCCTTTGTAATGGCTATAGCAAATGCAGATAGCTGGGAACATTTTAATGAGATACGAACTGATTATGGTGGAAGTATATTGCCACTAATTGCTGGAAAAGCAAAACCTGAGCAGCTTATAGGAAAGTATGCCGCTTCAATGTTTAATGGTTATGTAGATATATCGCATCAAATTGCTACAAGTCATAACGTCGTTTTAAAAGATGATCCAGGAGATACAAATCAAGAAACACTTTTCTATGTAAAACTATTTTTTTATAGTTTTGTTTTTTATGCTATAGTTATGTATATTAGAAGATATTTATATAGAAGAAGGTATAAAAATGAGTATGAGTAGTGGAAGAGTCTGGCCATATATTTTAGGTGGAGCTATCACATTAGTGTTTGGCTTCTGTATAGCGACTATAGTTGTTACAAGTAAGGCAGATATTCAACCAAGCGATAGCTATATGACTTATTATCAAGATGCTGATGCAAATGCAAATAAGCTAATAAAAGCAACTTTGGCATTTGATAAAAAATATACAATAGAGTATATTCCAAAAAAATTAACTTCAAAAGATGCAACTGTCTCTTTTAGTGTAAAAGATAAGCATGGAAAAAGTATAGAAAATGCACAAATAATTCTTGCTATAAGTCGTCCTGAAGTTGAGAAATTTAACAAAACAATTAAAAATCCAAAAGAGGTTAATGGTACTTATGTGTTCAGTGGATTAGAGTTTGCAAAAGCTGGCGTTTGGAATCTTATTGCCAAGGTAAGTGTCGGCAAAGATTACAAATTTTATAATATAAAAGCAGATACAAGAAACGCTAATTTTTATGAATTTTAGGACTCTACTAGATACCCAAACTATAGTCCTTCCTACTGCTCGTGCTATTCGCTATGAGCAGTTACACCTCCCTAACTCTTCTCTTTTTTTACCAAATTATGTCACTATGAGTGATTTTTTATCTAAGTTATGTGTCGTTGATGGGTATAGGTTTATAGATGAAGATACAAGAACACTTCTTCTTTTAGAGGCCTCTGACTTTGATGGCTTTAGCTCTTTGCAAATTGAGCGCAATTTTTTTACTTTTACAAAAAACAGTAGTTATATTTTTAAGTTTTTTGGCGAATTGAGTGCAGAACTTTATGATATAAGCTCTCTTATAAGTGCAGATGTTTATGCAGAGTATGAAGAGCATATTACAATTCTTGGAGAACTCTATAAACGGTATGAAAAACTCTGTCATGATGCAAAGTACTTAGATAGGATATTTTTACCAAAACTTTATAGTTTTAATGAGAGTTATCTCAAATGTAATCCAAATATAGTTCTTAAGATAGATGGACATCTTACAAATTTTGAGTTTGAACTTTTAGAGAGGGCTTGCGAATATTCAAGTGTGACACTACTATTTAGTACAAGCAGATTTAACCTGAAGATGCAAGAGCGATTAAGGGTACTTGGTATTGAGACAACTATAGGAAAAAACTACACTATTGATTTCAATACAAAGAAAGTTATAGAGTTTGAAGATATTGTAGAAAACAAAAACATAAGTTGTGAGAGTTTTAGTGAACCTCTTTTACAAGTGGCATTTGTCAAAAACAAGATATATGAGTTTGTAAAAAAAGGGTATAAGCCAGAGAATATTGCTGTTATAGTGCCAAATGAAAGTTTTGCTCAACTTTTGAAAAACTTCGATACAAAATCAAATCTTAACCTAGCAATGGGAGAGCCTTTTCGAGAGTGTAAGCTCTATAGGCAACTTCAAGCGAGTATTCAACTTCTTGATCTTGATTCTGTTGAGAATAGAGCAAGACAAGAGAGGGTAGGTGATCAACTCTATATAAAACTTCTTGGCGTTTACTATAAAGAGGCATCTGAAGTAGATTTTATAGAGTTTATGCAAGGGATTGAGGAACATTTTAGTGTGAAACGTGAAGTAGCTATCTATAAAGAAGAACTTTTTAATTTTGAACGACTCCTTCCTTTTATGGAGAGTATGCGAGTAAAATCTCTCCTAAACCTTTTTATGCAGCGTTTAGCGGCTAGAAGTCTTGATGATATTCGAGGTGGTAAGATTACTGTCATGGGTGTACTTGAAACGAGGAGTGTGGCGTTTGATGGAGTGATCATAGTAGATTTTGATGATAAAAATGTTCCTAAGCGTAGTGATAAAGATATGTTTTTAAACTCTGCTATTCGTGAAGTTGCAGGATTGCCAACTATGAGTGATAGAGAAAATTTGCAAAAGCACTACTATACACAACTTCTTAATGCTTCTAAAGAGGTTGCTATCTCTTTTGTGAGCTCAAGTGAATCAGAAGGGTCTCGTTTTTTAAAGCAGTTAGGAGTGAGTATATATCAAAAATATAGTGAATCTGAACTAACACAGCTACTCTTTAAGTCACATTCTCAAGAGAGAAAAGTTTTTCAAGAGAGAACCTATGCACATAGTTTTCGAGATATAAAGCTCTCTGCAACAAGATTAAAAACATATCTGACATGTAAACGCAAGTACTACTTTAAATATGTAGAGTTTCTAAAAAATCATACAATCCCCTCTGATATGCCTGAGGAGTATGAGATAGGAAATGCAGTTCACTTAGCATTGAAAGAGCTTTATAGTAAAAAGAGCAGTTATTTAGATAGTGAGGAACTTCAAAGAGATTTAGAGAGAGAGTTGGAGAAGCAAAGAGGCAAGAGTGAGTTAGAAGCATATCTCATAGAGATACAAAAGCGCAGACTTCAAGGTTTTGCCACTAAGGAAGTTGCACATTTTGAAGAGGGTTATGAGGTTATAGCGACTGAAGAGTTTTTTGAAGTACCTTACAAGGGTATTTTATTAGTAGGTCAAATAGATAGAGTAGATAGACGAGGAGATAGAGTAACTGTACTAGATTATAAAACTGGAAACTATACTCTGTATAATAAAAATAACTTTACAGAAGCAACTGATTTTCAATTAGAGTTTTATTATCTCTTAGCCGCAGGACTTGGCACTGTTGAGAGTTGTGCTTTTTATGATCTAAAAGAGCTAAAAATTGTTCCAGAAAGTTTTTTAGCAGAGAAGTTAGAACTTCTTGACTCACATATTAAAGATCTTCTTCTTGTAGAAGAGCTAGATACTCAAATGTGTAAAGATGAGAAAAACTGTACCTTTTGTGAGTATAAAATCATCTGTGGAAGATAGAGGAATATATGTTTAAAAATAATTTAGCTTACGAAGCAAGTGCTGGTAGTGGAAAGACTTTTATGCTTGTTGTACGTTATCTCTCCCTACTTTTTATGGGAGCAGAACCCTCAAAGATACTTGCACTCACTTTTACAAACAAGGCTGCTCGTGAGATGAGTGAACGCATAGTAGAGACACTAGAACAGCTAGAGTCTCGTGGAGAGTTAAAGGAGATCGCAAAGGTGTGTGAGATGAGTGAGGCAGAACTCCTCTCTAAACGTGATACTCTTCTCAAAGATTTTTTAAACGCCAACACAAAAATAATGACTATTGATAGCTTCTTTACAAAGATACTTCGCAAGTTTTCACTCTATGGTGCACTTATGCCAGATTTTTCTACTTTTAATACACAGCATGAGCAAAAACTTCTCTCACGTTTTTTAAAAGAGGTAAGTGTTGCCAATAAGCGTGATTTGCTTATAAACCTCTCACTAGAGTCTAAAAAAAGAGTAAGTGACATCTTTACACTTCTTGATGAGTTTTATATCAAAAAAGATGAGTTAGCAGATATAAGCTTTACTCAGATACCAACAGAGGAGATCAAAAGCCGTGCTATGGCTGCTTTAGCAGATTTAGAGGCTATTGTTTCTCGTTGTGATGGTGCTTCAGCATCTCTGAAAAAAGCGGTAGAGGCTAAGAGTTTTGAAGAGCTAAAAGTGAAGTCATGGGTAGTCAAAGAGACACTAGAGTATTGGGTATTTAAGAAGTGCTTTACTCAAGAGATGAATAGATCCCTTCATACTATACAGACTTCACTAAGTGAGTATTATAAGGCAAAAGAGCAGAACTTCTTTTATGCATTAAATGAGCTTGTAAATATCTACACTAAGTCAAAAAAAGCACTCTATATAGAGAACTCTGAACTAAGTTTTTCCGATGTGACAGCACTTGTCTATGAGATACTTCACCGTTTAGATGATAGTGAATTTCTCTACTTTAGACTTGATGCAAAGATAGAGCATATGCTACTTGATGAGTTTCAAGATACAAGTATTGTACAGTACGAGATACTTAAACCACTCATAGAGGAGATAACCTCAGGAAGTGGTATTTTTGAGAATGGAAGTTTTTTCTTTGTAGGTGATGTGAAGCAGTCTATTTATAGATTTCGAGGGGGAGTGAGTGCTCTCTTTGGTGAGGTTGTAGCGCAACATGGTACCGAAGTGGAGAAACTTCTCACAAACTACCGTTCTGAGAAAGAGGTTATAGAGTTTGTTAATCGTACATTTTGCGAGAAGATAGAGGGGTATAGCAAGCAGCTTGTAAGAGAAGAAGTAAATGGTGGCTATGTTGAAGTTGTCCAAAATGATGAGCTTTTAGAAGAGACATTGAAACAGGTAGAACGTTTTATAAACGCCGGTGCTGATCTTAACGATATAGCCATACTCTGTGCAACAAATGGAGATGGAGAAGAGATCAAGAACACGCTCACAGCAGCTAACCTAGAAGTAGTAACAGAGACCACCACAAAACTTATCAACCAAAGAAATGTACGAGCACTCCTAGAGTATCTCAAGTATCTCTATTTTCAAGAGGATATTTACAAGGAGAACTTCTTTGCACTTATAGAACAAGAACCAAGAAAAATCTATTTGGTAGATCTCAACACCAAAACTCTTTTTGAGATTCTCAAATCTGCCATAGATAGCTTCGGACTCTCTACTGATGACTTTCATCTTATACGTTTTTTATATACTGTTAGTCGCTATGAAGATATAGAGGCACTTCTTTTTGAGTATGAGAGGATTGATACTCCAGCAGCTGCTTCAGACCTTAGTGGCGTTCGAGTGCTTACTGTGCATAAGTCTAAGGGGTTGGAGTATAAGCATGTCATTGTAATGGATAGATTGAAAAAACAACCAGCTTCAAGAGCGAGTATTATCTATGAATATGATGGGATAAAACTCAAAAATACCTATCTAAGAACAAAAAATAGAGATGGACTAGACTCTGATTATAAGTCTGCATTAGCAAAAGAGGAACATCTTGTACGAGAAGATAGTTTAAATGCTCTGTATGTGGCGTTTACAAGAGCAAAAGATCATCTCATTATCATAAAAAAGAGCGAAAAATCCTCTTTTGATATTGTAGAGTTAGCGTCTTGCAGTTTTGGAAAACTTGTTGTGCAAGAGGTAGCAAAAAAGAGCATACAAAAGTTTGAACTTTTAGCATTTCAAGAGTTGTACTATGGAACACAGAGTGATATTTTAGCCTTAGAGAGTGAGAAAGAGAGTAACCTAAAAGCTATAAATTTTGGTATAGCATTGCACTATATGTTAGAGATGATGGCTAGATTTGATACAGAGAGTATAAAGAGTGCCAAGAGTATGTTACTTAATAAGTTTGGTTTTATCCTAGATGTAGAGGAGATAGAAGATATCTGTAATCGTGTCTCTATGTTTGTAAACTCAGTAGAGATAGAGCATCTTACTGATGGTACTTGTTACAGAGAAAAGGCATTACGTTATAAAAATACTCTCCGTTATGTAGATCTCTTAGTAGAGAAGGAGAATGGCTCTTTTTCTGTTATAGACTACAAAAGCTCCATGGCTTTTAGTGAACATCATCAAAAGCAGGTTCGTTACTATGTAAAGGCTATTAGGGAGATCACACAAAAAGAGGTACAAGGGTTTATCTGTTATCTGTTAGCAGATGAGGTGAGGGTAGTTACTGTACTACCCAAAGAAAACCAAACAACATTTTAAATTTCTTATTACAAATTTTATAAAATAGCAAAGTATCTCAGTCAGTTCAGTCGGATAAAAATACATCATAACTGCAATACATATTAATGAAACACCAAGGACAAATGCAATAACAGCTAGTCTTCTTGGTTTATTTGAATATTCAGTTAGTCTTCTTTTAATAAAGTGCTCCGGTGATCTATGAACATCACCAATAAATCTATTAAATGCAACTCTAGAAATAGTATATTGTTTGAAGACAAAAACAGTAATGAAAACTGTTAATGAAAATGTGACAATATAATAGGCAAAACTATCGATAGGTTTTAAATCAGACTTTAATAGTCCTGTTGTAAGTATACTCATGGAAATTAGCAATGCTATTCCATAAGTCAATATATCTTTTTTAGCCACTATAAGTAAAAATCTATTATTTAATTCTTTTATCATACTCTTCATAGAATCTAAGATATTTTTAGCAAGGGTTACTTTATATTCATAGTTTTTGAATGAATCTTTTTCAATAATATGATTGAAAGAGCTCATATATAATAGGATACCTTCAACTTTATTTATTAATGAATTGTAAAAGTTCTGTCTTACCCAATTCATGTCCTCAGAGATTTTAATGTTATCCTTTAAAAGCCTTTCGTACGACTTGATATATTTCAACATATTATTTAATATGTTTTCTTTTAGTTGTTCTTCTGAGAAGTATACACCTATTATATTGTCGTCTTCCTCAGAATGAAAAATATCTTTGTGTAATATATATTTAATCGCTCTGTATGTGATTAGGGAGATATTAGACAGAAGATTGTCATCATCTAATGTGAAATTGATTTTCTTTAAGGTAATAGCTATCTCTCCATTGAGCTTAATCTTAAATGTAGCACAAAGGTCTGGCTCGAAGTAAAGTAGAAATCTTAATAAGTCATTTTTTATTCCATCTTTTTCAAAATTATCATATATGAAATTAAGTGATGCTGCATTAGGGTTAGGCCTATTTGTTTTTGAAACAAATTCAAAATATTCTCCTGCAAAAGAGCTTTCTTCCTTAGTAATTTTACAAATTATATTTCGGGATAACCCTTTCCTATCTTCATCTACAGCATCGGAAAAATTCATGTTTCTGTATAAGAAATATTTTACCGTAGCAGACTCAACATATTGATAAAGCTTATACTCATCATCATCTTGCACTATATTGTCAGAGATATATTCAAAGTTTAGAGAACCTGTTAAGTTGGGAATCCACGAATAAAATGTTTTTGGAAGGTCTGCTTGATGGTGCTTACTCACGGTAGCAAGCCTATATGTATGAAATTACTGAGCTTCGTTCTTCTGCTATTACTCTTATGTTTCCATCTTTGTCTTCTTCATATCTATTTCCAAAACGTCCAGGTCCACGAGTAACGGTACGATAGTCTATATTGAAATTATTGTCTTTTCTCGTCTTTTCTACCTTCAAGAAAATATCATTAGCTGAATACAGTTTAGCAATTTCTAGGTTATACATAGCATATATTATAAATAAAACACCGATTGCGAGTAAAATTGTTTCAATAATCAATAGAATAAGCCTCTCTAATATTTATATCTTTAAATAAGGTCAAAAATTATATCTTAATATCGCTTTTGTAAGCAAACAATATGAACTTAAAGCAATAGACTGTTACCAAAATACTCAATATTAAGTATTTTATAAGAGAATACCATAAGTATATTACTTTACTCTCACTTATATTAAAGAGCCACTTGCAGGTTCCCGCAAAAGTAGCTAACTTAATTTAGTTAAAAAAGTTATAGTATTGTAACTTAGTTGAGTTGAAACGAAGCTTATGTAGCCTTTGTTTAGTAAAAAGTTCGTAAACGAGAGAAAAACTTTAAAATAGAGCTTTTTATTTTTGACCTTTTTTCTACTCATAATTTCATCTCTATAATTCTTATTATTTTAACTTTTTTGAAAATAAATCTTACTGAATTGGTGTCTTAGATTTTTTTTTGGCATTATAGTTATCTTTATTTAATAAATTATTAATTTTTTTATTATAAGATGAAAAGTCATTATCATGCTTATCTAACCGTTTTTCTACCATTTTTAAAGAACTATCCAATGATTTAATAGTTTGTTTTAGTTTTTGAATTTTTGTATTATATTGTAGTTTTAATTTCTTTTCCAATAATTTATTTTGTTCTAAAATTTTATTATTATTATTAATAATTTGGGTTATATTAATATCATTCGTAATAGCTTGAGTTAATATTGACTTTGATATATTTTTATCTTTAATAACTAATTTAGTTTGTTTAATATTATTGTTGGAAGTTAAATAATTAGTAATACTTCCTATAAAAAATGTCATTAATGGTATCAACATAAAAAATATTGCTAATGTATTTAGTATAACTTTTTTATTTAAAAAGTCATTTAATTTATAGTTTTTTACTTTGTAGATATATATACTGCATATTATAATTAATGTAATTATAAAAACACTTGGGTAGTCATTAAATATTGTATTTATTATATTAAAATAAAATTTTACTACTTGGT
>JAICBP010000082.1:28504-117701 GCA_021766785.1 Sulfurimonas sp. endosymbiont of Alviniconcha boucheti
TCATCTTTACTCCTGCTTATAACGGTTCTATGTTTTGTTGTCTTTGCTATTTAAATGTTACTCGAATAAGGCATTGACTTAATGAAATCATCCATAAAGTCCCAATTAGGGAGATCTTTTTTACTAATTGGTAATTTGATAACTTCATTTTCTAACCTATGTAATCTAACTTGTCTTCCAAATCCATATTTAAATGACATCTCTTTTAAAACTGTTACTAAAAATATTTGCATATAATCTGTTAATTCTTTTTTATATTCATCTTTTAAAAGTAAGGTATGTATATTGTCATCACTGTAGTATTTATAGTTATGATAAAAAACATTACCAAACATATCAACAGTTATTTTATTATTAAATAATTTTTTCTTATCTTTAAAATTTTCATAATCAATAAAACTTGTAATACCATTATTGTAAGATGAAGCTGTAATAAGTGGTATCTCACCACTTATTCTATTAGCTTCTGTTAATCTCTCACCTTTTTCTAATGTAAATAAATCTATAATTTTAAATTCTTGCCATTTGGAATCATTTAAATTAATTTCATTTGTTAGGTAAGATTTAGAAGTTATATTGTTTTCTATCATTATATCCATGAAACTTAATTCATCAATATTTTTAAATAATAGATTAAATTTTTGTTTAATTTCAAAAATAAGATATTCTTTAAGTGTTAATGCAAAATTATTACTAGATATAGATGAATAGTCTGTTTTCATATGAGCTTGCAAAATCCATTCATCATTATCATCAATGTTTTTGTAAACTAAATTAATATTATCATTATATTTACTTGGCTTATTTAATTTATGTAAAAAATCTTTTTTTATAGTAGTCCATTTATTAAATACATCTGTTCTACCTTTATTTTTTGATAAAACAAATCCATCGTCATTTAAGTCATAAAAAATTACTTTTTTATTATCATGTGGTAAGTTTGTCTCAAATACTGCTATTGCAGTATGAGTAGAAGCATTTGGAGAAAATAGCTCATTTGGCATATTTATTACATATTTAAGTGTATGTTTAGATAAAATTCTCTTTCTAATAACTTCATCTTTAAAGTATGTTGATAAAGGTGAAATTATCACTCCATAGCGACTAACATTATCTAGCATTTTTTCTAAAAATTGTATCTCTTTTTTAGTGGGATTTGCTT
Source organism: Sulfurimonas sp. endosymbiont of Alviniconcha boucheti (assembly GCA_021766785.1). Taxonomy (GTDB): domain Bacteria; phylum Campylobacterota; class Campylobacteria; order Campylobacterales; family Sulfurimonadaceae; genus Sulfurimonas. The sequence goes on from JAICBP010000082.1 coordinate 29,667, forward strand.
TATTGTCTCTACCTCCATAAGGTGGATTTATAAAACCTATTGTTGGATTTATAGTTTTTAAAATTATAGTTGCTTCATCACTAAAAAAGTCAATGTTAAATATTTTTGATTTACCATCACCACGAAAAAGCATATTTGAGATAGCTAGTGAATACATAGTATTACTTTTTTCAAATCCTAAAAGTTGTTTCTGTTTTATATGTTTGATTTTTTCTTGCTTATTTGCTATTTTTGAATTATGAATAGTATCAACTAATTTATTCATACCAGCGATTAGAAATGCACCTGTACCACAACATGAGTCAAATATTATATCATTAGTTTTTATTTCAATTAATTCTGTGAAAAGCTTTGTAATATGATTAGGAGTTAAAACAATACCTTTTTTAACATTTGCGATACCTGCATACCTTAAAAATTCTTCATAGAATTTTCCAATAATGTCATAGCTTGTTTGCTTATTAAATAAAGGTATTACATTGTTTTCAAGCTCAATTAATATATCTTTTAATATCTCTGTATCATTTAAATCTTTATCAGTTTTAATAAAAGCTAATTCATTTAACAATACATCAATTTTTGGTTGGTCTATATCTTCATTGATTAGAATATCATTAATTGTTGTTGGTATATTTCTTATTATATTAATAGTATTATAGTTATGATAGCTATTTTTAAAAACATTACCAAAATCATCTTTTTCATATAAACAAACCATTAAGGCACTTAATAAAACAGGTCTTTTTTGAGAGTCAATATTTCGTAATATTCTATTGATCTCACTTGAACTTTTAGAAATATTATTAGATATTAATTCTAAATCAAGATTCTCAAAAAGAGAAATATAGTCATTTTCATTTAAAAATTCAGCTATATTGATATCTTCAATTTTATTATCTTGAATAATAAATGTTGTAATTAAATGATTATTTTCATCATGTATATTACCTGAGAATGCTATACCTAAAATTCTAAAGTTTTCTAAATACTTTTGAACAGTTTTTTGTTTAGTTTCAATGTTTTCTTTTAAAAAGAATTTTAAATAATGTTTTATACCATCTACTGCATAAAGTTGTGGTTTATTTACTTTTGGTGATTTATGGTCATTTATTTTATCTTTATTTTCAATTAATATTAATAATTTTTTATCTTCATTTAGATAGATTAAATCTGGACTTCCCTTATTTCCTTTCTCTGATTTACTAGCTTTACTTAGCATCTCTTGAATATTAGGATTTTTTGTTTTTTGTGGTATCCATTCTTTAGTAAAGTTTTTTTCAGTAGTTAAATAATTGAAAAGCTCTATATCTGTTTTTGCTTCATTTTTTGCCATTATTTAACCCTAAATTTGAATTATCGTGTAATTATAATTGATTTTTTAAATTGTATTGAAAAATATTGCAAATTGTAATATTTTCCACTTAGATATGCATTTTATCTATTTTTTACTAAACTTTTCATAAAGACAAAATCACTATATCAGTGATGAGTATAATGCCCCTAAAAATCAAGACAACTTTTTAACATAATACAACTTAATCCTAAGTTTCAATCCCCTTTAGTCGGGTCATAGTATTCAATTTAACTATGCCTACACCTAATTATACGGATATTCAGTTTCAATCCCCTTTAGTCGGGTCATAGTATTCAATNAAATAGCTCATTTGGCATATTTATTACATATTTAAGTGTATGTTTAGATAAAATTCTCTTTCTAATAACTTCATCTTTAAAGTATGTTGATAAAGGTGAAATTATCACTCCATAGCGACTAACATTATCTAGCATTTTTTCTAAAAATTGTATCTCTTTTTTAGTGGGATTTGCTTTATTGTCTCTACCTCCATAAGGTGGATTTATAAAACCTATTGTTGGATTTATAGTTTTTAAAATTATAGTTGCTTCATCACTAAAAAAGTCAATGTTAAATATTTTTGATTTACCATCACCACGAAAAAGCATATTTGAGATAGCTAGTGAATACATAGTATTACTTTTTTCAAATCCTAAAAGTTGTTTCTGTTTTATATGTTTGATTTTTTCTTGCTTATTTGCTATTTTTGAATTATGAATAGTATCAACTAATTTATTCATACCAGCGATTAGAAATGCACCTGTACCACAACATGAGTCAAATATTATATCATTAGTTTTTATTTCAATTAATTCTGTGAAAAGCTTTGTAATATGATTAGGAGTTAAAACAATACCTTTTTTAACATTTGCGATACCTGCATACCTTAAAAATTCTTCATAGAATTTTCCAATAATGTCATAGCTTGTTTGCTTATTAAATAAAGGTATTACATTGTTTTCAAGCTCAATTAATATATCTTTTAATATCTCTGTATCATTTAAATCTTTATCAGTTTTAATAAAAGCTAATTCATTTAACAATACATCAATTTTTGGTTGGTCTATATCTTCATTGATTAGAATATCATTAATTGTTGTTGGTATATTTCTTATTATATTAATAGTATTATAGTTATGATAGCTATTTTTAAAAACATTACCAAAATCATCTTTTTCATATAAACAAACCATTAAGGCACTTAATAAAACAGGTCTTTTTTGAGAGTCAATATTTCGTAATATTCTATTGATCTCACTTGAACTTTTAGAAATATTATTAGATATTAATTCTAAATCAAGATTCTCAAAAAGAGAAATATAGTCATTTTCATTTAAAAATTCAGCTATATTGATATCTTCAATTTTATTATCTTGAATAATAAATGTTGTAATTAAATGATTATTTTCATCATGTATATTACCTGAGAATGCTATACCTAAAATTCTAAAGTTTTCTAAATACTTTTGAACAGTTTTTTGTTTAGTTTCAATGTTTTCTTTTAAAAAGAATTTTAAATAATGTTTTATACCATCTACTGCATAAAGTTGTGGTTTATTTACTTTTGGTGATTTATGGTCATTTATTTTATCTTTATTTTCAATTAATATTAATAATTTTTTATCTTCATTTAGATAGATTAAATCTGGACTTCCCTTATTTCCTTTCTCTGATTTACTAGCTTTACTTAGCATCTCTTGAATATTAGGATTTTTTGTTTTTTGTGGTATCCATTCTTTAGTAAAGTTTTTTTCAGTAGTTAAATAATTGAAAAGCTCTATATCTGTTTTTGCTTCATTTTTTGCCATTATTTAACCCTAAATTTGAATTATCGTGTAATTATAATTGATTTTTTAAATTGTATTGAAAAATATTGCAAATTGTAATATTTTCCACTTAGATATGCATTTTATCTATTTTTTACTAAACTTTTCATAAAGACAAAATCACTATATCAGTGATGAGTATAATGCCTCTAAAAATCAAGACAACTTTTTAACATAATACAACTTAATCCTAAGTTTCAATCCCCTTTAGTCGGGTCATAGTATTCAATTGTGGGAAGATATTAGCAAAACAATAGGTAGTGTGTTTCAATCCCCTTTAGTCGGGTCATAGTATTCAATGTATAGGCTACAAGACAGATTGAGTGTTGCACAGTTTCAATCCCCTTTAGTCGGGTCATAGTATTCAATCAAATGCACCATACTATGCTATTCTAATATTAACGTTTCAATCCCCTTTAGTCGGGTCATAGTATTCAATAGCCTAAAATAAGTGATATTGTAACTTATTTGAGTTGAAACGAAGCTTTTTAACTCCCATGTAGCCTTTGTTTAGTAAAAAGTTCGTAAATGAGAGAAAAACTTTAAAATAGAGCTTTTTATTTTTGACCTTTTTCTTTAAAAGTAGCTATTTTAGGGCTTTCCTTTTCAAAACACTCATAAATATCTTTGAGATTTTTTCAAAAAACGAAAATTTCTACTTTTTAGTATTTTTTTAAATACTTCTTCCTAATTTCTCATCTCAAACAACAAAGGAACACAGTTTTCACAATCCCCTTTAGTCGGGTCATAGTATTCAATCCAGCTTCTCTTTCTTCTAAAGTTGGAGTCTCTTCGTTTCAATCCCCTTTAGTCGGGTCATAGTATTCAATTGTTGAAGATATGGTTATGTCTGCCGGTAAACCCAAGTTTCAATCCCCTTTAGTCGGGTCATAGTATTCAATAGCCTAAAATAAGTGATATTGTAACTTATTTGAGTTGAAACGAAGCTTTTTAACTCCCATGTAGCCTTTGTTTAGTAAAAAGTTCGTAAATGAGAGAAAAACTTTAAAATAGAGCTTTTTATTTTTGACCTTTTTCTTTAAAAGTAGCTATTTTAGGGCTTTCCTTTTCAAAACACTCATAAATATCTTTGAGATTTTTTCAAAAAACGAAAATTTCTACTTTTTAGTATTTTTTTAAATACTTCTTCCTAATTTCCCATCTCAAACAATAAAGGAACACAGTTTTCACAATCCCTTTAGTCGGGTCATGGCGTTTGTATAGCCTGAAACAGCCGTTATTTTTGATTAATATAATTCTTAAAAATGTTAAGATATTTTTTTAGCCTGTTTATGTCTTCTCGAACTAAAGTATCTCTATCGTTATTTTGATGGGCTATAGAATTTCTAATATTTGAAATACTATCTTTATATTTACTATTACCCTTTTTTGTATAAAAATATTTACCAAATTCATCTTTCCCCAGTGATCTTTTTGCCTTCTCTCTCGATTTATAGTCATTAACATCATAGTCTTTCAATTCACAAGATTTTGAGATAATTGCCTCATAAAGTGCTAGATAAGAAAAAGCATAATTTTTATTTTTATAAAACCAATTTGCTAAAGTAAATTGAAATTGTGACTTTTCCTCTTTCTCAAGTTCCTCAACAAGTTTTATAATATCAGGTACTAAAAGTTTTACAATATTATTTGAAGAGTTTAACAAAGGTTTGATTTTTTTAGAAGCATGCTTTATAAACTTTTCTAAAGCAGCAAGATTCATCATTTTTAGAGAATTATTTAAATGAATGAAGGTATCATTAACATCTTTCTCCACATTAACTTCTTCATTCTCTAAAAGCTGTACCAAAGGATCAAAATCAGAGTAAACTTTTATAGCCTCAATAGCTTTTATCCACTCTTGAATTTCTAATAATAATTTAAGATCTATAATGGGAGTTTTTCCATCATTTTCTTGACTATATTCAAACATACCATAAAAAACACCACCAATTTTAAACTTTTTATCTGAAATTGTTGTAGCAAATTGAGTCATGACAAAAGACATCAAAGAGAGGGAACGAAATGAGTGTGTAATATCAAGATAAAGAGTATCTCCATCTTCTATATTGTCTGCAATCTTTAGAAATTTTTCAAAATTATTCCAAAGTTCACCATCATTTAAACCATAATCTATAATAAAATTTTTAGAACCGTTTGGTAATATTTTTTCAAAATCACTCAATTTTTCTAAATCTATACCACCCTCTTCTTTGGCTTCATATAACTCTAACTGATATTCTGTATCTTCTCCCCCAAAAACTGAGTATGCCTCATCCCAAATTGATTTTTTTGTTCCTACTAAAAAGAGTTTATCAATGTTGAAATGTTGATACAATGCATCTGCTATAAAAGATGTTTCGTAAGTTTTTTCATCAATCTCATACGTAGCTTTTTGATAATTGCCTCCATCTTCTTTTTTACCCATTCCCAGCGAACTAATTAATATTTTAGCCATTTTTTAATTCCTTAAGACTCTTGTCTATTTTAAGTGTACGTTGATAATTTTTGTCTTTTTCCATTTTTTTTCATCAATTAATATTTTTTTCAACAATTCAAGTGATTCAAGATCTTTCTTCAAATCCCCATTTTCTATTGCTTTATGTAGAAGTGTACTTTTTGGAGTATTCGCTTTATCATTTTCGACCATTTCTTCTAATTGTTTTTCGAGTGGACTTAATTTACTCAGCTCTTCTTCTCTCTTTTTTGCCTTTTCTTCCTTCTCTCTTTGTTCAGCAAGAAGCCTCTCCTCTTTCTCTTTTTGCAAGCGAAGAGTTGTCTCTTTTTTTTGTTGAATCTTTTGTTTTATAGAGTATTGACTTTTTTCTAACTCTTTAAAGTATTCGGTCTCTTGGTTCTGAATTTGTTGTAACGATTCTGTGTAGATTTCATCATCGATACGCTCAATTGTAACCCAACCAAACTGTTCATCTTTTAGCGTGTCATTTTCATATAAGAAGTGTGTAGCTAAAGGTTTTTTATAGCTGTTTTTTAATGTATCTACATTCTCAACATTAACAATATAATCCATACCAACATTCTTTCCAACTCTCGCACTAAAGCTATCAGCTGTGTCTCTATATCTACTGTTAGATCTTTTTGAGTGGTAATTTTTGAGACTCTTTTTTATATCATCAAATGTTTTATCGCAGGATATTGTAAATATAAACTCTGATTTTGGCTTAATAACTTCTATAATCTGAGGTATCCCATTGTTTGATGATTTATTAGGATCTCTGTGTTTTCTGTTAGCATACCCTATTTCAACACTGCCCTTTAAAAGCAAGGCATCAGATATTATAAGGTTTTGACGTTGCTCATTCCCTTTTACTTTTTCAGGATATATTTCAAGAGCTGTCTCTAACATACCTTTTATACTACTTCCTGGAATAATAGGTCGAAAGGTATTTGGATTTTTAAAAGTCTTTTCGATATGAAGTTGATTTTTATTTTTTGTGTTATTTTTGTTTTTTCGTTTATCATAAGCACCTTGTACTTTTTTTGATGTGCTGCATTTAAAGTTGGCTATGGCTATGGCTATTGCTCTTTTAGATTTGTAAAAATCTATCATTTGCATGTAATCTTGAAGAGACTTATCAAATTTTTCTTTATCAGCAGAATCCAAACTTTTGAAAAACAAAATCGGATCAAAATGATGAAGTACATTTTTATCAATTATATAATCTGTTGGCTCATAAACTTCACCTGTTCCTATATGTAGAGGGGAGAGAGTAGTTATCTTGAGCTTATAATGATGAAGACTATCTCTATTTACTATAATGGTTGTATTACTCATTATCGATCTCCTTTATAGGAAGTGTAATGCTATATCCTTGATGTATTGTCTCTTTATGTGTTGAATGACCAGAGATAGACTTTCCTATATATTGTATATTTTTTGTATTGTCAAATACAACTACACTGCCACTCCTTGCCATAAGTAGAGGTTTTTTAAAAGGACTATGTGTCGCTAAATCTCCTCCATGCTTTCCAAACTTTGTAATTGGAGTGTAGTAAATATTTTTTGCCTGAAGGTTTTGGAACAAAACATTTGATAGCATCATAAAAGTAGTTGATTCTTGTTTTGGAAACATAATACTTTCAAAAGAGGTATGTTCAAATCTGCCTTTCCCAATTGTACTATTTTTTCCATATCCACCTTCACCAAGAAGTTTAAAGATCTCATTAAGTTCCTCTAGGCTAAATTTTGTGTCATCAAGTAGTGCATAGATGTCTTGATTCACAAGAGAAGTTTCAGTTTCACTATATGGGTCGAACCCATTTTTAGTCGTAAAACTTTTATAGTTGATTGCATTTTTTACGACTGCTTGAGTTAAAGAGATATTGCCAATATCTGTATCACTTTTTGTATTTGCAAAATTTCCATCTTGTAAATCTTTTACAGTTAACCATACTTTTTTACGATTTTCTTTCTTTTTGTCCAAGTCTTCACCCAATATCGCAGTTGGAAGAGATGGTTTTGGTAAATAACCACTAGTAAACCCATCAGAGATAATCAAAAAAGGTGATTTTTCATAATCTTCTAAAAGAGTTACTAGTTTATTTTCACCCCATTTATATCTAATTAGCCAACAAATCTGCCCAAAAAGTGTATCACCTTGCAAAAAAGATGCAAAGTTTGAGGTAGGTCTTATCATAGTTTTATAGAGTGTCATACTTTACTCACTTATATGAAAAGTAACTCGTCCATACCCTCTTGAACCACTTCCCCCAAGATAGTCGGACTCAATAAGTTCAAAACCCTTTTTTACCATTGTGATAAGCTTTTCTTCATTATCTTCATCTAAAATTTTTATTCGAATATCAAAATCAAATTTAATACCTGCTGGTACTCTCTCTATCTGTCTTGGATGTTTAGCTGTTCCACTTTTTCTATCGATCACATTTTCATATTTTGCTTCAGATAGCACCATATCTTTAGATGTCTCATTTAAAAGACAATCACCAACATTAATTCTTGTGATACCAAAATCTCCCTCTTTATCCCCAAAAAGCTTTAACAGAGTTTCGGCACTATCTTTATCTCCCTTTTTATCCCCAAAAAGCTTTAACAGAGTTTCGGCACTATCTTTTTTTTCTTTATCATCAAAGATGTTATTAGTTAATAACTTAGAGTTAAATGGATTCCCATCACCAATGCCAACAACTCCTATATGCCACTCTAGTAAACTTCTCATTTTACCTTTTAAACTACTTCCTGGAATATAAGGTTTATTTGTATTGATATCTTTTATAACACCATTATTAATTCCACCTATTTTCATAGTGTCATCACCACCACCAATGTGAAGCCCACTTAATAATTCTATTTGTCCTTTTATTTTTACTATTTTCATCTTAATCTCTCCCTTGAAAAAATCCAATAACTGCTTCAAAAAACAATTTAAATGTTTTTAAATCACTTTTCTCCTCTACATCAGCAATGCATTGCTTCATCATTTCTTGAAACTCATCACTGACTACTTTACGACTGCGTCCATATGCAACTTTAGAATTTAACATTTTTACAAATGGTACAATATCGTTCCACTCTTCTCTCTCTGATCTCTCACAAAGCTCTAAAACTTTGTTATAAAAGTTTCTTACTTGTGTCTTTTTTGTTCCTTTTTGTATCTTTTTTGTTCCTTTTTGTATCTTTTCTGTGTCTTTAGCAATCCTTTCTGCCCACTCTTTAGCTGTTTCATTAAATAGCTCTGTATTTTGCTTGTAATCTAATATTTTTTTTTCTTTCATATTCCTATCTCCTTTTATTTTAATGTTCTCTTTGTTTGTAAATAAATTCACATAGAAAGATTTTTGTTTCACTTGGATGTTTTTCAATATTTTCATTGAGTATTTCCATTAGTGAACTATCTTTACTCATATCCATGTTTCTACTAAAAAGATAATTTAGCTTTGACTTCCATAGAGTATTTTTTATATCTTTATCTATATGTTTACTCATATCGCAAAATTCTAAAAATCTGTATATTGTTGTTGTCTTAAGATCTTGATAATCTTTAAATGCTTCACTTAATTTTGTGTGAACTTGAATGTAGTCTGCCCATTTTACACTTTCACCCCAAATTGTTAGTGCATCTTTCTCATCATCAATCTCTTTGGAAGCTTTAAGCAACTCTTCAGTGTGATTTGCGAGATAACTTATAGGAGTTGATGGTTTTGCTATAGCTATTCCAAAGGAGATAGAGAGTTTTGTCTCTTTGCTATAGACAAACTCTTTAAATTGCTTCTGAATATCTCTTGAAAACTCCATAATCTCATCCCAAGCACCTACTAAAAAAAGATCATCTCCACCAGAAAAAACAGTATAAATATTTTGGTATTTTTCTCTTAAAAGACGTGGTATATAGATACTGAAAAAGTTATCTAGCCCCTTACTGAATTTATCGAAGTTTGTAAAACTATCTGTCACATCACTCTGTTTTATAAAATTTCCCATACTATCAACATCTGCTTTTAATATACCAAGTGCCTTAATACCTACATCACTATTTTTGCAACTCTTTTCTGCAATAGACTCAAATAGAAGAGGATTACCATTCTCCTCTTCTTTTGGAATGTATGATTTAAGTCTCTCATCAACTTCTATTATGGTTTTAAAATCATCAAAAATTATACCTAACTCATCGCTGCTCATCGATATATTATTTTGAGTAAGTATTTTTCCAAACTCTACAAATATTTCACATTGATGGCAATAATCGTGTTCTTCTTTTCTTCTTCTTAGATTACAAACTTTACATAGATTCTGATTAGTAATACCTGTATCATACTCTAAAATAGGATTAGTATGAATAAGATCGAATTTATTAAATTTACTCTTTTCAATCTCTTTTGCAACATCATCTCTAAAAGATTTGTAATTATCTCGCCACTGAGATCTACTAACATTTATGCTACAAAGAATAACTCCACTAAGAGCATAAAATTTTTCTATGAAGTAGGTATCTACTTTTTTTTGTATCTCATTTATATCTGCATTTGGAAATGGAACAAGTATCTCAAATTTTCCTGCATTTATAGAAATAATATATTTTTCATCAATACTTAATCTCTTACAAATGTATTTAGCTAAAACCTCTGTAAATACCTGAATAAAGGCAGATTTACTTCTTAAGACCTTTGCTGCAGTTACTGTTGTAAGACCATCAAAAAGGAAACTTTGAATTCCCCAAAAGTCACCAACAACCAAACTCATATGCTCTTCGATTAAGGTGTCAATATCACTTTCTTGATAATCTGGATTATAAATTTGTGTATTAAAATAGTTATTCATAAATCTCCTTCACTCTAATTTTTCCAAGTCCGAATACTGTCTGTTTTCCAACACCTATGAGTTCACCTACTTTTAAGACTTCATAACTCTCTTTATTAAGATTTTTTACCTCGATTTTTCCAATAATACCACCTAAGTTCATTGTTGTCTTTTGTCTATTGCTCAATCTTGTCAACTCTTTGTAATTTATATCTTTTGTAACTATATCACCTTGTATGTCATAAGGAAATTTTTTATACCCTTGGTTTAAAAGCTTCATCTGTCTTTGGTATATAGAATTAATAAGATCTTTTAACTCTAAATGGTCATCTCGTAAAAAGATATTGTTTTTCTTAATCCTTAGAGGAGTTACTAATTCTACACTTATACTCTCATATATATCATCTATATGAAGAGTATTTATATAATTTTTTGGTAGTTTTATCTCTTTGTTATCCATACAACTTATATCATTGATATACATTGCAAAGTCTGTAAAAGTGACTCTCTCTTTTCCTAGTCCTAGTTGAGTGAGCATCATATGCAAAGCACTGACTACATAAGGTAATCTCTTACATGCATCATTAAAAAGATAAAAACTAAAATCATAATAATCATGACCTAGCTCAAAATCCAACCTATATTTGTGAAAACTATTTTTTTGCTCATAAAAACTGTAATACAAACAATTATTTGCTGCAAAGCACTCTTTGCATTGAAACGACGGATTTATACAGGTAACTTTTTTAAGAGCATATCCAAATGCACCACGTAATTGACTACCAATAAAGTATGGTACTCTTACTCTTGGATTTATTAAAATAGATACCTTAGTAAACTGCACATTTAGACCTTATTTTATGCTATAACTGTTTTTAGTACTTGTTGCAGTTTATCTAACATCACTTAAGATAAAACTTAAATTTTATTTACCATTGATGTATTGATCTGTTAGAGATTTTGCACCGTTTCTATTCAAATATCTCATCTTTAAACTGATTTAGTTCATCTTCTTGCAATTTTATAATTAATTTATCCTCTTTGGACTTTTGAACTCTATAGATAGAAGACTCTCTTAATCACCAAGTGCCCAAATATCAAAGGGAATGATCTCTACATGAGAGAGGGGGTGTGAGAGTATTGTCTCTTTGTTCATACTAATAATAGTTACTTTTTTAATAGCGTAGCTGAAGAGAAAACTCTCAATAGACTCTAATCTTTTAAAGAGTTTACGTTCATCTACAAAAGGTTTGCATAAAATAATCTCATTGCTCACAGGGAGAAAAAAGTCTATTCCCTCTTCATAGTAAGTCTCTCTTGCAGATTTTAGAAGTTCAAGATAAACCATATGCTCAAAAAGCTTGGAGAAATTCTTCTCTATGGTTAGAGCAGATTTAAGAGAGATGTCGCAGAGATAGAGCTTTTTTGTTGCTTTTGGTGAATTGTACTTTTGGAGTTGGTGAATATAGTTCGCTTCAACTAGCTCATCAAAGGCTTTATAGAGTTTATCTTTACTTATCTTTCTACTCTGCTTCAATCTTCCATATATAGTAAATGCAGAGAGCTTGTGTGAGTTAAACTTTGCACAGAGTTTTAGAATATCAAACGCCACATCATCAAGAGTATTTTTGAGCATTTTTTGGATATTGAGTACTCGCTCATCAGCACTTACCTTATGCATATGGGCAAAGCCACCAATCTGGAAAAAGTGGTTGAGTGCGCTAGAGTCATACTTATGCTCGTAGGCTAAAAACTCTTCATAACTGAGAGGGTAGAGTTGTAGAGGTATGAGAGAGTCTATGTTGTATCTTTTTTGTGAAGTGATGATCAGTTGATTGACATTTGGGAACTTGATACTTTTGACATAGTTGTCTAAAACAAGAACATCAATACGATTTTTATTGCAAAAACTATTGAGATGAAGGTTAAGTTGTTCTATATCTATACGTACATCACTACAGTCTATATAGAGATAGGAGTTTTTTTTCAGTCCAAGCAGATAGTTTTTGACTAACTTACTTTTGCCACTATGTGTTATACCATTTATCTGGTAACTTCTTTCATCTAAAAAAACTTTTCTAAAATGAAATTTTTCAAGATTAAGGTCAGTTTTGTAAAATTCTTCAAGTAATATTTCCATATGAAATGATACAGTTTCCTTATTAAAAGGAAATAAATTGAACTAAAATTTAGTTTTTAAGTGGTAAATACTTGTATATATAGCAAAGCTTGGATATAATTCTCAACCCTAAAAAATAGTGGTCAATAGTTAGGTGACGCCTAATGAGTTCTTTATAGAAGGAAAGACATGGAAAAAATTCGTTTAAAATTGAAAGCTTACGATCATCGTGTACTCGATAGATCAGTAGCATCAATAGTTGAAGCTGTAAAGCGTACAGGTGCCGCAATTCGTGGTCCGATCCCTTTACCAACAAAAATCCGTAAATACACGGTACTTAAGTCTGTACACGTTAATAAAAAAGCACGTGAGCAATTTGAGATCCGTATGCACGCAAGAATGATCGACATCGTTTCTGCAACACCAGAGACTGTAGATTCGTTAATGAAGCTTGATCTTGCACCAGAAGTGGACGTTGAAGTTCGCTCTATGGACAAATAGGAGTAATCGTGGAATATATTGTTGAAAAAATCGGTATGAGCCGTACTATCACAGTTCCAGCTAAACCAGTTACTCTTTTAAGAGTTCTTGATGCTAAGGTATGTGAAGTAAACGAAGGGACTGCTATTGTATCGTACAACAGTGGCAAAAAATTAAATAAAGCGATCGAAGGTCAGCAAAAAAAGTATAACTTATCTGCTGAATTTAACCGTTTTATTACTCTTGAGGTAGCAAACACTGAAGCTGGTGACATAGATTTAACTCCTTTAGCAGAAGCTAAAGTTATAAAGTCAACTTTTAAAACAAAAGGTCGTGGTTTTTCAGGTGCTATGAAGCGTTGGAATTTCGGTGGTGGTCCAGCTTCTCACGGTCATAGATTTGGTCGTAGAACAGGTTCAATCGGTAATGCTGAATGGCCAGGTCGTGTAATGAAAGGTAAGAAAATGCCAGGTCATTATGGAAATACACAAAATAGTGTAAAAAATGAGATCGTTTCTTACGATGCAGAAAATAAAATCATTGCGGTTTTGGGTTCTGTATCTGGTGCTAACGGTTCTTTAGGTCGTGTAAAGGTAGCTAAATAATGAGCGCAATCGTTTTAAATGAAAAAATGGAAAAAGCATCTGAGTTAGCATTACCAGAAGCATTTTCTGGTATTAACCCTCATAACTTATGGCTTTATGTAAAGTCTGCTCAAGCTGCACAACGTGCAAATACAGCGACAACTAAAGGTAGAAGTGAAGTGAGAGGTGGTGGTAAAAAACCATGGGCTCAAAAAGGTGGCGGTCGTGCTCGTGCTGGTTCACGTCGATCTCCTGTGTTCGTAGGTGGTGGTAAGGCGTTTGGTTCTCAAAACAACCATAACTACAACTTAAAAGTAAATAAAAAGCAAAAGAAATTAGCTTTAAACTTTGCTTTAAATGAGCATGCACAAAATGGTACTCTTTTTGTAGTTGATTCCTTAGAAGTTGCATCTGGTAAAACTAAAGATGCAAATGCAATCTGGAAAAAACTCAACCAAAGAGATACTCTTTTTGTTAAATCTTTGTTAGATGAGCCTACATTTTTGGCGTTTGAAAATCTTTCAAACACTTATGTAATCGAATCTAACGAGTTAAACGCGTACTTAGCTGCAAACTATCGCTCAGTTGTGATAGAGAAAGCTGTATTCGAAACTTTAACAAGTGAGGCTAAGTAATGGCTGATATTACAGATATTAAATCTATTATATATACAGAAAAGACTCTTAGTTTACAAGAAGATGGTGTTATAGTCGTTCAAACTTCACCACGTGTAACAAAGAGTGGACTCAAGGAAATTTTTAGAGAGTACTTTGGAATTATTCCAAACAAGATTAACTCTCTAAATCAAAACGGAAAAACAAAACGTTTCCGTGGTGTACTAGGGAAGCAAAATAACTTCAAAAAGTTTTATGTAACTTTACCTGAAGGTGCACAAATTGAAAGTTTGGCGGTATAACACATGGCAATTAAAACTTATAGACCGATAACTCCGTCTCGTCGTTTTTATACAAATGTTGATAGCTCAGATATCACGGCTAAGGCTAGTGTACGTTCTTTACTTGTAAAACTTCCACAACATGCTGGTCGTAATAACAATGGTCGTATCACTTCTCGTCACCGTCAAGCTGGTGCTAAAAAGCAGTATCGTATTATTGATTTTAAAAGAAATAAATTTGATATTCCTGCTACTGTAAGTGCAATTGAGTACGATCCGTATAGAAACTGTCGTATTGCTCTTGTTACTTATGCTGATGGTGAGAAGCGTTATATTCTTCAACCAAAAGATTTAGTAGTTGGTGATACTATTGAATCTTCAGCAGGGGGTCTTGATGTAAAAGCTGGAAACAGTATGAAACTAAAAAATATCCCTGTGGGTACATTAGTTCACAATATCGAACTTAAAACTGGTAAAGGTGGACAGATGTGTCGTGCTGCTGGTACATCTGCTCAGATCATGGGTCGTGATGGTAAATATGTCTCTTTGCGTATGCCATCTTCAGAGATGCGTTTAGTGCTTGGTGAGTGTTTAGCTACTATAGGTCAAGTTGGTAACGAAGAGTTTGGTAATATTGTTATTGCTAAAGCAGGTCGTCAACGTCACCTAGGTATTCGCCCACAGACTCGTGGTTCGGCTATGAACCCGATTGATCACCCACATGGTGGTGGTGAAGGTAAAACAAACTCAGGTCGTCATCCAGTTACTCCTTGGGGTAAACCAACGAAGGGTGCTAAAACTCGTCGAAAGAAAGCAAGTGATAAGTTAATTATTACTCGCCGTAAACCAAATGCTAAAAGGGTAGGTTAATTATGGCTCGTTCATTAAAAAAAGGTCCATTTGTTGATGACCATTTAAGTAAGAAGATTGAAAAGGCAAGAGCTGAGGGGAGTAAAAAACCTATCAAAACTTGGTCAAGAAGATCTATGGTAACTCCAGATATGGTTGGTTTTACAATTAACGTTCATGATGGACGAAAATTTGTTCCTGTACATATATCAGAGAACCATATTGGTTACAAGCTTGGTGAATTTGCACCAACTCGTACATTTAAGGGCCATAAAGGCTCTGTTCAGAAGAAAGGATAGTCATGGCTAGAGCATTATTAAAATTTATCCGTGTATCTCCGATCAAATCTCGTCTTATTGCAAGAGAGGTTCAAGGTATGAACGCAGAAGAAGCTATGGCAGCTTTAGAGTTTACACCAAACAAAGCTGCAAAAATCATCTATAAAGTAATTGCTTCTGCAGTTGCAAATAGTGGTAATGAAGCTGAAGATTGTGTAATTACATCTTGTCGTGTTGACAATGGTCCAGTTCTAAAACGTTTCCGTCCACGTGCCCGTGGTATGGCTTCAGGTATTAGAAAACCAACAGCACATATCTTAGTAGAAGTAGAGGGTAAATAGTATGGGTCAAAAAGTTAATCCTATTGGTTTACGTCTTGGTATCAACCGTAACTGGGAGAGCCGTTGGTTCCCTAACTTTAAAACAGCTCCTGCTGCTTTAGGTGAAGATCACAAGATAAGAACATTTTTGAAAAAAGAGCTTTATTATGCTGGTGTTGCTAACATTATTATTGAGAGAACAGTTAAGAGACTTCGTGTAACTATCGTTGCCGCTCGTCCTGGTATTATTATTGGGAAGAAGGGTGCGGACATAGAGAAACTTAAAACTGCACTTCAAAAACTTGTTGGAAAGCAAATTTCTGTAAACATCAAAGAGGAGAAGAAGGCACAAACTTCTGCTCAACTTGTTGCTGAAAATGTTGCTACTCAGTTAGAGCGTCGTGTTGCATTTCGTAGAGCTATGAAAAAAGTTATGCAAGGTGCACAACGTTCTGGTGCTAAGGGTATTAAAATTGCTGTTGCTGGTCGTCTTGGTGGAGCTGAAATGGCTCGTACTGAGTGGTATTTAGAAGGACGTGTTCCACTTCATACGCTTCGTGCTAAAATCGATTATGGTTTTGCAGAGGCTCATACTACATACGGAATTATTGGTATTAAAGTATGGATATTTAAAGGGGAAGTCCTTGCTAAAGGTATTCCTGCTGAAGTAGCAGAAGAGAAGCAAGATCGTAAACGTCGTGCTCCAAGAAAAGAAAAGGCTGAATAATTATGTTAATGCCAAAAAGAACAAAATATCGTAAAGTTATGAAGGGGCGTAACCGTGGTTATGCTCGTTCAGGTTACTCCTTAGCTTTTGGTGACATTGCATTTAAAGCTGTTGAAGCTGGTCGTATTAACTCTCGTCAAATAGAGTCAGCACGTATCTCTGCAACACGTCACATTAAGCGTCAAGGTAAAATTTGGATTCGTGTATTCCCAGCCAAGCCATTAACTGCTAAGCCTCTTGAAACTCGTATGGGTAAAGGTAAGGGAGCAGTTGATCAATGGGTGATGAATATAAAGCCAGGTCGTATCATATTTGAGATGGCTGGTGTACCTGAGGAGCTTGCACGTGAAGCATTAACTCTTGCTATGCACAAGCTACCATTCAAGTGTAAAATTATAACTGCGGAGATGAGCAATGAAATATTCTGATTTAGCAGATAAAACGGCAGCAGAGCTTAAAGCACTGCTTAAAGAAAAAAAGAATGAACTGTTTACTCTTAAGATTAAACAAAAAATGATGCAACTTCAAAATACTAGCGAACTTCATGTAGCTAAAAAAGATATTGCTAAGATTAATACTGCACTTACTGCAGTAGCAAACTAGGAGCTTTTTTATGACACACAAACGTGAAATTCAAGGTAAAGTAGTAACAAAGTCAGGTGATAAGACAGTATCTATTCTCGTAGAGCGACGTGTTATGCATCCGCGTTACCATAAAGTTGTAAAACGTTTCAAAAAGTATTTAGTACATGATGAACGTAATGAAGTTAAAGTTGGAGATGAGATTATTGCAATCGAATGTCGTCCACTTTCTAAGACTAAATCTTTTAGACTTAAAACAGTAGTATCAGGAGCTAAGTAATGATCCAAGGTTTTACTCGTTTAGTAGTAGCTGATAACACAGGTGCTAAAGAGATTATGTGTATTAAAGTGCTTGGTGGTTCTAAGCGTCGTTATGCTTCAGTGGGTGATGTAATTGTTGCTTCTGTAAAAAAAGCGACACCAACTGCTAAAGTTAAAAAAGGTAAAGTTGTTAAAGCTGTTGTAGTAAGGACTCATAAAGAGATCCAACGTGAAAATGGTTCATTAATCCGTTTTGATGATAATGCAGCTGTAATTCTTGATGATAAGAGAGAGCCAATTGGTACTCGTATTTTTGGACCTGTTGGTCGTGAAGTGCGTTATGCTGGTTTTATGAAAATTGTTTCTCTTGCACCGGAGGTTGTTTAATGTCAAAGTTTAATTTCAAAAAAGGTGATACTGTAGAGATTATTGCTGGAGATGATCGTGGAAGAAAGGCTACTGTTTTAGCAGTTATGCCTAAGAAAAACAAGGTTATCGTTGAGGGTTGTAAAATAGCTAAAAAAGCTGTTAAGCCAACAGAAGAGAATGCAAAAGGTGGTCATGTTAATAAAGAGATGCCTATCGATGCTTCAAATGTACGTAAAGTGGAGGCATAATAATGGCTCGTTTTAAAGAGAAATATTTAGCTTTAAAATCTGATTTACAAGCTGAATTAGGAATTACAAATTCTATGCAGACACCAAAAATAGAGAAGATTATCATCTCTGTTGGAACTGGTTTTGCGATGAAAGATAATAAGTTAATTCAAAATATTGAAGATACAATTACAACTATTGCTGGTCAAAAAGCATCAACTGTGATCGCGAAAAAATCTGTTGCAGGTTTTAAAGTTCGTGAAGGTATGCCAGTAGGTGTACGTGTAACTCTTCGTGGCGAAAATATGTATGATTTCTTAGACCGTCTCGTATCTATTGCACTTCCACGTGTAAAAGATTTTCGTGGTGTTCCAAGAAATGGTTTTGATGGTCGTGGTAACTATAACTTCGGTCTTCAAGAACAACTTATTTTCCCAGAGATTAGCTATGATTCAATCATGCAGATCCACGGTATGAATATCACTGTAGTAACTACAGCTGATTCAGATAAGGCAGGGTTTGCTCTTTTAGAGAAAATGGGAATGCCTTTCACTAAAGGGAGTAACTAATGGCTAAGAAGTCTATGATCGCAAAAGCGGCAAGAGAACCTAAATTTAAAGTACGTGGCTACACAAGATGTCAAATCTGTGGTCGTCCACACTCAGTACTACGTGATTTTGGAATTTGCCGTATATGTTTTAGAAAAATGGCAAATGAGGGAATGATCCCAGGTGTTAGAAAGTCTTCTTGGTAAGTCACCAAGAGGAAACTACTATTCATTAGCAGTTACATAGTTGATAAATTAATTTTAACAATGTAACTACAATAAAAGGAAATAAAAATGGCAATAAATGATCTAATATCAGATGCGTTAACACGTGTTCGTAATGCAGGTATGAGAAGATTACCCGTTACTACTTTAGTACACTCTAAGGGTGTTGAAGCATTAGCAAACATCTTAGTAGATAAAGGTTATCTTGAGTCTGCAAATGTTCTTGAAGATGGCGTTAAAAAGACAATCAAAGTTGTACTTAAGTATGATGAAAATGGTAAAGTAGTTATTAATGAGATGAAAAGAATCTCTAAACCTGGACGTCGTGTTTATAAAGGTAAAGAAGAGATTAAACGTTTCAAAAATGGTTACGGAACTATTATTGTAAGTACATCACATGGTGTTCTCGCTAATGACAAAGCATATGAGCTTGGCATTGGTGGTGAAGTTATGTGTACGATATGGTAGGAGTATAGTATGTCAAGAATTGGAAAATTACCAGTAGATTTTGGAACTGATATTAAAGTTAGTACAAGTGGAGATATTATTACTTTTACTAAAGGTAAAGTAACTATGGATTTAGACACAAAAGGGAATGTTGATTTCAATATTGATGGGAATGTTATTACTTTTGCTGCTAAATCAGATGCTAAAGAGCATAGAGCTTTTTGGGGAACATATAGAGCATTAGCTAATAATATTGTAGTCGGTTTAACAACTGGATATACAAAACAGTTAGAGATTAATGGTGTTGGTTATAGAGCTGCTGTTAAAGGCAAGGTGCTCAATTTGCAACTTGGTCACTCTCACGATATTAACTATGATTTAGTTGATGGTCTTGAAGCTACTGTTGAGAAAAATGTTATTACTCTTAAGAGTCATGACAAACAACTTTTAGGTGCTGCAGCTGCAAAAATAAGAAGTTTCCGTCCACCAGAGCCTTATAAAGGTAAGGGTGTGAAATACATGGAAGAGCATATCGTGCGTAAAGCCGGTAAAACTGCTAAGAAGTAAGGGAAGGTATTAAAATATGAATGCAAAAGTATTAAAAAGTAAAGTAGCAAATCGTCTTAGACGTAAGTTACGTATTCGTGCAAAAATATCTGGTAGTGCTACACTTCCTCGTGTTTCTGTATTTAAATCAAATCGTTATCTAAGTGTACAGGCTATTGACGATGTAGCTGGAGCAACACTATGTGCTGCTAACTCTAAAACACTAGGAAAATCTGCGAACAAAGATGGTGCAACAGCACTTGGTGAAGCATTTGCTAAAACACTACAAGCTGCTAATATCACTGAGATTGTATTTGATCGTAATGGTTACCAATACCACGGCGTTATCGCTGCATTTGGTGACGCACTTCGTGCTAACAAAATTAAGTTCTAAGGAAGACTAATGGAAATTAACAGAGATGATTTTGAAGAGTCAATTGTAAATATTGGTCGTGTAACTAAGGTTGTTAAAGGTGGTAGACGTTTCCGTTTTACTGCTCTTATTGTAGTTGGTAATAAAAATGGTACTATTGGTTATGGTATGGGAAAAGCAAAAGAGGTTCCTGATGCTATACGTAAAGCTGTTGATAATGCATTTAAAAATCTTACAACAGTAAGTATTAAAGGTACAACAATAGCACATGATATTGAACATAAGTATAATGCTTCTCGTGTTTTACTTAAACCAGCATCTGAAGGTACAGGTGTTATTGCTGGTGGGGCTGCTCGTCCAGTTCTTGAGCTTGCAGGAATACAAGATATTCTTACAAAATCAATCGGTTCTAATAACCCTAACACACTAGTGCGTGCAACTGTTGAAGCACTCGGCAGACTAAAAGGATAATTTATGGGTATTGAAAATTTAACACCTTCTAAAGGTTCTACTTCTAATCGTAAACGTGTTGGACGTGGGCAAGCTTCTGGTACTGGTAAGACTGCAGCTCGTGGTCAAAAAGGTCAAAAGTCTCGTTCAGGTTACAAGAGAAAGCGTAATTTTGAGGGTGGACAACAACCACTTGCAAAGCGTATGCCTAAAATAGGATTTACATCTAAGCTTGTAAAACCTTATGTCATTAATGTTACAAAAATTAAAGCAGTTGCCGAACTTTCTGAAATTACAATGGAATCTATCCGTAGTGTTCACAGAATTGCTAATTCAGTTGCTAAAGTCAAGTTAGTTGGAACTGGCGCAAAAGAGCTTGCTTCCAAAATAAAAGACGAAAACATTACAACTACTGGTAATTAGTTATTATGAATAAGAATCTAGTAAATAAGGTACTTATTACTATCGGTTTTTTATTTATCTACCGCCTGTTGGCTTATGTGCCAGTTCCAGGTGTAGATACAGCAGTTATTGCTTCTTTTTTCGACTCACATCAATCAGATGCTCTCGGACTTATGAATATGTTTAGCGGTAATGCCGTACAGAGATTATCTATTATTTCACTTGGTATTATGCCTTATATCACCGCATCAATCATCATGGAGCTTTTAGCCGCAACTTTCCCTACTTTAGGGCAGATGAAAAAAGAGCGTGATGGTATGGTTAAGTATATGCAAATTATTCGTTATGCTACTATTGTAATTACTATAATTCAAGCAATTGGTGTTAGTGTAGGACTTCAAAGTCTTACTGGCCCTAGTGGTAATAGTGCTATTTTAACCGATCACAATGCATTTATCATTCTCTCTGCGATCTCAATGCTTGCAGGAACTATGCTATTAATGTGGATAGGTGAGCAGATAACTCAAAATGGAATCGGTAATGGTATATCTTTGATTATCTTTGCAGGTATTGTATCAGCAATACCAAATGCTATTGGTAAAACAGTAACGATGGTAAATACAGGTGCAATGAGTTTTATTACAGTTATAGGTATTTTACTTCTTGTGTTAGGAACTGTAGCTATTATTATATATGTTGAACTTGGTGAACGCCGTATCTCTATCACCTATGCGAAAAAGACTATGATGCAGAACCAAAACAAGCGTATAATGAACTATATTCCCATTAAAGTAAATCTTGCTGGTGTTATTCCAGTAATCTTTGCAAGTGCTATTTTAATGTTTCCTATGACAGTTTTATCTTCTAGTACGAACCCTATTATTATGGCTATTGCCGATGTGTTAAATCCAAATAGTTATTTATTTAACTTTTTAACATTTGTATTTGTAATTTTCTTTGCATTTTTTTATGCAAGTATCACTTTTAATGCAAAGGATATATCAGATAATCTTAAACGCCAAGGTGGATTTATCCCTGGTATCCGTACTGGTGAAGCAACAAAGAACTTTTTAAATGAGACAGCAAGCAGGCTTACAGTAACTGGTGCATTTTATTTAGGTTTAATTGCAACTCTACCATTTATGATTATCAAAGGGATGGGTGTTCCATTTTTCTTTGGTGGTACGGCAGTTTTAATCGTTGTTCAAGTTGCACTTGATACGATGAGAAAAATTGAAGCTCAGATTTATATGAGCAAATATGAAACGTTAAGTGCAGTCGGTCTCTAGTGATGGCTATTTCACTTAGAAAACCTCAAGAGATAAAAAAACTTCGTGCTGCCAACAAAATTGTTGGTGGTGCACTCGAACTTCTTAAAGCAAACACAAAAGTGGGAGTGACTCTTAAAGAGCTTGATGCTATGGCAGAAGAATATATCCTTTCATCAGGTGCTAAACCATCATTTAAAGGTCTTTATGGTTTTCCAAATGCAGTATGTACATCTCTAAATAATGTTATTATTCACGGTATTCCAACTGATTATAAACTCCAAGAGGGTGATGTAGTTGGTTTTGATATTGGGGCTGAACTTGATGGCTGGTTTGGTGATGCTGCTATTACTATTGGTGTTGGAGAGATATCTACTGAGGATAAAGCACTTATCGCTTGTGCAAAAGATACTCTATATCATGCTATTGGTGAGATTAAACAAGGGATGCGTTTTAAAGAGTTGTCCCTAATTTTGCAAACATCTATTAAAGATGCTGGATATGTTCCTCTGAGAGATTTTTGTGGACATGGTATAGGTAAAAAACCTCATGAAGAGCCTCAAATTCCTAACTATCTTGATGGAAAAGCTAAAGCTGGACCAAAGATAAAAAATGGAATGGTTTTTTGTTTAGAACCAATGATCTGTCAAAAAGAGTCAAAACCAGTTATTTTAGAGAATGGTTGGGATGTTGTTAGTACCGATAATTTACACGGTTCACATTATGAGCATACTGTTGCTATTATCAATGGTAAAGCTGAAATATTATCTCTTGCTTAAGAGAAACTAAAAGGACTAAGAATGGCTAAAGCTGATGTTATTGAAGTTGACGGCAAGATTATTGAAGCATTACCAAATGCAACTTTCCGTGTTGAACTAGAGAATGGACATATTATTTTATGCCATATTGCTGGGAAAATGAGAATGCATTATATTAAAATTCTTCCAGGCGATAAGGTAAAACTTGAACTTACTCCATACTCTTTAGATAAGGGACGTATCACTTACAGATACAAATAGAGAGAAGACTTTTGTCTTTATCTCAGTCCTCTTTTTTATAGTTAGAATGTATCTGCATTTCTAAACTCTGCTATTTCGGTCTCAATCATCTCATTTATCATAGTAGTAAAAAGGTCGCAAACCATATTTGGGTTTACACCTAATTCTATTGCTTGATGTCGAATGCGAGTTTTTATAAATTCTATTCTATCCTCTGCTTTAACCTCTTCTATACTATTTTTAAATGTGGCTGCTTGACGAATAAGATGGCTACGTTCTGAGATAAGCTCTACTAGTTTATTATCAAGTATATCTATCTCAGTTCTTACTTCTTCTAGTGAATTACATTTTTTCATAACGATTTATCCTTTGAGAGTTATTCATACTTTTATAACTATCTGTTTATAATTTTATTACTATTTTCTTTGTATATCCTTATTTTGGTCTCTCTTTTTATTACTACTTCACTTTGAGGTAGGTTCCAGTATCTTTTACCTCAATTTTACCACTATTTTGCAGTGAAGTGAGTGTGCGTTTAAACTCTTTTTTGCTGAGTCCAAATGTATTCTGTATAAGTGATGCATCACTTTTGTAGTTGTATGGCATAATACCTTTAGCCTCTTTAAGATATGCGAGAATTTTCTCATCACTGCCACCACTATTTTTACTACCTGGTTTTCTAAGGGTAAGATCAATTTTACCATCTTTTCTCACACTCTTGATATAGGCGATACGTTTCTCTCCGAGTTCAATAGTTTCAAAGATCTCATTATGATAAATAAGACCTTCATACTTCTCATTTACAATGCACTTAAATCCTAGTGGCGTTCTTTGTATTATGAGAATATTTACAACTTTATTTACTGCAAGACCTACAACTTTTTTTTCTAAAAAGTCTCCTATTTTTTCTGTCCCAACAAGCCTATGTGTCCTCTCATCATAGATTACTTTTATAAATCTTTTTTCTCCAACTTTAAAAGGTGTCTTTTGAAACATATTTGGTACAAGGAGATCTTTAGAGAGATTCCAATTCATAAATGCACCAAAAGGAGCAGTGTCAACTACTTCAAAAAGTGCCATCTCATCAAGCCTTGCAGTAGGTTTATGTGTAGTAGCTACAAGTCTATCTTCTGAGTCAGTATAGAGAAATACATCTACAAGTACTCCCTCTTTCATATCTGGTGTGAGATAGGAACCAGGCAGTAGTACATCTTGCCCATCTTGTGCCATAAGGTATGCACCAGGAGTAGTAAGTCTATCAATCACAAGAGTATTGATTAGACCGAGTTCTAAAAATTCGCTTTGTCTCTTTGTTGTCATTTGGTTTTTCCGTTATCTATTTTTAATAATATTTAAAGTTTTAGAATATCTCTAGTTATTGGGATGAGTTCCATCTTAAGTGTCTTTATTAGTCTCTCTAAGTCTGTAGAGTTCTCATAGTTTTCATCATCATACTCAATAGCTATAACTACTGTGTTTTCTGAAAATTCAGGTATTTTTTTTGATGCTTTTTGGCTTAGAGATAGTACTAAGTCATATTCGGTATTTAAAACACTAAGAGTCTCTTTTGTTGTATATTCATCTCGCCAGGATCCATCTTTGATAAGTGCTGTCTTGACATTTTTGTTTATGCTTTTTGCAGCTTTTACTCCAGCACTCTGAACCTCTATATCAGGGAGGTATCTATTGAGTATCGCTTGTGCTAGTATTGAGAGTGCGCTATTATCATCGCACAAAACAAGGAGTTGTTTATTCATATTTTGAGAACCTCTGTTATTATTGTGCAATTATACTCTTAAATAATTAAATTTTTGCTCCAGTAATTAAAACCTTTGCATATCGAATACTCCAAATAAGAAATAGAACCAACCAGAGGGTAAACGATATATCAAATAAGAACCCTAATCCCCATCCAAACGCCACATTGAGACTAAAAAGAGCACGACCAATGACAACTACTTGAACAAATATAAAAATAGTAGTTGTAAATCTATCTGCATGAGGAGCTTGTCCAGAGTGACCGAGTGTCACACGTGTTCCAAATCCTATGAGAAGAGTTGTCAAAAAACCAATGGCAAGGAGATGAATATTTAAAAAATAAAAAGAGGTATCTAGGTAAATCTCTCCAAGCAGACTAAACGCCGAGAGTAAAAATGCAACAGGTAACCAAAATAGAGCAAGGTGTAAAACCCAAAGAATAGCAGGAGACTCAAAAGGTCTTAGCTCCCAGCGTTTAAACTCCAAAATCATATAAATACCAAGAAGTAGGTCAACAACTATTTCAGCAATTTTGATCTCAAATGAAGAAAAAAGTGTTTTAGCGATAAAGAGAGTAAAAATTATCTTGATGAAATTCTTATTTTTTTGTGCAAAAGAGTGTGAGAAAAATGGAATCATTCTCTGTCCAACACTAAACGCCAAGAAGATTAGGTAGAGATAAAAAGAGATATTTATAGCTGCATTTAAAGCTACTGACACATAGAGTGACACTATAAAAAGTAGATTACCTAAAAGAGCAAAATAGTTGGCGTTTAGTATCCAAAATGAGTCTGTTTTATCGGGAGCATGACCACTTCTGTAGATAGTGCGAAGTTTTGCAACTATGAGTAGTTGTGTTATAAATGTACTAAACATTCCAAGCATAGAGAGTTCAACTGAGATTAAAGAGCCTATTATGAAGAGTATAGAAGCAAAAATAGAACTCAAAAAAGTATTTATATAGTATTTTTTGCTAATGACATTACTTTGGTTAAATCTTGGAAAAGTAGTAAATAAAAACCCTGTAAAAAGATTCATAAAGACTAAAAATGTAAGTGAATAGACATGAAAGATTTTTAAATCAATCGCTAGTATAAAAATTCCCTTATAGCTAAGAGCAAAAATGAGCATCATAATAATGGCGTTTATAATACCTATCAAGAAAAATGGCTGGTGTGGTTGTGATAAAAAGTAGTTCTCTTTTGTTTGTGTGTTCATACTGTTCCTTATAGTAAATAATTTTGTCCGAGTTTTTTACAATAAGCTTCAAGCATTGCATGTTCAAAGTCATTGTTTGTTGCGTACTGATAGCCAAATGTTTTTGCCCACATCTGATGCTCTTCCATACAGAGGTAGAAGAAGACACTATCGCTACTAGCAACTTTTTTCTGCCAAGGAGAGAAACTCTTATAAGCCTCTCTAAACATTTCCTCTTTTGTCTCATCTGGATAGGACGTTTTTCCACTAGCATCTACATGAGGGATTTGAGTGATTTTACTTCTAAATTCTCTCTCTCTTAACTGTTTGATAACGGGTTTTATAAATGTAAGTGTCCCGAAACTTACAAGTGCTACTTCGCTAGGATCAAACTCTGCTATAACTCTTTCATAGAGTTTTTTGTACTCATCAAGATAGCCAATATACTCAACTATAGGATGGAAATGAAAACCGACTTTTATACCTTTATCTGCCATCTTTCTTGCTGCATTTATACGTTTGTCGAGTGAAGCTGTCAAATGCTCTTCATTTTTTATGATGGTTGGAGTATTGAGACTCCATGTAAGGAGTATGTTCTTTGGTACGGTGTTTTCTAAAAAGTAAGCAATGTTATCTGACTTTGTTTTGAACTCTAAAATGACATTAGGATTTTCTCTTGCAAACTCAAAAAGAGCATCTAAAATCCCCTCACGATTTCCAAACATAAGTGAGTCAGAAGCTTGACCTGTACCTATGTGATAGGTTCTGTTTTTGTCAAGATTGAGATTTAATAGTTTATTTTTGAAACTACTATCAAAGGTGATGGTGTTTTGGTTGTAAAAACTCTGGATAGAGCAGTAGGAGCAGTCAAATCCACAAGACTCAACAGCATCGAGTGTGAGTAGATTACAACATCGTGTTTTTTCACTTGCTACAGGACAAAGTCCAAGACCAAACCCCTCTTTTTGAGCCACCTTGAAGGTAAATCTCTGCTCTCTTGGGACATTTTTGAGTGTAAAATTCTCATAGGAGTTTGGTTTATCGCGTATGGTTTCATAAGCTTTTCGCAGACGAGTAAAGAGTACTTTTCTCTGAGTATGCTCAGGAAAGATCTCACTAATCCTACTCTCATCCCACATTTCAAGATCACGA
The DNA here is from genome assembly GCA_021766785.1 of Sulfurimonas sp. endosymbiont of Alviniconcha boucheti. GTDB lineage: Bacteria > Campylobacterota > Campylobacteria > Campylobacterales > Sulfurimonadaceae > Sulfurimonas. The sequence continues at coordinate 57,177 of JAICBP010000082.1, forward strand.
GCCATATCGATTATTTGCTTAAGTTCTTGGTGTGAGAACTTAAAGGTAAAGGCTTTCTCTCTTATGAACTCTTGTTCATACTCTGGAAGCTTTGAGAGAAATGTTTTTGCAACTGCTCTGTTATATTTATCTTCATATTCATCCATAAGTGTATTTTAGCGAAATAATAAGTTACTTCTTGTAATATCTCTTACGAAAACTGCCTATTTTAACTCCGCGGTTGATAATTTATGTGCTTGGTGTTTAAATGTTTATTAACTAATAGTTATAAGTAAGGAAGAACATATATGACAATCCAAAAACTTCTTAGAGGATGTTTTTTGTTATGAAAAAAATATACTGCTTAATCCAATGAATATAAGTCCTCTCAGTCGAATAACTATAATGTTTAAAATGTTTTGTTATTTGTATATAGAGTATAAGATATACACTCAATTATTAAGAATAATATTGCAAATTATGTGATTTTCTCAAAAATATTGCACCTTGCTATATTTTAGATAATATTAAAAAATAACACTTATTTATTATCTTTGTTATTACTGATATTTAAGGTTTATGGTATATAATGTTTGTTGATAAATAGTTAGGTTTATATGGTACAATATTTGCTAGTTTTTTACCAAAAAGGATATAAAGTGAAACTTTTACATATTGAAATAAAAAATCTTTTTAATATTTTTAATCATTCTATTGATTTAAAAAAAGAACGAATTACAATTTTAACTGCTCCAAATGGTTATGGTAAAACAATAACTTTAAAAACTATTAATAGCTTATTTAATAAAAATTTTTCTTTTTTTGTAAATTTATCCTTTTCTGAAATAATTTTTAAATTTGAAGATGATTATACAATAACAATAAATAAAATATTATCTGAAGAATTATCAAGCATAGAATTTATTTTATTGCAAAATAACAAAAAAATAGAAAGTTTTATATATCCACCTAAAAACTCCATTGAAGATCTGAAGAGATATTTTCCTACTCATGTAATAGAAGATTTTATACCTGATTTTATTCATAGAATAGGTAGTAATGGATGGTTAAATGAATTAAACAATGAAGTATTGTCTTTAGATGAAGTATTAAATCAATTTGGTGAGTATTTACCCGAAAAGATAGCAAAAAGAATAGATGTACAAATACCTGAAAATTTTTTAGATTTTATTAATAATTTTAATGTTTATTTAATTCAAGAACAAAGATTAGTTTTAAGACAACCAATTTCTGAAGCAAGATACAGAAGAGAAGTTGTAATTACAGATACTATTGAAAAATATTCAAAAGAACTTAGCAACTTAATAAAGCAAAAAATTGGAGAATATGCCCAAATTACACAAGTATTGGATAGTAGTTTTCCTAAAAGACTTTTTGAACATGAAAATAAAAATGAAAATATTACTATTGAAGAATTAAAAGATAAATTAAAAAACTTGGAATTTAAAAGAGAGCAATTATCAAAATATGGTTTTTTGAAGTCTGAAGAAACATCTTTATTTGAATATGATAATATTGAAGTAAATGACACAAAAGTTTTATCACTTTATATTAAAGATAATGGAGAAAAACTATCTGTTTTTGATACTTTGATTGGTAAAATAGAATTATTCACTAATATTTTAAATAATAGAAGATTCAATTTTAAAAGTATTGAGATTGATAAAGATAAAGGTTTTATATTTGAATCAAAAGATAAATCAAGCTTAAAACTCACAGAGTTATCATCTGGAGAACAACATGAAGTCGTATTATTGTTTGAATTGTTATTTAAAGCAGAAGAAAACTCACTTGTCTTGATAGATGAACCAGAAATTTCATTACATGTTGTGTGGCAAAAAGAGTTTTTAAATGATATTCAAGAAATTATAGAATTACAAAAAATTGATATTATTATTGCAACTCATTCACCTCAAATTATTAATGATAGATGGGATTTAACAGTTGATTTAGGAGTATCGGTGAATGAATGATATTCAAGGTATTTCAAATCAACTTAATACTAAACTAAATGAAATAAGATTATCTAAAAATCACCCATCTAAAAAAGATAAAGTTTTTGTATTATTAGAAGGTAAAACAGATATTAACTTATTTAGGAATATTTTTAATACTAATAAAACTTATATGACACAAATCAATGGAAAAGAAAAACTAAAACAAGCATTAGAAATTTTACAAGATGAAGGGTATTCGACAATATTTGGTATTAAAGATTCTGATTTCGATAATTTAGAAAATATTACTTATGAAAATATAAATTTATTTACAACGGATTATGCTGATATAGAAATTCATATGATAGAAAGTTCAGCTTTTGAATCAATAATAAATGAGTTTGCAAGTGAAAATTGTTGTAAACTGTTTTCAGATGATTTGAAAGAAAAACTTTATAACGAAACTATTAACATTGGTTATATAAGATGGTTTAATGAAAGACTATCTAAAAATATTAATTTTAAAAGATTAAAGTATGAAAATTTTATTAATAAATTTGAATGCAATATAACTATTGATTCAAATAAACTAATAAATGAAATTATAAATATTTCAGATTTAAATAAAAATGAAACAGTAAGGGAAATAGGGAAATTAAAATCAATTTCAGATGATTATTTACAAATATGTAATGGACATGATATAACAAAATTATTGGCATATCTATTCAATTATCAAGGCAATAGTGATAAAACAAATGTTAAACAAGAAAGAATTGAAGAAGCATTAAGAGTAGCTTATAATTTTAATGATTTTAAGAAAACAAGACTATATAATAATCTGAATATTTGGCAACAACAGTATAATATTCAGATTTTCAAAATCTAATAAATCCTTGCACCGAACAAGTAAATCTGTCGGTGAAGTCGACCGTTATTTTCCCAGTCAAAGGAATTATAAAATGTTAAATTTAATTGAAGAATTAATAAAGCTAGTTGAAAGTAAAGAAACTTATCCGTACTTAAAATTCGGTGCAAAATTTGCAATAGATATTGAGAAAAGTAATTATACCCCAAATGATATATTGAATAAAGCAGGATTAAGACCAAGTTACCAAGCAGAAATCAATAAAGGCATCAGTATATATAACTATCTAAATCGTTCATAAAACAAAGTATAGTAGAGAAAATAAAGTTTTTATAAAATCTAAAATTTTGAAATTATGCTAAAATATCTTATAAACAAATTTTAGGACTAAAAAATGCCAACATGGTGAAGTAAAGTTTTGGCTAGACCCATAAATTGAACTAGCAAAAAATTATTAAAGAGCATTATGAAGATTTTATTAAAGCATGGGTGAAATACTTTGGAAACGGAAGTTACTAATATATCAAATGACAAAGGAGGACATTATATTATTCTAATGAAAGATAATTTAGATTAAATTAATAGAATCCCGAGAATGTTGAGAAATATATGATATACTTAGTTTAAATTAATTAAAATTAAGTAAATCCCTAAGAGATATACATAATCCCAATAAATGGATAAATAATGTCTATAGCTTTTCAAAGTGAGGTACTACCAAGTTCATGTAAATTAATTGGTTACTCTTGGCTACTCAATTATTTTCATATTACCTTGCCTTTGAGACAGTTATCTTGTGTAAGCGAAAAAAGAATAGCTGCACAAACTATATTCAAAGGAAAGTGGTTAATATTTGATTCGCAATTAATGGTAGAAGAATCATTATATGCACAACTAGAGTTTGCAATAAAACATGAGCATTTAGATCTGTTATTGCTCAAAAAGATATTAGAACTATTTCCAAAAGAGAACTTGATAACAAATATTCAAAATAACTCTAAACGCATCTTGAGTAAAAAGATATGGTTCTTATATGAATTTTTACTAAAAACAGAGCTACCATTGGAAGATCTTCCAGTAGGTAAATATGATGACCTTCTCAATAAAGAAAAATATATTGTAAACAGTAATTTTTCAAAATCAAAGAGACACAAAATTAATAACAATCTCTTAGGTACAGAGGAGTTCTGCCCAATAATTAAACGCACAGAAAAACTTCAAAACTATTTAGAGCTCAATTTAAAAAATGAAATCACAAATGTAATAGGTCAGGTCTCAAAAGTACTAGTTAGACGTGCTGCTAGCTTTTTGTTATTATCCGATTCTAAGGCATCATTTGAAATAGAGGGTGAACATCCTCCAAAAAATAGAATTGAAAACTGGGGAAAAGTTATCAATGAAGCTGGTAAATCAGATTTAAGTATTGATGAAATCCAAAGACTTCATGCAATTCTTTTACAAGATTCTAGGTTTATGAAAATTGGGCTAAGAGATGAAGAAGTGTTTTTAGGGGATAGAGATAGAGATAATTATCCAATTCCTGAATTTATAGGTGCTTCTAGTAAAAGCTTAACTTTTTTAATCTCTAACTGGATAGAGCTAGATAAGAAACTCATAGATGCAGATATCGACCCTATACTTCATGCTGTAATAATTGCTTTTTCATTTGTCTATATTCATCCACTTGAAGATGGAAATGGCAGAATACATAGATATCTACTCCATCATGTACTAGCAAAACAGAACTTCTATCCCAAAGGTATGATTTTTCCAATCTCTAATGTTATTTTAGATGAAATTGATAAGTATAGAGATGTGATAGTAGCCCATACAAAGCCTTTAATGAATTCAATTGAGTGGGAAGCCACGACAACAGGAAATGTAAAAGTTTTAAATGATACGGATGATTTGTACAGGTATTTTGACTCTACACAAAGTTGTGAATTTATTTATGAGTGTGTTCAAATCACAATAGAAGAGACTCTACCTAATGAATTGAAATATCTAAAGTCATTTGATCAATCTTATACAGAGATTAATAAATTATTAGAGATGCCTGACAATAAAATAAGAAGCCTCATTACATTTGTTCTTCAAAATAATAATAAATTATCAAAAAATAAAAAAGAGAAATATTTTTCGCAATTAACAGTTAATGAAGTGTCAACAATAGAAAATATTATTTCTGAAAACTTTTCTGATGAATGAAAGAGAATTATAATATCCTCCTTGATCAAGACAACTTAACCAAACATTCTTATTTCACTCATTATGCTACTAATCGTAACTCTTAATTTTTAAATAAGTCAAATGTTTGGTTGACCTTGTGTAATTGCAATTCTAGCAAAACCTACTTAATAGAGATAGATTTTGCTTTTTTCTCTTCAACTTTTTCCATTGTAAGGTAAAGTCTTCCATTCTCATACTTTGCTTCAATAGAGTTTCTATCTATGTTATTAGAGAGTACAAAGCTTCGTGAGATCATTCCAAAATTAGATTCACAAAGATAATAATCATCCTCCTTTACCTCATTTTTGTAGTGACGAACAGCACTTACTGTTAGGTAATCATCTTCTACCTTTAATTCAATATCCTCTTTTTGTACACCAGGTAAATCGATCTCAATTGAGAAACTGTCATTATCTTTTTTTGCTAAATTAGCAAAAGGAAGGTGTGATGCAACATTTCTAAAATTTTCTTTTACGACCTCTAAACCTTTTTCAACTTTTTCTTCAACTTTGTTAAGTACTTCTTGTCCTGATTTTACAATATCCATGATAAACCTCCTAAAATTATTGTTTAATTATTGAATCTCAATTTTTTTTGTTTCATCTTTTAGTACTTTGAGTTTTGGAATAATAACCTCTAGTACTCCATTATCACTAGTCGCTTTAATGTTTTCAACATCTACTTTTTTTGGTAGTGTAAAGCTTCTTGAAAAAGATCCATATTTACTTTCAATTCTATAATAATCTTCCTCTTTGACTTCCTCTTTCACTTCACGTTTTCCAGAGATAGTAAGTATATTTTTATCTATACTAATCTCAACATCCTCTTTGTTAATTCCAGGAAGATCAACATCAATATGATAAGCTTCTTCTCCTTCGCGAGTATTTACTGCTGGAGTAAAGTCAAATACTTCTTTCGTCCCTTGATCTTCAAGAGAGTGAAAAAACTCATGAAAAAGATCTAAACTTCTACTTCTATTTACAATTGGGTTTCTGTATCTTGTTACTAACATTTTAAACTCCTTATTTTTTTGATAAGAGAATTATAAAATGTTTTTTAAAACTCTTTTGCTACCTAAGTGGCGTTTGTGATTTTTTTTGATGAGCGATCAGAAGTAAAAAGCTAAGATCAAATGTATTCTCATTTTTTAAATCGCAAAGAAGTCTATTTTGAAATAAAAGTGAAAAAATATGACAAATTGCAATAAAATATAAGATATGAATATTTTATAGCTATAGTAATTAAAATTATTACAAAGAGGAGTCTAAAGTGGTCTTGGGGAAGTGTCCTTACTGTAACGATGGAAAGATAGAAGTTAGAGATAAAGAGGTAAGAGGCAAAAAAGTAAAACTCTATGCCTGTAGTAACGCTTACTGGAAAAGTGAAGATGGGGAGATGTATGAATTAACCGAACAATCTACATGTGACTTTAAAATTTGGCAAAATACTTTAGCAAAATATGGAAGATGGTTACAATATAAAGATATAAGAACACTACTATTAGGTGAAGAGTTGGAATTAGAGTTTTTAAGTAAGAGATACGGAAATAAAGTCTATTATTCGAAGTTTGTTGTATTAAATAGGGAGTATGGAGTGAATATTCTTTGGGATTAAGCACTTCTTAATAAAACTTTTAAATATGTTTGGATATAATTCCTATCCGCTTTACTGTTTCAACAAACAAGAGAGTATTTCTATCTTTATATACGTTATATAGATAAAAGTATTGGCAAGCTAAATTCTTAAGATTTGAGAAATAAAAGTTTTTTGCCTAAGAGCAGTAAAGATGTATAAACAAAGGACTACTTATGAAAGTAAGAGCTTCAGTGAAGAAGATGTGTGATGACTGTAAAGTCATCAAAAGAAAAGGCATTGTAAGAGTAATCTGCAAAGTCAAAAAACATAAACAGAGACAAGGATAACCATGGCCCGTATATCTGGTGTTGATTTACCGAAAAAGAAAAGAATTGAGTACGGTTTAACGTATATCTATGGTATTGGTCTTCATGCATCTCGTCTAATTTTAGACGCGACAGGAATTGACTATAATAAAAGAGTTTTTGAACTCAATGAAGCTGATGTTGCTGCAATAACTGCTGAAATCCGTGAGAACCATATGGTGGAAGGTGATTTGCGTAAAAAAGTAGCAATGGATATTAAAGCTCTTATGGATTTAGGTTCATATAGAGGTCTTCGTCACCGTCGTGGTCTTCCATGTCGTGGTCAAAAAACTAAGACAAATGCGCGTACTCGTAAGGGTAAACGTAAGACTGTCGGCGCAGCATAAGGAATAGATTATGGCAAAAAGAAAAGCTGTTAGAAAAAAAGTAGTAAAGAAAAATATCGCACGTGGTATTTGTCACATTGCGGCATCTTTCAACAATACACTTGTAACAATTACAGATGAGATGGGTAACATGATTGCTTGGAGTTCTGCTGGTTCACTTGGTTTCAAGGGTTCTAAAAAGTCAACTCCGTTTGCTGCACAAGCTGCTGTTGAAGATGCAGTTGCAAAAGCACAAGTACATGGTATCAAACAACTTGGAATTAAAGTTCAAGGTCCAGGTTCAGGTCGTGAGACTGCTGTTAAAGCAGTTGGAGCCATTGAAGGAATTAGTGTTACATTTATGAAAGATGTTACACCATTACCACACAACGGTTGTCGCGCGCCTAAGCGTCGTAGAGTTTAAGGAGATTACTGATGGCAAGATATAGAGGTCCGGTAGAAAAAATCGAAAGAAGATTTGGTGTAAGTCTTAACCTTAAAGGTGAGCGTCGTTTAGCGGGTAAATCTGCATTAGAAAAAAGACCTTATGGCCCTGGTCAACATGGTCAGCGTCGTAAAAAAGTTTCTGAGTATGGTTTACAACTTAATGAAAAACAAAAAGCAAAGTTTATGTATGGCGTTTCTGAAAAAGGTTTTCGTGCGCTATTTGTCGAAGCAAAGCGTAAAGCTGGAAATACAGGTACTAACCTTATTACTTTAATTGAGCAGAGACTTGATAATGTTGTTTACAGAATGGGATTTGCATCTACTCGTAGATTTGCCCGTCAGCTTGTAACACATGGTCATATTCTTGTTGATGGTAAAAAACTTGATATCCCTTCTTATCGTGTGAAGCCTGGACAAAAAATTGAGATCAAAGAGGCTAGTAAAACAAATGCGCAGATTGTACGTGCTATTGAACTTACTAATCAAACTGGTCTTGCTCCTTGGGTAGATATTGATGCAGAAAAAGTATATGGTATTTTCACTCGTTTACCAGAGCGTGAAGAAGTTGTTATTCCAGTTGAAGAACGTTTAATCGTTGAGCTTTACTCTAAATAGTAATTAATTTAATAAAAGGGCGTTTCAAAATATGAAAAAAATTAAAACAACTCCTCTAGCTCCACAAGAGTTTGAGGTAGAACAAATTAGTGAAAATGAAGCAAATATCATGGCTTATCCGTTTGAAACGGGTTATGCTGTCTCATTAGCTCATCCACTTCGCCGTTTCTTATTAAGTAGTTCTGTTGGTTATGCACCAATTGCTATTAAAATAGAAGGTGCTAAACATGAGTTTGACTCAGTTCGTGGCATGCTTGAAGATATTTCAGATTTTATATTAAATCTTAAGGAGATTCGTTTTAAATTAAATGATGAATCTACCGAATCAGAAATTAACTATAGCTTTGTTGGTCCATGCAATATTACTGGTGCTGATCTTAGTAATGATGAAGTTAATATTGTAACACCAGAAGCACCACTTGCTACATTAAACGAAGATTCTACTCTTAACTTTAGCATTAAGATTGCTCAAGGTATTGGGTATGTACCTAGTGAAGATACTTATGAAGAGTTAGAAGATGGATATATCGCTTTAGATGCATTCTTTACACCAGTTAGAAGTGCTACTTACAAGATTGAAAATGTTCTTGTAGAAGATAATCCTAATTTTGAGAGAGTTGTTATGAACATCAGAACTGATGGACAGATTACTCCTGTTGATGCATTTAGAAACTCTTTAGAGGTTATGTATGCACAACTTGCTGTATTTAACTCTGAAATTAGTATAAAAACTCCAATAACTGTTGAGAGAGTTGAAGAGTCGGCAGATCTTAAAAAACTAACTACTAGTATAGATAGTCTTGGATTAAGTGCTCGTTCGTTTAACTGTCTTGATCGTTCAAGTATTAAGCTTATAGGTGAGATTACACTTATGAGTACAAATGACTTGAAAAATGTTAAAAATCTTGGGAAAAAATCATACGATGAAATCGTTGAAAAGGTTCAAGAGTTTGGTTTTGCTGTTGGTGCAGATTTAGCTGATGATTTAGCTACTGCATTAAAAAAGAAAATTGAAGCTTTAAAAGCTTAATATAGAGGATTATATATGAGACACCGTCATGGATATCGTAAACTAGGTCGTACAAGTGCGCACAGAGCTGCACTACTTAAAAACCTTAGTATTTCGTTAATAGAACATGGAAAAATTGAAACTACTGCTATTAAGGCAAAAGAGTTACGTTCTTATGTAGAGAAGCTTATTACAGTTGCTACTAAAAATGACTCAAATGCTCACAGAACAGTATTTGCCGCGCTTCAAAGTAAAGAAGCAACAAACAAACTTGTAACAGAGATCGCACCTAAATATGTTGATCGTGCTGGTGGATACACTAGAGTTACAAGAACTAGAATTCGTCGTGGTGATGCTACTACTATGGCGTTTATTGAGTTAGTATAGTTTATACTGCTTAATATCTAAACGTGGGTTTTCTCACGTTTAACCTCTCTATACTTCCCAATTCTCAAATACTTTAATAACAGGATTTAGATCATGAGTAATTTTGCATTTGGAACTTATCGTATTACTGATCAAAACCCACAACATATTCAAGCACTTATAGATGCTATAGAAGCAGGTATAAGAGTGATAGATACTTCCACAAATTATATGGACGGTAGTGCCGAAAAAGCTATAGCAAAAGCACTCAGAAACTTTGATGATGAGACACGTTCATCTATAGAGATAGTAAGTAAATTTGGCTATATTCAAGGGAGTACTTTAGCTAGGCATAAAGAGGAACCTTTTGAAGATGTTGTAGAGTTTAGCCCCACTTGCTTTCACTCAATAAGTAAATCTTTTATGCTCGATCAGCTTGAAAAATCACTTATTCGCTTAGAAGTTACCAAAATAGATTGTTATCTTTTACACAATCCAGAGTATTATATACTTACCATGCTTAACAAAGAGAAGCCATTAGATGAAGTATTAGATAGTATGTTTGATAGGATTTTTGATGTTTTTGTTGCACTAGAAGAGCAGGTAAAAAATGGAACAATTGGAAGCTATGGTATTAGCTCTAATAGCTTTAGTGTAGATCATAAATCCTTAGAGTTTTTACCTTATGAAGATCTTATTACCTTAGCAGATAAGGCATCTGAGATGGTAGGTAATGAGAGACACAGTTTTACTACTATACAACTGCCTATAAATATGCTTGAAAGAGAAGGACTGAAGTGTGCTTCCTGGGCAAAAGCTAAGGGAATAAGGGTATTAGCAAATCGTCCTTTGAATGCACAAAAAGATGAACTTATGTTTCGCCTTGCAGATTATGATGAGAGTCATGAGTATTATCATCATCTTAATGAACTCTTAGATGTTTGTGGTGAGGAGCAACTTCAACCTTTACGTAATCTTATTGAACAGCTAGATGAGAATAAACATAAATATGGCTGGATAGGTGATTACGATAGTTTCCTGTATGCACAGATAATTCCCCACATCCAAAGGACACTAGAAAATATAGAGAAAAATTATTTAGAGACTATGCTTAACTATATAGATATGTTTTTAGTCGAATATAGAAAGATGGTAGCCTATGAGTGTGCAAAAAGTACTCGAATACAACTAAAAGAAGAGTTAGAGGGGTGTAACAAAACACTGCAAGAGTGCGCACTTAATTTTCTTGCTCAGAGAGAAAGTATAGATTATATTTTAATTGGTATGAGAAAACCTTCGTATGTAGCTGATATTATGGCTTTAGCAGAATAGATAAATATTTATTTTATGACTTGTTAAGCGATATTGTTCTATTTTATGTTATTAAATGATAAAATTACTCAGTAGAGTTATAAAGGAAGAGAATGATTCCATTTTCAGATGAAGAGTTATTAGAGCCAGTAAAAGCAGTTATAGATAAAGTTCGCCCATCTTTGGCACTTGATGGTGGAGATATAGATTTTATTACTGTAAAAAATGGTGCTGTTTATGTGCAGCTTAAAGGTGCATGTATTGGATGTGCTAGTAGTGGCAGTACACTTAAGTATGGAGTGGAACGCCAGTTAAGAATGGATATACATCCTGAGTTAAGTGTAGTGAATGTTCCTGCTGGAATGGAACATAATATAGAGAGTCTATAAAAAAATTACGAGTAAAAGAAAAATATGAGTACAATAAGTAAATATCAAACATTAACCAAAGCAAAAGAGAGTTTTAATAAGGCAGAGTATAAAAGTGCCCTAGAAAAATTTGCTATAGTTTTGCAAAACTACCCTAACTCAAAAGAGGCCTATAATGGTGTTATTCTTTCTGAGATGGCAATGAGTGGAGAGGGTGGTGCTGAAGCCCTTTTTGATTATTATGAGATACTTAAAGAAGATGATAAAGAACAAGCTGACATCATCATGAGCGAAATTTTGCAAAATATGGATGGAACTTTAGAAAAGTTGAGTGAAATTTTTGCAGATCCTCTTAGAGAACGTTTAGAGTTTGAAGATGGGATTTTATACAGTGACTTTAAACAGCTTTTAAAGGAGGGTGCTCCATTTAAAGAGACTTTTGAAAATATAATGTTCTCAACTCGTGTAATGATTACTCAAAAAGAGGATTTCATAGACTTCTTAGACAAATTAATAGAGCATGATTTTGCTGAGATGGCACTCACTTATTTGGAGAATGCACTGAGTGTATATCCAAGTGACAAACTACTGTATAAACTTTTGAAAAAACTTGCAAAAGGTAAAAAGAGTTGAAAATAGAAATCCCTAATCAAGCTTATAAATATGTAACAGAAAATTCAAAAGAGTGTGATAAAGAGACAGCATTTCTTCTTACAGTACAAAATGAGAGTTATTTAGAAAATGCCCAAGAAAATCAAGCCCACTCGATCATAAAGGTAGCAGAGATCGCTTCACTTTTTCGTGTTGATGAGATAGAGATAGTAGGTATTACCGGTACAAATGGTAAAACAACTACTGCAAGTGCTATATACTCTTTTCTTCTTGATTTAGGCTATAAAGTAGCTATGCAAGGTACACGTGGTTTTTTTATGAATGATATGTTAGCAGAGGGGAAAACACTCACAACACCATCAGTTTTAAATACATATAAGCATATTTATCAAGCCGTAGAAGCAGGATGTAAATACTTTATTATGGAAGTTAGCTCCCATGCTATAGTTCAAAAACGTATAGAGGGTCTATCATTTGCTTTGAAAATTCTTACTAATATTACTCAAGATCATCTTGATTATCATAAGAGATTAGAAGATTATATCTATGTAAAGAACTCTTTTTTTCAAGATGAGGGTAAAAAACTTATCAATCGTGATGAACCTAGAGCTGATTTTAACTTCAAAAATACCTATACATACTCTATAGAAAACCCTTCAACCTATAGACTTATGGCTTACTCTCTTAACAGTGGAAGTAGTGGACTTATCCAACATTTTGCTGAAATAGTGCCATTTACTGCATCACTGCATGGCTTTTTCAATCTCTATAATCTTATGGGTGCTATCTCAGCAGTACACCTTTTGACAGGAAAAAAACTTGAAGAGATAACTGATGTAGTAGATAACTTTGCAGGAGTAAGTGGAAGGATGGAGCAAGTGAGTACTCTTCCAAATGTCATAGTAGATTTTGCTCATACTCCTGATGGGATGCAACAAGTTCTTAATGCGCTTAAAGAGAAAGAGCTTATAGTAGTTTTTGGAGCAGGTGGAGATAGGGACAGAGTTAAACGCCCGCTCATGGGTCGAGTCGCCTCCTCTTTGGCAAAAAAAGTATTTATCACTAGTGACAATCCAAGGCATGAAAATCCTGAAGCAATCGTACAAGATATCTTAGATGGTATTGAAGATCGATCAGATGTCATAGTTGAGCTTAATCGTAAAAAGGCTATTGAAATGGCACTTGAGATACAAGGAGATGATGAAGTAGTTGTAATACTAGGAAAAGGGGATGAAGCGTATCAACTCATCTATGATGAGAAACTCCCTTTTGATGATAGAGAAGTAGTTCGAGAGCTACTCCATCTCTAATAAAAAGTTTTATTAAAATCTACTTGATTTGCACTATTGAGGAAGAGTGAAGCTTTTAAAAATATAGAAGTTACCTTTTTATCGATAGTGAATGTTACACTACTTGCATTTTGCTCACTTATAGTAATATTTTCATCTCCACTCCAAGTAATATTATTTGCTAGGGAGACATTGCTCTCATTATTTTCAAAGTTCCCTTTTACAGTAAGTGTTTGAGGATCTCCTATCTTAGAGATATTAATATCTGTCTCATTAACATATGTTAATGATTGTAAGCTTTTTATATGGACAAGAGATGTATGACTCAATTTTGAGGCATACTCTATTTGTAAAGTAGAATTACCACCATTTTGAAGTGGGGAGATCATACCAGTTTCTGTAAAGAGTATGGATGGATCACTACTTGACCATGTTATATTTTTTGTTCCATCTGCTATTGTAGTATCATTATAGTGAATTATGGCTTTATAGCTGATATTTGCATCTGTAGAGTACAGTGAAATATTTGACTCATTGATATCTATTGAAGAGACATCTCGGATAGGTGAGGTTGTGGTATTGTCACCACATGAGATAAGAAAAAAAGGTAGTAAAAATGAAGATAATTTTGTAGTGATCTGCATAAAAGTCCTAATATCTGTAGTTTATACCGAAGTATAGAGTGTTCATAACTGAGTTATAGCTTGTTTTTGTTGCGATGGTATTGATGCCTTCATAAGAGTTAGCTCTCGCTTCATATCCTAGTTCTAAATTAAAATGGTGCTTTAAGGGGATATAGGTACCAAGTGTTAACTGAAATGAGCCAAATGCAAGTGAGCTTTGTAGGACTCTGTCTATATCTTCAACGCCACTTCCAAAACCAATTTTTACAAAAGGAAGTGCATATATATCAAAGTCAAAAACTTTAATTAGAGTTACATTAAATCCTATTTTGTTACCATCTTTTGTAGTGCTTGGCACTGAAGAAAAGATTTTTGCGTCATTATTAAGATAGTCAAGGGAAAATTCAACTGCATANCCTTTGCTATTTCCATAACCCAATTTAATATTTGCTAAGGCAGAAGAACTTGTAGCAACTAGCTTTGAAAATTTTTCAGTATAAACACCTATATGTGTACCTATGTAAGGTGCTACATCAGCAAAAAGTGTAGTCAATAAGAGTAGAAATAGTGTAATTTTTTTCATTGAGAAATTATAGCCAAAACTTACTAATAAACTTAAAAAAGCAAACTTATTTATAGGCATTAGACTAAAGAAAAAGAATTTTGCTATAATTATGAAAAAATTAAGGATAATTTTAATGGGAATCCCTCAACCAGCTTTTTATATATTTAAATGTGAGCAATCAGCTCCTCCAGGAATGCCAAAGCCATCATGTGTGACAAAAGATACACAGGATCTATTTCAACACTTAGCGACTACTCTTATGAAAGAGGGTATTATGGGAACAGTACAACCAATTCGTACAGGATGTATGAACCGTTGTCAAAATGGTCCAGTTATGCTAGTAGAGCCTGGGCATACTATGTACACAGCTCTTACAAAAGAGAAGATAGAACGTATAGTTCAAGAGCATATTATCGGCGGAAATATAGTAGAAGAGTATGTTATTGATTCTGAAATGTGGGATACTCCAATTAGCCCAGCAGATATGAAAAAGCAGATGGGTTGCTAAATGCAAATAGAGATGCTTTACAGTAAACTGCATCGTGCAACGGTGACTGATGCAAACTTAAATTATGTTGGCTCTATCACTATTGATGAGGAACTTATGGAAGCTGCAAAGATGAGAGTTGGGCAAAAAGTAGAGATACTTAATATCAATAACGGTGAGCGTTTTAGCACATATGTCATCTTAGGTGAACGGTACAAACGCGACATCTGTCTTAATGGTGCAGCAGCTAGAAAAGTACAAACAGGTGATAAAATCATCATAGTAGCCTATGCATCTTATAATGAAAAAGAGCTAGAGAGTTACGAACCTAAGGTTGTTATTTTAGATGATAAGAATAATATTGCAGAGATAGAGGCATGTGTCTAATATGTTTGATATGAGTGAAATGGGCAAGATACTTGAGGGTATGCAAGAAAATGCAGAGAACCTCAAGAGTGAACTTGCAAATAAATCTTATAGTGTTAAAACTGGTGGTGGACTTGTCGAGCTTACTGTAAATGGCAATGGTGAAGTTATAGATCTAGCGATAGATGATACAACCTTAGCTGATAAAGAGATGTTACAGATTTTACTTATTGGTGCTATAAATGATGCAAATAAAATGGTACAGCAAAATCAACAGAGTAGTGCTATGAGTATGCTTAGTGGCATGAGCAATCCTTTTGGTGGAGAGAAATAGGTGTTTCGCCTATTTCTTGTTATCCAACTTTTTTTTGCAAATATCTTTGCCTGTCAAGGATGTTATACCTCTTGTGTAAAGAAGATAAGAGACTCTAAGACAATCCAAAAAAAATCTCTTTTTATACCGGTGAAACATCATAATATTTTAGTTTACTCTCCTGAAAGACCAAAGAGTAAAATTTTAAAAGAGGATCCTTTTCTCTCCTTATATCTTATAAAAGATTATAGAAAATTTCCTTATCCTTTTGAAGTCAATATGCGATCAAAAACTGCTTCGGCAGTAGTGAATGAGAAGAGAGCAAAAAAGGGTAAAATCATAAAAAATCAGGTAGGCTTAAATACTCTTGGCGTTTACACTGCAAAGCTCTCTTCTCCAGCACTTATCACCACTAGTTGTTGCTTTTTAGAGGCAATAGTGACAAACAGGGGTGTGATCCAAAAAGAGTATATTCAAAGGTTTTTATCACATGCACCTGTTACTTATGGTGATATAGGTATCAGAGTGAAAAATAAAAAAGGACTTGTAGTAGTGAGTGCTTCAGATCCTTATATCAAAGAGAACCCTTTTAAGAAAGGGGATTGTATAGTTGCATTTGATGGGAGAGAAGTGCATGCGGCTTCTGTTTTTATGCGAGCAGTACTTTTCTCAAAGATAGGTTCTCTACACAGTGTGAAGATAAAACGCCATGGAGAGTTACTTCATGTAAAAGTAATCACTCATAAACGTTATGGTGGAGGAGCTTTTAGTGATACTTTTTTAGAACAAAAAGGTATCTACTTTGATAAAAAGCTTCATATAGTCAAACTATCAAAGCAGTTCAAAAACTACGGTTTGCTTTTAGGGGATGAACTTCTCCAAGTAAATGGAAAAACAGTAAAAAATGAAGAAGAACTTAGAGAGTATGTAGAGGGCTTCAAAGATTTCTCACTTCTTCTTTTTGAGAGAAGAAACTTCCAATTTTTTGTAAAGATTAAGTAGAAAAGTACTACAATTTTATATGCAAAATTTTGAGCAATTTTTATTAGATAATTTACCTACATCAAAGAGCATTCACCCAACTTATGAAGATGCTCTACAAAATATGCTTATCGCTGGTGGCAAACGTTTCCGTCCAGCTCTTTTACTTGGTGTGGTAAAAGCTTACAACCCTCTTATGCAAGACTCAGCAAGATATGCAGCGTTGGCAATAGAGCTTTTACATACCTATTCTCTTATTCATGATGATTTACCTGCTATGGACAATTCACCACTCCGTCGTGGTAAACCAACGCTACATGTCTCTTTTGATGAGGTAACAGCTATTTTAGTAGGTGATGCTTTAAATACTTACTCTTTTGAAGTTTTAGCAAATGCACCCTTCTCGGATACTACTCGTGTGAAACTTATTCGTGAGTTAGCACATAATGGTGGGCTTAACGGTATGGTTCTTGGTCAAGCAATAGACTGCTACTTTGAAAATCAACCATTAAAAGTAGAGGATATAAAGCAACTACATATAAACAAAACAGCTAAGCTTATAGCTGCTTCTCTTAAAATGGGAGCGATTATTGTTGCAGAAGAGAAGATTGCAGAAAAACTTTATGATTTTGGTATTAAACTTGGACTTCTTTTTCAAATTCAAGATGATATTTTAGATGTAACACAGAGTAGTAAAGAAGCTGGAAAATTAACAAATAATGATGAAGATAAAAATAGCTTTGTCACTATACTAGGGCTTCAAGAAGCAACGCTACAAGCAGATGAGATGGCACAAGAGTTAACACAAGAGATACTTAGCCTCGATGAGAGCTTACAGCGTGAGTTGTCCTCGTTGCTAACGAAGTATATAAATAGACATAAACATAATAAAGGAAGTTTTTAATGCCCAATGTAATGCGTAAAAAAATGGCAGATAGTATAAGATTTTTAGCTGCAGATATGGTTCAAGCTGCAAACTCAGGACACCCAGGTGCACCTATGGGCTTGGCAGATATTGCGGTAGTTTTAAGTGAACACATTAAGCATAATCCTAAAAATCCTAATTGGCTAAATCGTGATAGATTAGTCTTCTCTGGTGGACATGCAACAGCTCTTATCTACTCGCTTTACTATCTTTGGGGTTATGGCTTAGAGATAGAGGATCTTCAAAACTTTCGCCAGCTTGACTCTCTTACACCAGGACACCCAGAGTATGGACACACTAAAGGTATAGAGATTACCACAGGTCCTCTTGGGCAAGGTGTAGCAAATGCTGTTGGTTTTGCTATGGCGTCTAAGTTTGTAGGTGCTCAAGTAAACTCTGAAACTGTAGATTTGATAGATCATCATGTTTATTGTCTATGTGGAGATGGTGATTTAGAAGAGGGTCTTTCATATGAAGCTGCCTCTATTGCAGGGCATAATAAACTTGATAATCTTATAGTTATCTATGACTCAAACCGTATCACTATTGAGGGTTCTACAGATCTTAGTATTAGCGAAAATATTCGTATGCGTTTTGAAGCACAGGCTTGGGATGTTTTAGAGTGTGATGGACATGATTATGATGAGATAAATGATGCTATCGTTCATGCAAAAGATAACAACAAACCTACACTTATCATAGCAAATACAACGATAGCAAAAGGTGCTGGAGAGTTAGAAGGTTCTCACCATTCTCACGGTGCGCCATTGGGTGATGATGTTATTGCCAAAGCAAAAGTAGAGGCTGGTTTTGATCCTCAAAAGAAGTTCTTTGTTCCTGCCGATGTGATGGTAAGGTTTCGTTGTTCTATAGAGCATGGTGATCTTTTAGAACGTGAGTGGATTCATAGACAAAAGACACTTCCACTAATAGAGCAAAATGAAGCATTAGTAGCACTTCAAAATCCTGATTTTTCTCGTATTGAGTATCCAGTATTTGAAAAATCTGAAGCGACTCGTTCAACTAATGGAAAGATTATGAATGCTATTGCTCGTGGTATTCCTAGTTTCTTAGGTGGATCAGCAGATCTTAGTCCATCGAACAAAACTAATCTAAATGATATGGGAGTTTTTCCTAAAGGTAGAAATATCTACTTCGGTATTCGTGAGCATGCAATGGCATCTATAGTAAACGCCATGGCTCTTTATGGTCCTCTTATCCCTTTTTCTGCTACTTTTTTTGTATTTTCAGATTACTTAAAACCTGCGGTTCGTATTGCTGCACTCTCTGGTATTCAAAACTTTTATATCTGGACACATGATAGTATAGGTGTAGGTGAAGATGGTCCAACACACCAACCCATAGAACATCTTTCACAATTTCGTGCTTTACCTAATTTTTATGTATGGCGACCAGCAGATGGTGCTGAAAATGTAGAGGCTTGGAAAAAAGCACTAGAGATGAAAAAATCTCCATCGGCGTTTGTATGTTCTCGTCAAAATCTTTCAGTCCTTCCAAAAGCTGCAAAGGGTGATGCGTCTCGTGGTGGTTACCTGCTTGCTGAGTCTGATAATGCAGTGATGACTATTATGGCATCTGGTTCAGAAGTAGAGCTTGCACTGAAAGTAAGAGAGAGTTTGGCAGAGATAAGTGTTCCTGTAAATGTTGTCTCTGTTCCATGTTATGACCTTTTCATTGAACAAGATGCAGAGTATATGGCGTCTATTATCATAGAAGGTACAACAACTATAGCTATAGAAGCCGCTCGTGGTTTAGAGTGGTATAAACTTGCAGATAGTGTTATATCGATGGATACTTTTGGTGCTTCTGCTCCAGCAAGAGAACTTTTTGACAAGTTTGGTTTTAGTGTTGATTCTCTTATGGAAAAAATCAAGTAAAAGTTTGCTATAATTTTAAAAATAAATGTAACTTAAGGAAGAAATATGTCATACCCAACAAATATAGGATGTGAAAATCCAGATTGTATAGCAAAAGATAAGTGTAAACGCCAAGTAATTGCAAAAGATGGTTCTGCTATTGATATCAAAAGCTTTAGTGGAAGTGCTGAAAAAAAATGTGGAAAATTTTTAGTCAAATAGATTTGATAAAATTTTTTTTCCTCTCTTTTATACTACTACTCAATGCTTGTAGTCTCAAACACTATAAGCATAGTGACTCAAAAATTCTTACTATAAAATCTCCTCAGTTAAAGTTCTCAGACCTCGCTTTTATTCGCCATAGTGGTGATTCTGTAGAGGCTGAACTCTTCATAGCTGGCAAACCCATCAAAAAAATAGCTATAAATTATATTGTCTGTGTGGATGAAGGTTGCATGAGCCGTAGTAAGTTTAATGCTCATTTTCTCAATGAAGCTTATCCTGATACACTTTTACAAAATGTTCTCTTAGGTAAGCCAATTTATGATGGAAAAAATAGAGTAAAATATAAAGATGGCTATGAACAACATATAAAGAGTAAAGATGTAGATATACTCTATAGAGTAAAGGTGAGATCTATTAAGTTTAAAGATAGAAAAAATAGAATACTTATAAAAATCAAGGAGACAAAATAATGAATATAACTAATAAGTTTGTAGGAGCACACACTTCAGCAAGTGGTGGCGTTTATAATGCTATCACAAATGCAGAAGCTATAGGGGCGAAAGCCTTTGCTCTGTTTACAAAGAACCAACGCCAGTGGGTAGCAAAAGATCTTGATACTGCAACGGTAGATAAGTTTAAAAGTATGCTAGAAGCAAGTGGCATTCTTCCAAAACATATTCTTCCTCATGACTCCTATCTTATCAACTTAGGACATCCAGAGGTAGAGAAGCTTGAAAAATCTCGTCTAGCATTTATAGATGAACTTCAAAGATGTGAACTTTTAGGATTAGATAGGCTTAACTTTCATCCAGGGAGTCACTTAGAGAAAGTCAAAAAGGCAGATAAAGAGAACCTTGAAATAATGAAACCTATAGAAGATGTCTGTTTAGAGAGGATAGCAGAGTCGATTAATATCGCTTTGGATAAAACAGAGGGTGTGAGTGCTGTCCTTGAGAATACTGCAGGACAGGGGAGTAACCTTGGGTGGCGTTTTGAGCATCTTGCTTACATTATTGACAGGGTAGAAGATAAAAGTCGTGTTGGCGTTTGTGTGGATACTTGCCATATGTTTACTGCAGGTTACGATATTAGAACTCGAGAGGTTTATGACAAAACATGGGAAGAGTTTGAGAGAATTGTTGGGTTTAAGTACCTTATGGGTATGCATATAAATGACTCTAAACCACCACTTGGAAGTCATGTTGATAGACACCACTCACTTGGAAAAGGGGAGATAGGGCTTGATGCTTTTAAGTTTATTATGAATGATGAACGAATGGATGATATTCCGCTAATTTTAGAGACTATAGATGCGACTATTTGGAAAGAGGAGATAAAACTTCTCTATTCTTTTGTGAAATAACCATGATAATTTTATATCAAATGAGATAAGGAGTAAAATTGCTCTATAATTAAGTCAATACTTAAGATTTAAATTGTACACTTAGTGTAATATACAAACGGGAGTAAAATATGAATTTAAGAGATATATCGTTAACTGTGCTTTTTGTTCTTGCAATAGGTATGACAGGATGTAGTGGGACACCAACCACAGTAGAGGAGAATAAAACAACTACTGTAGAAGGGAATGCAACAACCACAATAGAGGAGAATAAAACAACTATTCCACAGAGATATGAGAGTGCTGTTTTAGTTATTGATATAAGTGATCTAGCTTATCCAACTAAACTTGGTTCAGTAGGAATAGATGGAAATTCTTTCTATAGTATTACTCTATCAAGTGATGGGAGAAAGGCTTATGTAGTAGATGAGAATGGTTTAATTATAGTGGATATAGGCGATCCGATTCATCCAACTAAACTTGGCTCATATGATACAGTTGGAAATGTATATGAGGTTACTCTGTCAAGTGATGGCACAAAGGCTTATATAGCTGAAGGTAGTTATGGTTTAGTTGTAGTTGATATAAGTGACCCAACTCATCCTACTAAACTAGGTTCATACAATACAGCTGGGCTTACAAGACATGTTATTCTTTCAAGTGATGACACAAAGGCTTATGTAGCAGATTGGAATGAGTTAGTCATAGTTGACATAAGCGATCCCGATCAGCTAACTAAGCTAGGCTCATACAAAACATCTGGGGTTGCATGGGGTATTGCTCTATCAAATGATGGCACAAAAGCTTATGTAGGTGACAGGAACAATGGTTTGATCATAGTTGATATAAGCGATCCAGCTCATCTAACAAAGCTTGGCTCATACAATACAGCTTTTTGGTCATATAGTGTTACTCTATCAGGTGATGGTACAAAGGCTTATGTAGCTGATGAGAATGGTTTAGTCATAGTTGATATAAGTGATCCAGCTCATCCAACTAAATTTGGCTCATACGATACAGATGGGGAGGTACATGGTGTTACCTTGTCGAGTGATGGTTCGAAAGCTTATTTAGTTGATTGGGATAATGGTTTAGTCATAGTTGACCTAAGTGATCCAGCTCATCCAACTAAACTTGGCTCATACGATACAACTGGACATTCAGATAATATTGCTCTATCAAGTGATGGTACAAAGGTTTATGTAACAACCTCTGCAGAGAGAAATACAACTACTTTACAAACATATGAGAAAGCATATACTAATACTACTGATACTCTAGATCATCCAACTAAGATTGGCTTATACAATACAGCTGGTAAGGCATATGGTGTTACTCTATCAAAAGATGGCACAAAAGCTTATGTAGCTGATGATGATAAGGGTTTAGTTATAGTTGATATAAGTGATCAAGCTTATCCAACTAAACTTAGCTCATACGATACAGCTGGGTATGCAGGGGATATTGCATTATCAAATGATGGTACAAAGGCTTATATAGCTGATGGGGATAATGGTTTAGTCATAGTTGATATAAGCGATACAGCTCATTCGACTAGACTAGGATCATACAATACAGCTGGGTTTGCAATACATGTTACTCTATCAAGTGATGGCACAAAGGCTTATGTAGCCGATTATGGGAATGGTTTAGTGATTATTGATATAAGTGATCCAGCTCATCCAGCAAAAAGCAACTCATATGATACAGCTGGATTATCATATGGTGTTACTTTATCAAGTGATGGCACAAAGGCCTATGTAGCAGATTGGGATGATTTAGTCATAGTTGATATAAGCGATCCAGCTTGTCCAACTAAACTTGGCTCATACAGTACAGCTGGGCATGCACAAAGTGTTACTTTGTCAAATGATGGGACAAAGGTCTATGTAGCAGATGAGAATGGTTTAGTCATAGTTGATGTAAGTGATCCAGCTCGTCCAACTAAACTTGGCTCATACGATACAGCTGGGTATGCAGAGGGTATTATATTATCAAGTGATGGCAGTAGGGCTTATATAGCTGATGGGGATAATGGTTTAGTCATAGTTGATATAAGCGATCCAGCTCATCCAACTAAGCTTAGCTCATACGATACAGCTGAATACTCAATAGATGTTACATTATCAAGTGATGGCACAAAAGCTTATGTAGCTGATAGAGAAAATGGTTTAGTTATAGTTGCTGGTGTACAATAAAGTTGCTATTAAGATTATGAATTTGGAAGATTGAAAAATTTAGAATTTTTTAAAAATAATTATATTTTACAAATTTTTTCGCTATACTACTAAAATTTTATTTATAATGGAGGGTTATGTTTTGAAAAAAACTACACAAAAAGGTATAAGCTATTTATTGGCTTTGGCATTAACAATGTTTATGAGTGCATGTTCTACTAAGACTAAGGATGACAAGAATATCACGAATGACAAGAATACCACAAATGGAGAGCCTCTGCTTGTAAAATCTAGTCCTATTGATGATATTAATGCATCAACTATGTTAGTATATATTAATAATGTTCTTGATCCAAATGCTACAAATGCTTATGGCTATAAAGCAGTAAAGATTACTTATAAGACAGTTGGGCAAGATGATAATAGTAGTGTTGTTGCTTCTGGACTTCTGACTATTCCTACAGGAATGCGAACTCCTTCAATGATCTGTGATAATCATGGAACAATTTTTCGCGATTCTGAAGCACCTACAAATGTTGAGGTTTCAAGTGGAACACCAGATCTAAAGTTAGCTATAGTGATGACAAGTTATGCCGGGTTTGTTGGTATCTATCCTGATTATATAGGTTTTGGTGATTCTAATGGTACAGTACACCCTTATATCTTGAAAAAAGCAGCAGCACGTAGTTCTGTAGATATGATAAAGGCGAGTATGGAGTATATGACAAAAAATAACATTAGCTTTGATAAAAAGCTCTATATAAGTGGATACTCCGAGGGGATACTCCGAGGGTGGCTATAATGCTATGGCAACAGCTAAAAGTATAGAAGATGGATCTTTAAGTGATGTAACTCTAATGGGAGTTGCTCCAATGGCAGGACCATATAATGTAAAAGACTTGGCAGATATAGAGCTTAATACAACACATACTATGGCAAATCCTGCATTTTTAGCTGATTTAGCTTATTCTTATGCATATTACTATGATGATGTTAATCTAAGTGAAATCACAATCCCAACATTTGATAAGTTTCAACGTGCATTTGATGGTAAAAATGGTTCTGTGCAAATTCATACAATTTTAGGTCTTGCAGATATAGATAATGGTGATTTTGGACTTATGAGACATACAGCGGCAGAACTATTTAAGAGTGAATTTATCACAGATTATCAGAATAATGCTAATAACCTAATGGTACAAAAATTTGAAGAGAATAACCTTGATGACTGGACACCTAAAAGTAAGATGCATTTTATCCAATGTCTGGAGGATGATATCATTCCATTTAGCGAGTCAAATAACACTTACCATAAGTTTAAGAGTGCTGGTGCAGATGTGTCTTTAATAGGAATACCTACAGATCGATTAAGACAACAACGAGATGCTACTCATCCATTTGTTCATTCAAATTGTGGAGAGGAAGCTTATACTGTAGCAGTGCAATGGTTTAGTGCAATTAGATCAGGAACAATTAAATAAGGAAATTT
Organism: Sulfurimonas sp. endosymbiont of Alviniconcha boucheti; assembly: GCA_021766785.1. Lineage (GTDB taxonomy): Bacteria > Campylobacterota > Campylobacteria > Campylobacterales > Sulfurimonadaceae > Sulfurimonas. The sequence goes on from JAICBP010000082.1 coordinate 81,864, forward strand.
TTTAAGGAACTGCTTGAAAAATCTAGTAAACTTTTTATCGAAAAAGGATGTTACAAAAACAGATATTTACATACATCTTAAATGTAGTAAAGTTGAAGCAGAAATGCTTCAATATCTCTCTAAAATGTATATAAAAGGGCGAGATGATCTTCTTGTCTTAGATATGCTGCAGGATCTTTATAATAGTGAAGAGTATAAACACTTTGCATATTTAGAAGAGCTTAAAAACCTTTTAGAATTAGGGTGGATACATCAGCAGAGTTTTACTCCAATAAAAATATCTGATGTAACTCCATTAGAACTTCTTAATACTACAGTAGGACTAACTCCCTCTTTTTTACGACTTCTTCAAGAGGGTTCTCTTGAATCAGATCTTCCTGAAGTGAAGCCTTATGCCGATCATTTAGAATATTTACAAGATCAATTTTTTCGTATAGAACTCTATCAAAAAATGTCTGTTATCAGGCAAAATGTACATGAACACTCTTTGGGTATCGACAGACTCCAAGCAAAGATGCAGCTTCTTGAGACTCGTATTGCTGAGAGGGTTGAGCAAACTTCTGAAAAATTAGTGCTAGATAAATTTTTCAAACAAAAAAAGATGAACAATCTTGAACAGATTATTTTTATTGCACTGCTTCGTGAAGAGTATAGTGCTACAGATGCTTCTCTTCGTGAGATGAACGCACTTATAGATCTTATCTCTTTGGATGATTATGAACGTATAAAAAATCGTTCTCTTTTAGAAGATGGTGCAAATCTTTTAAGTAGTGAAATTATAGATTATGAAGAGATGTTAAATCCTTTTGGTGGAATAAGTCGCTCTTTTTATATAGTTGATGAGGTACTCCAACGTATCATTCATCCACAAAAGACAAAAAAAGTTATTCGTCTCAAACTTCATGCTCTTATAGAAGAGCAAGATATCTTTGAACTCATAGATGGTGATACAGATCTTGATGATGTTGTTCTAAATGAGACAACTCGTGAAACACTTAACAATTTGATGCAACAAGTGGATAAAGAGGTAGTAGCCCGTTTAGTAAAGTGGGGTGTCAAAGAGAAAAAGTCAGGTATAGATGCAAGAATTATCTTTTATGGTGCAGCTGGAACAGGAAAGACTATGACTGCTTACGCACTTGCCAAGTCACTTAAACGCCAAGTACTGGCGTTTGATTGCTCTAAGATTCTCTCAATGTATGTAGGAGAGAGTGAAAAAAATGTTCGTAAAATTTTTGATACTTTTTATGATTTGAGTGAGAAGACAAAGACAGAGCCTATTTTATTGCTTAATGAAGCTGATCAGTTCTTGGGTGCAAGAAGTAGCGGAACTATAACCGGTGCAGATCAGATGCACAACCAGATGCAAAATATCTTCTTAGAACAGATAGAAAACTTTCGCGGTATGCTAATAGCGACTACAAATCTTTTAGAAAATATAGATAAAGCATTTTCTCGGCGTTTTAACTACAAGATAGAGTTTAAACGACCCAACCAAGAGCAGCGTAAGCAACTCTGGAAACTTATGTTACCAACAGAAGCACCATATGAGAAAAAATTTGACATTAAAGAGCTTGCCTCTTACGATCTTACCGGAGGACAGATAAACTTAATAGTCAGAAATACCGCTTATAAGGTGGCTGTTCAAGATGAACCTCTTTTTAGGACACAAGATTTTATAGATGAAATAATGCATGAAAAGGGTGCAAACTTTGACCATGAAAAATCTGTAGGCTTTTTACAGAAGTAAATTTACTATAGAGTATTGAGAATGAAGAGCTTATCCTCGATCGTTGTGGAATTATTTAGGGTGCTAGCTCTTTTTTTATAAAATAGTATTTATGCTATAATAATGAAAAAATAGAGGAGAGATAGTGGCACTACAAGATTTATTTAAGTTCACCAAGATCATAAACAGTAACAAACCTTGCCACTGTCACACCCTTTTAACAAGAAAATCAAAACTTATGGTACTTCTAAATAACTATATTCCAAGATGTTCTTACTATACTGTCTGTTTTGCATTTCGTCGTTCTGGTATTCATCCTCCTCTTCCAATATCCCTATAATCAATTAATCAATCAATTAGATCATGTAAAAAATAAAGGATATTGTAATGTCAAAAAATAAAAACTATGTAGTAGGGTTTCCTAGAATTGGAGAGCAGCGAGAGTTAAAAAAAGTTTTAGAACTTTTTTGGTCAAAGAAGTGTGCATTTTGCGAAGTAGAGAGAGTCGCTTTAGAGTTAAAGCAGAGACACTGGGCTTATCAAAGAGATGCAGGAGTAGATCTCATGAGTATAAATGACTTCTCTTTATATGATAATATGCTTGATATGATAGTGACACTTGGTGCTATTCCTAAAAGATTTGAAACACTCACAGATGAAGAGTTGTACTTCTCTATGGCTAGAGGCAACAAAGATGCAACAGCAATGGAGATGACAAAATGGTTCAATACAAATTACCACTATATTGTTCCAGAACTCTCTCTTGAAGATAGCTATAGCCTTAATGCTACAAAAATTATAAATGAGTACAAAGAGGCAAAAGAGTTTGGTGTAAATGTGAAGATAAACATTATAGGGCCACTTACATTTTTAGGTTTGGCTAAACGCCAAGATGGTGGTGATGTTTATGAGTTATATAGTAAAATATTACCAGTTTATGAGGAGTTAATAGAGAAGATTTCATTACTTGATAATGATATAGTTGTTCAGATAGATGAGCCAATTTTAGTGAAAGATTTAGATACAAAAGTGCTCTCTCTTCTTAAGAGAACCTATGATAAACTCTCTACCATCTCATCTAATATCAAAATAGCTCTAGTTACTTACTTTGAGCACTCAAATGAAGCGACTAAGATTCTTGTAAATACTCCTATATGGGCATTAGGACTTGACTTTTTATATGGTGTAGAGAATAAAGAGAGTTTAGAAATTATTGCAAAAAGTGATAAAAAACTTCTTGCAGGTGTAGTCGATGGAAGAAACATCTGGAAGTGTGATGTAGAGGCAACTTCTACTCTTATAAATAGTATTGCAGATGTAGTAAATAAAGAGCAACTACTCCTCTCTACATCTTGCTCACTTTTACATATCCCTTTTACACTTAAATATGAAGAGAAAATGGACAGTGAGATTAAAAACTGGCTCTCTTATGCCGTAGAAAAATTAGATGAACTTGCACTCTTGACTGCTCTTACATTTGAAGAAGATCTCTCTTGTGAGCAAGAAGAGTTACTCAAAGAGAACAAACAGGCAAATGAGTCTCGAAATACTTCTACACTTATCCATGATAAAGCAGTACAAACAAGAGTACAAGAGATAACAAAACTCTCTCGTGATGGTATATATGAAGAGCGCATAAAGATACAAAAGAAGCAACTAGGTTATAAAGATTTGGTTACAACAACGATAGGATCTTTCCCTCAAACGCCAGCAGTAAGAGCAGCACGACGTAGCTTTAAAAATGGTGAACTAAACAAAGCAGATTACATTAAAGAGATGAAAAATTATATAGATGGGTGTGTCGCATTTCAAGAGGAGTGTGGTTTAGAGGTACTTGTGCATGGTGAGCCTGAACGCAACGATATGGTTGAGTACTTTGGAGAGCAACTTAAGGGGTATGGCTTTAGTGAAAATGGTTGGGTACAGAGTTATGGAAGTCGATGTGTGAAACCTCCTTTTATCTACGGTGATATTAGTCGTCCTGATCCTATGAGTGTTGCATGGAGTAGCTATGCACAGAGTCAAACGGATAAAATAATGAAGGGAATGCTCACAGGTCCAGTGACAATTCTTAACTGGTCATTTGTACGTGATGATATGGATCGTGGCGATGTCTCGAAGCAGATAGCTCTAGCAATTTGTGATGAAGTAGATGACTTACAAAATGCAGGTATCAAGATGATTCAAGTTGATGAGGCTGCATTTAAAGAGGGATATCCACTAAGAGAGAGTAAGATTCCCTCATACGAGAGATGGGCAGTTCGTGACTTTAAGATCGCTGTGAGTTCGGCAAGAATGGAGACACAGATACATACACATATGTGTTATAGTGAGTTTAATGATATTATCAGAACTATAGAGGCTATGGATGCAGATGTTATTAGTATAGAGACAGCAAGAAGTGGTAATGAACTGTTAAAAATATTTGCAAAAGTGAGCTATAAACAAGAGGTAGGACCAGGAGTTTATGATATTCACTCACCACGTATACCAACTGTAGAGGAGATGGTAACTCAGATAGAGTCACTCTTAGAAGTTCTTCCAAAAGAGCAACTCTGGATAAATCCTGATTGTGGTTTAAAAACTCGTAAGTGGGAGGAGGTCAAGCCAAGTCTTATCAACATGGTTGAGGCAGTCAAAATTGTAAGAGCAACAATAGCATAATTGTTATAGGGTTGTATGCTACAAAACATAACAGAGNCTTTTATCTCTATTGGTATTTAAAAATAGTTGCTATAAAGTAACACTAAAATTTCTAAGAATAGCAGTAAAGAAAGGCTCTTTTTTACACACTTTTGCTTATTTAGCTAAAATTAGTGTAGCATTTTGTGACATCATTCCCTACTTTTTTAGCAAAAAACTAAACTTTAATACTCTTTTTGCTATAGTGCAGTAACTGTTTTTTCCAATTCTCTATAAACAATAGTAATATTTCACATTTACTGTTTTATAGTATGGAAATTCTAAAAAAGAATTTTAAAGGTAGGTTATATGGATCATATGGTAACTTCAAATCCTTATTTTGGGGTGTTTGTACTATTTGTTATAACATTCGGTGCATTTACTGGTACGACTATTATCGCAAGATTAGCAAGTCGTGCTTTAGCACGTAAAGATAGCGAAAAAATCAAACTTTCAATTTACGAGTGTGGACCAGAAATCACGAAACAGCCAAACAGAATATCTCCACAATTTTATCTGTTTGCATTACTGTTTTTACTTTTTGATGTAGAGATAGTGTTTATGTTTCCATGGGCAGTTGACTTTAAGCTACTTGGTTGGTTTGGTTTTGCTGAGATGTTAATGTTTATACTACTTCTTGCAATCGGTTTTGTATATGCATGGAAAAAAGGAGCGTTAGAATGGCACAACATAAAGTAAATTATACACAAGATGGAGGACTTCCTGTCGCACTTACCTCAATTGATAAAATAGTAAATTGGGGTCGTTCAAACTCACTTTGGGCATTGACTTATGGTCTTGCTTGTTGTGGTATTGAGATGATGGCTTCTGGTGCTTCTCGTTATGATTTTGACCGTTATGGTACTATCTTTCGTGCTTCTCCACGTCAGTCAGATCTTATGATCGTTGCAGGAACTCTTACAAAAAAACATGCTGAATTTATTAAACGTTTATATGATCAGATGACAGAGCCTAGATGGGTTATTTCTATGGGCTCATGCGCAAACACTGGTGGTATGTTTAATACCTATGCAACTGTTCAAGGTGTAGATAGGATAATTCCTGTTGACCTTTATCTTCCAGGTTGTGCACCACGTCCTGAAACTCTTCAGTATGGTGTAATGTTGCTACAGAAAAAAATCCGTGCAAATAAAGCAGGCAATGCACAAAAGCCAAAAAGGTTAATGTAATATGAGAGCATATACTCCAAAAGATGATGTACAAGCAAAAGCGTACTATACTGACAGATATTATGTTGCACCACAAGTGCCAAAGAGTGAAGTCGAAACTGATGAAGTATTTGCAGCAGACTTAGCCGCTATTAAAGCTAGATTTGAGGTAAAAGAGGCTTATATTCAAGTTGAACAGATGGTTATATTTATTAACCCTCATGATATTTATGGTGTACTTGAACTTATGCGAGATGAGTTAGCATATACTCAACTCTCAGAGATGAGCGCAATAGATTGGCTAGCAAAAGATAATACTTTTGAGATTTTCTATCAGATGCTTTCAATGACCAAGCGTAAGCGTATTCGTGTGAAGTTTTTTATTAATAATGGTGAAGCTGTTGATAGTGTTGAGAAACTTTTTCGCTCTGCTGATTGGAGTGAACGTGAAATGTTTGATATGTTCGGTATTGAAGCGAATAATCATCCATTTATGAAGCGTATCTTAATGCCTTATGATTGGCAAGGGCACCCACTTCTTAAGAGTTATCCGTTGGAAGGAGATGAGTTTGCTGCTTGGTATGAAGTAGATAAAATTTATGGAAAAGAGGCTCGTGAAGCTATCGGGCCAGAGATTCGTGATACTGCTCGTGTTGATAGATATGACTCTGAACGTTTTGCACGTCTTGGTTTTGAAGTTCCTAAAGGGACTAAGATTACTGGAGATGAACCTAGAAATTCTCAAGAGTATCAAGAAGAGGGTGGCGTTTTCCTCATCAAAAAATACACAAAAGAGGCTTCAACAATTGTTGATGATCCTCAAAGATAGGGTGGTATAAGATATGGCACAAGTAAAAAATAGATTAAGACCGTTTTTTGAGAATATTACTTTTGATAGGGAAGATAATGAACTTGTTTTAAACTTTGGTCCTCAACACCCCTCTTCTCATGGGCAGTTACGTTTAATGTTACATTTACAACAAGAACAAATTGTAAAAGCTCATCCAGATATTGGTTACCTACACCGTGGTATGGAGAAAATGGCTGAGAATATGATTTATAATGAGTTTATGCCTACAACTGATCGAATGGATTATATTGCTTCAAGTTCAAATAACTATGGTTTTGCACTTGCAGTAGAGAGACTCATTGGCGTTGAAGTTCCTCGCCGTGCGAAAGTAATTCGTATGATGCTTTTAGAGATCAACCGTCTCATGTCTCATCTTTTTTGGTTAGCAACCACTGCACTAGATATTGGTGCGATGACAGTATTTCTTTTTGCATTTCGTGAGAGAGAGTATCTTATGGACATTATCGAAGGCTATTGTGGAGCGAGACTTACACATGCTGCTATCCGTATAGGTGGCGTTCCTTTAGATATTCAAGATACATTTATCTCTCAACTCAAAACTTTTTTAGATAAGTTACCACAGAATATTAAAGATTATGAAGATCTTCTTGACTCTAATCGTATCTGGTTAATGAGAATGGAAGAGGTTGGTGTGATTTCAACAGAGATGGCACTCTCATGGGGTTGTACAGGTCCAATGCTTAGAGCATCTGGTGTAGCTTGGGATATTCGTAAAGAGGAGCCGTATGAGTTATATGATGAAGTAGAGTTTAATGTTCCTTTCTCAGATAAGGGTGATAACTTCGCTCGTTACCGTCTTTATATGGAAGAGATGAGAGAGTCTGCAAAGATACTCTATCAAACAATTGATATGTATGCTAAATGTGTAAAAGATGCAGAGACAGAGTTAATGGCTCATGCTCCTAAGTATATCTCAGCACCTAAGTTAGATATTATGACTCAAAACTACTCTTTAATGCAGCACTTCGTACTTGTAACACAAGGTATGAGACCACCAGTAGGAGAGGTGTATGTTCCTACAGAGTCACCAAAAGGTGAACTAGGTTTTTATATAAACTCACAGGGTGGACCATACCCTTACAGGCTCAAACTTCGTGCTCCATCTTTTTGGCATACAGGTATTTTAACTGACTTACTCCCTGGTCACTATATCCCAGATGTTGTTTCAATCATTGGTACAACTAATATCGTTTTCGGAGAGGTTGATAGATGATTAGCTCAAGAAAAGCAAAGAGCTTTGCTTCTTTATGTGAAGTCAAGTTGATAGTAAGGATGCAAAATAATGAAAAGATTTGATTTAAGACATTTAAAAAATGAATTTGAACCTCGTATGAAAGAGATATTAAGTGAGTCTCACAAAGAAAATGAAACACTTATATTTCTTTTTGAAATAGGTGATTTTACTCCTATTCAGAGAAGTGCTGACTTAGTAAAAGAGTCTGGCTATGAGTTATATAACTCTTTAAAATTTAACGAAGTCGATTGGACTATCGTCGTTAAAAAAGATTAGGATTTTATTGTGAGCAAAGTCTATTTTTCTACTTGGAAAGGCGAACTGATCAACAACATTGGCAAGTCTAAAGATGAGTGGGAAGAATCAGCATATAATCTACCAGCACAATATGATGATAACCGTAATTCTCGTGCCTTTATTGGTTGGGATGGTGTGGCACTATTTGATGAAAATGTAGATGTAATTCGCTTAGCTATGGAGTATGCGGCACAGTATCAAGAGTATTCTCAAGCGTGTGGAAGATGTGCTCCTGGACGTTGGGGTGGACGTATTTTATATGATCAACTTGATAAGATAGCTCGTGGAGAGGGTTCTGTGGTTGATCTAGAACACTTAAAAGAGATCGGAAAGAGTATGCAAGTTACATCTAAATGTGAGATTGGTAAAACTGTTCCAAATCCTATCATAGATCTTATAACTCACTTTGAAGATACATTTATGGAGTGTATTAATGAACAAAAAGAGTCTAAACATTATAAAGAAAGTGTTGAATATATTGCAAAGATAACTTCACCATGTTCTGATGCTTGTCCTGCTGATGTTGATATTCCTGGATATATTGAAGGTGTAAGAGATTTACGTTTTGATGACTCTTTAGAAGCAACTCGTCAGACTATGCCTTTGGCTCATGTTTGTGGTCGTGTATGTCCACACCCTTGTGAAGATGCATGTAGAAGAACAAATCTTGATGAACCTATTAGTATTATGGCTCTTAAACGCCTTGGTGCTGATTGGGAGACTGATCATGGTTATGACTTTTTTCACCCTATGGAACCCAAGCCTAAAAATGGTAAAAGAGTTGCAGTTATTGGAGCTGGTCCTGCTGGTCTTACTACTGCTTACTACTTAGCTGCTGAGGGTGTAGAGGTTGATGTTTATGAAGAACTTCCAGTTCTTGGTGGTGAGGTTACTGTTGGCGTTCCTGAATACCGTATGCCATGGGATAAATACCTGCAAGATATAGAGTGTATTCGCGATATGGGTGTGAACTTTATTGTAAATCATAGAGTAACGGCAGAGGAGATGAGGGAGTTTGAAACATCTTACGATGCTACTATGATTGCCTCTGGTACTCGTATCTCTAAGGCTGTTCGTTGTGCAAATGAACGCCAAGAGATTCAAGGCTACTGGGGGGCTATTGATTTTCTTGACTGGGTAAATCTTTATGAGAAGTTTGGTATCAAAACACCTAGCTCAGTACAAGAGCAACAGATGTTACCAACTGATCATGTAGATTTAACTGGTAAAACAGTTGCTTGTGTTGGTGGTGGGTTTACCTCTATGGATGTTGTTCGTTGTGCTATCCGTGCAGGTGCTAAAAGAGTCGTGATGATTTATCGTCGTGATGAGAAGACTATTATCAGAAACACAACCTTTGAAGAGTATCATGAAGCAGTGGAAGAGGGTGTAGAGTTTATTTTCCACTCAGCTGTTAATGAGATTATCGATGAGGAGAATGTACTCAAAGCTCTTGTTATTGATAAATTTGAGTTGGTACCAGATCCAGATGGTGGTCGTGCACAACTTGTAAAAATAGAGGGTGCTAGTGAGACTATAGAGTTTGATTATCTCATCCCTGCTGTTTCACAATCTGCTGATTTAGCATTCTTACCTGAAGAGTGGGAGTTAGAGATGACTTCGTGGGCGACTATTAAGACAAATGGTAAGGATTATATGACATCTCGCAAGGGTATCTTTGCCTCTGGAGATTGTGAATATGGTCCTATGACTATTGTCAATGCAGTAGGTCAAGCTCGTCGTGGTGCTTCGGTAATAAGTCGTTATATTCACACTGGTGAGATTACGCTTACTGATGAAGAGATCATGGAAGATCACCTTAAAAAGCTAAAAGTTTATGATAAGAAAGAGAAAGTAACTGGATGGTTACCTGGGCTTCCTCGTGAGCACTCAACTATTCTTGCGACTGCAATTAGAAAGAGTAATAATGCGGAAGTAAACTTAGGTTTTACACAAGAACAAGCACTTAGTGAAGCGGATCGCTGTATGCGCTGTTACTATATTGCAATGGTTCAGACATAGGAGGTCATTATGAGTAAAATTGTAAATTTTAAAATTGATGGCAAGGATGTAAGTGCACAAAAAGGTGAGACTATCTTACAGGTAGCTCGTGCAAATGAGATATACATCCCAACTATGTGTTACATCTCAAAAACAACACCTTGTGCATCATGTCGTATGTGTGTTGTCGAAGCTGAGGGAGTAGATGGTCTTGTCCTTAGTTGTAATACCCCGCCAACAGAGGGCATTGAGATAAAAACAAATAGTGTTAAACTTGAGCAAGAGCGTACAAACATTATGAAACTTTATGATGTAAACCACCCTTTAGAGTGTGGTGTATGCGATAAGTCTGGAGAGTGTGACTTGCAAAACAAAACTTTAGAGTTTGATATAAGTCAGCAAAACTTTTCAGCAAAAGATCAAGTACGTAAGATAGAAAACTGGGGAATGATTAATTATGATCCTGCACTCTGTATTATGTGCGAAAAGTGTACTCATGTTTGTAATGAAGTTATTGGTGATGATGCTATTGATGTAAAATATGGCGGTTATAGCTCTACTATCATCCCTAAAAATGCAGAAACCTTAGAGTGTACTTTTTGTGGTGAGTGTATCGCTGTTTGTCCTGTTGGGGCACTTATAAGCTCTGACTTTCAGTACACTTCAAATGCTTGGGAACTCTCGTGTGTTCCTTCAATATGCGCACACTGTTCGGCAGGATGTTCACTTGAATATGAAACAAAATATAGCGGTGATAGGAGTTCTCTTTCAAAATCTATTTATAGAGTAAAAAACAACTTTGAGTTTACATCACTTTGTGGTGCTGGACGTTTTGGTTTTGATTTTGCAAATAGTGCAAAGAGTGATATTAATGCATTTTCTGAAGCACTAAATGCGCTTAAAAATGCAAAAGCTATTCGTTTTAGTTCCATCATTACAAATGAAGAGGCGCATATTTTACAACTCTTAAAAGAGAAGTTAGGGGTGAAACTTTTTAATGAAGATGCAAGACTTTATGGCGAATTTATGTCCGCTTACTCAAGTGTAAGTGGTAAACTTCATCATAGTGGTTCTTTAGATGCCATCAAACAGGCTGATGGAATTATTATCTTAGGAAGTCGTGTGGCAACTGATAATCCAGGAGTACGTTATGCAATGACCACTGCATCTACTCATAATGGTGCCAAAATTGTCTATGCTCACCCTATAGAAGATGTACTTATGAAAAATGTAGTGACTCAGTTTATAAAGTATGAAGCAGGAGTAGAAGAGGGTGTTGTTGCACTTTTAGCAAATACTCTTTTAACAAATATTGACTTGAGTGAAAGTGAAAGAAAGTACTTTGATGAGTTAGATTTAGGGTATTTAGAAGCTGAGAGTAATGTGGGTGCTGATGAGTTAGCAACTATTACAAAAACATTTACTAGAACGCAAAGAAGAGTTTTAATAATAGGGAGTGATGTTTTTGCTCATGCAAATGCAGCTAACATCGCAAAACTAGTAGCAATGATAGAAAAATATACAGACTTCTCAATAGTTGTTATTCCTGAAAATGTAAATAGTGCTGGCGTTTCACTTATCTGCGATTTAGATGTAGATGATAGGAGTGATGCAGTAGGATATAATGCTGAAGGGACTTTTACTATTGGCTCTTTAGAGGGTGCTGATTTAGCAGTACCAGCTCTGAATCAACAAGAAGGAACTGTAGTAAGTATTGACAATCGTGTGTTACCTTTAAATGTGGCACTCGCTTTTGAGGGATATACACTCAATGATCTGGCTAATGCTCTAGGTGTTGTCAAAGAGAACACGGTTGATTATACACAAGAGTTAAATAGTGCATCTGGTTTTAAAGCAGTGGCTTTTGATGATTTAGAGAACTATGTAGATAAATATGGAAATGATGTTCGTGGTTATCTTTTAGATGAAATCTTTTGTGAAGCAGATGGTTCACTTGATGAGGTATCAGATCTTCCTGAATTTAATGGTGTAGTAATTTATCACTCAAACCCAGTCCTTCAGTTTAATAGCTATACAAACTCTGTAAAGCAGTTGGAAAAAGATACAACACTTCGTGGTTCTACTCAGTTTAGTGCAGCTGCGAAAGTAAGTGATGGTGACAATGTAGAGATAATTTTTGGTAAGCAAACACTTAGACGAGTCTTTAAGTTAGACAAAGAACTTAAGGGAACGATAGCACTTAACCCTACATTTGATATAAGTGTAGATGCAAGTAAATATAAATTTCTTAAATCCAAAATAGTGAGAGTAATATAATGAGCGATATAGTCATAAATATTGATGGGCAAGATGTCAAGACACAAGAGGGTGAGTTTATACTCAATGCTGCTCGTGCTAATAATATCTTTATTCCTGCAATCTGTTATTTGACACGATGTAGTCCTACTCTTGCTTGTCGTATATGTTTGGTTGAAGCTGATGGGAAACAGGTCTATGCTTGTAATGCTAAAGCAAAGCCGGGTATGAATATTACAACAAGTACAGAGGAAATAGAAAAAGAGAGACGTGCGATCATGGAAGTTTATGATGTAAATCATCCTCTTCAATGTGGTGTATGTGATCAATCTGGTGAGTGTGAACTACAGAACTATACTTTAGAGATGGGTGTAGATGCACAATCATATGCAGTTAAAGATGTAGATAGAAGTGCTCATGACTGGGGTCACTTACACTATGACCCTGGACTCTGTATTGTTTGTGAGCGTTGTGTTACGGCGTGTAAAGATATGATAGGTGATAACTCGCTTAAGACTGTAGCACGTGGTGGAGATGCACTTGATGCTGAGTTTAAAGAGAGTATGCCAAAAGATGCTTATGCAATGTGGAACAAACTCAATAAGTCAATTATCGGTCTTACCAATGGAACAGATGTCCTTGATTGTACATCTTGCGGTGAGTGTGCTGCTGTTTGTCCTGTTGGGGCACTAGTAGATACTCAGTTTATGTATAAGTCAAATGCTTGGGAACTCACTCGTGTACCTGCGACTTGTGGACACTGCTCTGCTGGATGTCAGATAAGCTACGATGTAAAACATACAAGCGTGGCTAACCCTGAAGATAAGATCTATCGCGTCATGAATGAGTGGAACTATGTATCTCTTTGTGGTGCTGGTCGTTATGGATTTGATTATCAAAATACTAATGTGAGTAGAGATGAAGTGGCGTTTACAAATGCACTAGAGGCTTTTAAAAAAGCTGATACAATTAACTTTACTAGTACTATTACAAATGAAGAAGCGTATATTTTACAAAAACTTAGCGATAAGTTTGGATATAAGCTTGTCAATGAAGAGGCAAGAAGCTTTCAAACTTTCTTAAAAGATTACTCAGAGATTAGTGGAACTACTCTTTATGGAAGTGATTTAAAAGAGTCTATGAACTCTAACTTTATAGTAAGTATCGGTACAGCTATAAAAACTGATAATCCCAATGCAAGGTATTCACTTAATAACTCTTTAACGGTTAATAAAGGTGCAGCACTCTATTTTCACCCTGTTGCTGATCCTATTATAGATGGTTTAAGTAAAAATATTTTAAGCATAAACCATAAACCTCTTCAAGAGGAGATAGTACTTTATCTTATTCTTGACCTATTTGCTGACAAATCTCAACTTCCAAATGAGATAGTTGAGTACTTGGCATCATTTCACTCCATGAAGAGTATTACAGTTACTGAAACTATAAAAGAGAAAGTAGTTGAAATTGTTAAAGAGACAAAAGTAAATGAGGAGACAGGTGAAGAAGAAGTTGTAGAAGTAGAAAAGTCTAAAATGGTTCCTAAACAGGTAAGTAAAGAGGTTGAGGTTGATGATAATAGACTACTTGCAATGCTTGGAATAGAAGATGGCTTTGATGATATTCTTTCAAAGTTCATGAAGAAAAAAGACTCATTCTCTTTGATCGTAGGTCCTGATCTTTATAATCATCCAAACTCTAAAAACCTTGCTCGTTTAGTGGCACTCGTAGAGAAATACTCTCAGTTTAAGCTAGTGATGATTCCTGCTCTGACAAATACACTTGGTGTCGCGATGATTAACACGCTTTCAAGTGAAGCTGGAACGACAACTATTGGTTACAATACTAAGGGTGATTTTATACTCTCTGCTCTTGGCAACGGTGATTTAGATATGCCAGCAATCAACCAACAAGAGGGTACACTTACAAGTATTAATAAGCGAGTAAATCCTACTAATGCAGCACTTCCTTATGGTGGTTACACCCTTAATGATATTGCAAATGCTTTAGGAGTTGAAGCTGAAAATACTATTGATTATACAGTAGAGCTTGGATCAAATCCAGCCTTTAAAGCAGTAGAGTTTGACTCCTTAGATGATTACTATACAAATAGAGGAGAAGAGATTCGTGGTTACAAATTAACACCTTTGAGTGTAGAAGTAAGCTCTAATGAGAGTGTAAGCAAGATAGATGAAACACTTATACTAGAAGATGATATAATCTATTTAGCAAACCCTGTAAGACAATTTACAGACTTTACAAACAAAACAGAGAACCTTGATGAAGTAAGTGGTGTCTATATGAGTGAAGAGTTCTTAGAGAGATCAGATTATAATGAGGGTGATACTGTAAATATAAAAACAGCAAATGGTGAGCTTAGTGCAAGTATAGTAAGTGATAATAAAATTGCAGGAGATATTGTGATTTTGCCAACATTTGATTCTAAATTAAACTCAGAGGCATTAGTGAACGGTTACCGATTTACTAAAGCTTCGATACAAAAGGTGTAATATATGGATAATGCATATCTAATAGAAACAATTATAAAAGTCGTTGTTATTTTACTAATATTTTCAGCATTAGCTGGTATCGGTACATATTTTGAACGTAAGGTACTTGCATTTATGCAACGTCGCCTTGGACCGATGAATGTAGGTCCTTTTGGACTTTTGCAAGTTGGAGCAGATGGTATTAAACTCTTTACAAAAGAGGATATTATTCCTACAAATGTTGTAGGACCTATTTTTAAAATTGCACCAGTTATTACAGCTGCTACTGCATTTATGGCAGCAGCAGCTATTCCATTTTTACCATCATTTGAGCTATTTGGACATGAAGTACATCCTATTGTAGCAGATATTAACATTGGTATTTTATATGTACTTGGTGTGATGGCGGTAGGTCTTTTTGGTCCACTTCTTGGTGGTATGGCATCAGCAAATAAGTTTTCTCTACTTTCAGCTGCACGTGCAGCAGCTGTATTTATCTCTTATGAGGTTGTGACAGGTCTTGCTATTTTAGCTCCAATAATGATGGTTGGTTCACTCTCTCTTATTGATTTTAACAATTATCAGATTGAACATGGTTGGATAGTGTGGTCACAACCTGTTGCATTTGTTCTTTTTTGGATCGCTGCATTTGCTGAGACTGGTCGTACACCATTTCACCTTATTGCAAATGATCACGAAATTATAGATGGTTTTGGTACAGAGTACTCTGGTATGAGATGGGGTCTTTTCTTCATCGGTGAGTATGCAAATATGTTTTTTATCTCGTTTGTTATTCCTATCCTCTTCTTGGGTGGTTTTGGTGATGGTTCAGTTCTAGGAGCGGTTGCACTTTTTGGTAAGATGGCATTTTTCTTTTTCTTTTTCTTATGGACAAGAGCTGCATGGCCAGATGTAAGACCAGATCAATTAATGTGGTTGTGTTGGAAAGTACTTATGCCAGTAGCAGTGATTAACGTTGTTATTACTGGCTTAGTGATGATGTTTTAGGGGATGATGATGGAACAGTTTAATAATAGAAATATATCCGATAATGGCTATTTTTTAGTAGATATTGTGGATTATCCCACTACTGGTTGGGGAAAATTCAAACGTGCTATAGATAGAACATTTAAACTTGAACTTTTTGTAGGTCTTTGGGTAGTTCTTCGTGAGATGATTAAGTTTGACATTCACACTATCTCTTATCCTGAGGAGAAGATGCCTATTGGACCACGTTACCGTGCTGTGCATGAGATGAAACGTCTTTGGGAGTCTGATACTGAGCGTTGTATTGGCTGTGGACTTTGTGAGAAGATTTGTATTAGTGATTGTATTCGTATGGATACACGTATTGATGAGGAGTCTCGCAAAGAAGTATCTGAATATACTATCAACTTAGGACGTTGTATCTTTTGTGGTTATTGTGCTGAAGTCTGTCCTGAACTTGCAATTACTCATGGTGGAGAGTATGAAAATGCATCTGATCAACGTGAGCACTTTGTTGATTATGAAGCGATGTTAACTCCTATGGATGTCATGAAGCAAAATGCACAAAAAGAGTTTGAAGGTTTTGGTGCGATTACACCACATGAAGATGAGCGTGTTAAGAAAACACCTCTAGCATATTAAGGAGATAAAAGTATGTTTGAAGCAGTAGCATTTTACCTGTTTGCATTTTTAACAATAGTGATGTTCTACATTACAGTAACAACATCACAAGCACTATTTGCATTAACTGCATTAGCAGCAGGAATGATTTTTATATCGGCATTTTTCTTTATTTTAGGTGCTGACTTTTTAGGCGCAGTTCAGATAATTGTTTATACTGGTGCTGTTATGGCTCTTTATGCATTTGGTATGATGTTTTTTGATACAACTCGTAAGGTTAAAGAGAAAAATGGTAATAAGTACATAGTAGTAGGTCTTGCAACACTTTCAGCTGTCATGGTGGTAGCTATCTTTATGGCTCCTATAGTCTCTACAAATATACAAGTTTTCTATCCAGAGATAGAGGGTGTTGGAAATACTCAAATGGTTGGGATAGTGCTTTTTACAAAGTACCTTATTCCATTTGAGGTGGCAGCAGTTATGCTCCTTGTAGCTATGGTCGCAGGAATTGTTTTGGCTGGAAAGAAGATGGATTTATCTCTTACGAAGATGAATGCAGAGCAGATCAAAGAGATTGAAGAAAAAGATAAAAAGGTGCTTTCATGATGGAAATAGGCTTAAACCACTACCTCATTCTCTCTACCATTTTATTTGCTATTGGTTTAGTAGGTATTATGCGTAGAAAGAATCTTCTTTTGCTATTTTTTGCAACGGAAATTTTATTAAATGCAGTAAATATTGGGTTTGCTGCAATTTCACACTATTATGGTGATTTAACAGGAGAGATGTTTGCATTTTTTATCATTGCAATTGCTGCTTCTGAATTGGCTGTAGGGCTTGGTCTTCTTATTGTGTGGTACAAACGCCACGGTAGTATTGATCTTGACACTATGACAAGTATGAGAGGGTAAGTTATGGAAAAATATTTATATATTGCACTTTTTGCACCACTAGTTAGTTCAATGTTTTCAGCTCTTTTTACAAATGGAGCTAAAAAACAGTTTGTAGGAGTAGTAGCTAGTTTATTGATATTTTCTGCATTTGTAAGTAGTTCTATACTTCTTAGTAATATTTTAAATGGAGGTGAAGTGCTACATGTTGAGATGATGACATGGATGAAGAGTGGTAATCTTTACATCCCTTTTGGTTTTGTAGTTGATCAAATATCTGTAACTATGATGATGGTTGTAACTTTAGTCTCTACTATTGTTCACATTTACTCTATAGGGTATATGGATCATGATAAGGGTTTTAATAGATTTTTTGCATGGCTATCTGCTTTCGTTTTTTCTATGATGATTCTTGTTATGAGTGACAATTTCGCTGGTCTTTTCATCGGTTGGGAAGGTGTCGGTCTTTGTTCATGGGGTCTTATAGGTTTTTGGTTTCATAAAAATATTGCTACATGGGCAGCAAATGAAGCATTTATCATGAACCGTATTGCTGACCTTGGTATGTTAATTGGAATCTTCCTAGTGTATTGGAATACAGGTTCACTACAGTATCATCTCGCATTTCCTGCAATGGCACACTTAGATACTTCTACTCTTACAATGATTGGTATTTTTCTCTTTATAGGTGCTATGGGTAAATCGGCACAGTTTCCACTTCACACATGGCTTGCTGATGCGATGGAAGGTCCTACCCCAGTCTCTGCACTTATTCATGCCGCGACTATGGTAACAGCTGGCGTTTATTTAGTTATTCGCTCAAACGAACTCTATAGTCTAATCCCAAATGTTGGTCTTTTTATAGCTAGTCTTGGTGCATTTGTAGCTCTTTTTGCAGCTTCAATGGCACTAGTAAACCGTGATATGAAACGAGTTATTGCATACTCTACTCTCTCTCAGCTTGGATATATGTTCGCAGCCGCTGGTTTGGGTGCATATTGGGTAGCACTCTTCCACCTTATGGCACATGCATTCTTTAAAGCTCTTCTCTTCCTTGGTGCTGGTAATGTTATGCATGCTATGCATGATGAGCTTGATCCATTTAAAATGGGTGGACTTAAAAAGGTTATGAAAGGTACTTGGATTATGATGACTATTGCTTCTTTAGCATTAGCAGGTATCTTTCCATTCGCAGGTTTTTTCTCAAAAGATACTATTTTAGAAGTAGCATTCTCTGAGCATCATATGATTATTTATGGTGTATTAGTCTTTACTGCTGGTCTTACTGCATTCTATTCATTTAGGCTTGTTGCGCTTATCTTCCATGGCGAAGAGCGTTATAAGATTTTTGGTATTCATCCACATGAGGCATATAAATTTATGCTTATTGCTATGAGTCCACTACTTATTCTTGCAATGATCGCTGGTATATTTCAAGAGCCATTTTTTAATATGGTAGAAGAGATTTTAGGTGCTATGGAGTATCACATTCACTCACATGTAACTGTATGGATTATGTTAGTTGGAACACAACTGTTTGTAGGTCTAGCTATTCTTTTTGCATATAAAAAATACTATTCATGGGGTAGTGTTCCAGATGGATCTTCAGCAATGGAGAACTCATTTATCTATAAACTACTTTACAATCAGTACTATATACCATTTGCTTATAAAGAGTATGTTATGAAACCATACAATGATATCTCTGCAATAATGTGGGAAATTGATAAGAAGGTCGTTGATGCTAGTGTTGATGGAATTGCAAATGCATTTTATCTTACTGGTGAAAAGACAAGAGATATGCAGAGTGGAAATCTTTCTACTATGTTAAAATGGATGGTAACTGGTCTGGTTGGTTTACTATCTTTAGCTGCAGTTTTTGGAATTGCAACTAGATATTCTGATGAGATAACTACTATCTTATCTGGTTTAGGAGTTTAGTCTATGTTAGAGCATATTTTAAGTATTTTAATTTTCTTCCCAGCACTTGCTGGTGTTATGGGATTTATGATAAACAAAGAGAGTATGAGAGCTTATGGTGTCTCTGTAGCAACTATTGAGTTTGTTCTCTCTTTATTACTATGGTTCAGTTTTGATAACACTGTATCTAGTATGCAGTTTATGGAACAACTTCCTTTAATACCATCTTTTGGTATTAATTATATTTTAGGTGTTGATGGTATCTCTTTGTTTATTGTTATTATGGCTTCACTCTTTACTATGATTGGTATCGCTTCACTTACTGAAACTCCAAATGTGAAAAATATGATCATCACTCTTCTTTTCTTACAGATGACTATGGTTGGTGTATTTACTGCTCTTGATGGTATTGTCTTTTATGTATTTTGGGAACTCTCTCTTGTCCCAATGCTTTATATCATCGGTGCATGGGGTGGACCTATGCGTATTTATGCATCAGTGAAGTTTTTCTTATATACATTTGCAGGATCTCTTGTAATGCTTGTCGGTATGCTTTTTATGGCTTACCTCTTCTATCAGGCAACAGGAAGATGGTCATTTGCTCTTTTTGATTGGTATAGGTTAGTTCTTCCTGAAAATTTTCAGTTATGGCTTTTTGCAGCATTTTTTATCGGTTTTGCTATCAAAGTACCTATGTTCCCATTTCATACGTGGTTACCATATGCACATGGACAAGCTCCAACTATCGGTTCAGTTATATTAGCAGCTGTATTACTTAAGATGGGTACTTATGCATTTATTCGTTTTTCACTACCACTTTTTCCAGATGCATCTGTGTACTTTATGTACCCAGTAGCAGTAATAGCAATCATTATGATTATTTATACTGCTATGGTGGCTTATGCACAAAAAGATGTGAAGCAAGTTGTTGCTTACTCCTCTGTTTCACATATGGGTGTTATTATTCTTGGTACATTTGCTCTTAATGTTGAGGGTATTTCAGGTTCTGTATTTTTAATGATAGGACATGGTATAGTATCTGGAGCTCTTTTCTTGCTTGTTGGTGTTATTTATGATAGACGCCACACGAAACTTATGTCTGAATTTGGTGGTTTAGCACATATTATGCCTAAGTATGCCACTATTTTTGGTATTATGATGATGGCTTCTGTAGGTATGCCACTCTTGATTAACTTCGTTGGTGAATTTTTGAGTCTTTTAGGCTTTTATGCTCAGTCACATATGCTCACTCTCTTAGCAGGAGTAGCTATTATTGTTGGTGCTATTTATATGCTGATAGCATACAAGAGAATGTTTTTTGGTGAAGTAACAAAAGAGGAAAATAAAAATCTTACAGATGTCAATAGACGTGAACTCATTGCACTTGTACCTTTGGTTATTATCTCTATCTGGTTAGGCATATATCCAAAACCTATTCTAGAACCAATTAATAACTCTGTCGAGTTAGTTGTTCAGACAATGCACAATAAAGCAACAACAGAGGATGCTAAAATGAGAATACCTAATATATCAGGTGTTGTTATTAGTAAAACTTCAATGAAGGAGGATCACTAATGTTAAGTCCAGTAAATATTTCATTAGAGTCTTTAAACCTAGTGACTCTTGCACCGATGCTAATACCATTTATTGGCGCGCTTATGATTCTTGCTATAGATATTTTTAGAGGTGGCTTAGATAAATCTCTTTATGTGGTAATAAGCATACTCTTTTTAGCACTAGATTTTGGTACACTACTTGAGTCTGCAGGTGTATTTAGTGAAGAGGGTATTAAGCTTGGTGTCTTTAATGTAATGCTTATAGATGGTTTAGCTATTCTTGCACAGTTTATTATTGTTGCTACAAGTATGCTTTTTATTCCATTAGCACTGACACATAAACGTTTTCATGAGTTTTCATATCCTGAGTTCTTTGCACTTTTTCTTTTCATGATTGGTGGGTTCCAATTTATGGTAGCAAGTGATAATTTAATACTTATTTTTGTAGGGTTAGAGACAGCCTCTTTAGCTCTTTACACTCTTATTGCAATGCACAACCGTGATAAGTCATTTGAAGCAGCAGTGAAGTATTTTACTATGGGTGCATTAGCTGCTGGTTTTTACACTTTTGGTTCTATGATTTTTTATGCGCTTACTGGTAGTGTAGAGATTCATCAAATAGATAGCACATTAGCACATAATGGTTATGCTAATATAGGCTTTTTACTTGTCGGTGTTGTCTTCTTACTTGTATCGTTCGCTTTCAAACTATCAGTTGTTCCTTTTCATACATGGACGCCAGATGTTTATGAGGGATCAAGTGCTGCAATGGCAGGATATATGTCAATCGTTCCAAAGATAGCTGCATTTGTCGTGGTTATGCGCCTTTTTGAGTTCTTAATTCATTCGAATGTTGTTTGGCTAGAAGTAGTTCTATATGCCTTTGTTGTTATTACGATGACTGCTGCAAATATGTGGGCATTAGTACAAACAGATGTAAAGAGAATGCTGGCATACTCTTCAATCTCTCATGCTGGTTTTGTAATGGCTGCTATTTTAATAGGAACTACACAATCAAACTCTGCACTTTTCCTCTACTGGATTCTCTTTAGTTTTACTAATCTTGGTGCTTTTTCTATGTTATGGATTTCTCGTCAAAAAGAGCTTCCAGGATACCAAAAAACTGACCACAGTTTTGAAAAATTCTCAGGTATGATTAAGACATCACCAATGGCTGCATTTGTTATGGGAATTTTTATGCTAAGTCTTGCAGGGATTCCTCCATTTGCACTTTTTTGGGGTAAAATTTATATGATAAGTTCTGCTGTTACAAGTGGGTATACTATACTTGCACTTATTATGGCTCTAAACTCTGCTATAGCAGGTTATTATTATATAAAACTCATAGTCTATATGTTTATGAAAGATCCTATTGCATCTAATGTAGATAATGAAGGAAAACTTTATGTAGCAAATGCAACAACTGCACTCAAAACTATTATTGGCTTTGCTATTATAGGAACTATATTTGCTTTTCTTGCACTAGACCCATTATTGGAATTTGTAAAAGCATTTGTTTACAATAGTGGATATTAATAGATAAATATTTTACTTAAAGGGAAGGGCATTGAAAAAAGTACTACTCATGGTTCTTCTCTCTTTTTCATCTTTTGCATTAGAGCTCTCTATGGAGAGTGCAAAAGATGATTTTACACCCTATTCTATCCTTAAAATAACAGAAACTCAAGCTTTCTTATGTCAAGAGATGAAAAATGATTTTAAGAGAACAACAAAAGTAATATGTGCATTTTCAAAAAGACCAGTTGGCAAGATAAAAAATTTGCAAAATGACTTTTTTAAAGTGAATACTTTTTATAAAAAAGATACATTTTTTCTTAGTATTACACCTTTTCATAAGATCAAACTTATTCCTCAAATTTTTAATTTAGTTGAAGATAGTACCATATATCAAGCAGATGTTTCACTTGCAAAAACTTGGCTTGTTATAGGTTATAAAAAGAAGCTACCTCTTATACAAAAGAGATCCAAACCAGATAATAACTTGGCATTTCCTTTTTACTTAGATCAGGATAGTATGCCTTATGTTGGGAGTTTAGATTTACATGGTAATCCTGTACATATTCAAGAGGTGGGAGACGTAACAAAGTACTTGAAAGTAAAAAAACTTTATGCCCAAAAACAGTATGAGAGTGCGATGGAGACTATAGATGATGTTTTAGAGGAGTATCCAGATACTCTTTTTGAAGCAGAACTTATTTATTATAAAATTAAAGTGCATACACTTTTACACGAGTATAACGATGTTATTGAGAGTGCAAAGATATACCTTAATGAGTATTCATCAAGTGATAATATAGCAGAAATTCTCTCTTTAATAGCACAAGCTTATAGCAAGGTTGGAATGAATGGTGATGCTGATTATTTTTTTGATAGACTCTTTAGTGAGCATAAAAATACTAAGTTTGTTCAGTTGGGATATATCTATAAGGGAGAGATGTTAGCATCAGATGGAGAGAAGATAAAGGCAATGAAGTTCTATAAAAAAGCTCTTTATGAAACTTCTGATTTAGATGTTGCTGCATATGCCGCTTATGATATTGCAAAAAGTCATATAAAACTCAATCCAAAAGATGCAACCATTTATATAGATAAAATAATTACTCTTAAGCCTAGCTACTTTAATGAGAATTATCAAAGCTCTGTTAAGATGATGAATATCTTTGCAGATGAAGCACTTTATGGTACAGCTGCTAAAATAGCAACAGCACTTGTGGATGCGATAGGAATAACAAGTGATGATTATGAAGAATTATTAGGTAAACGAGCTTTATGGCTTGCTCAAACAGAAAGTAAAAAAGAGGGATTAGTAGCACTTAATCGTTATCTCAAAGAGTTTCCAGAAGGAGATTATGTTGCTCAAGTACAAATAGCAAAGGATGGACTCTTTTTTGAGACATCAGATGCAAATGTTTCGACAAAATTAGCTAAATATGATAAATTAATTCAAGAGTACTCCAAGGATACAATAGGGCAAAAGGCACTGTATGAAAAGGCAAAACTACTTCTTGAAAATAAACGATATAGTGATGTTCTTGCAATGCAACATGATTTATCCGTTTTAGATGGCAAGTATGATGATCTTAAAGATATTATTACAAATGCTGCAAAAGGTATGATGGATATTTCACTGAAAAGTAAAAAGTGTAAAGATGTACTTGTTATAGTGAATGATTATAATATAACATTGTCCGATAGTTGGGATGATGGTATCTATGATTGTGCAATGAAGGGTGGTAATTATACTTTAAGCAGACGTATCGCAGAGAAAAATTTTCAGAGTAAAGATCTTGCATTTAGAAAAAAATGGCTCTACAGGTACATTAAGATAGATTTTGCAACAGGAAATTATAGTGATGTAATAGAAGCAAGTAAAGATCTAATAGCACTTATTGAGGATGAAAAAAACTCTCCATATCAAGAAGTATATAGATACCTTTTTGATACATATAATCGTCTTGAGAAGAGAGAGAAGCTCTTAGACAGTATGCTACTTATTGAAAAAAAATTTGGTGAGAGTTATAAAGATATAGAACGCTATGTTACTATGATGACCTTAGGAAGAGAAAAAAAGGATGACAATCTAGTTATAAACTATGGAAAGAAAGTACAAAAGATACAGAAGAGTTCTTCTACATATGTACAGAGCCCATATGTAGAATTTACACTTTATCAATCCTATATGAATCTTGAAAAGTACAAAAAAGCTTTAGAGATTATAAAAAATTTGGATAGAGTAACACTGAGTAAAAGTAAACGAGCACGTGCAGAGTATTTAAAGGGTATGGCACTTATGAAACTCTGGAGAGATAGGGAGGCTCAAAAAGCTTATGATGCTGCTATTAAAGCTAACCCAGACTCAGCATGGGCAAAACTTGCAAAGAGTGCCAAAGAGCTTTAAAGCCCTAAACAATCTTTTATAGAGTAGAGACCAGACTCTTTATCTACTAACCACTCTCCAGCACTAAGAGCACCTTTGCTAAATGTAGAACGAGAAGTAGCTGTATGATTTAACTCTATAAACTCTCCATCATTATAAAAACCTACAGTATGTCGCCCTACAATATCTCCACCACGAAGTGCCATAACAGCTATTTCATCTTTAGATCTTTCGCCGATATTACCATCTCTCCCACTTACTCTTACCTTGTCAAGTTCGAGGTTACGTCCACGTGCTGCATGCTCACCTAGAGTAAGAGCAGTACCACTAGGCGCATCTTTTTTATGTTTATGATGCATCTCTACTATCTCTATGTCAAAGCCTTTAAGAGCAGATGCAGCTTGCTCTACTAAGTTATTTAGGAGTGCCACACCAAGACTCATATTTGTTGCATAGAGGATAGGCATTTTTAGTGTAGCTTCTTTGATGAGATTAAGCTGGTGTGTGTTAAGACCTGTTGTCCCGATAACTAAAGGTTTTGGAGTGAGCATTGCTGCTTCAAGAAGAGCTTCACAAGCATCAGGTAAGGAGAAGTCTATAACGAGGTCACAAGCATCTAAAAAAGATTTTAAATCTGTTGTGATGAGTACAGTAGGATCTACTAAAACGTTTAATTTATCACGCACATAAACACTACTTAAGATCATATTAGATGATTCCTCTAAGTTCTCTATGAGAAGCTTTCCAACGCGTCCATTTGCTCCAAATACACCAACTTTTATCATACTATTACCTTTGAAATAATTTTTAACTAGTGCTTTATTGTAAGATATTAACCAAAAAATTTCATATAAAGATAGTAAATTTTACAACCAAGACAGTAGTCAAAAGCCACTTCTAAAAAGATACAGACACCATAGATAGCACTAAGAGCATAAAAAATAGTCTCCAAGCCTAAGTAACTAGTCACCCCAGTAAGTATTACAAATGAAAGAGAAAAATAGGATGCCAAACGCTTTGGTGCATTATCCATTAAGTGGGACTCTAGTTTTAAAAGATCTTTTATTACTTGTGCAAGTCTAAAGAGAGGGCTATACTCTTTTTTTATAAAAATTCGTAGTACAAAATCTACAAATAAGAAGAGAATAATAGGTAGAAACTGTGTCTTAACAAAGAGTAAAAATAAAATTCCTGAACATGCAGAGAGAACTCTGACCAAAGTTGCATCTATCTTTTCAAATGATATTGGACATGCTTCATTTTTCATAAAAATCCTTTTTAGTGCTTATTTTAATTTTGAAATAATAGTAAACATATGCTTTAAAGTTAATTAAGTTATAATACATCATAAGGATAGTGTGAAAGAATTTATACCAAATAACTTACCACTAAAAAAAGGTATATAATTTAACATAGCCTACAATTCAGATGAATAAATTATCATAAAATCAACCTAGATGTTCATCCACATAAGAGATAGCTTGAAGTGCTGCAACTGCACCATCTCCAGCAGCTGAGATGACCTGTTTGGGTGCAGCTATTCTCATATCTCCAGTTGCGAAGAGTCCAGGAACTGATGTTCTCATACTAATATCAACAATAACCTGACCTTGCTTATTTATATCACAGAGAAAAGATCCATCTTCTTGGATGAGTGTTTGGTTATTAACATCATTTCCAACAAAGGTAAATACACCAGATACTCCTATATTGTAAACTACTCCACTTTTATTTTTTACACGAACTCCTGTAACACCAGATTCATCTCCATAAACTTCTTCTAGTAGGGAGTTGAGTACGAGTTCTATATTACGTGTATTTTTAACACGTTTTATTGTATTTGGAGCTGAACGAAAACTTTCACGGCGATGCACTAGGTAAACCTTTGAGCAGATTTTAGCAAGATAAAGTGCCTCTTCTAAAGCAGTATCTCCACCTCCTATAACAGCAACTTCTTTTCCTTTGTAGAAAAAACCATCACAGGTAGCACAAGTACTTACCCCTTTACCAAAGAACTTATCTTCTCCAGTAAAACCAGCTTTTCTTGGAGAGGAACCTGTTCCTAGTATAACACTATGAGCCTCTCTTGTGCTACCATCTTCACTATGGATAGTAAAGAGATCACCTTTTTTACTTATACGCAGGACATTGACCATTTCATGCTTAAGACCAAATTTCTGACATTGAGCAGGCCATGGCATCATGAGATCCATACCTGTAATCTCACCAGTCACACCAGGGTAGTTCTCTATTTCAGAAGAGTTTATGATTTGTCCACCAGGCATACCCTTTTCAAACATAGTAACATTTTCTAATCCACCACGTGTTGTATAGAGTCCAGCTGTAAGACCAGCAGGACCACCACCAATAATCGCACAATCAAGTATAGACATATTTTTCCTTTTATAAGTGACTCACATCTTTAGATAGCTCTTTTAAATTATCAAGTTTATGTATCATACTATCTTGTTTATAAAGAGATTCTTTTACTTTTTTTATAAAAAATATCGAGGGTGATTCGTAAATGTTGAAACGCTGAATAAATGCAAGAGAGTTTTTTGTACCACTTCTTAAGAATGTAGTTGTTTTTGTATTTGCTCTTACTTGATTATAGTAATCTATTGCAAGTATTGGGAGTTGTAGATCTGTTTTTGCTAACATATCCATAGTCTCTTTTTCACGAGAACTGTAAAATACCACTATGTACTTCTCCTCTTTTGGAGTAAAAAGATCACTTTTTTCATAAAAGATCCACTTTTTAAAGTCAATAAACTTATACTCAGCAAATTTATAATTGAAGTAAGCAAAGGAGGCAGCGATCATAGCTGCTCCAAAGAAAGAGGCTAATAGTGTAGATAAAGAGAAAAGTGATTTCCCATTTTTTCTAGCCAAATGAAAATCCTTTAGGAGCTATCCTAAAAGATCATTGAGTTTATCAGATAGAGCTTGTTTGCTTTGTGCACCAACAACTGTATCTACTAGTTCACCATCTTTAAAGAACATGATAGTAGGGATAGAACGGATACCAAATTTTACAGATATATCTTGTTCTTCATCTGTATTGACCTTACAGATCTTTGCTTTTCCATCGAAATCTTCAGCTAACTCTTCTATAACTGGAGCAATCATACGACAAGGACCACACCACGGTGCCCAAAAGTCTACCAAAGAGACACCTTCAGCGATAGTCGCTTCATAATTAGCAGCAGTTAATTCAATATATTTACCCATTTGTAAATCCTTTTGTTATTTTGTTATGTAAGAATTATACAAAGAATTGTTTAATCATATCTTTACTCTTAATAATTTTATAATAATTATAAAAAATATAAGAGAAGCTGTAGCAAGAAGTACAACTCCACCAGTAAATAGTTGCCTACTTTGTGTAGATAGTGCAACTGTTGTAAGCAGAAGACCATTTAAAGAGTAAAACCATTGTAAATTTGCAAGTCTAGTAGGTAGAAGTTGATGAAGCATTGGAACGGTTCTCTCCTCTATCAGAGGGGAGTAGATATGAAACCATACAAGAAAAGGCAAAATCTTATAAAAATTACCTATAATGATAGAGCCAAAAAAACCTATGAACATAAGCCACATACCAAGGCGAAGAGAAAATTCATTATCACTAAAGAGAGAATTGATAAGCAAAAAGAAAGATAAGATAAAAGAGATAAACGCCACATACATGGATCTTGCCCATATATCATGTTTTACTCTTGCACGAGAGTTTGTCATTTTATAGAGTTGATAAAAGTAGAGTAAAATGGCAATAGCAGTAATACAATAAGCGATACTTTGTAAATAAAATGTATAGAAAAAAGGAGAAAATATCATTGTGATCACACCAAAAGATATAGCGTAGAAACTATTTTTAAACTCATTGTCACTTATGCGTTTAGAAGATCCAAACATAGGAATGAGAATGATGGATATTCCCATAATAAGAAGAATGATAAAACCAACGATAAGTCCAAATGTATGTATAGGCAGTATATTTTGAGGGTTTAGTTGTATAGTACCAGTAAACGTACTTGCCATTACCAAACCGATGATGATACCAGTAAGTAAAAAGAAGTTACTCATTTTCATAGCTAGTGTTATGCTAGTTTTTCGTTGTGCATTTTTAAGAGTAAGTAGAAATTCTATACTGTAGATGAGCATAGCTATAAGTACAACTGTCCCTCCAGTTAGTAAATAAGCTACATCATATAAAAATCCATAAAGCAGTATAAGTACTCCTGTAGAAAGAAAAATCCAAAGATACTTAAAAATAGTGATATTATAGTGTGCTGTCTCTACTACAATAGGACCGAGTTGTGCCATAGATGCAAATATGGACATCATAGCAAAGCCTAAAATGTAGAGGTGCACCCAAGCAATAAGGGAGAGATCTTGTAGGGGAGTAATAGGGTTTAAAAATAATAAAGCAAACATACTTAGCAGATAGAAAAATCCACTTAAAAGAAAGTAGGGCTTCATTAAACTTATTGGTGGTGAGAAGTTTGGTGCAACATTCATAAAAAATTCCTCAATTGCTATTTATATTCATTAATAATAAGTATAATTTTAGCAAATAAATTAAGGGTTTACTATGAAACTGAGTATAACTGATGGAAAAATTGGTGTAAGACCACCAGTTACGAAGCCACATCCTGGATTTTTACATGAAGTTGGTGTTGAGAGATTTGAAAAGTTAGTGTATGAGCATTATGAACTTATAGAGAAGAGTGAGATTGCATTCTTATTTCCTGTCTTGGATGAAGAGGATTTTGCGGAAGCCAAACGCCATGCTTTTACTTTTTTACTTGAAATTTCTGGTGGTGAAGCTCTTTTTACCAAAGAGCGTGGAGAGCATCAGATGGTTGGACGGCATGCTCCTTTTCGCATAGATGAAGAGGGCAGAAGAACTTGGCTCTCTTTATATGCTGAACTTTTAGAACCTTTAGAAGCAGAGGGTGTAAACCCTGAGTATATCCAATCTTTTTGGGACTATTTAGATATATTTTCTATGTGGCTTGTTAATACTGAGAGTTAAAATAGTACCTTTATCTGTTTTTTCTTTTTAAAGTAAACACACTCTGTATAGCCTACCTTTTTAGCTAGTTGTACTATTTCATCATGGAAAAGTCCTACCTGCTCTGGTTTGTGCGCATCAGAGGCAAATGTGATGGGAATATCAAGTTTATAAGCATCTTTAAGAAGAGTAGCAGATGGATAAGACTCTTTTATATCTTTTCTAAATCCTGCAACATTTAATTCAAGAACCATATTGGCATCTTTTATCGCAAGAAGTGCTTTGTGAGCCATTTTAGATATATCACCTTTTGGCATAAATTTGAAAACTTTTATGAGGTCTAAATGCCCTACAATATTGAAGAGTTTACTCTTGGCCATCTCCTCTATCGTATCAAAATACTTTTGCCAAACTTCATCTATATCTTGACTCTCCCATCTACCTATAAACTCAGGATTATCAAATCCCCAGCCCTCTATAAAATGTACACTTCCGATGAGGTAATCTACATCTGCATTAAGAACTCTCTCATCCATATACTTAGGAAGATAATCTACTTCATAGCCAAGTAGAATTTCTATCTTACTTTTGTATCGCTCTTTAGCTTGAAGAGTGTCATTTTCGTACTTTTTCATCTCTTTAAATTTCATACGATACTTAGTATCAAAATTCATAGGTGCATGGTCTGAAAAACCAAAAACATCTACGTTAGAGTCAATAGCTACCTGAATATACTCTTCCATAGTTCCCTGTGCATGATTACATAGTCGTGTGTGGTTGTGTAAATCTACAATCATCTTTTTCCAATATTTATTAATTTTATGCTATTATAGTGACACTTTAATAAATTTTAAGTAATTTTATCTTGGAGAGAACTTATGCCACAAGAAGAATTTGATACCTTAATGGATGAAGATGCTGATTTAAATGAGCTTCAAGAGGAAGTGAGTATATCTACAAAAAATGAAGAAAAAGCTATTGAGATTTTTGATATTTTAGAGACAATTAGCGAAGAAGTGGTTGCAAAAGAGGAGAGCTTAGAAATTGTTAATGAAGTGATAAAAGGAAATATTGAACTTTACAAAACATTAGTAGAGAAGTTTCCAGAGGTTGTTGTTTTTAAAGAACAGCTTGAAAAAAATGAGGATGCTAAAGTTGAAATAGACACTGTTGTAGAAGTATTACGATCAACTAGTGATTCGGCAATGAGCATAATGGATATAATGCAGTATCAAGATATACATAGAAAAAAGATAGAACGCGTAATAAATGTCATGCACTCTCTTTCGAGGTATATGGGTACGCTTTTTGAAGGAGAAACTGAAAACTCTAAAGAGGTTTCATCTGAACAATATATTGCCGATCATAGAGATAGTGATCTTGTATCGACTGATGAGATTGAAGTTTTTTTAGAAGAGTTTGGACAGAGAGACAAAGATGAGTAAAAAAGTAGAACTCTTATCTCCTGCAGGAACACTAGAGAAATTAAAAATTGCTTTTGACTTTGGTGCAGATGCTGTTTATGGTGGGGTAAGTCACTTCTCTCTTCGTATTCGATCTGGAAAAGAGTTTAGTATGGAGGAGTTTAAGGAGGGTATAGAGTATGCACATGCTCGCGGTAAAAAAGTCTATGCAACTATTAACGGTTTTCCTTTCAACTCACAACTCTCACTGTTAAAAAAACATATTATTGCAATGGGGAAGTTAAAGCCAGATGCCTTTATAGTAGCAACTCCTGGCGTTTTAAAATTGTGTCATGACTTAGTACCAGATATACCACTACACCTCTCAACACAAGCAAATGTTATGAATGTCCTTGATGCTGCTATCTATCATGATATGGGTGCTACTAGAATTATTACTGCTCGTGAGATAAGTCTTAAAGATTTAGTAGCTATTAAGAGTGAACTTCCTGATCTGGAGTTAGAGGTTTTCGTACATGGAAGTATGTGCTTTGCTTATAGTGGACGTTGTCTTGTCTCTACTCTACAGTCTGGTCGTGTGCCTAACCGTGGAAGCTGTGCGAATGATTGTCGTTTTGAGTATGAGATGTATGCCGCAAATCCTGAGACAGGAACACTCTTTAGGCTTGAAGAGGATGAGGGTGTTGGTACCTATATTATGAATGCAAAAGATCTTAACCTCGCTTCACATATGAAAGAGATTTTGGATAGTGGGGTTGTTGATAGTGTTAAGATAGAGGGTAGAACAAAAACTGCCTACTATGCAGCAACTACAGCAAAAGCATATAGAATGGCGATAGATGATTACTATGCTGGTGAGTTTCATTGTCAAAAGTATCAATATGAACTCCACTCCTTACAAAATCGTGGCTATACAGATGCATATCTAGTCTCTAGACCATTTGAACGCCATGATACACAGAGTCTTGACTTCTCTATGCAATTAGGAACGCACCAAGTAAGTGGTGTTGTAAACGCCAATGGTACACACTTCTTATGTAAGTTTAAAACTGAGCCAGATGATGAGCTTGAAGTGGTTTTTCCTTTAGGTAGTGAGGTGGCAATTGTAGATAATGAAATCGGATCAACTTATGAAAAAGATGGTAGATTTTATATGAAGTTCAAAAAAATAGCGACTGAAAAAGGAAAAATTTACGATGCTATTCATAGTGGTAACACGAATGAAATCGTGCTACCAACAAGTTTCCCACCCTTTACTTTTTTTAGAATTCCATCAACACCAGAGATGGGAACAAATCCTAAATCTTAGGTTAGCTTTTTTTATTGTTGTTAATATTTGGTTGCTTAATCAAATTGTATTAACTTGAAAATATTGTATAATTCATGAAGAATAATAATAAGGAGATATATATGAAATTTGTATCAATAGTAATGGGCTCAAAGAGTGACTATGAAGTAATGAAATCGTGTTCTGACACACTAGAGGCGTTTGGAGTGAGTTATGAGCTTATCGTCTCTTCTGCGCACCGTTCACCATCAAGAACAGTAGAGTATATTAGAAATGCTGAGAACAAAGGTGCTCAAGTATTCATCGCTGCCGCTGGAATGGCTGCACANTTAGCAGGTGTACTCGCATCTAAGACAATTAAGCCTATTATCGGTGTACCTATGAGTGCTTCTGCCCTTGGTGGGATCGATGCACTTCTCTCTACTGTTCAGATGCCAGCTGGAATGCCAGTCGCTACAGTAGCTATAGGAAAAGCTGGTGCTATAAACTCTGCATTTCTTGCTATGCAGATCTTAGCACTTAGTGATGAGGAGTTGGCGATAAAACTTCAAGAAGATAAGATAGCAAAAGAGAAAAAAGTTGAAATGGATTCTTTAGAGATAGAGACTATACTCTCTTTAGAAAACTAATAAAAACTTTACAAAAGGTTAAAAAACAGATGAAGAATGAAGTAGTAGCACTAGATATCATCTTTCATAGTGATAGTTAAAGATAAATGCAATTATGAATATTTTAGCAATAATCCCAGCAAGAGGTGGATCGAAAGGAATACCTCGTAAAAACCTAAGACTTTTAAATGGAAAACCTTTAATTTATTATTCAATTAAAACAGCACTTGCTTCAAAGTATGATATTGATGTTTATGTATCAAGTGAAGATGATGAAATTTTACATACAGCTATTGATTTTGGATCGAAAATACATAAAAGAGATAAGAACATAGCTGATGATAAGACTACACTTGATCCTGTTATCTATGATTGTTACAATCATGCACAAAAAATTGAAAAAAAAAAGTATGATTTTATTATTACAATACAAGCCACATCACCTCTTTTGAAAACACTCTCTTTAGATAATGCAATAGAAAAAGCGATAGCAGATGAAACAATAGAAACTATTATAGCGTCAAAGGATGATACACATTTATCATGGAGAAAAGAAGATGATAAATTTTTACCAAACTATGAAGAGAGAGTAAATAGACAATACTTAACTCCTACATTCACAGAAACAGGTGGTTTTTTTATCACAAGAAAAGAGATTATAACTCCAAACAATAGAATAGGCAAAAATGTAGAACTTTACATACTTTCAAATGGAGAAGAGATTGATATTGATACTTATGAAGATTGGAATATTTGTGAATATCATTTACAAAGGAAGCATATAGTTTTTATAGTCACAGGAAATCGTGAAGTGGGATTAGGTCATGTGTATAATACATTGCTTATTGCTAATGATATTTTAAATCATCAAATTACCTTTTTAGTCGATTGTGATAGTCAAATGGCATATAAGAAGATAGCAACAAAGAACTATCCAGTTTTTATGCAAAAAAATAAAAATATTATTGATGATATAAAAAATTTAAATGCAGATATTATTATAAATGATAGATTAGATACAAGTGAAAATTATATAAACCAATTGAAAAATTTAGGTTTACAAGTTATAAATTTTGAAGACCTTGGAGATGGTTCTAAAAAAGCAGATTTGGTTATAAATGCGATATATCCAGAAAAACAAGTTCTTGAAAACCACTATTTTGGTCATAATTATTTTATTCTTCGGGATGAATTTATATATTCAAAGCAGAAAGAAACTATAAGTAAAGTGAAAAATATTCTTATTACTTTTGGTGGGGTTGATCCAAACAATTATACAAAAAAAGTAATAGAATCTATTTATGAATATTGTGATATTAATACTATAAACATCATAGTAATAGCAGGGTTCGGATATAAAGAGTACTGTTCTTTGAATAAATTTAAAAATGTAAGAATAGAACAAAATGTAACAAATATCTCAAAATATATGTTTGAAGCTGACTTGATTTTTACATCAGCAGGTCGCACAACTTACGAGATAGCAAGTGTAGGAACTCCCACTATAGTAATGGCTCAAAATGAAAGAGAACTTACACATTTTTTCGCTTCAAGTGAATTTGGATTTTTAAATCTTGGGCTTGGTTATGATATTTCAAAAGATGAGTTATATAAGCAATTCGTGGAACTTGTAAATTCTGAAAAAAATAGAAGATATATGAACCAACTAATGAAAAAATTAAATTTAAAAAATGGTAGAGAAACAGTTATAAAATTAATAAAGAACTTAATAGAGAAATAAGAGATGAAACTAAAAGAACTATTTAAAACAATCAATCCGTATGAAACTAAATTATACATGCCATATATAATAGCAGAAGTAGGTGTAAACCATGAAGGTAGTATGGAGTTGGCAAAAAGACTTGTTGATGAGGCTAAAGAAGGTGGAGCTGATGCTGTTAAGTTTCAAAGCTATAAAGCAAAAACTTTAGCTTCAAAAGATTCTCCATCATATTGGGATACTACAAAAGAGCCGACAACTAGTCAGTATGAACTGTTTAAAAAACATGATAGTTTTTGGGTAGATGAGATGAGAGAGCTAAAAGAG
Source organism: Sulfurimonas sp. endosymbiont of Alviniconcha boucheti (assembly GCA_021766785.1). Classification (GTDB taxonomy): domain Bacteria; phylum Campylobacterota; class Campylobacteria; order Campylobacterales; family Sulfurimonadaceae; genus Sulfurimonas. The sequence goes on from JAICBP010000082.1 coordinate 116,845, forward strand.
TACTGTGATAGTATTGGTATAGAGTTTATGAGTACACCTTTTGATATTGAATCAGCAAGTTTTTTAGATGAGATGATGGATGTCTATAAGATTTCATCGTCAGATCTTACAAATAAACCTTTTATAGAGTATATATGTAAGTTCAATAAGCCAATCATTCTCTCAACAGGGGCAAGTAGTCTCCATGAGATACAAGAAGCAGTAAGTTGGATAAAAAAATTTGGAAATCCTCTCTCTTTGCTTCACTGTGTTTTAAATTATCCAACAGCAGAGATTAATGCAAATCTTGGAATGATACTTGATTTAAAAGTAAAATTTCCAGATAAAATTATAGGTTATAGTGATCATACTTTACCAAATGATATGAAAGTATGCGAGATGGCTACCATGCTTGGAGCAGTGATTGTAGAAAAGCATTTTACACATGATAAAACTCTACCGGGAAATGACCACTATCATGCGATGGATAAAGAGGATTTAAAATTATATAAAGAAAATTTAAAAAGAACTTTTGGGATACTTGGAAGTTTTGAAGTCGAAGCTCTTGAGGATGAAGCACCTGCAAGAGCAAATGCAAGAAGAAGTTTAGTGGCTTCTAAAAATATACCAGCAGGTAAGAGTATAACCTATGAGGACTTAACATTTAAAAGACCAGCATATGGGATTAGTCCTAAGTTTATAGATGAAATAGTAGGGAAAAAAGTGAAGGAAGATATAAAAGAAGATTCTGTGTTTCACTGGAGTATGGTTATCTAATTGATATAAATTTATTTGATTGAAATATTGAAATTTGTCATATTTTATTACATTACAATAAGAGATTTTAAAGTGTTGTGTGATTCTCTTGGGGTATTATA
>JAICBP010000082.1:136608-180431 GCA_021766785.1 Sulfurimonas sp. endosymbiont of Alviniconcha boucheti
TTTTTTATAATGGTTCAACTCCTCTCAAAGAGCAAGATGTTCGTCTCAATGAGATGGGGAGTGAGATAGTTGAGGGCTATATCTGTAAACCTAAAGATTATGATCCTAATCGCCCTATCATGCACTATAAAACACTACTGCTACTTTGTGATGATGAACGATGTGCTAAAGCAGGTAGAGATGATAAAGCAACACACCTAAGAGAAATTCTCAAAGATATGGGGCTAAATAAGGGTAAAAATCGCATAAAAGTAAGTCGTACAGGATGCTATGGAGCTTGTAGATATCGCCAAGTTTGTCAAGTCACTGAAAATACTCAAGCAAATGGCAACCCAAAAAACAGTGCCCTTTGGCTAAGACATACACATAATTTTAGTGATGAGCAGTGGAGAGAACTTTTTAAAATGCTTAGTGAAGATAAGCTACTAAGTGAAGAGCTAGAAGAGGAGTGTTTTATACCTATGAAGGTGTACAACTAAGAACATTTTTTGCTTAAGTGGTCTTGACAAAAAAAAGGGGTGGAGATTATTGTCTGCTGTGGTATTTGAAGAAATGAATAAAGATAACTTTACAATTTATGAAGAACAATGCCATTGTTAAAATCAGGTTACACGACAGGTACTCATGCTACTGCTGTGTTGGTGGCAAGTCTGTTGGCTCGGTTTGAGCAAAGAGTAGTAGAGCGTTTAGAGATTGTACTTCCTAAAGGGGTTATGGCTAGGATAGAAGTGTCTCAAGAGGGTGAGAAATTTTGTACGCTTAAGGGTGATAATGATGATATAGATGTCACAAAGGGAGCTCATATCTCTGTGGAACTTTTAGAATCAGTGCCAAAGAGCTTGAAAGATCAAACGCCATCGCTTATAAGGGTAGGGCTTTTTACTCTTGGCGTTTGGGCTGGGGATGGTGTTGGTGTTGTGACAAAAAAAGGCTTGAAAATCTCTCCAAACTATCCAGCTATAAATCCTACTCCTCTTGAAATGATGCGAAAAAATATCAAAGAGATTGTGCAGGGGAGAGCTTTAGTCCTTCATGCAGTTTTCTCTGTTAGAGATGGTGAGCGAATCGCTCGTGATACGGCAAACGCCAAAGTAGGAGTACTAGGAGGCATCAGTATCTTAGGGACTAAAGGTATTGTAAAGCCTATCTCATCTTCTGCTTATATCGACTCCATAGAGACTGAGATAGATGTTGCAGCGATAGAAAATCAAGAGCAAATTGTATTTACTCTTGGAAACTCTGCTGTTGAATATGCAAAAGAGATCTATGATGAGGTGAGCATAGTAGAGATAGGTAACTTTGTCTATGATGCAAGTGCAATACTACAAAAACACAACTTTGAGAAGATGGTGTTTATTACAAGCGTAGCAAAGATGACTAAGGTGGCTCAAGGTTTTAAAAATACACATAACAAATTTGGAACTATTGATTTTAAAGAGGTCAGAAGATGGCTTCAAAAAGGGCTAAATATTGATCTAATAGATGAAGAGTTTTTAACTCTGAAAGCTATTTTAGAAGAGTTACATCCTCATGAGAAAGAGCGCTTTGTAGAGTTCCTCACACAAAAGGCAGCAGAGCAACTTAAAAAATGGTTCGTAAAGTTGCAACTCAATACAAAAAATATAAAGCTCATAACACTTCCAAATGGTATGCAAAAGGAGATAACATGGTGACAATAGCAGGTTCAGGAATGGGTGCATATACCTTTGCAGGTGTTGCAGTAGATTTTTCAAAGTATGAGATGATATTTTGCGATAAAAATTATGAGACAGATTTAGAAAATGTCACAAAAGGAAGCTTTAGGGTTGTCAAAGAGGCGATCTTAGCAAACTTTCACAAGGAAATACTCTATGTAGTGAGTGGATCACCCACTTTTTTCTCTGGTGGACTTCTCATTATCGATCTCCTCAAAAGAGAAAATATTCCCTTTAAGATCGTAGATAATACCTCAAGCTTAAACTATATGCTCTCTCATGAGGGTGTAAGTCTTGTAAAAACTGGTATCTGTACACTTCATGGAAAGAGTATGGTAGATCTGGAGAGTTTTCTTACAAAAGAGTACACTTTTATCATCTGTGATGAGAATACTCCAAAAGTTTTAGAGTCTGCTATGAGGCATCTAAGTGATGAGGATATTAGTATAACACTAGGGGAGCAGTTTGGTTATGTAAGTGAATCTTTTAGGAGTGTGCTACTCAATGATATACTAAAAACTCCACCAAAAATGCCCTATTCACTCCTTATCAAACGCCACTTTAAGCCTCTGCCAAATATCTCAAATGAAGAGAGTATAGAGCATGAAAATGGGATGATAACAAAGAGCTATAAACGCCATATTAGTCTACAAAATTTAGAACTCCAGCCAAATATGCTTTTGTGGGATGTGGGTGCTGGAAGTGGAAGTGTAAGTATAGATGGCTACAAACGTTATAAAGTCAGAGGTGTGCTTTTTGAGAAAAATGTCAAACGTGCCAAAATGATAGAGAGATCTCTAAAAAAGCATAAAATCATAGATGCAAAACTCTACACAGGTGAGGCGAGTGAAGATTATAAAAAAGAGAGAAGTCAGCCCGATAGAATCTTCATAGGTGGGGGTGGAGATAAGGTTATAAGTGAGATAGACTATCTCTACGAACGATTAGCCGAGGGTGGTTTGATGGTAGCCAACTTCGTAACACTCCAACACCTTACAACTGCTATAAACACCCTCAAAAAAGCAGAAATCACCTTTGAGATAAAGAGTATAACTCTTACTACCTATAAAATGAGTCTTCTCATGCCTGAACCAGAGAGAGTTATGCATCAGATAATTGTAAGGAAATAAAAGATATTAATTAATCGTATGTTTAGTATAATAGCAGTATCTAAAAAGAGAAAAATTTAATTTATTAAGTGAAAAAGTAAAAAATATTTTTATAGAGTGCTCAGTATTAAGAAGTAAACTAGAGGGTTTAGGTTGTTGATGTACAATAAATTTCTTAAGGATTTGAAATGATAACGTTTGTGGGAGCAGGTCCTGGGGATCCTGAACTTATAACAGTGAAGGGAATGAAAGCCTTACAAAATGCAGAGGTTGTTCTCTACACAGGGAGTTTAGTTCCAAAAGAGCTTTTAGAGTGGTGTAGAGAGGATACACTTATCGCAAACTCAGCAGATATGGCTTATGAGGATATATTTAGCTTTATAAAGAAACATCATCACAAAAATTTTATCCGTCTTCATACAGGGGATAGTTCACTCTTCTCAACAACTGCAAAACAGATAGAGTTCTTAGAGAGTGAGGGGATAGAGTATAGGAGTATTCCAGGAGTGACGGCTTCATTTGGTGCGGCGGCGGCTGTAAATATTGAATATACTATTCCAGGGGTTTCACAAACTCTTATTATTTCACGAGTGGAGGGTAAAACGCCAAATCCTGAATCACTCAAACAGTTACTCTCCAATAAAAACTCCTCTTTTGCTTTTTATCTCTCTATATCACTTATTAAAAAGTTAAAAGAGAGTGCACTGGAACTAGGCTACTGTAAAACTACTCCATGTTGGGTAGTTGAGCGTGCTACTTGGGCAGATGAAAAGGTTTATAAAGGTACTATCTTAGATATAGAGGAGCATGTCTCTCACATCAAGGGTGTTGCACTCATTATGTTTGGTGAGTTTTTGCATCAAAAAGCGACAGTTGCGTCACACCTTTATACTCAAAAATATAAAAAAGAGGGTTCTAAAACGTCAAAAGCTCTCTAAGGAAAAATATGAAAATAGCAATAGTAACTATAAACAATCCTAGTTTACATGCAGCAAAAGAACTACTGCCACATCTATCTTCTCATGAATGCCATATCTTTCACAAATCTCAAGATGAAGAAGAGGTGGGAGCTAAGTTTCACTTTTATAAAAAAGTAGATGAGATTATGCCTACTGCATGGGTTGAATTTGATGCTATTATTTTTATTATGGCGACTGGTGCTGTTGTTCGTAAAATTGCACCCTATCTAAAAGATAAAGTTAGCGATCCTGCTATACTGATTATGACACTTGATTTGAAGCGAGTTATTCCTCTCCTTTCTGGACATTTGGGAGGAGCAAATGAGTTGGCGTTTTCACTTTCTAAGAAGATCAAAGGGTGTGTGAATTTTGTAACAACAGTATCCGATCAGATAAAAGTAGTTGCATTTGATATGTTTGCAAAGAAGTATAACTATGCGATAAGCAACCTGAAATCTCTAGCAGAGGTCTCAAACGCCATCATCAACAAAAAACAGGTACAAGTTGTTACTTACCCTTGTATAGTTGAATTAGTTAAAAATTTTGAAGGGTATAGAGAGGAAAATTTTCTATTTATCTCCCCTAATTGTTTAGAAAACTTTTGTGAAGATATGCCAACAGTTTATATCACTCCACAAAGATTGCCAAATAGCTCTTTACAAATCCATCCACAAGAGATAAGTTTAGGGTTGGGAATGAATAGAAATACTCCAAAAAAGGAGATAGCAAACGCCGTGAAATGTTTCTGTTATGAGCATGGTTTAGTACTATCACAAGTGAGTAAACTTGCAAGTTTTACAGCAAAATCTGATGAAATTGGACTTTTAGAGTATGCACAAGAGTCACATATTGAGCTAGTTTTTTTTGATGAAGAGACTATAAATGCACTTACACAAGAGTTTACTCCATCGCAAGCTACAAAATTTTTTAATATCAAAGGAGTTGCAGAACCTGCAGCACTTTTGGCAAGTAAACACCATAGGCTCTTCTTAAATAAAAGAGTCTATGGTGGGGTGACTATTGCGGCAGCATTTTAAACTAATTTATTTGATAATACAACTGTAACAAAAATGAAAAAATAGGAGAAAAAAATATGGGAAAACTAACCTTAGTATCAACAGGTGCCGGTGGAAGTCGTTACCTCACAAATGAAGCGATAAACGCCATAAAAGAAGCAGATCTCATTGTTGCTTATACAAAGTATGCCAAAGATTTGCCAGAACTAGTAGCAGATAAAGAGCTCTTTACTACACCTATGACAAAAGAGATAGAGAGAGTTCAGTATGCTATAGATGAAGCACAAAAGGGTCGTAGAGTAGCACTCCTTTCAAATGGTGATGCTAATGTCTATGCTATGGGTTCACTTGTTGTAGAACTTTTAGATACTTATGATTTGTGGGAGCAGATAGAGTACTTGGCTCTTCCTGGGATCAGTTCTGTTTTGGCACTAGCATCTGAAGTGGGTGCACCTCTTTCACAAGACTTCTGCCTTATCTCACTCTCAGATAGACTCACAAACGCCGAACTTATCCAAAAACGTATACGATTTGCTCTTGAGGCAGACTTTGTTCTCTCTATCTATAATCCAAAAAGTAAGAGTCGTTTAGCCCCTTATCAAGATATGCTTAACCAACTTGAAGTATTTGGTGAGGAGAGAGTTGTAGTAATCGCTCGTGATTTGGGTCGCCTTGAACAGATGATAAAAATTACCACAACAAAAGAGTTAGTAGAAGCAGGAACAGCTAACATAGATGTAAATATGTCCACAACAATACTTATAGGAAACTCCACAACAAAACTTACAAAAGATGGTCGTGTTTTAACACCACGAGGGTACTTGAACAAGTATGAGTTAAATGGAGAGCAAAAAGGTAGATGGACTAAGGTAAACTAGCCTTAGTTACGTTTGGCAAAGTTGATAAAGAGAGTCATATAATGTTTGACTTTTTCTATACGTGATGGTGTGATCTTTGCATCCTTGAGATACATATTTTCAAAAGTATAAAAATCTCCTTCTCCTAAATTTTTTGTATCCATCTCTTTTTTTGGACGCATTAAAATCTCTGTTGTTTTGACTTCTCCTCTAGGATTTATAGGTTTTATAGAGAGAGCTTCATCTCCTAAACATAGAGCCTTTTTTATCTCTGCGCTTGCAGCACTAAAAGAGGTAACACCTGCTACAACCTTACAAGAATCATACAAACTCCTCTGTTTTCTCTTGATGATGTCTAAAAGGTAGTATATACTTGAGTAAATTCCCGCATCTCCAAGTGTCACAAAACAGACATGCTCATTTATACTGCAAGCCTTTATAATAACATCTGCTTCATCTTCCCAATCTTGAGGATTAAAACGCATAGGGGAGTAGATAGGGAGAATCTTTTTATCTACTCCTAAAATTGCCAATGCTTCAGAAACAATGCTATACGTTATAGACCTTGTAAAGCTTTTATCTTCGCTCTTTGTCGGTACACAAATTGTATCACACTCTTTAAATGCATTGAGTGCTTTGAGTGTAAGGAGTTCTACATCTCCAGGTCCTAAAGAGACCATAGTCAGTTTTTGGCTCATACTCTCTCCACAATCTTTGCGAGTCTCTTTATATTTATATTTTTAACCACTGTAAGATAGTTTTTTTGCATAGATCTTCCATTGTATTGATTTGGATATAGTAAGGGAATTATGCCGAAACAAGATTAAAAATGAGTGATAGCTATCTCTTTTTATTTTTTTTGCTTAGTCTATCTTTATATTTTTTGATCTTTCCTATCTCATACTCTTCCAAGGAGATATCCATATTTTCAATCTCTTCTCCTATTTTTACTTGTAGCATTTCTGATTTTTTTATAGCAAGAATTTGTGAAGAGAAAACACTTCTATGTCCAGAGATCAAAAAGCTTATAACTGCTCCTAGTGCAGCATAGTGAGCTATATTTATACCAAAAAGTTCTACAGCCATAATGGTAGAAGATATAGGAGTATTTGTAGTAGCAGAGAGTACACTTATAAAGCCTAGTGCTGCAAAGAGTGTGATATGATCAGAAGAGATGATACTTCCAAAAAAGTGTCCACTTGTCGCTCCAACATAGAAAATAGGAGTTATTATCCCACCACTTCCACCAATACCCAAGGTAATAGAGGTAAAAAAAGTTTTGAGTACAAAAGTGTACCAGTGGATATCTATAAGATGAGCAAGATTAGGATTGAGAGTATCTGAGATAGTACTTAGCCCAAGACCAATATACTTTTCACCTAAAACTAAGGTCATAAAGATGATAATTATACCACCACCAAAGGCTTTAAGATATACATTGATGGGGATTGATCTTATAAGTTTAGCAGTATGGGAGACTGAAGTCATCATAAAGTCTGATACGAAACCAAAGAAAAGTGCACCTAAAATCACTTTTGCAATGAGACCAAGATCTAAAGAGACATCTTGATAGAAGTGTAAGTTATAGTAGGTGTACTCAATACCTAAAAGTTGAGCAGTAGTAAAAGCAGCAAATCCAGCGATAAAAGAGGGAAGTAATACATCATACATAATTACCCCAATAATAAGTACCTCTACGCCAAATATAGCTCCAGCAATAGGAGTTCCAAAGACAGTTGCAAATCCTGCACTAATTCCACAAATAACAAGTTTTTTTCTATCTTTTTCACGAAATTTTAAAAGGCTTGAGAGAAAAGATGCTACACCAGCACCTATCTGTGCACCTGGTCCCTCTTTTCCTACTGAACCACCGGTAAAGATAGTAAGTATTGTGGCAACTGTTTTGATGGGAATAACAGCTACATTTATTTTCCCAGACTCCTTGTGGATAGCTGAGATGACTTTTTCTGTTCCATGCCCTTCTGCTGTAGGTGCGAAAGTCTTGATAAGCCATACAGTTAAAACAAGTGCAAATGGAAGAAGGTAGTAGTAAGAAAAAGGGAGCAAATCACGAGAGTTTTCACTATACTCAAGAATTTTGAGAAATAATGTTATAACCGAACCAATAATAGTACCAATGACAGAAGAGAGAAAAATCCACTTCGATACACTAAAAAAAATTGCTAGTTGCTCTGTAACATGCTTTTGAATCATGATTTACTCATTTTGGATTTAATATCCTAATTATTGCATAGATTTTCTCTCTTTGGAGATATTTTGAAAAAAAATTATAAAATTTCTATAAAAGTAGGCTAAAATAACACTATGAAATTATCACATCTTCAGCAAATTGTCTCTTATCTTAAAAAGTTTACAAAAATATCTGCTATTCATAGAGTTAGCGATACTATTCTTAAAGTGGCGTTTGATAAAAATGATGCTATTTACTTTAATATGTCCCGATCAAACTCAAGTATGTTTCGTTGTATAGAATATCCACGTTCAAAAGTTTATAATGCGCCTTTTGATGTCATTATAGCAAAACGATGTAATCGTGCAAATATTTTGAGTATTGAGCTACTCAATGGTGATAAAATTATCCGAATGAAGACAAGTATTACCTCTACTTACAAAGAGGAGATAACGTATCTACAGATAGAGTTTACTGGAAAATATACAAATATTATTCTTTTAGATAGAGAAAATGTTGTTCTTGAAGCATTACGGCATGTGGATCTCTTTTCTTCTTTTCGTGAAGTTCGTGTAGGGCAAAAACTTTTAGATGTTCCACCTGCTCCTTTTACTCCGATAGAGTATCCTCTTGAAGATGTAGAATTATTTTTGTATGAAGTGTATAGCAAAGAGCAAAATAGAGAGTTAGAAAATCTCAAAAAACAGCGAGTTGCTCAACTCACCAAGAAGCTAAAGAAATTAGAAAAACTTTATATAAAATTAGACTCGAAAGAGTCACTAGAAGCTGAAGCAATTCAGTTTGAACACTATGGAAACTTAGTACTCTCAAATGTACAAAATATTAAACCTTACAGTAAAAGCTTAGATCTGATGGATTATGATGGAGAGTTGCTAAAGATCCAAATAGAGAAAGCTTATCCGACGGCGTTTATGATCAGTGATATGTTTTTTACTAAGAGTAAAAAAGCGAAACAAAGAGCAAAGCACCTACATATAGAGGAGGAGTCTCTTCGCTCAAAAATAGAGCATATAAAACTTTTTATTCATACTGTTGAAATGGCTAAGGATGTTGCAAAGATAGAACTACTTTTTCCAAAAAAAGTGCAGAGTAAAAAGATAAAACAAAATGATAGTATAGAACTTTTTTGGATAGAAGGTTATAAAGTACAGCTTGGAAAGAATGAGAGAGGAAATATAGAGGTACTAAAAAATGCAAAAGCAAAAGATATTTGGTTGCATTTAAAAGATCGACCCTCTTGCCATGTAATCATTACTACAGATAAGCAAAACTTACCAGAAAAAATCATAAAATCAGCCGCAAGACTCTGTGTTGATTTTACTACTACTTCACAGGATAAGTATTTGGTCGATTATACCTCTCGTAGAGAAGTTACCATTCAGAGTGGTGCTAATGTTCTGTACAATAAATATAAGACAATTGAGATAGATACTAGAGTCTAAAAGGAGTTTGTTATGGCAATAGGACCTCTAGGAAGTGTGATCTTTACAAATCAGATGACCCCAGCTGCAGCTTCTAATCAAAATGCAAATCAAAACCGTATAGATTTTCAAAATATGATAGCAGAGTCTCAACTGCAAGAAAAAGATAAAAAGATCTTAGAAGTTCGCCCAGCAGAGGAGAATCAAAGAGTAAATAAGGATAAAGAACAGAGCCGTGATGAGGCAGATAGGGAGAGTGAAAGAGATGAAAACTCTGAAGTATATGAGAGGAGTAAAAAGCTTAAAGAGGATAAATCTACTGAAAATCCCCCTCTTTATAAACTTGATGTAACAGTGTAAAAAGGTTTACTCTGTTATATCTTTTAAAATTGATTCAAAATCTTTTTGTGCTTTTAAAAGTTCCATCTTCGCCGCTTTATCTTCTACTCTTGCAGAACTGAGCCAGTTATAAACGCCAGGGAACCCAATGACAACCTTATTTTCACTCTTTTTCTTATAAATCATAGTTGTGCAAGGCGCAAATGCAGCTGCCTCTGGTCTGCTTTTTGAAACAGTATAAATAACTGGCAATTTACAAATAGAGTATGTAAGGTAAAAATCATATAAAGAGTTTACTGTATCATGTTTTGAAAGAACTTCATTTAGCTCCATAAACTCAGGAACAACAAATCCAAATGGTTTAAATCCTGATTCAAGGTTCATAGTCAATTCATCCAAAACATCATCAAGATCATCATCTTTATCTACTTCCATCTCATAAGTAGTTACAAGATTATGAGATGTTTTTAAACTGTCTATGCTAAATGTGTGTTTTGCATTTGGAAAATTTTTGGTTATGGTATTAACTACTTCTGCTTCTATTTTTTTTAGAAGTGTTAAATCTTTAATACCTAAAATTTTAGCTTGTGCTTCTGCAGTTAAAACAGAAAAGTGCAAACTATTTTCACCTTTTTTCTGATAAATTCCCATACCCATTGGTGTGAAAGCACCTGCTTTTGGATATTTATCTACAAGTTCTTTTGTATATTTTTCACTCCAAAATGTCATTAAAGTAAAAATTTTATATTTTGTTTTTTTAAACTGCTTTTTAAATGGTCCTATCATATTGCTGTTTAGCTCTACATGTAAGCCATTTTTATTGAGTGCTTTCTCCATCATATAGGGAGTGATTTTATCAGCTTTGTTATCGATACTAAAAAGGTGTAAATCCCCTTTTGCCTGTAGTGAAACAGCAAAAAGTAACGCTGCTATCAAGAGTATAGTTTTTTTCATAATTTTTTCCTTAAGGTTTTATGTATGTCCAACCAGATTTCACACTCTCTAAAAGTTCAACTACTCCTGCAGTAACGATTATAGAGCCTTCTATAAGGTCTTCTTTTTTTACTTTGAGTGTTCGCATAGTATTTCCACACGCAACAAACTCAACATCATACTGCATAAGAGCATCAACCCTTGCAGTAATTGTTTTATTGCTTTTATAAAGTAGTTTTAGCCCTTTTGAGTAAGCAATGATCTTCATCTGTACTTTTTCTGGTCCATAAAACTTGAGTACATTGTTTGCTACACTTAAAATATGATTAAGTGCATGAGGAGAATCTTCTGTTACTGAGAAAACAATTTGTCTAGGATTGTGAAAAGATGGTTTTGGATCTGCAAATTCTGTATCTCCAAATGCAATAATACAAAAACTTAGTAGAATTAGTATAAAATTCCTCATCTTATTCCTTTTGTTAGATCTTTAAAATCTTGAATATTCCAAGAGCCTGGTATCTTTTTGATAATATTTTGCTTTTTATCTAAAAAATAAAAAGTGGGAGTAAAATAGACTTTTACATCAATAGGTATCTCATCAAAATCTAAATTGATCTCAACTGCGATAAACCTTTTCTCTAGCCATTTACTCATCTCCTTGTTATCAAATACCTTTTTTTGCATATTTTGACAGTAGTGACAATTCGTTCGCATTATATCTAGCATAATTGGTTTACCTGTTTTTTGTTGTAAAACAAGTGCCTCTTTGTAGCTATGAAACTCTAAAGCCATAAGAGTATTGAAACTCAGTAGTAAACCTAAAAATATTTTATTCATCTTTCACCTTCCATTATAGTACATACAACTTCTACTCTTACTTTATGGATTGTATCATAAAAGTTTATATGCTTACTCCTTATTTCTGCTAGTGCAAAGATAAGGAGAGAACTTACAAAGAGAGCTAGAGTATCTATTGCTAGAATTTGAATTGGTATTGTGCGATAAAAGCATCAGCCCTGTATCCACTCAATCCTGACCATTTATCTTTACCCTCAGATGCACCTGTTCCATTTGTAACAATGTAGTTAAATAGTATCTTATGTTGATTTCTTCCTTTTTTAGATCCACGAGAAAAATCGGAATGTGGTTGAGATAAGAAAAGGTTGAAACCTACATATGTATTTCCAAGTGATGTTGTATCAGCATCTGTACCTTTTGTTGCAGTACCTTGAATAGTCTTTGCCACTAATTCTAAGTTAGGCATTACAAAATATCCTGCAGTTGCAGTGTACGTTGTTTCATCGTAATCCTTGATACCTTTAATATTGTGTGCTTGTGTATATTCTGCCTTGAGGCTTAGCTCTTGAAGGTTTGAATCTATACCAACATTAATATTTGAGTAGTTCTCATTTTTATTTGCATTAGCATTTAGTGCTGCATCAGCTGCATTAAATCCACCAGCATTCTCACTTAAACCATAAGATGCTTCCACATGGAGTGCCTCTGTATAGTCAAACATACCACGAATAGCATAAGAGTTTCCACCCATTTCTGAGGAGTTGGCTGCTTTACTTCTACTGGCTTGATTTGCTACCATTACATCATATCCAAAACCAGTCCAAGCACGGTCATGACCCATTTCAAAACCATTTACTTTATTGCCAGTTCCCCCAATTCCACGACCAGAAATCATAAGCCCCATATTTCTCTCTAACATGAGAGGTTTATCAAAACCACGTTCGGCAATGTCAAGGTTCCATCCTGGTATTGTAAAGCTCATACCATTTGGCATCTTAATAAGACCTAGTTTTGGTATAAAAGCATTATTGAATTTATAAGAGATAAATGCATCTTTTATGTAGTTAGGCAAAGCAGCACCATCTGTTTTAACAGGATCTTGTGATTTTTGATTGAAGTCTATAAAGACTTTACCACGAACATTTCCAGCTACATATTTCCAACCAAGACGAATGCGTTGTGCACGGAAGGCTATACTAGTATCAGCCTTCTTTGCAGAACCAGCACTCTTTATTTGCATACCCTCTCCACCAACTGCTTCAAGTTGTGCAAAACCAAAGAGAGAAAGTTTAGTATCAACATCACCAACTCTTTTCTTGAGAGTGTAACCAGCATCTGCTGATGTACTTATCATAAGCATTGTAGTAGCACCTGCTGCTAATTTAATTATACCTCTTTTCATTGTAAACTCCTTATCCTTAAAATGTAATAGTACTATTTTAGTACCATTGATGAAGCTAACAGCTTCTTGAACCCTTTACAGGGCAACCACACTCATAATCAACTAAAGTAACATTTCCCTTGTTACTTACATCAACAACTTTTTTACGTTTTATATAGTCACGTACAACATCATATACAGGACGGATTTTCTTTTTTTGAATATTTTTTCCTGCATTTTGCAGGTTACCACCCCAAGAAGATACGATATATGTTTTTTTAAGATCTATCGGCTTACCTCCTATCATAAGTTTAGAGATTCTTTTACCTGGTTTATTTGCTACAGCAATACTGTAAGTTACTCCACCTAGACGAGACATATCTCCACCTTGTTGATAAAGAGGATTTGCATTGAAAACATTGTCTGCTATATCTTCGAGAAGATTAGCAATCTGCTCTCCTTTAAGTTCAAATGTGTACACATTTGGATAAGTGATACCACACATCTCATAAACATTATCCATAGTAATCACATCACCACCAAGGACAGTAGTTCCCCATCTATACCCTGGTGTGAATGATAAATCACATTTCATCTCATCCATAATCGCATCATTAATGAGTTGATCAAAAGTTGAGAAGAAAGTATCACGTTTGTATAAAGTGTTTTTTGTTTTACCTAGTACCTCATTGAGTTCAGAGGCAAAAGGAGCATAAAGCTCTTTTACTAGTTTAACACCTTTTGGATCTGCTGGTATCATATTTGAAGCGATAGGTACAAGTTTATACTCATAGTCAATCACTTTCCCATTTTTAGCATTAATATCTAAACGACCAACATACTTACCATGACTTCCTGCAATAACAATTACAGTTCCATCAATAACAATAGGAGCTGGTGAAGGGTCATGTGTATGTCCACTTAAAATAAAGTCAATACCATGTACCATACGAGCGACCTCTTGATCGACAGAGAAACCATCATGAGAGAGAACTACTACACAATCAACCTTGTGTTTTTTTCTCAGCTCATCAACATACTTTTGAAGAGTTTCAGGACGGATACCAAAGCTCCAGCCTTCTGTAAACTCTTTAGGGTTTGCAGTTGATGTAAATGGGAAAGATTGACCGATAATACCGATCTTTGCACCACCACGTTTTTCAATAGTATATGGATCAAAGATTAACTCTTCATACTCATCAGCAAAAGGATCATTTCCTATAACATTTTGAGAGATGAACTTTGCATCAAGTTTATCAATAAGATTCATTACTTGTTCTTTACCATAAGTAAACTCCCAGTGACCAACCATTACATCAACACCAAGGTAATTTTGTGCTTTTACAATAGCTTCACCTTTGGTCTTGAGTGCAACACCAGTACCTTGCCAAGTATCTCCTGAATCTAGGAAGAGAACATTTTCTGCACCACGCTCTTTACGAACATGATCAAGATAAGTTTTCATGTGAGCGATACCACCCATCTTTCCAAACTTTTTCGCTAGTGTGTCAAAGTCCATATATGTATCAAAGTATGCATCAAGTGAACTTGGCTCTAGTCCGTAGTGTTTAGCAAAAGCTTCTCCACAAAGAAAACCAGGAGTTCCTACTAGATTTGGAGCACTTATCAAAGTTGATGGCTCTCTCCAATAGAGTGGTTTAATATGTGCATGTATATCACACATATGAAGTAATGTAAAGTTACCTTTAGCCTTAAATTCATAGATGTCTTTAAGGCTAAGACTTGCTGGCGTTTTATTATTTGCTATACCGTTAGTAGCTGCTCCAAGTCCAAAAATTGCGGCGATATGCATAAAGTCTCTTCTTGAAATATCCATGTTTAAACCTTATCTCTTTAAACCAGGGATAGCGATTTTACTACCCTTAGCTTCTGCTGTTAAATATACTTCAAGAGCTACCATCTCTGGTGAACCGAGAGGAATAACTTTAATAAGTGCATTTTTCATACAACCTTGAAAACGACGTTGTAATGTTCTTAAAGAAGATTTTGTCATTCTATAAGCCGGCCAAGTTGCTGCTGATGCAACACCTTTTGCACCCAAGTCTGGAAGTGGTTGTGTTCTTAAAACACTTCCAACAACATCACTTGAGTGGCAAGAGATACAACCGAGACCACGACCACCACGTTTGGTCATAAAAGTTTTTTTACCGAGAGTATATGCTGCTTTCATCTGTGCGTTTGCATTGACATCAATATTGATTTTCTCACCATTTGCAATAGATTTTACATAAGCTAAAAGTGAGAACATATTACCACTCTTAAGTTTGAAGGGCTTTTTTCCAGTATCGTGCATCATCGCTTGAATAACTTGATCAAGTCCTACAACCATATCAAATTTTTTGATATAGCGAGGAAAACCAGCGATATATGCTGGAAGTTCATCTTCAGTTACACCTAGATACTTAGCAAGTCCTTCATCGCCACCCATATAATCTAAAAGCTCTTCACCATCAGCAACCATAATATCTGCGGGGTTGTTTTCTGACATTTCAGCATACATTGCACGGTCAGCATCACTCATAGCAAACTGTTCATTACTAAAAGAGAGTGATGAGAAAAGAGCAATGCTTAGAACTATTTTAATTCCTGTTTTCATCTGATTATCCTTTTGGTTTAATCTTTTTACTTTTTTCATGCACTTCACCTGTATTGTCAGTGTATATTACTTTTAATTTCCCTTTCCCATTGATCTTTACATATGTAGTAAAAACAGGATTTACCGAAATCGCTTCCCAAACGGTCATAGTAGTAATCACTTTGCCGTTATATTCAAATTTTACACTATTGATATACTTGGCTGGAATGATTTTTTTTGTTTTTTTATCTTTCCCCATTCCTGTATCCATTGGGTGCATTACCATAAAACTTACTTTTACAATTTCACCATCTTTATATCTCTTTGGTTTTATCTTAATTAGTGATTTTCTTGTTTTTGCCATTTTTATTTCCTCTATTTATATTTTAGTTTATGTATAGTTTGGTTACAATCAACCACAACCACCTATAGTTACTTTAACACTTTGACTAGCTTTGATAAAAGTACCATTGCTTAACTCTACAAGTGCAGTGACTTCTTGAGTACCACCAAGTTTAATACGAGTTGAGAACATCGCTTTTCCATTTGCAGGAGTAAGGTAAATATCAACACTGCGGGCATTAAAGTTCTTGCCTGAAAGAATGTGAATAGCCTTTACATAATCTTTTTCTGTCATAGGTGAATCAACATTCACTGTTACAGGAACAACAGCACCATTCTCAGCAATCTCTGGAACTTTTAGTTTGATAAGCTTAGATGTTTTAACTGGTTTGCCACCAGTGATAGTATCCATAGCAGTTGTAAAGTTCATAGTGTTTGGGCTCTTCTGCTTCTCATTTGCAAAACTTATTGCAGGAGTGATCGCACTAACAGCGACTATAGTACCTATTTTTTTGAAAAAATCTCTTCTTTGCATAATTTATATTCCTTAATTTTATTTTGGAGAGACAATATATGAAGCAATTTCACATATCTCTTTTGTTGTAAACAGTTTTGTTGTTAAGTTTACTGTCATGTTTGTTTTTGGATTGTCAATGCGAGGATCAGCAATCTTTTGGAAAACAAACTGATAGTTTCTTGCACCACTATCAATGTATGTCTTTTTATAATTTGATAAGTCTGGACCAATATTACCTGCTCCATGAGCACCTTCAATATTATGACATGCAATACAGTTTCCATATTGTTTGGCAGGAATTTTATCTCCTTGATGATATGTTACTCCTGGTTTCATCTGTTTACGGGATAAGCCTTTTGGTGGCTTTTTTTTCGCTTTTTTACCATTTAAGTTATGGAAAATGAAAGCACCTCTTGCGATAGCATTAGGGTCTTTTGTTATACAACCAGCTGGCATAGTATATTTTGTCGCTGGAGCTAAAAGATCCTTTTGAATCAGTTTACTGGCGTTTGGTGATGAAATTACACTGCTATAATTAGCAGAGAAAAGTGAAACACCTGCAAGTAATGACATGAATACAATTTTATTCATTTATTCTTCCTCCTATTTGTTTAAGTAAAAAGGTATTTTACTTATTTACGAGGGAAGTATAACTTTGAAGTGTAAAATGAATGTAAAATCAGTTTTTTTTATATCTCCTTATGAAAAGTTGATGGAAATATATAAAGAAATTCACTTCCTTTCTTAGGAGTTGAGTCTATTTTAAGATCGATATTGAGTTTGTCTATAATTGATTTGACAATATTTAAACCTATGCCAAAGCCACCTTTATCGCTATTTTCACGGTAGTATCTACTAAAAATTTTTTCTACTTTTTCAATGCCTACTCCATAATCTCGAAAACTAAGATGAGCTTTTTGCTCTTTTATATAAAGAGAGACATCAATGCTTGAGTTCTCATAAGAGTACTTAATAGCATTAGATATAGTATTGTCTATGACTCTTTGTAACTGTTTTGGATTTATATATATAAGAGGAGAAGTCTCTATATTGGTGTGGATCTCTATATTTTTCATGCGAGCTACTTCGCTAAAGTATTCAATTCTCTCTTGTAAAAATGCTCCAAGATTAATCTCCTCTGTCTCATAAGAGAGTCTCTCATGTTTAATAAGATAATCCATGTCATTATAAATATTTGAGAGAACTTTTGAAGCGGCTTTCATACGTTGCAGGTATTTATTAGTTTCATATTTTCTATTGTAAAGGTCAATGTTTACATTAATAATAGAGAGTGGAGTATTTATCTCATGCATAGAATCTTTTATAAAGTTATCAAGAGTCTTGTTGAGTCTTCTAAAAGGTTTTGCAAATGTTTGTAAGAAGATAAGACTTAATAGAAAGACTAAAACAACTATACTAAATAGGACAAGAAATACTTTCTCATATACAGAAGCAAAAGAGAGAGAGTTTTTGATAATAAGGTATTGTGAACCAAAATATCTATTTTTTGGCAGTTTTACAATAAGGTAAGCATCATTACCATCTAAATGGTACCCTTTTTTAAAGTATTTTATTTTGTAATCAATAAGAGAAAAGATAGGTTTAAATTTTTCATCATAAAGACCAGATTGAAAAGTTTTAAAACGTGGGTACTCAAAATACTCTTCATTAGGATTATACTCTTGCATCGCTTTAATAATCACAAGAGCTTTCTCCTTGAGAAGAAGTTCATTTTGAATTGAATGGATATTTTTCATGTAGATAAAATAGAAGAACAGAGGTGTTAAAAGTATGACAGATGTAAGAGCAGTATAGATGAGAGCATACTTTGCTGAGTATTGATTATCTTTCAATGATATAGCCTAAACCACGTCTATTTTGAATGAGATTTTCAGGAAGTTTTTTACGTAAGTTGTTTAGTTGTACACGAATAGTCGCTGGTTCAACATACTCTCCCCATACTTCATCTTGAAGCATTTGAGTGGAGACTACTATACTCTTATGTTTAAGAAGTGTTTCTAAAATATCTTTTTCTGTTTTTCTTAGGATAATCTCTTTATTACCATGCATAAGTTTACTACGTTTTGTATCGTAAATGATATCGCATCCTATATTTACCTGTGAACTGTCATCTCCAGCAAAACTAGCAATAGCTTGATCAATTCTTAACTCTAACTCTTCAAGGTCAAACGGCTTACGAATATAGTCACAGCAACCATGCTTATAGCCCTCTTTTAAATTTTGCATATCTGTCATAGAGGTTAAGAAGATGGCTGGGGTTACAATATCATTTTCACGAAGTTTTTTGAGCATCTCAAAGCCGTTTAAAGTTGGGACATTGACATCAAGGAGGAGAATATCATAGGATTTGTCATAAACGCCATCATGCGCTTCAAGCCCATCCATAAAACCATCTACTTCATATCCTAAGTCTGTTAAAAACTCTTCTATACTTATGCGTAAAGAGTACTCATCTTCTAAAAGTAAAATTTTCACTTAATCTTCCCCTCTATTTTTTTTACAATTTTTCTGTTTAACATCATCTGAATTAATTCATCTTTGGAATATTTGTCAAATTTCTCATAAGCTTCATTTAAAAAAAGTTCCCTCTCCTCTTTATCAATAACATCTTGAAGATAGACCATAGCAGAAGCAGAGTAGTTGGCATAAGCACTCTTCTCATAGTGCTCCTCTTGAACTACATCATATAAAGAGCTTCTCGTTACATTTACAAGAAAGCTAATATCATTTTCTGGATCTTGAAAGTAGCTAAGGTAGTGCTGAGGTAAAACAAAAACAAATCCTCCAATACTCTCTCCATTACCATTATGCATATTTTCATAAAAAATATACTTTTTGTCTTTATATAAAACTCCACTAAGTTTAAGTTTTTTAAAATCTATCCCCTGAAGCGTTTGAATGTGTGAGTAGTTGTAGTTTCTGTTTGAGAGAACATACTCATCAATAGTAAGGTTTTGAGTCATTAAAATAGCAGTATCAGTTTGCTTTAGATCTAAAAGAACATACAAATCAACACCAAATGAGCTGAAAAATTTTGTAATTGATTGAAAAAAAGATATTACTTCAACAAAGCCCAAAAATTGACCATTTTTATATATTGGTACAGTTGCTTTTATACCTAAACGCCGACCGACTTCAATGGATGTTCTTGGATTTTTGTGTGTTTTGAAGTAGTCTAAATCAAGTCTATAATCTCCAATAGGCATACCTGCATAAATGTCGTCCCAACTTCTTGCAAAAATATTCAACTTGTTTGTGATGATTTGTGCACGAATATATAAACCAGTATTTTTTTTGATGCTTAAGACAATGTCAGAGAGTAATGAATAGCCTAAATCTCCATCATCATCCTCAAGCGCATTAATAAGCCCTTCATTTTTAGATAAGAGGAGAGCCATTTTGAGATCGTCCATCTGATGAATTTTGAGTTGCGAGTTGAGAGTAAAGCGCATCTGATCCATAATATGGTTGATCTTTTGCTCTTGCACCTCAGAACGAAAATAGATAAACACTAGAAAGACAATGCTTACGAGTAAAAGAAAAACAAGGCTTAATTTTTTTAACATGGGATATTATAGCAACAATGTGGAAAATAAGGTATAATTGGATAATAATTTATACCTAGGGATTTTCATGGAAATATTTGAAGCACATAGAGAAAGGATTATAACAAGCGTAGTATTAGTTTTAGGGTTTTTAATCATAGGAATGATAGATAACTTCTTCATTATGTGGTTAATTTTTGGAGCTATATATCTTCTTGCATTTAAAGAAGCGATACAACTGTTTGGTATTGAGAATGATGGATTAGTGCCTTTGGCAACTGGACTTTGGCTTATTGTTGGAGTCTATCCTTATGGTGATGATCTTTTTGTTTTAGCTTGTGTGGTATATGCTAGTGCCGTGGCGTTTAATAAAGAACTAAGATGGAAGGAGTTTTTTCCTTTTATCTACCCAACTGCTGGTATGCTCTTTATGTTTACGATGTATCAAGAGTATGGTGTGATGTCTCTTCTCTGGCTTTTAGGTGTAGTAGCCTTTACTGATATTGGTGCGTATGCTGTTGGAAAAAGTATAGGAAAGAGACAGTTTTGTGAGACAAGCCCTAACAAGACTATGGAGGGTGTTATTGGTGGAGTATTGGTAGCTACCATCTGTGGAGCATTTTTCGGTCTAAGTATTGTAGATTTTAGCGTAGCATTTTTTGTAAGTTTTGCTGTTGCTGTGAGCTCTATATTTGGTGATCTCTATGAGTCATCTCTTAAGCGTGCTGCTGGTGTTAAAGATAGTGGTGATCTTCTTCCAGGTCATGGAGGTATTTTAGATCGTATAGATGGCTATCTCTTTGGTGCAATAGTGATGCTTGTACTTCTTCGTGGATTAGTGTAGTTTGGTACTTTTAGGCGCAACAGGTTCTATAGGAGTAAATACTCTTTTAATCGCTAAAAAATTTGGCATAAGTATTGAAGTTTTGGTTGCGGGAAAAAATATTAAGCTTCTCAATGAGCAGATAGCAGAGCACAACCCTAAGGTTGTTGTTATTGCTGATGAGTTGGATATAAAAAATGTGAATCACTCCTGTGTTTATGCAGGAAGTGAGGCAATTTTAAGTGCTATTGCAGATAGTGAAAGTGAGCTTGTTGTCAATGCACTTGTAGGATTTTTAGGACTTCGTCCAACACTTAAAGCACTTGAATATAATAAAAAAGTAGCATTAGCAAATAAAGAGTCTTTAGTTGCAAGTGGTGCTTTTATAGATACTTCAAAAATTCAGCCTATAGATAGTGAACACTTCGGACTTTGGTATTTGCTACAAGATAAACCTGTAGAGAAGATGATCATTACGGCGAGCGGTGGGGCATTTCGTGATTGGGATATAAAGCGACTAGAGAATGCGACATTAGCCGATACACAAAAACACCCTAACTGGTCTATGGGGCAAAAAATAACAATAGATTCTGCCACAATGGTTAACAAAATGTTTGAACTTTTAGAAGCAAGATGGCTTTTTGGTAGGGGTAAATATGATGCTATTATCGAGACAAAATCCCTTATACATGCACTGATAGACTTCAAAGATGGATCAACAACAGCACATTTTGCAAATGCTTCTATGCAACTTCCTATTGCTTATGCACTAAATAAGAAAATGGATGAGAATATTTTGAGACATGTAGATTTATTAGAAGTTGCTAATTTAGAGTTTAGAAAAATAGAGGAAAATCGTTATCCAGTATGGGAGATAAAAGAAGAACTTTTAAACAATCCCTCTCGAGGTGTTTTCGTAAATGCAGCGAATGAAGCAGCACTAGAGATGTTTATAGCTAAAAAGATAGGATTTATGGATATATCTAAGTGTATTATCTCTGCATTTGAGAGGTTTACAACGGAAGCCACAAATGTAGAAGATATTTTTGCTATAGATGAAGAAGTAAGAGATTATGTACGAGGGCTTGGATGAGAAGAGGTGTTTCACTCTTTGCAAATGTAGGAATAGCAGAGACCTATATCAAAAATCAAGGTATTAAGATAGTTGTAGCAAATGAGCTTATGAAAAAGCGTGCAGAGTTTTATGCCCATATGCATCCAGAATGTCAAATCATCCAAGGCGATATTACAAGTGATGAAATTTTTGAAGCAGTTACAGAGGTAGCAAAAAAGGAAGCGTGTGATTTTCTTATCGCTACACCTCCCTGCCAAGGAATGAGTTTGGCAGGAAAGATGAG
The DNA here is from genome assembly GCA_021766785.1 of Sulfurimonas sp. endosymbiont of Alviniconcha boucheti. Taxonomy (GTDB): domain Bacteria; phylum Campylobacterota; class Campylobacteria; order Campylobacterales; family Sulfurimonadaceae; genus Sulfurimonas. The sequence goes on from JAICBP010000082.1 coordinate 158,530, forward strand.
AGAAGAAGACCCACGAAATTCACTTATTAAGTATGTGATTAAATTTGCTAAAGAGTTACAGCCTACAAACATTCTTATAGAGAATGTCCCAAAGGTTTTAACTACTTACCTCGTACATAAAAGCAAAAAGATAAAGATAACGGATTTTATAAAGAGTGAGCTTGAACCTTTAGGCTATATTATTCATCCAGTTGTTGTAGATGCTTCAGACTATGGAACACCTCAGAGTCGTAAACGTGCAATTTTTCTTATCTCTAAGCTTCAAAAATGGGAACTACCACCTAAACAAGAGAAGATTACAGTCAGGAGAGTGATAGAGTACCTTCCTAGTTTGGAGAGTGGAGAGAGCTCCTCTATAGCTTATCATAGTGCAAAAAAACAGAATGAAAGATATACCGTTTTTTTAGAGCAAACGCCAACAGGAAAAACAGCACTTCATAATAAAGTGCACTATCCTAAAAAAGCAGATGGCACAAGGATAAAAGGCTATGCAACAACATACAAAAGGATCGAATGGGATAGACCAGCTCCAACTATCACTATGGCAAACGGTGCAGTCTCAAGCCAGAATAATGTCCATCCTGGAAGATTAAAAGAGGATGGTACATATTCAGATGCAAGAGTACTAACACTCAAAGAGATATTTATTCTTACTGGTTTACCTGATGCGTGGAGACCACCAACATGGGCAAGTGAAAATTTTATCCGTCAAGTGATAGGGGAGGGCGTACCTCCAAAGCTCATAGAATCTCTACTCTCAACTATGCCAAAAGATTAAATTTTACTTGATCACATTTAAATAAGTTATTTTAAAATTTTTTTAAACTCTATTTGCTACAATTTTTAGTAGATATTGTTAACTTGATTTAGAGAGTAAAGGGCAGGATGATGAGTAGATGCTTTAAAAGTGTTTTCGTGGGAGTTTTTGTAGCTGTAATATTGCTAGGTTGTAAAATTAGCACAGAAGTTACATTAGATAAGAATGAGACCTCTTCAATTCTCATAGAAGTCAATACTACAGATAAGAACGAGACCTCCTTAACTCCGATAGAAGTCAATACTACAGATAAGAATGATACCTCCTTAACCCCGATAGAAGTCAATACTACAGATAAGAACGAGACCTCTTTAACTCCGATAGAAGTCAATACTACAGATAAGAATGAGACCTCCTTAACTCCGATTGAAGTTAATACGACTCAAGAAAACACAAGAGAGATTGAACGGACTATAATACAAGCAACTGCTAAACTTGGAAATCTTGCAAATGCAGATGTAACTATATATAGGGTAGAAGATGATGGCATACTTATCCCTCTCTACACAGAAACTACAAGCAATGCAAAAACACTTAGTGAAATAGGTAAGTTTGATATGCATGTAGATGCACTTGAAGATGATACCTTCTATCTGTACAAAATAACAGGAGGAAAAGACTATGATAGTAATGATGACGGTAACCTTGATGCAACACCGACAGAAAATAACGGGACAATTAGAGCGATAGCAAAAGGAAGTGATTTAAAAGCTATAGCAGATAATTTTATAGTATCTTACACAACAGAACTTGTCTATGAACAGATAGCAGCTGAATTAAAATATAATTTTAACAAAACAACTTTTACAAATAAACTCCAAGATGCTATAAAAAAAGTAATAATGGATATTAATGGGGATGGAAATATAGATGAAAAAGATATGCTTATTTTCAATCCACAAGCAGATGCAACAAAGCTGATACCATTTTATAAAAGACAAATTAAAACCATAAAAGATACACTCCATAAAGGTAATATACCAATTTTAAATTTCTCATATAAACTTGGCTCTTATGATACTGGCCGCTGGACAATGTGTGTTAAGTTGTCTCATGATGGCACAAAAGCATTTGTGGCAAAGTTATATAATGACTTTACCATAATAGATATCAATGACTCAGCAAAACCAATCAAAATTGGCTCTTTAGGGACTTCTGGTTATACTTGTGGTATCTCCCTATCGAGTGATGATACAAAAGCATATGTGGCAGATGGAACTAATGGTTTGGTTGTCATGGATATTAACGATCCAGCTCATCCAACTAAACTTGGTTCGTACAATACTAAGGGCAGGGCTCAAGATGTTACTTTATCAAGTGATGGTACAAAAGCATATGTGGCAGATGGAGATAATGGACTTGTAGTAGTGGATATTAACGATTCAGCTCATCCAACTAAACTTGGATCATGCAATACTTCTGGTAAAGCTATTGCTGTTTCCCTATCGAGTGATGGCACAAAAGCATATGTGGCAAAAGAGCGTAATGGTTTCGTAATAGTAGATGTAAGCAATTCTGCCAACCCAACCAAGCTTGGCTCTTATTATATTGATAATTCTACAAATAATGTTGTTGTATCAAGTGATGGTACAAAAGCCTATCTGGTGGATGGAAAGAATGGTTTGGTTATAGTGGATGTCAGTGATCCAGCACACTTAAGGAAAGTTAGCTCTTACAGTGTTGCTACTTCTGCTAAAAGTGTTACTTTGTCAAATGATGGTACAAAAGCATATGTACTAGGAAGTCGCAACGATTTGATTGTAGTAGATATCAGTGATCCAGCTAACCCAACTAAATTCTGCTTATTTAGTACTCCTATTGAGGCAAATGGTATTGCTTTTTCTAGTGATGGTACAAAAGCATATATAGCGAGTCTCCTCAAAGGTTTGGTAATAATAGATATCAGTAATGGAACTAGCATAACCAAATATAGCTCTTACAATACTGCTGGCAATGCACGGAGTGTTTCTCTCTCAAGTGATGGCACAAAAGCATATGTGGCAGATGGAGATAATGGTCTTGTAATAATGGATATCAGTGATCCAACAAGCCTATTCAAACTTGGCTCTTATGATGCTGTTAAGTGGACTACATATGTTGCTTTGTCAAGTGATGGCACAAAAGCATATTTGGCAGATGGAATGAACGGTTTGATCGTGCTAGATATTAGTGATCCAGCAAATCCAACGAAAGTCGGCTCTTACAATACTATTGGTGAGGCTCAATATGTTGCTTTGTCAAATGATGGTACGAAAGCATATGTGGCAGATTTAAATAATGGTTTGGTTATAGTGGATATAAGTGATCCAACTAACCCAACTAAACTAGGTTCTTTGAATACTGCTGGTGAATCTTTTAGTGTTTCTCTCTCAAGTGATGGCACAAAGGCTTATATAGCTGATTGGAATAAGGGTTTAGTTGTAGTGAATATAAGCGATCCAACCAACCCAATCAAACTAGGCTCTTATGCTACTTTTGGTTATGCTTGGGGTGTTGACCTATCGAGTGATGGCACAAAAGCATATGTGGCAGATGGAACTAATGGTTTGGTAATACTAGACATTAGTAATCCAACTAACATAGTCAAACTTGGTGCTTATAAGAGTATTGATTATATATTGAATGTTTCTCTATCTCATGATGGTACGAAAGCATATTTGGCAGCTTGGGAGAGTGGTTTGGTTGTAGTAGATATTACTAATCCAGCTAGCCCAACCAAACTTAGCTCTTATAATACTATAGGTTTTGCGTTAGATGCTGTTTTATCAAATAATGGTAAAAAAGCATATGTCGCCGATGGAACTGATGGTTTAGACATTATAGATTTAACACTTTATAATTGGTAGTAAAATCATAATATCTTTTATGCAATTTAGTGCAGTTTTATAGTTAAGTTTATATCCTCTAGGGAAAGAGCAAACTTTGAGTCTTCAAAATTGGGTTTAAATAGTGTGTACTCTCCACTATTTCCATAAGGCTCTTTTGGTATGCCTATAAGATATCTATCCATTGTACCATTACTGTTTTTATCGTGAATAGTGGAAATAGCATACTCACCAGCAGGTATATCCTTATACACTACATCTACACCATGTTTATTTGCTTTAACTCTCTTCTCTATCGCCTCTCTTGGTATCGGAAAACTCTCTTTTTGGGATGTAGAGAAAAGTTCTACCATTATAGTACCCCTATCCTCATCTATTCCGACAATATGAACATGAATATCTCCAGCATAAAGAGTACTACAAAAAAGTGCAGTAATTAGAGTAGAGTGTAAAATTTTGAGCATTTCTGTAACTTCTATGTTTTATTTTTAGAGCAGTTTGCAAATTCAATTTTTCACAAACAGCTCATTTTCTCATAATGATTTTAGAACTTAAAAAATCTCTATGGGAATAGTTCTGATATCTTATCTTGTTTTTACTAAATTTTCACTACTTCACTGCTGATTCATTCCAATAGTTGCATAGTCACAAATGTAAAATTTTGAGCATATTTGTAACTTCTATGTTTTATTTTTAGAGCAGTTTGCAAATTCAATTTTTCACAAACAGCTCATTTTCTCATAATGATTTTAGAACTTAAAAAATCTCTATGGGAATAGTTCTGATATCTTATCTTGTTTTTACTAAATTTTCACTACTCCACTGTTGATTCATTCCAATAGTTGCATAGTCACAAATGTAAAATTTTATGATACAATACTAAAATGTTTATCTTATGAAGTTTACATCTATTATGTAATTTTGTGGGGTAAGTATAGTTAAGCTCGAGTTGATATTTGATTATTTTACATTAATCAAATATTTAGTTATAGAAATAAAAGTAATATCAAAGCAGATAGCTCAGAGAAAAACTTTTATTTAACATCAAAAAAAGGAAACGTGATGAACCTAAAACAGAAGACTTTAGCGGCACTTCTTGTCCTAGGAATAGGAGTGAGTGGTTGTAATACTAATGATAACAACCTTATCCCTCAAATAGTGAATAAAAATACTGATGAGAATAAAACTGACCCTAATCCTCCTGGAGAGGATAACAATACTGATGAGAATAGAACAGCTACTATTCTAGGATATATAGGTTCTCAACATAGTGATCATAACTCAACTATAACAGTTGCACAACTAAAAGCTATTACTCCAGCACTTAGTAATATAAATGATGATTATCAAGATACCTATCGTAACTATATAGCAAGTGCAGATAGTAACATTAGCTCCCCTGCTACAAGAGGTGAAGTGCAGAGTATGATAGATGAAGTAAATGATCTTAACCTACCTGAACATGCTATACTAGATAGAAGCTTTTTCAAAAAGACAAATGGAATCTTTGAGCATAGATTTGTCTATCTAGCAGTAAAGAACAATACAACAGGAAGAACATGGTTAAACAACAACCTCGGTGCTGATTATGCAAATGTAGATAGCAGTGCTTACAATGCATCACAACAAGCAACTGCATATAATGACCACTTAGCTTACGGTTCATTCTTTCAGTGGGGAAGAAAAGCAGATGGGCATGAGCTAATGAATTGGACAGATGCTACTACAGGAACTGCAAAATACGGCGATACATCTACAAAAGTTGATGATCCATCTGATTCACTTTTTATTACATCTGGCACCGCTGATTGGAAAGTAAACGGTGATTGGAGAGTAAACCAAGATGATACTCTATGGGCAAACGAATCAAGCGCAAACAATGTCTGTCCGGTAGGATACAGACTGCCACTAGATCTAAATGGAGCAGATGATAGTGACAATGAGTTTGCTGTAGAAATAAACACTTGGAGCTCAAAAGATGTCAACGGTTCTATGTCAAGTGATCTAAAATTACCTTTAGCTGGCTTCCATTGGATTGACAGTAATCTTCTCTGGATGGCGAATCACGGTGACTATTGGACCAGTTCAGTCGTCCCTAGTGACGGTAATAATAGTACTGTAAGTAACGCGCGTAACATACTCCTCTACAGAACGAAAGATTTTATTCTACATGATACCACCCACAGAGGGTCTGGAATGTCTGTCCGTTGTATAAAAACAGAGAGATCAGCTAGTATTCTCAAAGAGATAGGTAATGAACACAGTAATAATAAATCAACTATAACCATCGCACAACTAAAAGCTATTACTCCCGAAGTTAGAGATATAAATGATGATTATCAAGATACCTATCGTAGCTATATAGCAAGTGCAGATACTAACATTAGCTCACCTGCTACAGTAGATGAAGTGCAGAGTATGATAGATGAAGTGAATGCTTTAAACCTACCTGAACATGCTATACTAGATAGAAGCTTTTTCAAAAAGACAAATGGAGTCTTTGAGCATAGATTTGTCTATCTTCCAGTAACAAACTCTAAAACAGGAAGAACATGGTTAAATAACAACCTCGGTGCTGATTATGCAAATGTAGATAGTAGTGCTTACAATGCATCACAACAAGCAACTGCATATAATGACCACTTAGCTTACGGTTCACTCTTTCAGTGGGGAAGAAAAGCAGATGGGCATGAGTTAATAAATTGGACAAGTAGCACTTCAGGAACTGGAAAATATGGCGAGACATCTACAAAAGCTGATGAACCATCTGATCCACTTTTTATTACATTTGACATCGCTGATCGGGAAGAAAATAGTGATTGGAGAGTAAACCAAGATGATACTCTATGGGCAAGCGAATCAAGCGCAAACAGTGTCTGTCCAGCAGGATATAGACTGCCACTAAAGCCAAATAAAGCATATAATACTGCTCATGAATTTTATGTAGAGATACGAACTTGGAGCTCACCAGATCATAACGGTTCTATGTCAAGTGACCTGAAACTGTCTGCAGCTGGAGCGCGCGTGCAAGACGGAAGTGTAAATTATACAAGTGATGGCGGAGCATACTGGACTGGTTCAATAATAAACGCACAAGACACGTATATCCTATGGCTTCGTGGTGGTGATATGCATACAACTGACTATATTAGTAGCTACCGTGGGCATGGGTTCTCTGTCCGTTGTATAAAAGACTAACACACTCGTGTTACTAATCCTTTGATTCCCGCTCTCGCTGGAGTCAACTCTTTTATAATTAAGTCACAGTTTCCTAAAAGTACCTACTACTGGAATTCGTAATGTCAATGGTAATGCATCNTGATGGAAAGACGCTGAACATGGGATCTAACTGGGGTTGTACAGAACAATAAGGATTTTATCAGTATAATTGCTACACTACAAAGTACTACTTGTGATTTACTAGATTACGTTGTGGAAGTTACAAAGAGGATAAGAGATGAGAGAAGTAAAAGCGATATATTTAAAGGAGTATAAAAAACCTTCATTTAGTATAGAGAGTGTAAATTTGATCTTTGAGTTGGGTGAAGAAGAGACTTTAGTAACTAACTCTATGAAGATAAATAAAGAGGATAAACAGGAGAAACATTTACGCTTAGATAGTGTTGATTTGGAGCTTATTGAACTCTATCTTAACGACATAGAACTTCATGAAAGTTGTTATGTTATTGAAGATGAGAGCCTTAGCATACTTAATGTTCCCACATCTTTTACTCTTAAAATAGTTAATAAAATTTATCCAGATAACAATACAGAACTAGAGGGTCTGTATAAATCAGGTTCTATCTTTTGTACTCAGAATGAGCCAGAGGGTTTTCGCCGTATAACACCCTATCTTGATCGTCCTGATATTATGAGTGTATTTACTACTACTATTATTGCAGATAAAGAGAGGTATCCAGTACTTCTAAGTAATGGAAATAGACGAAAATATCATAATAATTTCGATAAACGCCATAGCATAACTTGGGTAGATCCACATAAGAAACCCTCTTATCTATTTGCACTTGTTGCTGGAGATCTTGGTAGCATTAGCGATGAGTATATGACAGCTTCAGGAGAGCGAATAGAGCTAAATATATATTGTGATATAGGAAATGAATCGAAATGCTACCATGCCATGAAATCACTCAAAGAGGCTATGCGATGGGATGAAGAAGTGTATGCTCGTGAGTATGATTTAGAGATTTACAATATTGTAGCAGTTGATAGTTTTAATATGGGAGCTATGGAAAATAAAGGACTTAATATTTTTAATTCCGCTTATGTTTTAGCAGATACAGATACAGCAACAGATGCAAATTTTATGGCTATTGAGTCTGTTATTGCACATGAGTACTTTCACAACTGGACAGGAAATCGTATCACTTGTCGTGATTGGTTTCAGCTTACCCTTAAAGAGGGTCTCACTGTTTTCCGTGATCAATCATTCTCTGCAGATTTAAACTCAACTGAAGTACAACGCATAAAAGATGTCAAGGAGCTACGTGAACGCCAGTTCGTAGAGGATGCTTCACCCACAGCACACCCAATACAGCCAGAATCCTACATAAGTATGAATAACTTCTATACCTCTACAGTCTATGAGAAAGGTGCTGAAGTTATAAGAATGATACATACTCTTTTGGGAGAGAAAAACTATTCAAAGGCTACAGACTTGTATTTTAAGAGTTTTGATGGACAGGCAGTTACAATAGATGACTTTTTATGGGCTATGAGTAAAGCAAGCGGTAAGGATTTGACTCAGTTTAAAAACTGGTACCACCAGAGTGGAACGCCGAGACTTAAAGTAGAAGAGAGTTTTGAAGATGGCGTTTATAGTCTCATACTTACCCAAAATATCCCTGATGGTACTGATGGATCAAAGCAAAAACCTTTTTATTATCCTTTGAAAATAGCTCTTCTTGGTGAGAAAGGGGTAGAGTTGGTAAATGATACACTTATTATCTCTAAAGAGAGTGAAACATTTGTATATGGAGGTCTCCATGAAAAACCGATACTTTCCATAAACAGGGACTTTAGTGCACCTATTATTGTAGATCAAAAAAATGTAAATTTTGCATTTTTAATGCAGTATGATCAGAATAGCTTTATTAAGTATGAAGCAACACAAAGTTTTGCAATAGAGACTTTAGAGGCGATGATGCAAGGCAAAGAGATTGATCCCCTTTTTGTCGCATCATTTGGAAATCTTCTTGACTTAGATATAAATCTTTCATATAAGGCACTCCTTTTAGAATTACCATCTGTTTCTACGTTGATGCAACGTCAAAAGCAAGTAGATTTTGAACCAATATATGTGGCTAGAGAGAGATTGCTAAAACATCTTGCTTGCACATTTGAAAAAAAACTTCTTTTAATTTATAAAGAAAATCATACTAGAGATATTGAATTAGATAGCCATAGTATGGCAAAACGCTCCTTGAAAAATAGAGTACTCTCTATACTAGCGAGTTTAGAAAATGAGGAGATAGAAGTATTAGTACAGAGACAGTATGAAGAGTCAAAGAGTATGAGTGATAGAGTTGTGGCACTAGAGATAGAGATAAATAGCTTTCCTTCATTAGCAAAAGTTGCATTGCATGACTTCTATAATAAATATAAAGAAGAAACACTTGTCATGAGCAAGTATCTCTCTCTTGTGGCTTCTTGTGAGAGAGAGGGAACTCTCTCTAGGGTAGTAGAACTTCAAAATGACCGTATATATGATGAGAAAGTGCCAAATTTAGTGCGCTCTCTTATTGGTGCATTTGCAAGAAACTATAAACATTTTCATGCAAAAGATGGTTCAGGATATACTTTTGTTGCAGATAAGATAATAGAGATAGATAGAATTAATGCACAGATTGCATCAGGGCTTGCAGGTGCATTTAAAATCTATTCAAATATTAATAAAACAAATAAATCACTTATGCATAAAGAGTTAAAACGTGTAGTTTCTACACATGGACTTTCAAAAAATAGCTATGAAATAATTAGTAAAACACTAAAATAAACAATGTGATGATTTTATGATTAAATTTTGATAAAGTTTTTTTATAACTTAACAAAGAAGGATGATACAGATGGCAAGATTAGTTGTTTTAGGTGGAGGAGTTGCAGGTCATACAGCTGCAACTTTTGCCGCGAAATGGTTAGGTTCAGCTCATGAAGTTGTAGTAGTTACTCCAAATGCTAAATGGAACTGGATTCCATCAAACATTTGGGTTGGTGTTGGTCAAATGACTAAAGAAGAAGTTACTTTTGACCTTGCAGGTGTCTATGCAAAAGCTGGGATCACTTATAAGCAAGCAAAAGCAGTTTCGCTTAATCCAGAAGGAGATACATCAAGTGATAAGCCCTTTGTAACTATTGAGTACACTGGACAGGATAAAGTTGGAGAGAGCGAAAATGTAGAGTATGACTATATATTAAATGCAACTGGTCCAAAACTTAACTTTGATGCTACCCCAGGTTTAGGTGATGGTAAAGGTCAAATGGGTGATCACACGGTTTCTGTTTGTACAGCAGATCATGCAGTTCATGCCGCTCATAAGCTTCAAGAAGCTATTGAAAAGATGAAAAAAGGGGAACGCCAAAAGTTCTTAATAGGAACTGGTCATGGAATGTGTACATGTCAAGGTGCTGCATTTGAGTATATCTTTAATATTGAGCATGAATTGAGAAAAGCTGGTGTTCGAGATATGGCAGATATGAAATGGATCTCAAATGAGTCTTTTTTAGGTGACTTTGGTATGGGTGGACTTCATCTGAAAGTTGGTGGTTATGTCGTGAGTTCAAAGCTTTTTGCAGAGTCTCTTTTTGCAGAACGTGATGTTGAATGGCTAATTGGTGCACACACTTCTAAAGTAGAAGCTGGAAAAGTTGAGTATGAACTTCTTGATGGATCTAAAGGTGAAGAGGAGTTTGATTTTGCAATGCTTATCCCACCATTTGCTGGGGTAGGTATTAAAGCATATGATAAAGCTGGTGAAGATATTACAGATACAGTGTTTGCTCCAAATGGCTTTATGAAAGTGGATGCAAATTATGGTGCTGGTGCTTATGAAAACTGGAAAGCATCTGATTGGCCAAGAACATACCAAAACCCAACATACTCAAATATGTTTGCAGCAGGTATTGCATTTGCTCCTCCACATATTATCTCTAAACCGATGAGTTCTCCAAATGGAACGCCAATTAATCCAACTCCTCCTAGAACAGGAATGCCTTCAGGTATCATCGGTAAAGCAGTTGCACACTCTATATGTGACCTAATTAAAAAAGGTGATTCTGCTCATCTACATGAAGCCTCTATGGCGGAAATGGGTGCGGCATGTGTTGCTTCTGCTGGTAAAGGTATTTTCACTGGTACAGCTGCTGCTATGACGGTTTACCCTGTAGTACCTGACTTTGAGAAGTATCCTGGAACTGGTCGCGATACTGACTATACATTTGGTGAGATTGGTCTTGCGGGACACTGGATTAAACATATTCTACATCACTTGTTTATCTACAAAGCTAAACTTCAACCAGGATGGACTCTGATTCCTGAATAGTCAAAGAAGTAAAATTATAAAAAATATAAAAAATATAAAAGGATATAAAAATGAGAAAAGAAGAAATTAACTTTCAAAAGAGTGATAACTTTAATCGTACGATGATCCCAGGAACATTTGCAAGAAAGATGCGTACTTGTGTGATTTGGCAGTTTATTCGTTTTGTAGCTATTAATATCAAAATGATTGTTGTTGTGGGTAAAAGCCATTAATTATGGAGCCATGAGCTTTACTCATGGTATACCATATATATCTTAGTTACATAAAGGTTTGAATATGATAAAAGAGATAATAAAATATCCAACACCTTTAAGTATTGAGTTTGGTGTGAATGTACGGTTATTTAATGAAGAGTTGTTTACCTTAATAGATGATCTTAAAGATACTATTAATGAAAATAATTTACAAGCTCTCTCTGCCTTTGAAATAGGTGATTATCATAATGTTATTCTTATAAAAAATGGAGATGGTAGTTTTTTAGAACTTATAAATCCTTCACTTATAACGCATAGTGGTAAAATCACAACACAAGAGCAAACTGCATATTATGGAGAACTTACTGCTGAAGTGACTCGTTTTGAAAAAGTAAGTTTAGTCTATCAAGATAGGGAAGCGAAAAATTGTTCTCTACAAGCAGAAGGAGATTTAGCAATACTTCTACAGCGAAAACTTGATTATCTCTTTGGTGCAACATTTATTCAAAAACTCTCTAAAGATGAGAGAGAAAAGTTTGAGTTAAAACTTGAATATGGGACAAATATAGGAATAAAAGATTATTGCCCCACAACTTTTTTTCGAGATAAAATTTTAAAAGCAATAAATTTTCTTATGCTACTTATGCTCGGTATAGCTTTAAGCTCTCTCTTTATTGAAGAGAAGAGCATCTTAGAGAGTATGTGGGAGTATCAGTCTTATGGCTTTTTAGTAGTATTTTTTCTTAATATATGTTACTTTTTTTATGCACAATATGAGGGAAAAAAATATATCTCATGTACCTCTTGTCAGATAGGAAATATAATAGGAACACTATTTATCTCTTTGATAAAACTAACATTGCTTTATGTAGCCTCCTATATTTTAATCCCTTCATCTTAAGGAGTATTATATATCTGAATCTATACAGACACTTAGCAGAGTACATGGAACTTTTATAGCAAATAAAGAGAGTATCCTTATTCAGTGGGTGACATACGAGAAGCCCTTCTCTATTTTAAAACTTCATGGAATCAAACAAGAGTACTTTCTTTGTAAGTATGCAAGTGGTCTCTTTGACTACTTTATGGGTATAATTTCTAGGAATGTTGCAATTGGCAATTGTCCTGTGATGCAAGAACTACTTTCATACTTTAAAAAATGTGAACTTAGTAGCGATGAACTTTTTGAAATTTGTTCACATTTTAGAAAGGCTATGATAGATTTTTCTTATGATGCAGGTTTATATTCAAAAGAATTATGCGATGAAATTTCTTATATTTTTGATAAAAATTTCAAGGGACTTTTGAAGTTCTACAGTGATACAATGTTTCAAAAGCTTATAGATGAACGCCAAGATGCATTAAGAGATGCTCAAGCAAAAGAGTATTTTCTTGCAAATATGTCCCATGAGATAAGAACATCTCTTAATGCTATTTTAGGATTTGTAAATCTTCTCATAGATGAAGATATGACTTCTAAGCAGAGAAATTATTTAAACGTTATTCATAGCAGTGGTGAGCATCTTTTAAGTATTATTAATGATATTCTTGATTTCTCTAAACTTCGTACTAAAGAGTTTACCATAAATGAAAAGTATTTTAATATACATGATGAGCTTAGTGAAACTATAGAACTTTTTGTAGCAAGTGCAGGTATAAAAAGTATTACTCTTAATGCATTTATTGACCCGACAATACCTAGTGAACTCTATGGAGATGCATTACGGGTGAAGCAAATAGTAGCAAACTTTTTAAGTAATGCTGTAAAATTTACGCCAGAGCATGGATTTATTCAAGTGGAGGCTTTTTATCGTGAGGGAAATTTAGAAATATCTGTAAAAGATAGTGGTAGAGGTATATCATCTTTGGATAAAGAGTATATCTTTAAAGCTTTTACACAGGTGGAGGATAAAGATACTTCACATAAAAGTGGTACAGGGCTTGGTTTATCCATTAGTCATCAACTAGCACAAAAGATGTCAGGAAATATTAGACTCATTTCAGATTTGGGAGAGGGTAGTACATTTACTCTGACTTTACCTCTTATGGCTTCTAAAAAAATAAATTCTTTCTTTAATAGTATAGAGGAGATTAAGCAACTTAAGCTGATACTCTATGCTAAAGAGAAGTGCTTAGACTACAAACATGATACTTTCTTGAGATATGCGAATCTCTTTGAAATGGATGTAACACTTGTAGATAATCTTGAATCTCCTTTTGATATTTGTATTTTTGTGTATGAAGAGAGTACTTATGAGATGAGAGAAGCAATAAACAGAGGTGATAAAAAATTTATAGCATTGATGTGTAAAGAGCATGATACTTATGATGAAGTCGCTAATGTCAGTAGTGTTGTCTTTCCTCTCTTTTACTCAAAACTATATATAGCTTTTCATACACTTTTTTGTAAAAATAGCATACAAAACCATAAACAGAGTATATTGAAGAAGTATAAAGGGCATATACTCGTTGCAGAAGACAATGAGGTAAATCAAGCATTAATTAAAATAGTACTTGCAAGGTATGGGCTAAGTTTTGATATTGTAAAAAATGGAGAAGAGGCATGTAAGCTTTATGAAAAAAATAGCTATGATCTTATTCTTATGGATGAAGAGATGCCAATACTAAGTGGTAGAGAGTGTGCAAAAAAGATTATAGAGTATGAACAACAAATAGGAAAAGGACACACCCCAATATCTGCTCTAACAGCAAATGTTGTCCAAGAAGTTAAAGAGAGGGATCTAGTAAATGTTTTTGATACTTTCTTAGGAAAGCCTTTGGTTCTTAAAGATTTTGAACATCTTTTTTCTCTTTATCTCAAAGAGGATAAGAGTAAAGAGATGACTCAAGAGATACAGAGAAGTGAAAGGAGAGAGACAATTGTTGGACTAGATATACAAAAGCTTACAAAAGAACTGATGCTAAATGAGGAAGAACTGTTAATGTTGCTGAAACTCTTTTTGAAAAAGATGCAGAAAATAATTCCAAAACTTGAGGTAGCAATTTGTGAACAGAATTTGAAAACTATTTCTCTTTTAAGTCACTCTATTAAAGGTTCAAGTGGTAATTTTCGTATAAAAATTTTACAAACTCTTTCTAACGATATGGAAAAGTTTGCAAAACAAGGGAGTATGAACTTTGACTATGAAGCATCTCTTAACAAAATAAAAAAAGCACTTAAAACAATAGCAATAGTATAGCTTACTCTTCTATAAAATAGCCAATTCCAGAAGCATTTTTTATGACATCTGTAGGAAGTTTACTGCGTAAACGCCACACTAAAGTTCGTACACTATTCTCAGTTGCACCATTCTCTCTCCATACATATTCTCTTGCTTGGTCAAAACTGATAATACTTCCAAGTTGTGCAACAAGGAGACGTAGAAAAGCATTTTCTTTTTTCGTAAGACGTATTTTTTTGTTTTGATAGAAGGTCTCAAAAAGATTAATGTCCAAATGATACTCTTCTCCAAAAGGGACAATGGGTGTATCTGCAACTCTTTTTGCATAGAGAAGATTTTCAAGATTTTTTTTATCTATTTGAAGTGTTTTGACTGTATTTGCACGTGTATATTCTTGAGAAAATTTAAAAAGAGCTATCTGTATAGTAGCATGGAGTGATCTTGGATCAAATGGTTTGACTATATAACCATAAGGCTCAGTAAGTTTAGCCTCTTCTATGATCTCATCATCACTATAAGAAGTAAGGTAGATAAAAGGAATATTACACTCTTCTTTAATATATTGTGCAAGTTCTATGCCATCGTTACTCTCATCTAAAGAGATATCAATAATTATTAAATCTGGGTTTACGGTTGCTATTTTCATTTTTACTTGTTCTACATTATCATAAACGCCAATGATACTGTACCCATATTTTTGGAGTGAAATATTTAAGTTGAGTGAGGTAATTTCATCATCTTCTACTATTATAATTTTATCTCTATTCATGTGTCTCCTATAATTGAAAAAATACTCTATAAATGTGATATATTTTATACTATAATATAACAACTGTGATATAACTGAATAATATGAACTATAATACTCCAATAATGTCTCTAGAAAAACAAACCACTTAAGTCTTTGAGTGTGACTTTTTCACTTGTAAGTACCTAATTATAAAAAAAGTCGGCTTGTTGTTTAATCTGGTGTGGAATTATTGGGGTTTAAAACTCAATATACCCCTTAACATCTATTATGCTATAATAATTTCAGTGAAATAAAGAATAATTTTTTATTGCATACTTTTTAGCTATAGTTTACAAGGGTTGAAGATGTCCTATTTTGTGTATATACTTAAATGTGCTGATACTACTCTATATACAGGGATAACTACAAATATAAGCCGTAGAGTAGAAGAGCATAACAGTTCTGAGAGAGGGGCTAAGTACACGAGGTTACGTAGACCTGTTAAACTCATTTATAGTGAAAAAAGCAAAGATAGAAGTTCCGCTTCAAAACGTGAATATGCCATTAAAAAACTCTCAAGAGTACAAAAATTGGAGCTTATAAATGCTTATAACTGATACTCACTTGAATATGCTATCTTTTTTTCTTTATTGAAAATATTAGGGAATTATAAATATAATGATAAAATTTGAACTAAAAGCCGAATACATAGAACTTTTTAAACTCATAAAAGTACTAGATTTAGTAGATACTGGTGCTCAGGCGAAGATGATTGTAGCTGATGGTTACGTAAAGAGAAATGGTGAGGTAGAACGCCGTAAACGTGCAAAGCTTATCAGAGGTGATTACCTTGTAATTGGTGGTGATGTGGAGATAGAGATTATCTGAAAATGCAAATGTAATTATTTTGAGTAGAAAACTTATTTTGTATAGAGCATTATAAAAGGCATTATCTCAGAGAAAACAACTGCTCGTTTATTCTCATCACTATGAAGTATAAGGTCTAACATTTGTGCTATATTTTCATCAATATCTGGAACTATTTTTCTTATATCTTCTAACTTTTCGCGTTTATTGATATTTGTGAAACGATCATAAGCACTGTATGCCTCTTTTTTTGCAAGGAGATAGTAGAGTTTTCGTCCAAGATTGAAGACTTCAAACTCCTCATTTTTACCACTCATTACTTTTGTCTCAAATCCAAACTCTATAGCTATGTTTTTTGCTCTCATATATGCCAGAAGCATCATCATAAAGCCAATTTTTGCTGTTGTAAAATGAGAGAGTACACGGGTGAAAAACCCTTCAAAATGTTCACCATTTTTTCTAAGTCTTTTGTACTCAAGCATAATAGATTCAACATAGTATTTTGCATATTTGAGTGGTGCTGATTTTATAACACTGTGTCCCTCTTGAGACTCGCCCATAAGTTTTCCACCAAGTAAGATATGCACTCCAGAGCCATTAACACCCTCTATCTTTGCCTTGCAACCTTCAAAACCAATATCACCCATACCGTGAATACCACAACCTTTTACACAAGCAGACCAATACATACGTACACGACCAGAATCAAGTGGTACTTTTTCACTTAGGTAAGTTGCCATCTCTATGGCATCATTCTTGTTTTCGATGACTCCAAAAGGGCAATGCTCTGTCCCTGCACATGCTATAAGGTGGTTGAAGTAGGGTGTGTTTATATTTTTATACTTTTTAAAAAATGGTTCAGTTAATGCTAAAGTTATATTTTTAACACCCATAATATAAAAACTCTGTTCCATATCAAAACGGAGTTCGCCATTTCCATGTTTAGTCGCCACTTCACTGGCGTTTATCATATCAGTTCCTGTAAATATGCCTGATGGTACAACTGCATGAAGCCCTATAGTTCCATCCCGAAGCTGTATCTTTCCATGATCTGGCTCTGTATAATCCATAATGGACATAGTCTCACCTGCTTGAGCAAAGTTGATGCCCGCTTGCTCTCGGATAGACTTTGCAAACTCTTGCATTCCAACTGTTTCTATAAGAAAGTGGAGACGGTTCTTGTTTCGGTTATCACGGAAACCGTAGTGTTTAAAGAGTTCTAAAATAGCTGTAAATGCGGAGATCACCTCTGAAGCATTTTCTAAAAAGATATCTGCACTTCTTGCGATAATACCAACACGACCACCAAGATAGAGGTTATAACCAAATATTCCATCTTTTTGAGCAAGTACAAAGCAGCAGTCATTTCCGTAGGCATTACAACGGTTAGAGATATTTCCTGTTATAGAAGTGTTAAATTTTCTCGGAAGGGTTGAGATCCACTCAGGATTTTTTAAAAAGAGATCTTGAAGATTGAGCAGTATATTATGTGATGGAAGGACATTATCAAACGCCAAGTCATCAAAGGGATCAGATACTATACCACGGATATTGTCCACACCTGTTTGGTATGCTGTAATCCCTATAGCCTCAATTTTTTTGATGATAGTAGGTAAAGACTCTATAGAGAGATAGCGAAGTTCACACTGCTGGCGAGTTGTAAGATCTAAATAGTCTTGACCGAACTCTTTTGCACATTCTCCTATTACTCTAGCCTGTTCTGCACTCATAAACCCACCAGGGATGCGAAGCTTTAGCATAAATTTTTCAGGAGTAGCAGGACGGTAGTAGATACCAAAACACTTCAAAAAATAGGATTTATCTTCCTCTGGAATACTATCAAAACCATTTGCCGCATACTCATCAAGTCTGTTATATACCTCTTGTGGTGTTTTTGACTCTTTTATTTTTTCGATTTTATTAATCTTTTTACTACGTGCTGTAAATGCTTCTTTAAGTGCTTTCATTAATAGAGTGCCCTTTTTCTATATTTTTTCTGTATTTTATCTATTTTTAATCAGTTATTGAATTATATTTGATTATAATTTATGCACCTTAAGAAAGAGAAAAAAATGTTTCAACTATTTCAGAAAAAAAGTAGCCCATTTAATAGAGGTAAATTTTCTTCAAAAAATTTCTCATTTATTCTCCCTTTTGAATATAAAGCAGGTCTTATTTTTATAGATGTTGAGATAGAAGATGAGAAGTACTCTTTTCTCTTTGATACAGGTGCATTTACTATTCTTCCCTCTACACTTATAAAAAAACTCTCATTAGTGAAGATGGAAGAGGATCTTGATACTCTCGATGCCTTTTCAGAAGAGAAAAAACTTTCACTTTATCAGCTTCCAAAACTCAAAATTGGTGAGTTGGTATTTTATGACTTTCAGGTAGCAAGTGATGATTTTATAGAAAATTTTCCACTCTCATGCTTGGCGTTTGATGGGGTACTTGGCTACAACTTTTTTCATGAGCTTATCATTGGTATAGATTATGAAAGCAGAACTTTGACTGTGAGTGATAACCTACCATCATTGCAAGGTTTTACGAAAATAAAGCTTAGAACAAACGCCATCAATACCTTAGAATTTTTTCTTCAAATAGAGAAACAAAAAATTTGGATGGGGCTTGATACAGGGAGTAATGGTGGACTTCAGTTTCAAGATGAAAAACTAGCACAGATACTGCACAAAAAAAAGTACAAATCTCAACGTATCATTGGGCTCTTCTCAAGTAGTCTCAGTGGTACAAATCAGCAAAGTTTTCAAGATGTCTTTTTACTCAAAAATTTTTCTCTTGCAAAAAAACTTATGATAAACTCCTTTCCTATTAGGTATGAAGAGAACTCTCCTAATTTAGCTGGTAATGGATTTTTAAAGCATTTTTTTATCATCATAGACTTTAAAACTAAAAAACTCTATCTAAAAAAACGAGAAGAAATCATACAAAAAGTTTTAGAAAAAAGTTTTGGATTTTTTACTTTTTGGAGTGAAGAGAATGGACTTTATATCTCAGCTATTATGCAAGGGACACCAGCCTATAGCTCAAAGTTAAAAATAGGAGATAGACTCTTTTCAATAGGTACAAGAGAGACTCTCAACTTTACAAAAAAAGATTATTGTAACTTCTTATTTTTAGCTCAAGAGATTGATTATGAAAAAGAAGACTCCTTAGAGCTTATAGTAAAACGTGAAAATAAGCTCCTACGTATTTTACTGACACATTAAATAAATAGTATTTTATATAAGTCGATTTATACCCACTCATCATACTTGGCGTTTGCATGTTTATCTTTTTTGTAGCGTTTAGCATTTTTAGACTTCTCTAGTTGGTTAGAATCATATAGGAGCTCTTCTTTAATATTGTCTATATCCTCTTTGCTCTCTTTATAGCTTATCATCTTCTTTACAAGTGTTTGAAGATCTTTGAGCTCACCCTTATAAAGATCTATCTCTTCTATACGCTTAAGCAGTTTAAGAGAGTTGTCTATTTTTTTGTTAAATCCCTTGTGTGTTAACTCCTCTGTATTCATAAGATAGGAGATTATGCCTTTATGAAAACGCTCAAGAGCTCTTATATATCTAAGTCTATTTGCATTGTCTATTGTTTTTTGAGATGCTGCCATTTTTATCCTATTATTTTATTTTTGCTATTATTATACAAGAAAAAAATATCTTCTGGAGAATAGATTGAAAAAAATTATTTTATTACTAATGTTATTAAGTGCCGCACTTTTTGGTGAGATGAAAACTATCTACATAACACAAAAGATACTAGACTCTGATCTTCCTATAGTTGATGTGAGAACAGTTGGTGAATGGAAGGAGACAGGACTTCTAAAAGATGCTATTCCTATTGAGTTTTTTAATGCTCAAGGAAAGTATAATATTGATAAGTTTTTAGCAAAACTTAATGCAAAGGTAGATACTACAAAACCTTTTGCAATTATCTGTCACACAGGAAGCAGAACTTCAATGATAGCACCATGGATGTCTAAAGAGTTGCACTATAATGTTATTAATCTCAAGGGTGGTATGGAGTATGCAACAAAAAATCTCAAGATGAAAACCTATCCATATACGAATAACAAATAAAAGTATTTACTGCTGGAGGGCTGGGTAATGTTAAGGAATAATCTCTTAAAGGAGAGATTTGATTACATTGCTTACACCTTGATGCAAGTTGTAGTTTGCTATAGGAAAGTCTAGTGATTCATCTTCGAGGCTTACCGTGTAGTGAGCTAAATAATTTCCTAAAAGTGTTAAGTCTATTTTTTTGTACTTTGCACAACTCTCTGCGTCTAAAAAAGTTCTTTCTAATTTTCCAGTNGGTCTGTTTTCTGGATTAAACAAGATGTCATTGTCTCGTAAGGGTATGAGTACAGAGAGAACTGCTCGAGAAAAAGGTATTACTTTATCAGCCCAAAAAGATGATTCATTTCGAGTTATAAGTTCCTTTTCAATAGCAGAGACAATAGTTTCAATATCTTCGTTTGCAAAAAGTGTGTAAGTTTCTGGTTTCATATCTCTTTAGCTCTTTTGTAAAATATATCTCTAATGATACAATTTTAGTATATAATTTCGCTTTGAAAAAGGAAGTAATATGATTTTGAATAAAAGTTTTATAACAAATTTAGTGGCACTTGTCTTTATTTGTCTCTCTTTTGTCTTTTTAGAGTTGCGGACTTTACTCCTTTTTACAGGGATGTTTGCACTCTCTGGAGCCATAACAAACCAACTTGCCATCTATATGCTTTTTGAAAAGATACCTTTTCTATATGGATCGGGTGTTATTCCTCTACGCTTTGAAGCTTTTAAAGAGTCTATAAAAAACTTAATGATGAGTGAGTTTTTTACGTCTGAACAGTTAGAAAACTTCTTCGTTAATAAAGAGCAGAAGATAAACTTAGAGCCAATTATAGAAGAGACAGATTTCGCACCTGCATTTGATGCACTCTCTAAAACTGTGTTAGAGTCTTCATTTGGGGGAATGCTAGGTATGTTTGGAGGGGAATCAGCACTTGAGAGTCTTAAAGAACCCTTTTCAAACAAAATGAGATCAGCTGTTATCAAGATAGTAAATTCTTCGGCGTTTAATGAAACTATGAAAGCTCATTTAGGGAGTTCAGCACAAAACAAAAATATATTTAGTTCCATAGAATCCATCATAGATTTGCGTTTAAATGAGCTTACACCAGAGCTAGTAAAAGAGATGATACAGAAGCTCATAAAAGAGCATCTTGATTGGTTAGTTGTATGGGGTGGAGTTTTTGGTGGAGTTATTGGATTGGTGAGTTCTTTTCTAGTTTAGCCCTTATTTAAGGGCTTTAAGGTTTGGGATTTTAAAGTTTTACAACAATTTTTTACAACAAATGGTAAGAAATCTGCTTATTTTTGCAAAAGATTGAAAAATTATATTATCCTTCTATTCACAAGAGGATTCTTTAAAGCTTTTATCAAATCATATTTCCATGTCTTTGTAACTCTGTTAAAATACCACTCTGTCCTATACCGATAACTTCAGATCGTATAGTATTACACTCTTGCAGTGAAGTGGAATCACCATGTACCGATTCATTGCGTATGGTCTGCATTGTTCGCACAAACGAAGGTATCTCGACAAATATAAAGTGCTTGAGTGATTTATTATCTATGTATGTATTGAGAGTGTTTTTGACTTTTTTGAAAATAAATTCTACTGAATTGCTGTCTTAGATTTTAGGGGCATTATA
>JAICBP010000082.1:184444-197442 GCA_021766785.1 Sulfurimonas sp. endosymbiont of Alviniconcha boucheti
GTTATAATTTTTTACGACAAAAATCCAACAGAAAGAAGATTCAACTTATGTCTAAAATTATATCAACTCTATCAAAAATGTGGCTTAAAGTAGTCAATCTTGAGAACTCATTATTTCCTGAACTACAGGAGAGTTTACGGATAAAAGAGTTTAGCACAAAAGAAGCTAAACTCATCAGAGTTCTTGATTTTGCAGAGATTGAAAAGTTTATAACCATCACTTCGCAAACAAACATTCCAAAATATAGAGAACAAATAGCAAGGGCATTTATTGCTAAAAGTGTGTACAATTTTCAAACAACAAGAGACTTACTCAATAGACTACATGTTGACAGAACACTAAGAATACTATGTGGATGGAGATATGCAAATGAGATTCCAAGTGAATCAACTTTTAGTAGAGCTTTTGATGAAATGAGCAGACTCCAAATAGCACAAAAAAGTCATGAGAGGTTTGTAGAGGAGTATCTTAGCGAGAAGACATTTTTCTATAATGCAACAGACGCCACAAAGATTCCCCTGAGAGAAAAACCTGTAAAGATCGACAAAGAGAAGCCTAAACCAAAAAAGAAGGGGCGACCTAAAAAGGGAGAAGCAAGAGAAGCCAAAAAGCCGACAATCTTGGAGCAACAGATAGAGATGCAAAGTGTAGAGGAAAAACTCTCACTCATCTCCACCAAATGTGGTGTAGGGATTAAGCAAAATTCCAAGGGCAACCGTGAAGTTTGGATAGGTGGCAAGTTGCATATTTCAGTGGTTGATGGAGATGTACCAGTAACAGCATTTTACTCAGGTGCCAATGTACATGACAGCTCTGTAGCACTGCCACTGATGCAAGAGACAAGCAAAAGAGTAAACTACCTGTATGATCTGCAAGATGCAGGCTATGATGCTGATATTATTAGGGAGTATTCATCTAAATTGGGGCATCGCCCCATTATAGATATTAACCCTAAAAACTCAAAAGAACTCAAAGCAAAAATTGAGTTGCTAAAACATGAAAGAGAAACATTTGCTTACATCAACCAACATCTAAACTGTGATGAACAACACTATAACCAAAGAAGCATGGTAGAGAGAGTAAACAAACTTTTAAAGGATGACTTTGGATGTAATATAATCTATTATCACGGAGCTACTAAAGTAGCTTCTGTTCTTGCGTTTGGTATCTTATCTATCTGCATAGATCAGAGTTTGAAACTTGTGACATGACAAGAAACAAAACAAATGCCAAAAAAGAGAAAATTTAAATCGTCAAACCATAAAGCACGGAGTGAAAATGGCAAATTTATAGAAATTTCACGAAATTGAGATAAATTGTTGGAATTATGACATACTCCCAAATTTTTTTAATCTCAAAAATTGGGATAGGAGAGATTAGCCACCTGTACTGGTTTGAATTTGCAAGTGGCTCTATATATTAGTTTATCAAACCAGCTTCATTCACAGCCTGTAAAAATTCTTCTTTAGTGCTACTATCTATAGACTTAATTAATTGCTTATGCTCATTGATCAATCTTTGTCTGTAATCAATATCATCACCTTTTAAAACAGCATCAAAATACTTAGCATATCTTTCAAATTCATTGATAATTTTATTTACTTCTTTATGATAATCTACTCCACCAATAGCCTTTATCTCTATGTGGTTTACACCTATTTTTTCAAGATTCCAGATAGTCCCTTTTTTATTTTTGATCTCTCTTGATTTTGCTTTTGTATTTTTAGACAATATATCCATCACATTTTGACTATAGCCACTGCGAGGTAGCCAAGAAGATAGTAAGTTTTTATCATGACACATAAGCATATAGAGATAAAAGTTAAAATTAACACCATCTTGTTTTACAGTAGAAATATGAAAATGTAGTCCCGTATCTTCGTTAGTATAGCCATACTCTTCAATAAGTGGCAAAATATTATTTATATAATGCTTTACACCATTTTTAGTAGTAATAGGGATTGATATTTCTATACCATTATCATCTAGCGACTGGTCAGGTTTTATCTGAATACAATAGTTTTTATCACTATTTGTTGGCAGTGTTGCTAAGTCGACTAAAATATCTGCATCTGTAAAATTTACTATTTTATTTTTTATCTCTTCAATAGCATCTTGCAAATTATATTTAGCTGTATCTATATAAAATTCAAATTCGCACCCGAACTGATATAAATCATTTTCACTTATTTTTAGTGTATCAATATTGTTCTTATGTGCAGTATATCGCTTTGTGGTGCTTTGTACCATTTAGTACAATCCTTCTAAAAAACTATCAAGTTTATGTACCTTATAGTCTGTGTTGTTTTCCCATATTTTTAATGGCTCTTGTTCTTTTGGAATCTCTTCGTCTTCTCTTATATAAACAAATGCTAGATTTACACCTTTATGAGTTTTTACCTTTATCTTTTTTCTTTGGTAATACTCAGGTGCTCCCTCAAACTCATCAATTTTATCTAATAGCTCTTTTCGTTTTATCTCGTAAAGCTCACCCATCACTTTAGTAATTGGTTCTTTTACTAAATATGGATAGTTACCAAAACTATCTTCATACATTGCAAATTTGCCAACAGTAGAGGCTTTGCCTACTCTTTTTGCATATTTTTGAAGTAATTTATGATTATCAAAACCTTTTTTTAAAGAGCCATACACAAATAAAAACTCGTTAAATGGTTCTATCTTTTTAAAGTAACCTCTTTTTTCAATAGAGATCAATCCTCTATCATGAAGTCTATGAAGATATTTTCTAATAGTATCTTTAGATACATCTTGTAATTTTATATAGGAAAAAGGCACTACTTCATCGATAGCTAAAGCATTTATTTGTCGTTCTATTTTATCTATGATTGTCATAACATCTTCCCCTTTTTATCGTGACTAAATTATAGCATAGTTTTTATAAAACTGTCACGATAATATTATAGTCCATAATCAATTACTTCCATATCATCATCAATATTAAGATATTTCATTGTTGGACTTAATTAAAAAAATGGGGGTTTGAAAACTCATCTTTTTTAAATAAGTATCTATAAAATCAAGAAGATACTGCCTATTTTCAAGATCGGTAAAATCTTCCAAATCAAATAAGTCATGAATTGGTATTGTAAAATTAACCAAAAAAGATGTTTCTTCTTTTAGTTTAGTAAGAGGTATAACATCAACTCTAAATTTATTTTGTTTATTGAATTGACGCTTGTAATTAGTACTTACTATATAAAAGTTTACACCACCTTGCCATAACAATTCACCTTTTTCTATTTCCTTTAGAGGAAGTCTGTCTTTGTAATCAGAAATTTTATGTTGGCTAATTATACTGATGACTTCAGCAAAGGCTTTACCCGTATTCTTAATTAAATTCCATAAGTCTCTGTGCTCAAGTGATAGCTTATTGATATCTTTAGGCTTAAAGGCTTCCAACAGCTTCCTAATTTCAATATCTATTTGTTTATAATCACTTCCAAAGAAAACCCAGTTATATTTTGCCTGAACAAGGATAGCAGATATTAGTAAGCGAATGTATTGAATATCATTTGATGGTTCAATCGCAAATAACCACGTGAGCATTGCTGCACTAAGTTCAGCTGAACACAGTTCCTCTATATCAATATCTTCTTGATCAAGCTTCAAGTCTATATAGCCCTTGTTCTCATCTAACGGACAAGAGAAAAAGAACTCTGTCCAAAGGGTATAACTTGCATCAAAATACTCTTCTTGTGTCACCCATTCATTACTTAATCCCATCCTTAAAATAATGGAAGCTACCTTGAGGTCATCTATTAATAATGAGAGTGGTCTATTTGCAACAATCTCTTCATTAGTAAACGCAGCCACCAAAGTCTCTATCAGCTTTTTAATTTTTTTGCGACCTTGCTCATCTATCTTTGTTTTAGCATTGTTATCATTCATACTCTTAGGATTTATATCAATAGAGTCTTTATCAAGTTGTTCTTGAAGCTCTTCCTGGGTTAATTCTTCTTTTTCATCGACATCAATATGCTGATTATACAGACCTAAGTATTGTCGTAGAATTGCATGAATATCAAAGGCATCCCTGTTAGAGCTACTTGAATGTACTGATGTGAAGTTGTAGCTATCAATAAAGACATCACTTGGATTGAATACTGTTCTTACCTTGTCATGTGTTCTTGCATTACCTAGTGCATGTGAATCATCTCTTTTGGGAGTATGTGTTAGATGCTCATTAAAGACTTTCAGCAAGTCACCAAAAGCATTGTGATTCCATGATAGTTCACTACTGCCTTGAATAAAGTCACTTAAAGATCTTGTTTTTGCCGAAGTTGACAACTCTCTTTCATCATCAACCCATACTTCGTCAGAACATACTACTTCTTCAGTTTGCTTATTCTTGTACAGTAAGCATAATTTACTAGGTTCGTTCTCAAAACCTTCTATGTGCAGAAGATTGTCTTCTATATATTTAACTGGATAGATAGTATCATTAATTTTAGAAGCACTTATTTGATAATCTTCATGAACAGTCACAGCAACTTTTATATGCTTGTATTCAAATTGGGCAGAATGAATATGTATAGGCTTATGTGTGATGATTTCATCATATGACTCTTCAACTTTGCCTTGTGTTTTTGGAGTAAACTCTGAAACTTTTTCTATATCATCATTGTATTGTGTATCAAAGTCAGCCAAGCTCATCTCTTTGACACTCATCAATTCAGCATTACCTACTTTAATACTACTCGTATTCATTGCAGCCTGTGAACAGTTAGCACTTCCTGAAAAAACAATAGCTTTATCAGGATATAGGAAAGCATAGTATTTAGCATGTATAAATGCTTGTTTAGGCTTATCTTGTGCATAGTGTGTAAAGTTTGTGGGAACTATGCTTGTATTCTCTTCAAGTGTACTGATTATCTCTTCTGTTAGTTCAGAATGATAATTTTGAGCATAAATTTCTATTGTTTTCGGTGAGAATAGTTCATTAAGCTGTTGTATTGTTTTTCCTTCACTATCGAAGTAAGGGCTCTGAATAATTAATTTGTCACATCCTATTTCTACATATACTTTCATTTGCTCTAAGAGAGATGATTTAATATTTATTCTTCCAATTAATCCAGAAGATTCTTCCATGTTGGTAGACCAAGATGCAGTTTCTTTGTTGTATGCATTATTAATTGCATTAGCAATGTTTTGTGTATAAGGTAATCTCTTAATAATACCATCAAGATAGTCTTTAAAAGCATGAAATACTGCTGTTCCATCTTCTTTTGTGTCATATTTGTTCCAAATCTCTGCATTTTGTCGCCAACCACCAAAGGTAAGGTTTCCACTACCAACATATAGAGAAGCACTATCTTTACTAGATAGTAAAACTGCTTTTGGGTGAAATCTATCATAAGATCTGTCTAAACTTACAGGAACGACTCTATATCTTTTACCAAGACCATGAATAATTAACTTTTGATTTTCATAGCTTTCCTGAACACATTGAGCATCTGCAAATATTGTAAGTGATGGACTGCCCATCTTTTTTAAGAATTTCAATACAACTGTCTGTATAAAGATGAAATCTATATTGTGTGTTAAAACAATAATACTATGAACATTTTTTGCTTTACTTATTGATGTTAGTAAATCTTCTGTCATGCTATCTCTCTTAATCTGTTAATCACATCGTCACTCATATCATTTTTGATAAAATTCCCATTCTCTAAAGCATCACATATACCAATATCTGACATCATACGAATTGTATTATTTAGTCTACTACCACTCACCCCAGCATTTGTATCAATGCCTGTAGGTACAAGCTTTTTCCCTTCAGGAAAGAATCGTAATGAACATTGTTGCCCTTGCCCCATTTTTCGCAATGTTGTCTTCAGGTGCGGTTCGACAACACAAAAATTAGTGACTTTTATTATAGATTCATACACCTTTGATGTATGCAGTTCATCGAGGATCTGAAATGCTTTTCTCATGTAGTCGTTTTCTACAGTGCTGATACTATCTAATAACTTGCTAGATTGTCTTCTACACACCTCTAGTCTAGAAATCGCATATAATGCTTGCTCTGAAGAGTTCTCTGGAGTTTGAGATTTATGGAATATATCATCACCTAAACTATTGTGATAATCACTCATTATTGCATTATAATGTTCAACACCATCTTCTATATTGTTTGAGAACTTGATGTCTTCTATCCAGTTGTTTACTACTTGTACAGCAGTTGCACCATTAAGTTCATTAAGTGTATAGGACAGTGCTTTAAGTAATAACTCTAAAGAAAAATGTACACGTCTTCGTAGTTCAAATTCAAACCAATCTAACTCTATTTCACTTAAGTTGACAGATTTTTCAGTCGTACAGTAATCATAATTATTATAAATAAGCTCTTGCGGTTTTTTGGGTTCATCTAACTGGTTTAAAGTCCACACCATCGTGTCATTAAACTTAGTATAGCTTTCTAATACTTCTTCAGATTCATTTGTATATGGATTTATAAAAGCTTCTTGGAGTAATTGCATCTCTTCAGGGATACTATCTATGTTATCAATTGAAAAGTATTTAGCTTCTTCAGCAATCATCTTTTTTGTTAAATGTCCACCATGCAGTAACCACGAGAGAATTCCGCTATCTTCGTGAATCACTTTTTTTCGTGCTTGGTAAATAGCGATACCATTTGGTGGAAGTGCTACAGGGGCAGTTGCTGAACTCCCTAGCAAACCAAAACCTCTACATGGATTGTAGTATGTTCCATATGTTGGATTCGTATAGTTATTCCCTGTAGATTTATCTTTTAAAATGGTAATATCTATCTCACCTTTTTCATTAAACTCATCAGTAATTTCTTTATGTACTTCAGCACCAATAATACCAGTAGCAAGAACTTTGGAATCTAAGCTTTTTTCATAATTTGTTGCTAAAATTAAAACTAATTCAAGTCTGTCAAATACCTGCATTAGCAGTTGTCGGAAAGTATCACTATCTAAGTTCACTTTATCTTTATGAGAATCAAAAAATTCACCAACAGCCCAAGGAATTAAAGAAAGGTATCTAGCTCTAATCGAGATAGTTGTA
This sequence comes from Sulfurimonas sp. endosymbiont of Alviniconcha boucheti, assembly GCA_021766785.1. GTDB lineage: Bacteria > Campylobacterota > Campylobacteria > Campylobacterales > Sulfurimonadaceae > Sulfurimonas. The sequence continues at coordinate 191,501 of JAICBP010000082.1, forward strand.
ATAGAAGCAAGAAGTTGTGTTTCAATATGTTGGTCAATACTACGCAGTCCAAGCACATCAAGACCTTGAATGATGTCTTTTTCACCCTTGTTCCAAAATGAGTTCATTATTTCATCTCCATATCTTAAATAATCTCTTTTAATATTTTAAATTTCATCTTTATAACAATTTATCACTATTATCAATTAGCCAGATTTTAGCTTGTTCGTATTGCGGTAATTGAGCCTTAACTATCTATCATCCCCATTCTTCCCATCAATCTATTTTTATCAAATGTTTTTAGTTGTAAAATCATAGTACTGTTTTCTACTATCTCACCCATCTCTAAAGCTCCTCAGTCTTAAAAAGAGCATACCCCTCATAGTAGTAGCTAATATCTATACCTTTCATAAACAGAACTCTATCATCTATCTTATCTGTTAGGGCTTGTTTGAGTAGATGCTTTATCTCTATATCTTTTACTACACTTCGCTTCATAGCACTTAGGTATTCATCTTTATCTACACTATTCCAATCTATGACTTTTTTTAGCTCTTTTTTTAGCATTAAGTCTAGCCATATTCTTGTGGCTCTTCCATTGCCCTCACGAAATGGGTGAGCGATGTTCATCTCTACATATTTCTCTACTATCTCATCAAAAGAGCTTTGAGCCATTTTATCTATATTTTGTAGTGAAGCTTCAAGGTATATCACAGGAGCAAATCTAAAATCATCTTTTGAAATATTAACCTCTCTTATTTTCCCTGCAAACTCATAAATATCACAAAAAAGGTAGTGATGAATATATACTAACCCCTCAAATGTTCCAATACCAACTTTTACTATATCATCAGAATCAAAAAGTTGTTTAGCCTTTTGTTTACTTATCTTCTCTTCTGCTTGTGATAGCTCTATCTGATTTGTGATACCCAATTTATTATTTAAAATCACGCTTCAATCTCCAGCACTATTTTATCTATCTCACTTCGCAAAGTATCGATTTTTGCCACTGTAGTTTTAAGCTCTACATTTAGCTTAGTTATATCTATAGCATCATCTTTTATCTCAGATGTTATAACACTATCAGGAAGAGTCGCATAATCTACACTATCATCTCCACCCTCGATATAGTTTGAAAAGTTCTCGCTAATAAATCTATAAAACAGAGTACCCAAAACATACTGTTTAAAGTCCCATCCATCAACTGAACCTCTTACATCATTGGCTATTTGCCATATTTGGCGTTGTAATTCAGCTCGTTGTTGTGTACTTGTCATTCTTAAATTCCTCGTAGTTTTTCTTCTCTTTGTATAAATATTATATCTAACAATATTTAATTTACCTACATCTTTATTTAACTTCCAAACTTTTTTCATTTTTTAGTATACCTTTTGTAGGGAAGCACTCCATTTGACCACCGCGGGCATTAACACTTGACCACTGTGAGCGTTTAGTTATTGCATAGAGCTTTTTCTTTAGATGCAATGATAAAGTTTCCATTTTTGACTGATTCTATTTTTAGACCTATAGGATGCAAAAAAGCCCCCTTTTTAAAGTTTGAAAAAAACCATCTTTTTTTAGTTTATTGATTTTCATATATTACTTAATTATAAAAAAAGTCAACTGTAATATGAAAGAAGTCTAATAAAGAAACCCAAACAACCATAACGGCAATTTATTTTTAAAGCCAACTTCTATACCATCAGCTACAACAAATGAATTTTTTATATCTTTAACCTGCTCAAATCCTTTATCTTTACCACCTATTTCAAAAGTATATTTCTCATTCACTAAAAAATCCCCTTTATCTACATAATAGATCGAACTACTAGCATTTACTTGCGAAGTAAAAAAACTCTCTTTTATAGTACCTATTTTTGATTCTAAACATAGAGATGAAAAAAGTGTAGTATTTGCAAGATATAATTTATCTGGCTTTTGCATAGATTTAAACCGTTTACCCTCGTATGTAATATGTCTTAATAGTTCAGCCTTGTGTAGCAGTTCAATGTATTTATATAAAGTTACTTTTGAAACTCCTACCTTTTTTGACAATGCTTCGATACTTAATTCCAGTGGATTTGAAACACAAATACTTGTTAATAGTTTTCGTAAACTGTTTATTTTATCTCCAGTTATATTATAAATAGAGCCTAAATCAGTATAAAGTATAGTATTGATTGTATCCAAGACCATTTGAGTGTATTTGTCTTGGTTTTCAAAATAAAAAGGATAAGCACCTGTTTTTAGATAGTGTTCAAAATGCTTTAAAACCTTTTCATCTTCCAACTCTTTAGTAATAGTGTTTGAAATATCTACATGATTTTCTAAAATATTTTCTAAACTAAAACTTGAGAAACTTTTATCCAAACTAAGTTCTAAATACTCTTTAAGTGATAAAATCGGAAGATGATACATGCCATATCGTCTAGTAAAGCTGGGATTTGTTAGTTTTATGGCACTTGATCCTGAAAATAGTACTTTTATATCTAAAAAATCATATATGCTTTTTAACTCTTGTTCAAAATTTTTTGCCTCATGAACTTCATCTATAAGTATGCACTTTCCACCATATTTTACAAATTCACTAACAAATTCAAAAAGTGATACATCTGCTAAATGTGGATGATCGCATGATATATAAAGTATCTCATCACTTTGTAATTCTAAAGATGAGGCAATTTGTAAAAGAAGTGTTGTTTTTCCAACACCTCTTGAGCCATATATACCACTAAATTTTGAATTACTTTTTAATAATACATCGTATAAAAAACGATGATACCTTTTGTTGCTATTTTGAAGTTTTTTATTTGATAACTCAAAAAGATTATTAAGTAAATTTTTCATTTAGTAGTCCTATAGTAAAATATATTAAACGATTATAGTGTAATATAGATTAATTCTATTTAAAGTTCATAGTCAATCACTTCCATATCATCATCAATATTAAGATATTTTATTGTTGTATTAATCTCTGTATGATTTAAAAATATCGTTTTATTCCTCTTCTTTTACCTTTGGAAATAACATTTTGAGATTGACAATTTATACATATTTTAGAGCTTTTTTACAATCATTTATAAATAAACCTTTGTTTACTACCAACATACTATAGTTTCAAGGGTGTTTCAAGCACCCGTTTTTTTGATTAAGTCACAAATGCGATAGATAGAGGAGTCTTCTCTCCCATGAAAAAGCTACTCAAAAAAGTGGAAAGCTTGGAGTGAAACGGGTGGAAGAGTAAAGTGAAATATACAGCATAATTTTGGTTTAAGATAGTTTGCACTATTATCGTATTTTATTTTTGAAAAAGTTACACCGGTTAGGTGAAAATTACTGGTGTCTCTTTTTTGTTTTGTAAATACCTAAATTATAGAGTAAGTTAGCTTGTTGTTTTAATTTGGTATTTACTAGTATAATCACTACACTACGAAGCACTACTCAAGATTTGCTTGATTTAGATGCGAAAGTTAAGTTAAATATCTATTAACTAAATAGTCATCGAGATTATGAGTTTTAGAAAGGCTATATTATATGGTCAAAATTAAAAAAGGATGAAACATGCGACACATTATTACAATGACATTATTCTTTAGTTTAATGTCAATAAATTTAAATGCAAAAACCCCAGATTCAGTTTTGTATGGACAAAATTTATATGGACAAAATTTAGAAGTAAGCAGTAATGCTAACATTATAGAAGGTGATATAATGATTAGTAAAAACAGATCTGTATCAAAAGATGGAGATAGATGGAAAGATAATACAATTCCTTATAAATTTAAAAGTAACGTTTCAAATGCTACCAAACAAATGGTTTTAGATGCTATTAAGTATATTGAATCAAAAACATATGTTAAATTTATACAAAGAAGTAGTCAAAATAACTATATTGAAATTGCTAGTGATGAAGAAGCTTGTGGGTCATATGTTGGAATGATAGGAGGAAAACAAAGGTTAAATGTAGTACATGGTTGTGGAAAAGGTTCTACTATTCATGAATTGAGTCATGCATTAGGTTTATGGCATGAGCAATCTAGAGAAGATAGAGATAATTATATAACAATACATTGGAATAATATTAAAGACATAGCTAAACATAATTTTGATCGACATATTAAATATTCAAGTGATATTGGTCCATATGATTTTAGTTCTATTATGCACTACGGTAAATATTATTTCAGTAAAAATGGTAAACCTACAATTACAACAAAAAATGGTGAAAGTATAGGGCAAAGAAGAGGATATAGTAGAGGAGATATTTTAGCTATTAATAAGATGTACCCAGAACTTACATCAATAGGAGTAATACCACAGACAACAACTTGTCTAGGTGAACTTATAACTATTCATATGGACGATGAAGATTCGCAAAATGGGAATAGCCATAGAGGATGGATGGGTGCAATATCTCAAGGAAGAAATACTACTTTTAGATTTTGCAAAGTTAGTGGTAAAAACTTTAAGTCCTTAGATACTTATGATAACTATGCAGTACTTAGACTAGGTAAACAGTGTCCAAATGGAAGTATCCCATTTACTAGGTATTTTGATAATGAAGACTACGGAAATGGAAATTGGTCACAAGGAAATATTTATCCAAATAAATCTAATAGAGATACAACATTATATTTTTGTTTATTTAAAGGTAAAGGAGCAGGTGCATCAAATACTATGAGTAGTTTTCCTAATATTGGAATAAGATATGGTGTCTTCACACCAAGTAACTTTTCAAAAGCAATACAAAAAGGTCATATAAGAATAGATGATGAAGATTTTCGAAATAGGGACAGACACTATACAAACGATGAAGCTTCTAAATCAATAGTGTATGGTGGTAGCAATACAAGTATAAATCTCTCTAGGGTAAGAGAGATTCAAAAACCAAAAGAAAACCCATATGCAGAATCATCAATAGACGAAAAAGATAATGAAACAGAAGATAATCAAACGATAGGAATACTAAATATAGGGAGAGTAAAGTAATGAAGAATCTAATTAAATTAACTATAGTTTTAGTAATAGGTATATTATTTGTAGCTTGTGATGATTCAAACAAAGAAGAAAATAATCAAACTACAGCGCAAATTGGTTTCATTGAGTATTATAAGAAACCTGCTTTGGGATATTTGGGGCGGATTGCTTTTATAGAAATATTTGAATTTTTTTATGTTGATTCTAATCACACTTCAAGTACATTTGATACACTAACTGGATTAGATATAAGTTTTAAATATGGCTTTAGATATAAAATAAAAGCCAAACAAGATCTTTGCGTAGGAGATGCAAGTGTTTTATTTATAGAAAAACTTATAGAGAAGAAATTCTCTCCTTTACCATTTAATACATTTCACAAACTAAAATATTTTAAAGCTGAAAATATTCAAAATAATGAATATAAAATATTAAATGATTTAAATGTAAAAATATTAGATGATAATATTAAAACAAAATTTGATGATATTATTAGAAGAAGTGATGTCTTAGATTTTCGCAGTGATAACAATGAATCATTTAGGCTATATTTTGAATTTGATTACAACGAAGCAAATGAAACTATTAATTTTATAAAACTTACAAAGATTATTGAGGAGTATTGATAATATATAGGCTTATACTACCCCAATAAGTCAAGAGAACTTTTTTAAAAATCAAATTCTCTCAAAAAATCGCACTTTATTTTAGAATTGGTGGTTAATAAAGCTTAATTTTTACTTTTTTACCTGTATTTATACCAATATATCTTTTAGAAGCTGCGATTAAAACAGGAAATATTGTTCTTAACTCTCCACTAGCGCCTGTACTTGTTACTATCATTTTCCATATATATTGATTTTTTTTTGTTTTTTTATAAAATTTCAAATCGATAGCATTTAATTCAAAATAGGGACAGACACTATACAAACACTGATGAAGCTTCTAAATCAATAGTGTATGGTGGTAGCATATACAAGTATAAA
>JAICBP010000082.1:197513-198452 GCA_021766785.1 Sulfurimonas sp. endosymbiont of Alviniconcha boucheti
GAAAAAGATAATGAAACAGAAGATAATCAAACGATAGGAATACTAAATATAGGGAGAGTAAAGTAATGAAGAATCTAATTAAATTAACTATAGTTTTAGTAATAGGTATATTATTTGTAGCTTGTGATGATTCAAACAAAGAAGAAAATAATCAAACTACAGCGCAAATTGGTTTCATTGAGTATTATAAGAAACCTGCTTTGGGATATCTTTTGGGGCGGATTGCTTCTATAGAAAGCTTTGAATATATTTATGTTGATTCTAATCATACTTCAAGTACATTTGATATACTAACTGGATTAGATATAAGTTTTAAATATGGCTTTAGATATAAAATAAAAGCCAAACAAGATCTTTGCTTTGCAGATGCAAGTGGTTTATTTATAGAAAAACTTATAGAGAAGGAATTCTCTCCTTTACCATTTAATACGTCTCACAAACTAAAATATTTTAAAGCTGAAAATATTCAAAATAATGAATATAAAATATTAAATGATTTAAATGTAAAAATATTAGATGATAATATTAAAACAAAATTTGATGATATTATTAGAAGAAGTGATGTCTTAGATTTTCACAGTGATAACAATGAATCATTTAGGCTATATTTTGAATTTGATTACAACAAAGCAAATGAAACTATTAATTTTATAAAACTTACAAAGATTATTGAGGAGTAATAATGATCAAAAATATTATTTCTTGGATTCACATCATTAAGGAATAACCCAAAGGAATGCAGTTTATTGATGTAAATAGAAAAGAGATTATACATAGGCTAAATTCAAGACCTAGAAAGTGCTTAGATTATGCCACATCTTATGAGGCTTTTAAGAAACTTACAGGAATTGATGCTATACTTTTGGTGAAGGGTATCTCTTTATGAGTAGAATCCATCTTTTAATATTTTTTGTACTTTTTACTCGATGATGAAGATTT